>CAYVQC010000034.1:0-48229 GCA_964453995.1 uncultured Bacteroidales bacterium | reverse complement strand
ACCGCTACCTCTACAACGGCAAAGAGCTGCAGGATGATTTTGGGTTGGATTGGTATGACTATGGATGGAGATTTTATGATGCATCGATAGGGAGGTGGCATAGTGTTGACCCACATGCTGAGAATTACTTACCGGTCTCACCATATGCATATGTTGGTAACAATCCCATCGTAAGGATTGACCCGGATGGAAGAGATTGGTACGAAGATAAGGAAGGGAATTTACATTGGCATGCAGAGCTTACTAAGGACAATTATAACGACTTTTTTATTGATCATAATATTGAAGGGTCGTATTTGGGTGAAATTGGTTTTTCTGTAGACGAAGAAGGATTAAGTATTTTACATAATGCAGATGGTACAGAAACTGCTGGTTTTTGGCAGTTAAACGAGGTAGTTGTTGAAGCAGAAATGACAGATCACCAGAGAACAATGAATAACCCTTTAGTACAAGCTAATCATGAAGGTCAGAGCGAATTTTTAAGAGGGGCTGCAGATGTTACCGCGCATTCACTCAGTATGACTGGTGATCTTATGACATATACTGGTACTGGACTAATGCTTTTTCCAGGTGCTCAAATGGTGGGCGGTGGACTTATAGCAACTGGAAATTCGTTCTCTACTGCGGGTACAGTTATTAGTATGGGCTTAAATGCTAACGATGGAGAGTGGGGGCAGTTAATAACCAATGGAGTAACATTGGGTAGATCTTATGGTATGAGAGATGGTATTAACCGACTGAAAAAATGGAATGAAGCTCAAAAGGATTTTTTAAGAGGTGCTAGCGACTCAGGTAATTCAGTTTTTTCACGTATTATTAGTTGGGGTTTAAATAAAGAAGATTAGATGTATGATAATAGTTAAAATATTAGGAGGCATTTTAAGTCTGGCCATAGGTATATTGCTTTTTATTTACAATAGAAAAGAAAGTAAGAAAATCGATAAAGGGATAACTGACAGAGAATATGTAAGTTATTTAAATGAAAAATCAACAGCTTTTTCAGGTTATATGTTTTCACTTGTATTAATCTGCACAGGAATTGGATTACTTCTTTCTGCTTTTTCATGATAAGAATGAATTTGGGAATACCAATTTATCAAAAATCACAAATTTGAAACAACATGATTATGAAAATGATTTTATCAACAATTCTGGTATTGTTTTGCTTTACGGTTTTTTCACAGTTAAGTCCTGCCGACTCATTGAATCCTGAAAAAAGCGAATACATAGAAGTGAACCCCTTTAGAAACATGGAAGGTGGTTTTACAACCATTGACCGCTTCCCGATGTATCCGGGAGGTGAAGATGGCATTGCAGACCACATAAGAAATACATTAATTTATCCCGAAGAAGCAAAGGATGATGGAATAAAGGGAACTGTGATTGTAGCATATATGATTGAGGTGGATGGCAGTGTGGGCGCTACCCGCATAATGCAAAGTGTTCATCCAGCCCTTGATGAGGAAGCTTTACGAGTGATAAAAGCAATGGATACCTGGAGACCAGCTATTCAGCGAGGCGAGCCAACCCGAATCTTGTTTCAGCAAGCAATTACTTTTAGATGATGGACAGGTATGATTACGGAGCGAGATTTTATGATGCGCAGATTGGTAGGTGGCATAGTGTGGATCCGTTGGCGGAGAAGTATTATTCATGGACACCATATAACTATTGTTATAATAATCCAATGAGGTTTATTGACCCACTTGGATTAGAAGGGGAAGATTCCAATGGAAAAAAATCAGCTGAACAAGAACTTATTGAGTACTATCAAAACTTAGGCTAATACGTTAATAACTTAGATGATGTAAAAGAAGTTGTTAACTCTTCTGAAGAGTATACTGATGATGATCAATACATCAATAAAATGTTTTCCTCAAAGCCTGGGGTAAGAGCCTTATAATATCTCCGGCCATCAGGCTCTCCAGCGGTATTTTCTTCACGGCAAGATCTGCCGCCAATCCATGCAGATACACCCCTGTCATAGCGCTGAACAGAGAAGAGTAGCCTTGTGTGAGCAGTCCCAGGATCACGCCGGTGAGCACATCTCCGCTACCTCCCTTTGCCATGCCTGGATTGCCGGTACTGTTGAAGATCACCTGCTTGTCGGGTGCCACTATGGCTGTGTGAGCTCCTTTGAGCACGATATAGCATTTGAACCGAAACGCCATTTCGCGCGCCTTTTCCAATCGTTCCCATCCGTTGTTGCTTTTTCCTGCCAGCCTTTCAAACTCACCCACATGAGGGGTAAGGATGGTGCCAGGAGGCAAAAAAGAAAGCCAGGTGGGATTTTCTGCAAGGATATTCAGGGCATCGGCATCAAAGATCAGCGGTTTTGCTGTATTCTGGATAACTAGTTTCAATGCCTGAGTGGTCTGTTTTTCTTTTCCCAGGCCTGGCCCGGCAGCAATAGCCGACCACGACCCGGCATTGGGGATCCCTGAAAAATAATGTTCATCCTCATCCAGCGATACCATACCCTCGGGAAGCGAACCTTGCTGAATGGCATAATTACAGCGTGGCACATGGGTGGTTATCAACCCGGGGCCCATGGCAAGGGCGGCTTTTGCAGCAAGAACGGCAGCACCGCTTTTTCCCAGGCTGCCAGCTATCAAAAGTCCATGGCCAAAGTTTCCCTTATGGGCAAATTTGCTGCGCGGGCGGAAATGAGGTTTGAGTTCTGCACCGGTAAGAAAATGCCAGGGCGTTTCCTGCCGGCTGATGAACTCACTGCTCAGCCCGATATCCAGCACCTGCCAGATCCCAATAAATTCTGCATTATCAGGAAACAGGAATGCCAGTTTGGGCAGCTGAAAGGTATAGGTATAGTTGGCTTTGATGATGGTTTCTTCTGTATTCCCGGTATTGTCTTCTGCAAATAGTCCTGAGGGAAGATCCACGGCAATTACTTTAGCCACAGAAGCATTGATATGCTTTACAACCTTTGCCGGAAAACCTTCAATCGGCCGGGAAAGTCCACTGCCAAAAAGGGCATCAATTACAATGTCTGTTTCGGAAAGAGGGGGCAAATCATCCTTGCTGTGTATTTCGCTGTAGTTTGCTCTTTTGAGTTTAAGCAGCCGTTTTTCATTTTCTGCAAAATCGGGCGAAGCTTTTTCTGAATGTACAATCTTATATGTTTGCACGTTGTACCCCGAAAGCACCAGCATGCGGGATACGGCAAGTCCGTCGCCGCCATTGTTGCCCATCCCGCAGAATACTTTTATTACATCCTGCTTGCGGAGCCTTTGTTTGATGGCATCGTAAAACGCTTTGGCAGCCCGTTCCATAAGATCAATGGAAGCAATGGGTTCATTTTCAATGGTGTACTGATCGGCTTGCCTGATCTGGGCAGTGGTAAGGATCTTCATTGTAATATATTTTGCGAAATGACGTCATACGAAAGTACGAAAAGCACAAGTGTCATAAAAACAAAAACAGATTTTTCTTCCATGAAAGCCCTCCCCCTTAACGCACTCATTATCCTTGCTCATTTTCTTGCTGGTTTTTCGGCCCTTGGCCAGGCTACAGGTATCCGGGGCACAGTAAAAAATATTCATGGTGAGCCTATTCCGTTTGCAGCCATTTATGTAGCTGCTCTTCACCAGGGCACCACAGCCAATGAAGCAGGAGAATACCATTTGGAAATTCCCCCCGGAAAGCACCAGGTGAGGGTGCAGTACCTGGGCTACCAGGCTGAGACAGAAACCATCAGGGTGAAGGAGGGGTTTATCCGTTTTGATGTGATCCTTGAAGAACAGCAATATCAGCTTCCTGCTGTTGTTGTAACGGCCAGTGGGGAAGACCCAGCCTATTACATTATGCGGCGTGCCATAGGAATGAGCCAGTACTACCTCAACCAGGTATCGGAATACAGTTGCCGTGTATACCTGAAAGGTACGGGTGTGCTTACCCGTGTGCCTGCCCTTTTGCGCAGGCAGCTGGAGAGGGAAGGAGTGGAGCAGGACCGGTATTTTGTTACCGAAACCCTCTCTGAGGTCCAATTCTCTCTTCCACAAGCAGTGGAAACACGCGTACTGTCAACCCGCAGTTCGGGCAATGACAACCAAACCAGTCCCATGTCCTTTGTTACCATAAGCCTCTACCGCGATATCAATGGTATCATCTCACCCCTGAGCCGAAGCGCATTGCAGGTATACCGCTTTGTGCTGGAGGGCACTTTCATGGAAAATGACAGGCAGATCAACCGTATCAGGGTGGTACCGCGCCGCCCCGGTCCCGATCTTTACAGTGGCGTGATCCACATTGCCGAAGGCTCATGGAATCTGCATTCTGTTGACCTTTCCGTTGAACAGTCCTTCTTTACCATCAATTTCAGGCAGGTGTACAATCCTGTGGAAAAGGATGTGTGGATGCCTGTGAGCCAGGATTTCAATATTGATGTTGCCCTGATGGGACTGGAGGCCAACTATAAATACCTGGCTTCGGTAACCGATTACCAGGTAACCCTGAATCCCGACCTGGATCATGATTTTTACCGGCAACTGATGAAGCAGGATTCTGAGCTGTTTCTGTTGCAAAGGCAAAAAGTGGACGATATGGGAACGGACGTTTACCGTCCGGAGATCGCCAAAAGAACCACTGCCGGAAAGGCCACCAGGCGCCAGCAGCGCATAGCGGCCCTGATGGCAAAGCCTGATCTGGGCAACCGGGAAATGCGAACCCTCAACCGACTGATCCGGAAGCAGTCGCGGGCTGCCACCCCCAGACCTTCTCTCGAGATCAGGGAGTTCTCCATGGAAATTGACGATAGTGCCCGCGTGCGAACCGACCGCTACTGGCAGGAAAACCGCCCCGTACCCCTTACCGACTATGAAAAAGAAAGTTTCGACGGGGAGAAGGAGAACGAAGAGGGTGACACTGAAAAAAAGGAACCCTCCCTGGCCGGAAAAGTAATTACCGGTTATGCATTTGATTTAGAGAATGAGCAAACCATAACTTATGGAGGTCTGATTGATGTAGGTTCCACCAGGTACAATACTGTGGATGGCTTCGTGTATGGCCAATGGTTGAACTATGATCGCACGCTTGCCGGCGACAAGCAATTCAATGCCACAGCAAGGGCAGGGTGGGCCTTTGCGCGCCAGCAGCTCCTGGGAAGCGTTGGTGCTACCTACCATTACGATCCCTTCCGCAGGGCATATATTCGATTTACCGGGGGTTGGGAAACAGCCGATTTTGCAACCAACAGCGCCATCAGTCCTTTCTTTTCCACTGTATCAGGGCTCTTTTTCGGATTGAACCCGGCCAAATTTTACCATAAAGAATTTATTGGTCTTTCCCATGAAACGGACCTGGCCAACGGGCTGGTGCTCACTACTTCTGCCGAATACAGCAGGCGCAAACCACTGGAGAATCATTCAGCCTTCAGCATTACCAACTTTATGGGGAAGGAGTTTACTCCCAATGTTCCGGCAATTCCCGGTTTGTTTCCCGGCATCATGCCAGGGCATACGGCATTCATTGCCAGCGGTCGTCTTAGTTACACCCATCGTTATTACTGGGCAAGGCGGGGTGCAAGCAAACAAATGCTCTATTCTCACTTTCCCACCATCAGCCTGTATTACCGCCAGGGGTTTGGAGGGGTGGCCGGAAGCGATGTGCAATTTAGCCAGGTTGAGGCATCTGTAAACCAAACCATAAACATCCGGCTGGTGGGAAATATTAGTTACCGCATCAATGCAGGGATGTTTCCCGATACGGAATCGATCCATGCTCCCGATTTCAGGCATTTTGCCACCAGTCCGTTTATTTATACTGAAGGCAATGCTCACAGTACCTTTCGCACGTTGCCGTTGTATGAGTACAGCACTACCGGCAATTACCTCTCAGGATATTTCCAGTACGATCATGCCCGTATCCTGCTGAAAAGACTACCATTCCTTTCACGTACTCTTATGCGGGAGAAGCTTTTCTTTAATGCTCTTGCCGTTGAGACAAAGCAGCCCTGGTGGGAGGCTGGTTATGGCGTTAGCCAGATTTTCCTGCTGTTCGATGTGGAAGTGGTAGCTGGGTTCAGGGGTGGACAACATCAGTATACGGGTTTTCGCATTAGCACACCCATTGCTTCGGGAATGAGTGAGATAAGGTTGTAGCTACCCTGGCTCAATCTGTAATTTTTCCGGATTTTGAATGACACGATAATTTTTATTCGCGCCATCAATATATGAAATCGCTGAAGCAGTTCTGAATTTTTTACGGCACTTCGATCGACTTTTGAGTTTTACGGGTTTAAGACCGTCTGATAACCTTACTGGATGAAGGGTTTGAGTTTTTTGATTTGCAGGTATATTTATCCGGCATGATAACTATTGATGTTTTCCGTGCAAACCCCATTATTGGTTTTAATATTCTTTTTAATTTCGCCGGCAAAGGCATGGCTGCATTTTAGTAAAGTGCATTATTTATTCTTTAGTATTAACCCTGAATGATTTTTGGAAGATGAAAAAAACATTACTGTTATTATTGCTGACCATTACCGGCTATTCTTTTTCCCAGGCCGATACAACTTCGGTAATTACCATAAAGCCCTATGGATATGTAAGTTACGAGGTGATCTACGATACTTACCGTTCCCTGGATACGCGCGATGGCGAACTCTATCTTTTCCCCAAAAGACCTGTTTTTGACAGCAATGGCAATGACATCAACAAAAGGCCGAAACTGAATATGCTTTCGGTGCACTCAAGGTTTGGCTTTGATATTAAGGGGCCTGAGCTATTTGGTGCAAAGACTTCGGGACGGATTGAAGCCGATTTTTTTGGTACGCAACAAGATTTTGTAAGGTTGCTCAGACTGCGGGTAGCGTTAATAACTTTGAAATGGGAACGCAGCGAGCTGCTTATGGGTAATACCTTTCACCCTATGTTCGTTCTGGATTGTTCACCTTCAACGATTTCTTTTGCCGCTGCGGCACCTTTCCATCCGTTGAACCGCTCACCCCAGGTAAGGTTCATGCAAAACCTTACCGATGATCTGTCAGCTTCAGTATCCTTCCTGATTCATGGGTATCACAGCAGTGCCGGGCCCAATGATCAGCAGCGAAATTCTGGATTACCCGACAGCCAGTTGCAGGTGCGCTACAATACCGGGAGTTTTCTCATAGGAGCCACTGCCGGCTATAAGTTTCTTTCACCAAGAGATATTACCGGCGGAGGGATAGCAACTTCAAAAAATGTGGGATCCTTCAACCTGCAGGCATTTACCAAAGTTACCACACAACCACTAACCCTTAAGCTCGAAGCGGTTTATGGAGAAAACATGAGTAATTATATTATGATCGGGGGTTATGGCGCCAAAGGCATTGATACTGCAGAACACCCTTTCGACTGGAATGCCGACTACGACTACGCCAATCTGCGTACCCTTTCCCTTTGGGCTGATATCCATACCAACAACCTCGCCCTGGAATGGGGGCTTTTTGCCGGCTATACCGAGAACCTGGGTTCGGCCGATCCGTTCCTTTCCATTGCTGGTTTGCAGCGCTATACCGACCTTCACAACCTGTTAAGGGTTTCGCCACGCGTGTCTTATACGGCCAAAAATTTGAGTTTCGGACTTGAATATTCCTATTACAGTGCCGTGTATGCCCTGGGTTACGACCAGTATGGCAAACCAAATGACTCTATGGATCCGGCCGTCAACAACCATATTGTGGTTATGGCAAGGTATAATTTCCAGTAAAAGTATACCTGCGAAAAGGCTTCTTGTGCAGGTGAAAGTGGTGCCGGGAACTTCAATGCCCCAGGGTGTCTCAGTAAGAAAGATTGGGCATTAGCAGTTTTTCTGCTTCAGCAAGGGTAATATTTTTTTTAGAAGCATACATTTCAACCTGTTCACGTGTGATCTTACCCAGGTTGAAATAGCGGGAAAGGGGATGGGCAAAATACCATCCAGAAACAGACGCACCGGGCACCATACTGTAACCTTCGGTAAGGTAAGCTCCGGTATACTCCTGAGCTCCCAGTAGTTCAAACAGCTTGATTTTTTCGCTGTGCTCCGGGCAGGCGGGATAACCACAGGCAGGGCGTATGCCTTCATAGCGTTCTTTTAGCAATTCTCCCAGGGAGAGGTCTTCGCGGGTATCATAGGCCCACAATTCCTTGCGCACCTTTTCGTGGAGCAATTCAGCAAAGGCCTCTGCCAGGCGGTCTGCCAGCATTTTGGTCATGATACTGCTGTAGTCATCTTTGTTTTGCCTGAAGCGCTCAGCAACCTCATCGGCACCATGTATACTTACCACAAAGGCGCCCAGGTGGTCTTGTGATCCTGATCCGGCCGGGGCAATATAATCGGCAAGAGAAAGATTGATTTTTCCGGGTTCTTCCTTGATTTCCTGGATGCGCAGGAAGTTGAAGCGCATTCTTTCCCGCGTTCGTGCTTCGTCCTGGTAAATGATAATGTCTTCGTTTTGGCTGGCTGCCGGAAATATTCCAGCTACGCCACGAGCCTTAAGTGAACTGTCGGAAAAAAACATTTCAAGTAATTTGTGGGCATCGTCAAAGAGTTTTTGCGCTTCTGCTCCTTTTAAGGGGTCTTTGAGTACTTCAGGATATTTCCCCTTGATCTCCCAACCATAAAAGAAAAAGGTCCAGTCGATGTAGCGGGCCAGTTCTTCCAGCGGGTAATTGTCGAGCACATGTATGCCTGGTTTTTCAGGTTTGGTAAGGTTGGCCTGTTCGGCTTTCCATTGGAATTTGTTGTTGCGTGCCATTTCCATGGTTAGATACTGCTTCTGCGCGCTGCGCTGCTGGTATTCTTCCACCATTTCCGTATAGCTTTGTGCAGTTTTTTTTACAAAAGTTTCTTTTTGTTTGCCAATGAGTTCACTGCAAACCTTTGCTGCCCTTGAAGCGTCTTTTACATGGATTACGCCATGCTCATAGGCCGGTGCAATTTTTACGGCGGTATGCAGCACACTGGTGGTGGCTCCTCCAATAAGCAGGGGAAGGTTAAAATCCTGCTTTTTCATTTCTGAGGCCACATGTACCATTTCATCCAGCGATGGGGTGATCAATCCGCTCAATCCTATGATATCAACCTTTTGTTCTTTTGCCACCTCCAGGATCTTTTCGCAGGGAACCATCACCCCCAGGTCGATCACCTCAAAGCCATTGCATGCCAGCACCACCCCTACAATGTTTTTGCCGATGTCGTGCACATCGCCCTTTACTGTAGCCATGAGCACTTTGCCAACGCTTGATATGTCGCCATGCTGAAGCTTTTCTTCTTCAATAAAAGGGGTAAGGTAGGCCACAGCCTTTTTCATTACCCTTGCACTCTTTACCACCTGGGGCAAAAACATTTTTCCCGATCCAAACAAATCGCCCACTTTGTTCATCCCATCCATCAGGGGGCCTTCGATCACATCCAGGGCACGATCCATTTGCCGGCGCATCTCCTCCACGTCATCTTCAATAAACTCGTCTTTACCCTTCACCAGGGCATGGGATAGCCTTTCACGGATCTGCAGTTCTCTCCAGGCATTTTTATCTGAATCACCTTTTTTCTCTTCCTGTTGGTCTTTGACCTGCTCAGCGTACATGAGCAGTCTTTCCGTTGCATCTTTTCTGCGAAATAGCACGGCATCTTCCACCAGTCGCAGCAGTTCTCCGGGGATTTCATCATACACCTGCAACATTGCCGGATTCACAATGCCCATATCCATACCAGCTTTAATGGCGTGGTAAAGAAATGCTGAGTGCAGCGCTTCACGGATCAGGTTGTTTCCCCTGAAAGAAAAGGAGAGGTTGCTCACCCCACCACTGATGTGTACGTGAGGAAGATTCTGCCTGATCCACTCACAGGCCCGGATATAGTCAAGGGCATACCCGTTGTGTTCACTGATACCGGTGGCAATGGCCAGTACGTTGGGATCGAAAATAATATCCTGTGGGGGAAACTGAACCTTTTCCGTAAGCAGGTGGTAAGCCCTTTGTGCGATTTCAATTTTTCTTTCATACACATCAGCCTGCCCTTTTTCATCAAAGAGCATTACCACAACAGCGGCTCCATATTGTTTTACCAGCCTGGCATGTCTGAGAAACTCTTCTTCTCCCTCTTTCAGGCTGATGGAATTGACGATGCATTTGCCCTGCACACATTTGAGTCCTGCTTCAATGACTTCCCATTTGGAAGAGTCGATCATAAAAGGAACCTTAGCGATATCAGGTTCGGCGGCCAGGTGATTCAAAAAGCTGGTCATAGCTTTGGGCGCATCAATCATGGCATCGTCCATGCAGATATCGATCACCTGGGCCCCGTTTTCTACCTGATCGAGGGCCACACTGAGGGCTTCCTCATATTTCTCTTCCTTGATCAGGCGGGCGAATTTCATGGAACCAGCCACATTGGTGCGCTCCCCAATATTGATGAAGTTGGAATCGGGTCTGATTTCAAGGTGCTCAAGCCCGCTGAGAAATGTATTAACAGAAGGGGCGGGGATCTTGCGTGGGGGGTATTTTTGGGCCAGCAGCGCAATTTGTTCAATGTGAGAGGGTGTGGTGCCACAACAACCCCCTATGATATTGACAAGTCCATCCTTTAGAAAACCTTCAACGATTGCGGCCATAATCCCTGCCGACTGGTCGTATTGGCCAAATTGGTTGGGTAGGCCTGCATTGGGATGCGCGCTAACGGCGCAGGGCGCCAACCGGCTCAGGGTTTCCAGGAAGGGTTTCAGTTGGCCTGCCCCCAGGGCACAGTTGAGCCCGATACTGAGCATATCAAAATGGGAAAGAGAGACAAAAAAGGCTTCTGTTGTTTGTCCGGAAAGGGTTCTTCCACTTGCATCGGTAATGGTACCGGAGATCATTACCGGGATTCTTTTGCCGGTTTCATCCTGGTACTGGCTTATGGCCATCAGGGCAGCTTTGGCGTTGAGGGTGTCGAAAATGGTTTCTACCAGCAGGATGTCGCTTCCCCCATCCATTAGCCCCCGGATCTGTTCGGTATAGGCGTCTTTTAGCTGATCAAAGGTAATGGCCCTGTAGGCAGGGCTGCTTACATTGGGCGAAAGGGATGCTGTTTTATTGGTAGGTCCGATGGAACCTGCCACGAAGCGGGGCTTATCGGGGGTAAGGGCGGAAAATTTATCACAAGCCTCTCTGGCGAGCCGTGCAGCAGCCACATTGATCTCATATACCAGGTCTTCCATGTGATAATCGGCCATGGAAACAGATGTGGAGTTAAAGGTATTGGTTTCCACAATATCGGCCCCCGCCTGCAGATAAGCTTCATGAATCTCGCGTATGATATGAGGTTGGGTAATGCTCAGCAGGTCGTTATTCCCTTTTACTTTCTGGGAGATACCGGCAAAGCGGTCGCCCCTGAAGTCCTCTTCCTCCAGGCGATAGCGCTGTATCATGGTACCCATTGCACCGTCGAGTACGAGAATTCTTTTGCTGATCAGGTTCTGCAATTGCTGGTAAGCTGTCATGTTCTTTCTTTTTCCGGGTTTTACTTAATTTTTTAAAATGATCAGGATTTAGGGCAGGCATCTGATTCCCTTACAAGACACTGTTTGATATTCTGATGATGTGGTCTACTTTTCCCATGGTATAAATATGTACAAAATTGTGCCCATGAGCGAAAAGCTCCTTAATCTGGTTTGTGGTCCATTCCACACCAACTTCGCGTACCTGCTTGTTATCCTGGCATTTTTCCACTTCTTTCACCAGGTCTGAGGGTATGGTAAGGTTGAAAGTTCGCGGCAAAACATTGAGGTGCTCCTTGATGCTTACGGGCTTCAGCCCGGGAATAATGGGCACATTAATACCTACTTCGCGGCATCGTTTTACGAAGTTAAAGAAAACATTATTATCGAGAAACATTTGTGTAACAATATATTCGGCACCTTTCTCCACCTTTTGTTTCAAATACAGCAGATCATGGTCAAAATTGGGAGCTTCTGCATGCTTTTCCGGGTAACCCGCCACCCCTACCGAAAAGTTGGTATGGGTGGGGTTTTGGATGTATTGTTCATAATAAATGCCGTTGTTCATGGCAATGATCTGTTCGATAAGTCCTGAAGCATACCTGTGGCCCTGCGGGTTGGGTTTGAATCGTCCGGTTATTTTATCACCATCTCCACGCACCACCAGCAGATTGCGGATACCAAGGAAATCCAGGTCGATAAGGGCATCTTCAGTTTCCTGCCTTGAAAAGCCCCCGCAAATGATATGGGGTACTACATCAACCTTATACCTGGCCTGGATGGCTGCTGCAATACCAACCGTACCCGGACGCTTTCTTACCACAGTGGGTTTTAGGCTGCCATCGGGCTGTTTCAGGTAAGAAACCTCCTCGCGATGGTAAGTAATGTTGATAAAGGGTGGATTATAAGGCATGAGCTGGTCAAGGGTAGAGAATATGGTGTCGATACTGCTTCCTTTCACGGGAGGGAGCAACTCATAACTGATGCGCGGACTGCCATTGGTTTGGGCTATGTGTTCGGGAATTGTCATTTCCTTGGGATTGAAGATTTTGGGATTTTAAGTTTGAAGATTTGGGATTTTAAGATTGAGATTTTTAATGGAAGATAAGATTGAGGGTTTTGCGGTTCGGGGTTTTTTTTCTCATTTTCCTGCCTATGGTTTACTGCTTTCGCTCATTTCATTTCTTTTTTTCCGGAACATCAAAAAACGCCAGAAACACATCCATTGTTTGAATGAGCTTGCGAATGTGGATCAAATTGGAGAGTTTTATATCTCCTATTACATAGCTGTAGGTGCGCGCAGAAAGTTTTTCGTCGATGGTTTCAAATTCAAAATGGCTGAAATCGAGCAGATTTTTAAATCTGAGGTATACTTTTACCACAACCTCATTGGTATGGGTGGGCACGTTGAAATACTTTCGTTTTTTGTATTCGTACCTGTAACCGTGCATCCGTGCCGTAATATCGGAAAGTACAGAGCTCCCTGTAGGATGGCCGCCGGCACCCTTGCCAAACATAAACTGTTTTTCGTAAAAGGCACCTTCAATGATCACTCCATTGTATTCGTTTTCCACATTGTAGATGTATTCATCCTCGGTCACCATTTTGGGCATCACCATCAGGTTAAAGGATTTGCCATTGATTTTGGTAGCCTGGGCCACCAGCTTCAGCCGATATCCTTTTTCCTTGGCAAACCTTATATCTTCGGCCTGCAGATTGGCAATGCCGCTCACAAAAACGTCGTCAGGGTTCACCTGTGCACCAAACCCGTGCAATGCCAGGATTACTACTTTGTATAATGCATCCCATCCTCCCATGTCCAGGGTAGGGTCGGCTTCGGCAAATCCCAGCTGCTGGGCCTCGGCAACCGATTGCGTGTAGCTTTTGTTCTCGTTGAAGATTTTGGAAAGAACAAAGTTGGAAGACCCGTTGAGGATGCCTGTAATGGAAAGCAACAGGTCGTTGTCATAATATTCTTCAAGGTTGCGTATTACGGGAATAGAGCCACAGGCCGATGCGTCGTAAAGCAGGGCGGCACCACTTTCCTGCTGCAGCATTATCAATTCAGGCAAATGAGCGGCCAGCATTTTTTTATTTCCCGACACTACACTTTTTCCCTTTTTAAGCGCCCTGGATACGATCTGGAAAGCATCATCGGCATCACTGATCAATTCTACTACCAAATTGATCTCAGGGTCGTTGAGGATTTCATTTGCCTTGATGGTGAAGTTTTCCGGGGGCAAGGATCTTTCCTTGGCAGGATCCTTAATACAAATTTTCTTGATGGAAGCATTGGTGGTATGGCTGTGTTTCAGAACATGATAAAGTCCTTCGCCTACCACCCCGAAGCCAAACAAGCCAATGATCTGTTTATGATTTTGATTAGGCATTGCTTTTATAGTTTGTTAATGAGTATTCCTGTTACTTTTTAGAGAAAACCTGCCGGCATTTCAAGCCAGGTGAATACCGGCAGGTAAAGTGATGACCGATTATTTTGCAATGGCACTGAGGGCATTGTCAAAATCGGCAATAATATCATCAATATGTTCAATGCCGGTGGAAACCCTCAACAGATTGGGCAATACGCCGCTTGCCTTTTGCTCTTCGGCAGACAGCTGCTGATGGGTTGTGGCCGATGGCTGAATGATCAGTGTTTTGGCATCTCCCACATTGGCCAGATGGCTCACCAGCTCGAGACTTTCTACCAGGCGTGTGGTTTGTGCTTTATCGCCTTTCACGGTAAAGGAAAGAACCCCACCAAATCCATTGCTAAGGTATTTTTGTGCCAGCGAATGGTATGGGCTTGAAGAGAGGCCGGGGTAATTAACTTTTTCTACCTGCGGATGCTGTTCGAGCCATTTTGCCAGTGCCAGCGCATTTTCTGAATGCCGTTGAGCTCTCAGGCTTAGGGTTTCCAGGCCCTGCAGCAGAAGGAATGAGTTAAAGGGGCTGAGGGCCGGTCCAAAATCTCTCAATCCTTCCACTCTTGCCCTGATGATAAAGGCAATGTTTCCGAAGGGGCCCTGCTGACCGAAAACATCATTAAAGACAAGTCCATGGTACCCCTCTGATGGTTGGGTAAACTGTGGGTATTTACCATTACCCCAGTTGTAATTTCCCCCGTCAACAATCACCCCGCCGATACTGGTTCCGTGGCCGCCAATCCATTTGGTGGCCGATTCAACCACGATATTGGCGCCATGCTCCAGTGGACGACACAGGTAGCCGCCACACCCAAAGGTATTATCCACGATGAGGGGAAGATCGTACCGGTGGGCCAGATTGGCGAAAGCTTCGAAATCAGGGATATTGAACCCGGGATTTCCAATGGTTTCTATGTACAGGGCCCTGGTTTTGTCGTCGATAAGCTTTTCAAATGCACTAACCTGGTCGCCATGGGCAAAGCGAACCTCAATACCCAGTCGTTTGAATGCCACCTTAAACTGGTTGTAAGTGCCGCCATAGAGGAACGAGGTTGAAACGAAGTTATCTCCTGCTTCAAGTATATTATTGAGAGCTATAAACTGTGCTGCCTGCCCTGAAGATACCGCCAGTGCAGCCACTCCACCTTCCAGGGCTGCTATGCGCTGCTCAAATACATCGGTGGTGGGGTTCATGATACGGGTGTAAATGTTGCCAAACTCCTTAAGCTCAAACAGGTTGGCAGCATGCTCAGCACTGTTGAAAACATAGGAAGTTGTTTGGTATATGGGCACTGCGCGCGATCCGGTGGTGGGGTCGGGCTGCTGGCCGGCATGTAATTGAAGGGTTTCGAAATGATGTTTTTTAGTCATTGTTACAAATGGGTTTAAATGATTCCTGTTTTTGTTGAAGATATATCCGGAATTTATTCCCGGTAAAATGCCGGAGGATATTGTTTTGAAAGGATCAGCCTTATACATTGCAAGGCTGTGCTGCTATATGCTTATTCATTTCAGGAGAAATGAACCTGGCGCAGCATCTTTTACCACGCGTTAAAGCAGATAAGCCCGGACAAGGGGATACAGTGGCTTCTTATGAAGTCATAGGATAATCACTGCCCTCAACTGCCAAAATTTTCAGCAGCCGGGCATTTGCATAGCCATATGCACCTTGAAAAGGAAGTAATTGCCGGCCACTGCAGGAGGAATATTAAATCGAATTGATCGAACCATTAAGTTCAGTGCGGGGCAATCAAAAAAAACGTTGTACATGATGTAAGCTTTAGTTTATAATTCCTTGAAACCAAAGGCAGGTTTTGGCACCTTCCCCCGGGAGGGTGGGTTGCCAGAGCATCAGCGAGCCTGTTCTCTCCGCTCTTCTTTATAAACATTCTTGTCAAAGAAGTATATTCGTTTTAAACGAATGGCAAAAATAGGATGAATTGTCGATAAAAAACAAGTTAAAAAATGAGAAATGTTTTATGGGTTCAGAGTATGGCTTCACATTATTGTACAGAATATATTCCATATTGAGAACCGCGCTGGTGATCTTTTCTTTGATAGCGGTAAAATTCAGCATCAATTTTCTAAAACTGCTGCTCAAAAAACAAGAGCGCACCCGTGGAGGGGAAATATAGATCGCCGCGGTCAAGTGCAAATCTTAATCCCAATGCCATATTTTTACCCAAGGCTCTTTCCACGTGCAGAAATCCTGAAAACTGTGCTGTTTCCTGAAAGATTCCGTATCGGGGAGGCGTATGGCGGCTGCCAGTGCTGTGCCCGGCCTCACTGGTTCCGAAGGTTCCGTAATTCAGTGAGTATGTTGCCCTGGTAATAAATGTCCATGTATTGTGGAGTTTTCCCTCAAACCCGAGGTGAAATGCCACAACCCTGTTGTTGATGAAGTAGTTTTCAGGATCGTTGGGCAGGTCGGGTCTTATGAATTGGCGTGTTCCAATAAGGGGGTTTCCCAGATTGAGGTTTTTATAAGTCCATCCTTTCACATACTGAAAGTTATTGTAATAATTTTCATCTCCCGAGGGGGTATAAGGCGACCAAAGCTCTCCGGCCTGGTTCCTGGAATAGAAAAATTCCGCCACCACTGTGTGCCATTCAAAACCCCGGTTGGCAACTGCAGTATTGGTAAGGCTCAGCCCATTGAGACCATCCCGGATATTGGCAAGATAATACAGCGCACCCACGTCATAAAAGTTTTGCCGGTAGGCAAACAGTCTGAATCTGTCAAACTCATAGGAAAGCCCCAGGTCAATAGAGCCCAGGTGGTTGCCTATTTTTGACCGGGGAATATCGGGAGTACCATAGGCTTTGCCTATCACTACATACAGAAACGATTCGGGCATGGTTAGGGTATAGCTGTTATTGCCGTAGTATTCCTGTTCATTCCCCCATTGGGCCTGGTGGTTGAACCCTCCATACAATTTTAGCCGCCATTCCTGGTGACCAAATCTTCCGTAAAAGGATTTTTGGTGTAAATAGGTGGTAACCGGGAAAATATTTCCTGCTCTTCTCATATCCTGGTCTCCCAGCCAACCGTGTACAAAATTGCCCTTGAAGGCAAACAGATCACCCCAAAATGGTAAAGTGTAAAACTCTGGAATGCCGGCTTCAATTTTTGGTATCCCGGGTGCTGTTCCCGAAACAGAAAAGGCTCCCACCGAAAGTGTACTGTCTGCCAGACCCATCATATCGCGGCTGCGGCCTGCCTTTACCTGGAATATCCACAGTCGGGCTTTGGCATATCCCTGCAGAAGCACTACATTGGTTTCTGCCCCGGTATATACCCTGCCTTCAAGGGTAGCTCCCCAGTCAAAAAGTCTTTCGGGATCGTCGGTGCTGTATGTCTTTTCAATCTTGCCAAGCAAGCCCAGAGAGGCAGCACTGGGGGGAATATCTCCGTTTTGGTTGGCTCGAAGCCAGAAAGGCATCCTGTCAGGTGTTATATAGCCGGTGCTGGCTTCAAAACCAGCCCTTAATAATTGGGCGTGTGAATGCCCCGGATGACATACCAGTATAATAAAAATTGCAGAGAAACCTAAAAGGGAAGAGTGTTTAAACGCTTTCATACCAATTGGATTTGAATACCTTAATTAAAGATACAGCGTTTTGTATTTTTTGTTTAATGGTGGATGTAAAATATATTTTATTAGATAAATAATTCAGTATAATGGATAAGTTGAATGAAGTGGATATTGGATGGGTTGGTTTGGATTCTTTCTTTCCATTGCAATTACATGCTGTCTATATAAGAAATGAAGAAGCCGGTTTCAGTTTCAATGATTAGTGTTCAGTCCAGCAATTCGTAGGTACCCATTGTTATAGGATTATCAAGGTTTTTAAGCATCCTTTCCAGGTTGATTCCTTCTCGGGTATCATAATAATGGCCAAAAGTAGCCCTCACCCCGTAAGCAATGAACTGTACTGCACGGTCAAGGGCTATGGGCAGGCTGTCGCCCTGCATGAGGGCCCCCGTGAGTACACTGGTAAATGAATCGCCTGTGCCCGGATAGTTGGCAGGCAGGTAGTGGCATGATACTTTCCAGAACCGGCCTGATTTGCGCTCATAGGCCACTACAGAGGTATTTTTGGTTTTGGGTGTTTCAGGAACACTGGTGATAACCACCGTTGAGGGCCCCTGGTCTGATAACCTTACCAGCCATTGTTTCAGGTCTTCCAGGCCAATACTTTCATGGTATTCTTCATTCAGCAGCATAGCGGCTTCAGTAAGATTGGGGGTGATCATATCAGCCTTGCGTATGAGGCGTTGCATTTCTGTTACCAGCTCTTTGCCAAAGGAAGAATACAATGATCCATTGTCTCCCATCACGGGGTCAACGATTACCATAAGATTCTTATGATAAAAAGAATCTATAAGATGTTCAACAATCTCTACCTGTGCGGCTGAGGCCAGGTAGCCACTGTAAATGGCATCGAATTGCAGATCCAGCTTTTTCCAGTGCCGGATATAGGGCATCAGGTGCTCCGTAAGATCTACCTTGTAGAAGTCGGGATACAGGGTATGTGAAGACAGCACTGCTGTGGGTAACGGGCATACCTGAACGCCCATGGATGATAGTATTGGTATAACCGAGGTAAGGGATACTCTGCCTATGCCTGACAGATCGTGAACAGCGGCTATTTTCTTTATGGGATTGAACATAATGACTGGTTTATTAAGATTTTCGGGAACAGAACATTGCACCAAAACGGGCAGAATGGTTCAAATTTCTCAATTATTTTTCTTTCCTGCGGTATTACCCTTAAAAAAATTTTTGTTTTCGTTTTTCCCATGTACTATTTTTTAATCCATCTGGTTTGTCCGTCAGGAGGAAGCTCAGGATGCGAAAATTCCCCCCGATCAACTTTCGTAATCTTTCTGCTTATCAACATTTTGCTAATTTTTAAAATCAAACTTCAATTTAGCTGTTCAGTACCCTTTCTGCTCTCTTGTCAGAAATCAATCAGGCCACTTCTTCACGGCTTGATTTGGCATCCCGAATTCCTGGTAAGGCAACACCAAAACATATGCAACATCTAAAAGTTATTATTCATTAAATTGAAAATTTGTCTATTGCATAAGAGAAAAATACTTTTATCTTTGGAAAGAGATAGACTAAACCCAAAACGCAAAACACATAATTTATGGATTTTAACTTAACAGAAGAACAACAAATGATCCAGCAGGCAGCACGCGATTTTACAGAGCGTGAAGTGCTGCCGGGTGTGGTAGAAAGGGATGAAAAGGCCATTTTCCCGGCAGAGCAGGTAAAAAAACTCGGAGAGCTTGGTTTCCTGGGAATGACTGTTGATCCGAAGTACGATGGGGGAGGCATGGATATGGTTTCCTACACCCTTGCCATTGAAGAAATATCAAAGGTAGACCCATCAGTTTCTGTTGTGATGGCTGTTTGCAACTCCCTTGTAAACTGGACCATTGAAACCTACGGCAGTGATATGCTAAAGGAAAAGTACCTTCCACCGCTTGCCCGTGGTGAGCAGATCAGTTCTTTCCTGCTCTCAGAGCCAGAGGCAGGATCAGATGCTACCTCACAGCGTACTACAGCCATTGACAATGGGGATCATTATTTGCTCAATGGCACTAAAAACTGGATTACCAATGCAGGACATGCTTCTGTTTATATTGTTATAGCGCAAACTTATCCTGAAAAAAAACACAAAGGCATCAATGCTTTTATTGTTGAGAGAGATACCCCGGGTATTTCTCTTGGCCCAAAAGAAGATAAAATGGGGATGCGCAGCTCCGATACACATTCGGTTATGTTTACCGATGTGAAAGTGCCTAAGGAAAACCTCCTGGGCAAGGATGGTGAAGGGTTTAAAATAGCCATGAAATGTCTTGAAGGTGGCCGTATCAGTATAGCCGCCCAGGCTACCGGTATAGCAGCAGGTGCCTTTGAACTTGCCCTCAAATATGCAAAAGAAAGAAAAGCTTTTGGTACAGAGATCATAAACCATCAGGCAGTAGCTTTTAAACTGGCCGATATGGCCGTGAAGATCGAGAATGCACGAAATCTTTGCCGTAAAGCTGCATGGCTTAAGGATTCGGGGCAGCCTTATGGCACGGCCGGAGCCATGGCCAAACAATATTGTGCCGATATGGCTATGGATGTTACCACAGAAGCCGTCCAGATACATGGAGGCTATGGCTATGTAAAGGAATACCGTGTAGAAAGACTTATGCGCGATGCAAAACTCACCCAGATTTACGAAGGCACCTCCGAAATTCAGAAAATTGTTATTTCACGCGACCTGATAAAAAACCATTAAATCATGCATATTGTAGTTTGTATAAGTCACGTACCTGATACCACCACCCGGATCAGGTTCGATGAATCATTGACCCAATTGGATACTTCCGG
Organism: uncultured Bacteroidales bacterium; assembly: GCA_964453995.1. GTDB lineage: Bacteria > Bacteroidota > Bacteroidia > Bacteroidales > UBA7960 > SKVR01. The sequence continues at coordinate 27,956 of CAYVQC010000034.1, read as the reverse complement.
TGTAAAGTGGGTTATCAATCCCTGGGATGATCTTACCCTTACCCGCGCCATAGAGCTGAAAGAGAGCTCCGGTGGCAAAATTTCAAAGGTTACCGCAATCCTTGTGGGCGACGCATCTACCGAACCCACCCTCAGAAAAGCCCTGGCAATGGGTGCCGATGAAGCGGTAAGGGTTGACGGGCCGGTCACCGACAGTTTTTCCATTGCTTCGCAACTGGCCACTGCACTGAAGGATATCACCTTCGACCTGGTATTGTGCGGTATTGAGTCGAGCGATTACAACAGTTCGGCTGTTGGTGGTATGCTGGCAGAGATCATGGATATGTACTCCGTGTCTTCTGTGTCAGCATTGGACACTGATGGAGATGATTTTCTGGTGAAACGGGAAACCGAAAGCGGCAAACAAACCCTCATGATAAAAACTCCTTTTGTTGCCGTGGGCCAAAAGGGTATTGCCATCGATCCCAGGATTCCTTCCATGCGGGGTGTGATGTCGGCACGTACCAAACCCTTAAAGGTTGTGCAGGGCAATAATGTCGATCCCATGTGCGAAACTATAACCCATGAATACCCCACGCCTAAAGGTGCTTGCCGCTTCTTCGATACAGAAGAAACCGACCAGCTTGTGGAAGCATTACAAAAAGAAGCCAAAGTGCTTTGACAGGAGATGGTTATGAAAATACATGTTGGGATATTGCCTCTTCCTTACATAAATAGCAGAGAGGTTACACAATAGAAAACCTTGAAAAGAAATTTTTAATGTAATTAATAACATATGTCTATAATAGTATTTGCAGAGCATATAGAAGGAAAACTCAAGAAACAAGCTGCAGAGCTGGTTTCTTATGCAGCACAGATAGCGGAGAATACATCTCAGAAGGTAGTTGCTGTTGCCGTTGGCAGTGTGGCGGCAGACGACGTCAGATCCCTGGCAGTCTATGGAGCATCAAAAACGATTCATGTACCTGATAAGAATCTTGATATCCTTGACAACCGGGTTTATACTCGAATCCTCTCTGAAATATATACCAGGGAAGAAGGCAGTATGATGGTACTGGGCAATTCTTTTACAGGTAAAGCCATAGCACCGCGTTTATCAGTGCGGTTGGGTGCAGGCTTGGTGGCTGGTGTGGTGGATTTGCCACGCGCATACCAGCCGCTGGAGGTAAAGAAAAAGATATTCAACGGAAAAGCCTTCGCTTACGAGCAGGTAAAGACCGGGGAAGTTATTCTTACCCTCAATGGCAACGCCTGCGACGTGATTGAAAAGCCAGTGGAAGCAGAATACGAAGCGTATACTCCTCTAACATCAATGAGCTTTGAGGATGCTGAAGTGGTTGATGTATCTCGTATTGCCGCAGACAATCCACTTACCGAGGCTTCCATTGTTGTTTCGGGCGGGCGGGGCATGAAATCAGGCGAAAACTGGGCACCTCTCGAGGAACTCGCCAGGTTGCTCAATGCGGCTACAGCCTGCTCAAAACCAGTATCGGATGAAGGCTGGCGGCCCCATGAGGAGCATGTGGGGCAAACAGGGAAAACCATTGCCCCTGATTTGTATGTTGCTGTGGGAATATCAGGTGCTGTGCAACACCTTGCCGGGGTCAGCTCCTCCAAAACCATTCTGGCCATCAATACCGACAAGGAGGCTCCTATTTTCCAAATTGCCGATTATGGCATCATTGCCGATGCCCGTGATGCTCTTCCAAAGCTTATTCAGTCTGTTTCTAAATTAGGCAGTGCCTGAGTTTTTCATCCGGCAGGGAAGGATTTTAATGTATTTTTGTTTTTGTTATATCAGGATTTTCGCTTGTAATGCTTTAGGTCCTGGTACACTCCGCAACCAATGCACATTAATTTCCTTCCTATGGAACAGATCATTTTTACTATCCTGCTTTTACTGGCCCTTGCATTTTTTTCTGTCACACTAAGCAGAATCATAGCCTTTTTCAAGCTTACCGGGCCAGCCTATGCCATTACCGAAGTCCCAAAGCGTTTGGTCATGACGCTGCAAACAGCTTTCCTGCAAGACAAAATCTTTCGCTTTCCATTTTCTGGTTTTTTGCATGCCATGGTATTCTGGGGCTTTCTTACCATACAGTTTGTAAACCTGGAAATGGTAATTGATGGGGTATCTGGCGGAAACAAATCCCTTGCCTTTCTGGGTGGGTTCTACGATTTTATGGTAGCCGCTGCCGATGTTTTCGCCTTTATTGTAGCTCTTTTTGTAATAATCTTTTTGGTGCGTCGAGCGATACTGCATGTGCGCAGGTTAGAAGGCAAAGAACTGAAACCCCGGAATCATTATGATGCCTACCTGGCTTTAACACTCATTTTCATCCTTATGATCACCCTGATGGGAAAAAATGTGTTTTATCTCGTCGGCACCTCAGGGGCCACAGAGGGGTTTTATCCCATCAGCCATTTGATTTCTCCCCTTTTTGCCGGCATTGCTGCCGATACGGCCTATACTATCCATAAAGTAAACTGGTGGGCACACATTCTGTTGGTATTTCTGTTTGCCAATATTCTGCCCTATTCCAAGCATTTTCACATTTTTGTTTCCATTCCCAATGTTTTTCTTAGCAGAACTACCCCATTGGGGCAGCTGCCCAACATGGAAAATGTGCAAAAGGAGGTAAAGCTCATGATGGATCCCGAAACAGCATACAGCAATGCACCGGCAGAGAATGCTGCAGTACCGGCCCGTTTTGGTGTTCTGGATGTGGAAGATATATCCTGGAAGAACTATATCGATTCACTGGCCTGCACACAATGCGGACGCTGCACAGCAGTGTGCCCGGCCAATATTACAGGCAAAGAGCTTTCGCCCAGGAAACTGTTTGTGGATATCCGCAACCGCATGAAAGAAAAAGGCCCTGGCCTTGTAAAAGACAAAACTTTCAGCGACGGAAAAACCCTGATCCGCGATTACATTAAAGAAGAAGAAATATGGGCCTGTACAACCTGTATGGCCTGTGCCCGGGAGTGTCCCCTCAATATTGATCATCCTAATTTTATTGTGGATATGCGCCGTTATCTCGTTATGGAGGAATCCAAAGCCAGCCCCGAACTTAATGCAATGTTTTCCAATATGGAGAATAATGGAGCCCCATGGCAATATTCACATGAAGACAGACTGAACTGGATAAAGTAGTTCTTGTATTTTTCACATCTTTCAGCTTAACCTAATATCCTTACCCCATATGACAGAAAATGCCCAAAGTATAAATGTTCCCATTATGGCCGAGGTATTCGCCGCAGGGAAACCTCCTGAGTATCTTTTCTGGGTAGGCTGCGCCGGTGCTTTCGACAACCGCTACCAGAAAGTAGCCAGGGCCTTTGCCGCCCTCCTAAATCACCTTCAGGTCGATTATGCCGTGTTGGGCACCGAAGAAACCTGCACCGGAGACCCGGCACGAAGAGCCGGAAATGAAATGCTTTTTCATATGCAGGCGATCCAGGTAATGGAAACCTTTACCATGTATGAAGTAAAAAAGATCATATGCATTTGCCCTCATTGCTTTAATGTGTTTAAAAATGAGTATCCTGTACTGGGGGGTAACTATGAAGTTTTGCATTATACACAGTTTATTGCAGAGCAACTGCGCTTGGGTAAATTGAAACCCGATACCTCCAAACTGGCAGGCAAAACCGTTACCTTCCACGACCCCTGCTACCTGGGACGCGCCAATGGTGAATACGAAGCCCCACGTTATATTCTTGACACTCTTGGCCTTGAGAGGGAAGAAATGAAAAGAAGCCGCAGTTTTTCCCTTTGCTGTGGTGCCGGAGGGGCTCAAATGTTCAAAGAAGCCGAAAAAGGAGATAAGGAAGTGTTTATTGAACGCACACAGGAAGCTCTCGCCCTGAAATCAGATTTCCTGGCTACCTCTTGTCCGTTTTGTATGACCATGCTTACCGATGGGCTCAAATACACCGGTGAAGAGAAAATGCTCAACAAAGACATAGCAGAATTACTTGCAGAAGCGTGTCTGTAGTACATTTGTTGAAAAGATCCGGCTTCGTGTTTTTTTAACAATACGTATAAGTCAGGATTCCAAATGGTTATGCTGTGCGCCAATGGAATTGATCCTTACCTCCCGCAGGGCTTATATACACCTATGGTTTTTTTCTACCTTTGCTTACACTATGTTTTCATCTTATACCATTAAACAAAAACAAGGATATGAAGAAGAAATTACTGTATTTACTGCCCTTACTTTTGGTACCTTTTCTGTTTGTATCGTGCGAAGAAGAGGAAATGTTTTTTGATCGTAACCTGTTGATCGGTACATGGGAATCAGGTACTCTTTATGACAAATACAATGCCGATGGAACCGGCAGTACATGGGATACCAGCGATGATGTGGGTGAAGATGAAGCACAGGCTTTTACCTGGACCCTGGTAAGTGATGTGCTGGAGCAGATCCATATTCTGGAAATTGGTGGAACTGTTCCCAAAGTGTATACCGTTACCATGCTTACCGCTACCACGCTCAGGTATGAAGATGACTTTGGTAAGCAATTTTCGTTTACCAAGGTAGATTAGCACCCCTGAGAAGCAAATCAGGGAAATCACCGGTTCATGCATGTCTGTCATTAACCATAGATTCTGAAGGCATACCAGACCGGCCGCATTTTTGTTTTTACCACTCCAAAAGAAATTTACCTTAAATCCGATTGCTTATGGCTATGCGTAAAATTGTCAAAGTAAGCCTTATCGTATTGCTTACTCTGGTAGGATTGTTTGTAACATCAGTAGGATTAGCCCTGTGGTTTGTATTTACACCTGAGCGAATCAGCCCGGTGATTAATACCCAGGCCCGGGCAATGATGGCCAGCGAAGTGGATGTGGAACTGGGCAGGGTGGAGCTAACCTTTTTCAGCACATTTCCCAGGTTGGGACTAAAGGTAGATCAAATCATGCTGGTAAATCCACAGGAACGTGCACCCTCTGATACCTTGCTGGACATAGAGAGCATGCAAGGTATCATTGATACCTGGGCGTTCTGGCGACGCAACGAAGTAATCCTCTCCGGTGTTACCATGACCAATGGCACCATCAATATCTTTACCGATTCGCTGGGAAGAACCAATTATGATGTCTTACAACCGGATACCCTTCCCAGGCCTGAAACAGATACTGCGTTTTCACTCCACTTTGTTGAAATGGGACAGGTTGAGTTCAACAATGTTAACATGACCTATATCGATGAGTCTTCCCAAATCCATACGGGCTTCCGTAACCTTAATGCCATGATCAAAGGTAAAATGGTTGCAGATACCATTGAGGTGGATGTAGATTTTGATGTAGCTTCATTGTCCTTTTCAATGGGGGGAGAGCCCTATCTCGACAATGCCAGTCTTGAAGCTACTCTACCAGCTACTGTTTTCAGTTCATTGCTCAAAGTTGATCTGCATAAGGCACAGGCCATTATCAATGGTATGCCTGTCAATATAAACGGGTCATTTATGTATAATGAAAGTGATGGTGATATATTTACAGATATGCAGTACAGCTTTTCCCGCCTGGATGTAAAGAATTTGCTGGCTTTGGTTCCGCCATCATTTCAGTCTTATTTCGATGGAATGGTGATGGATGGGATGTTATCATCGGCAGGTAAGGTTACCGGGATTTATAACGATTCGCTGATGCCCTTGCTGGATGTGAGATTCCAACTGGAAGAGGGAACATTCAATTATACTGAAATCCCACTTCCTTTATACGATATGAACGGTGATCTCCATTTGTTTACAGATCTTGCTGACGACGAGAAATCATTTGCGCAGATTCATCAGTTCAGCGCCCGCACCAGCAATTCTTCCTTTGAAACGGAAGGACTTGTTACACGGTTGTTTTCTGATATACATTGCGATCTTACCTCTCAGGCAAATATCCTACTCAACGAACTGGCGCCGTTTGTACCCGATACCATACCCCTTACAATGAGCGGCAGGGTTAGCGGCGAAATGGGGTCACAATTCACTCTCACTGATCTTCAGGAGATGAATCTTGAAAAGATTAAAATAAACAGTGATTTAGTGGGGCAAAACCTCGACATCCTATACGACAGCATCTGGATGAAGACTGACAGGGCTCAACTTGCCCTGGCTCTTCCCAACCCCAGGGCCACGTCACCACAAACCCGTTTTACCCTGGCTGATATCAGTACCGGCGTTTTTCAGGCAGGTAAGATCGGCGATTACGAAGCATATTTTACCAATGCCGCAATTACCATGGAAATGTCTGATCCCCGGGATACAACCCATATTCCCAATGTTTTCACCACCTTTGCCATGGATACACTTTATGCCGCCATGGATACTATATTCCTGGCAGCGAGCTTTCCCGGTGGGAGGGCCTGGTTGTCACCTGTAGAAGAGCGCCCCCAGGAACCGCATATCAGGTTTGTTTACAATAGCGGTGGTTTGCATGCTGCCATGGGAACAGATACATTTGTTATGGACAGAATCAGCCTGGATGCCGCCGTGGAAAATGATGCAAAGCAAACTGATATTTTTCTTCAGTGGTTGGCAAAAGGTTTCCTGGAAATGGAAAACGGCCATATTACCAGTGAATTGCTCGCCTATCCGCTGCAGATACCACGCATTAAAATGGACTTTGAGCCTGAGGTGTTTCAGGTGGACAAAAGCCGACTCATCATTGATAAATCCGATTTTGAACTCTCTGGTAAACTGGAGAATGTGCTTTCCCATTTCAGGGGCGATTCCATTCTGAGAGGTCGTTTCAGTTTCATATCTGAAAATACAGATCTGGTACAGCTCATGACCCTTACAGATGGTGTTGGCCATGAAGACAATGAAAATGGGCAAACCCAACGGGAAACCCCAAAAGAAAATTCTCAAGCCACCCCTGCTAATGATACTGTCTATTCAGGGCCTTATATGGTTCCTAAAGGAATGGACCTGGTACTTTCTACCAATATAAAAAGAGCTTCATTCGGAGAGGATACAATTACCAATATTACGGGCAATGTTAGGGTTGCTGACGGAATCCTGCTGATTGATGAGGTAAAATTCATTACTTCTGCCGCGCGCATGCAACTAACAGCCATGTATCGCACACCCCGCAAGAACCATCTTTACCTGGGTATGAACTACCATATGCTGGATATTGAAATTGAGGAACTGCTGGAAATGATACCCGATATTGATACCCTCATGCCTATGCTAAGGTCTTTCAGAGGAAAGGGTGAATTTCATTTGGCTGTTGAAACCTATCTCGATTCTTTGTACAACGTTAAACAGTCTACTTTACGGGGAGCTTCATCCATAACCGGACAAAATCTTGTTCTCATGGATGGTGAAACATTTAGCGAAATAGCCAGAACACTGCGCTTCAGCAGGAAAGCAGAAAACATCGTAGATTCGTTATCTGCCGAGTTTACCATTTTCAGAGAGGAAATTGATATTTATCCTTTTCTTATGGTTATGGACCGCTACAAGGCAGTGATTGCCGGCAGGCACAATTTCGACCTGAGTTTCAATTATCACATTTCTGTGGTAGAATCACCCGTTCCTATCCAGTTCGGACTGGATATTACGGGTAACCTTGAAGATATGGAATACAACCTTGTAAGTGCAAGATTTGCCGATTTCTACCGGCCTGCCAGAAGGGGAGTGGTGGAAAACCGGCAATTGGAGTTGCGGCGTCTTATAAGAGAAACCATTACCGAGCGATTGTCGCCTTCTGAATAATCCCTGAAACGGGGTTTATTATCCAAGATGCGATAAACACTCACTCCCTTGTGTAATCATTCCTTGGTTTTTTTTACTGTGAGAGCCTTTGCCCTGGACTTGCATTTTCAATCATCGCAGTTTCGGGAACAAATACAATACCCCCCAAAAAAACTCCTCAGCAGTGAAAGAACCCCCGTGAGGGTAATTCCATGCTGAGGAGCCATTTAACCGGTTCTTTCACCGGTAATACCAGGTCCGTCGGACTTATGTTGTAGTTTTCTGTATGCTCGCCTTATCTACCAGTATCATGATGGATCTGTCGGGGATGCGGGTTTTGTTCCTCTGAAGTTCGTTGTATCCCTGCACTGTAGAACCGGTTTCCTCAATAGAATGTTTAGTGGCAACAATTACCCATTCGCCATCGGGAAGATCTGCTTCTACTTCGGTATTGTTGGCATTGTAGAAAACAAGGATATCTTTCCATGCGTCACCATTGGCATGATCAGCGATATGGTATCCAACCAGCAGAGGTTGTTCCGTATCAAAAAAGCGAAGATGCTGTTGTATCATTTCTGCTGTGGGCATGCGGAAAGCGGGATGGTTTTTCCTGAGGGTGATCAGATCGCGGTAGTAGTCGAATACATCCCTGTAAGAATACTTGTTGTGCCATACCAGCTGATTGATAGAGTCGGGCAGGTTATAGCTGTTGTGTTCACCGTATTTGGTGCGTACAATCTCTTCGCCTGCATGCAGGAAGGGAACCCCCTGTGAGGTGAGGACAATGGCATTGGCAAATTTCTGCAGGTCCATTTTATTATCCCTGTTACAGTCAATACATGTATCCAGGATCTTGTCCCACAGGCAGGGGTTATCATGACAGGTAACATAGGTGATCACCTGCAGGGGATTATCTGCATAGGGGGCATCGGAGTAGTTTACTTCTTCAAAGTTGATCTGAGGATGGTCAACAGAAGCTATTACGCCAAACTTAATGCTTTCTTCCTGTCCTTCTTTTCCTGCCATAAAGCCTGGTGCTTTGGCTTCCCACCAGGGGCCACGGATAGCATCCCTGATATCGTCGCTAAAAACGGCAACGCCATTGAGTTGGGCGGCATTGGCCTTTGTAGACCTCTGTTCTTCAGGCAGGGGGGTGTCGCCAGCGGTCCAACCTTCACCATACAGGAAAATGGTTGGATCGTAGGCATGCAGTGTTTCTCTGATCAGGTTCATGGTTTCGATATCGTGCAGGCCCATCAGGTCGAACCTGAACCCGTCGATGCGGTATTCCTGGGCCCAATACAACAGGGATTCCACCATGAATTTGCGCATCATGGTGCGCTCAGAAGCCGTTTCGTTGCCGCAACCGCTGCCATCGCTGAAAGAACCATCTGCGTTCTTCCGGAAGTAATAGCCCGGAACCAGATTTTCAAAGGCATAGGCAGAAGCATCGTACATGTGGTTGTATACCACATCCATGATCACCCTGATGCCATTGTTGTGCAGCGATTGCACCATTTGTTTGAATTCGCTTATGCGAACATTGCCATCATAGGGATCGGTAGCATAAGAGCCTTCCGGAGCATTGTAATTTTTTGGGTCATAGCCCCAGTTGAACTGGGGTTCATCCAGGCGGGTTTCATCAACAGTGGCATAATCATATACCGGGAGCAAATGCACATGGGTTATTCCAAGCTCCACCAGGTGATCGATACCGGTTTTCTCTCCTTCAGGGCTTGTGGTACCTGTTTCGGTAAAAGCAAGGTATTTGCCACGGTTTTTCATTCCTGAACTTGGATGGATAGAAAAATCACGAAGGTGTATTTCCCAGATCACAATATCGGCGAAACTTTCCAGGGGTGGGCGCTGAACATCCTCCCAGCCCTCGGGATTGGTAGATGCCAGGTCAACGATCATCCCCCTGTCGCCATTAACGCCAACGGCTTTGGCGTATGGATCGGGAACCTCAAGCATAAGTTTGTCCCCGATGGTGGCCTGGTAGGTATAATACCTGTTTTTCCAGTCACCGTCCAATTCAAGGAGCCACGTTCCCTTTACATCCTTTTCCATCTGGTAGGTCTCCAGCAGATTTCCTTCATTGCCCTGATCGTAGATTCTTACCGTGATAGCATCAGCAGAGGGAGCCCATACACGAAATTTTGTTCTTTCAGGAGAATACGTTACACCAAGGTCGTTTCCATCATACACCGGAAAACCTTCTGTTAATTGTTCCTTTTGGGAAAGTTGGCAACTAACAAGACTCATAGTAGTTACTGCAATTAAGATGATTAAAAACTCTTTTTTCAGGATATTCATAAGCTGTCATGTTTGGATGAATTTGTTTTTGCGGCGGTAAAGATAAATGGAAAAAATGATTTTCGAATCGGTATTTCATCGTAAAAAAAAGCAGCACCAATGATCTCCGGCGTTTACTGAAACAGATTGCCGGAAACCATTGTTGCTGCACAAAAAGGATCGAAGCTAAGCTCCGTTATCTTTAGTTGATATAGATTCCTTCGCCCACTCCAATGGGAATGTTAAGCCCATACCAGATAAACAGTAAGGCAACCCAGATTACAAACAGGATAGCCGCATAGGGTATGAGCAATGAAACCACTGTTCCTATGCCCAGGCGTTTGTCGTATTTGTGTATCCATCCCAGTAACAGAGGGAAATAGACGTACAGCGGAGTTACACAATTGGTAATGGAATCACCCACACGATACATAAGCTGAACAAAGGCCGGACTGTAGTTGAGCTGGGCCAGCATGGGTACAAAGATGGGTGCAAAGATGGCCCATTTGGCTGAGCCGCTCCCAAGGAAAAGATTCAGGAATGCCACAATGACCATAAAGAGAGTGAATAATACCGGTCCTGTAAGGCCTGTGTTTTGCAAAAACTCAGCACCATAAATGGAGAGAATCTTATCGAGATTAGACCAGCTGAATAGCTCTATAAACTGGGCAACAATCAGCATAAGCACAATATAACCCGAAAGCCCCTTCATGCCAAACTCCATATGCCTGATGATATCGTTGGGTTCTTTTATGGTGCCAGTGGCTTTTCCGTAAAAATAGCCGGGAATGGCAAAGAAGAAGAACAGGATGGGTACAAGACCGCGCAAAAAAGGAGAGGGAACAATATTACCGGTTTCGGGATCGCGCAGTGGCCCCCAGGCAGGAGCTACCAGGATAATGATCAGAATACAGTAGATCAAAAGAGAAATACCTGCGTTACGAAGTCCCCTTCTCTCATCAGCAGTCATTCCTTTATTTTGTGCCATTTCGCTTTCATCAATCACACCGTGGCCGGCAAATGCCTGGCAACGGGGAATAGTAAATCTGCGCACGATAAATGCACCACCAATACCCAGCATCAGGGTAGAAACGATCATAAAATACCAGTTGGCAGTGGCACTCACCTCTATTCCGTCGCCTATACCCTGTGAAACCTGGGTAGTGATACCTGCCAGCATCACATCGGTGCCGGCAATAAAGAAGTTGGCCGTAAAGCCAGCGGTAGCACCGGCATAACCCGCTATGAGCCCGGCAATGGGGTGCAATCCCATTTTGGAAAAAATCAATGCCGCAATGGGAGGGACGATCACAATACCGGCATCGGAACCAATATTACCGCAAGCTCCAATGATAAAAATCACGGGCATAACAATTTGTTTGGGAACAGCAAAGGCAATGTTGCGCAGGGCCAGGGCCAGCAAGCCACTTTGCTCGGCTATGGATACCCCCATGATCATTACAAGTACCAGCCCAAAAGGGGCAAAATGAGCAAAGTTCGTTACTACCTCCTGCAAAAACCACCTGAGCCCTTCGCCTGAAACCAGGTTCCTGGCAGCCACACTTTCTTCTTTGCCGGGATCAATGGCGCTTACTCCAAAATAGCTTGTAATCGCGCTCAATACAACAATGAACACGCATATCCAAACAAACATCCAGAAGGGGTGAGGCAGTTTGTTTCCCATTTTTTCCACCCAACCCAAAAAACCCTTTGCGGTCTGGGTGCTGTTGTCATTTTCTTTTCCCCTTACGGGCCCCTTGGCCCGGGAATCAGTATTCTCAGTATTTGTTGACATAAGTTTTCCTTTTTTTTGATTGGCTGGGCAAAAATGATTTTTTTTTTCGGATTGGCAAAATATACCTATACGATTTTTTGTAACTGCATAAAATATTCGTGATTATACAAGCCTATGGTTTATCAAACATGATTAATTTCGCAAATGAATTGAAGAATAGATTGAACTGTGAGTGTTAGTCTTAATTTACTTCTTTTTATATGTTTAAAGATTTATTGATTTAAAAATGGATATCATGAGAAAAGGAATAATTTACCTGCTTACTGTTGGTGCTATATTGGTTTTAATGGGTTGCAGTGGAAAAATGAAAGCCGATCTGATCGTTCATAATGGAACCATTTATACGGTTGATGGTGAATTTACAGTTACCCAGGCCATGGCATTAAAAGATGGGCGGATCATGGCCCTTGGTTCAAGCCAACTGATGCTGGATTCATATAAAGCCCCCACCACCATTGATCTGCAGGGTAAATTCGTGTATCCCGGTTTTATTGATCCACACAGTCATTTTGTTGGCTATGCAGACAATTTGCTACGCGCCAATTTGTGGATGTCAACCTCTATGGAAGAGATTACAGAGCGTTTAAATGCACATCATCAGTTGATGAAGGGTGAATGGCTTCAGGGAAGGGGTTGGGATCAGAACCTCTTTGAAGTGAAGGAGATGCCCGACAATCGCTTGTTGAATGAAGCCTTTCCTGATATCCCGGTTTATATAATCAGGGTTGACGGGCATGCTGCCCTTGCCAATGATAAAGCCCTTGAAATGGCTGGCATTAATGCTGATACAAAAATTGAAGGAGGCGAAATTCGCATCGTTGATGGAAAACCTTCCGGACTGCTTATCGATAAAGCGATGTACCTGGTTTCTTCCCTTATTCCCAAGCCAACCGCTGAAGAAAAAACTGAACTCTTAAAAAGAGCACAGCAGGATATGTTTGCCGTAGGTCTTACCTCTGTGTGTGATGCCGGGCTTTCCAAAGAGAGTATTCTGTTTCTGGATAGCTTGCATAAGGCAGGTGAACTCGATGTAAGGGTTTATGCCATGCTGAACCCCACAGAAGAGAATTTCACTCATTTTCTCCCACAGGGTCCTTATATTACTGATCATCTCACGGTAAGATCAGTAAAGCTATTTGCTGACGGAGCCCTGGGTTCAAGAGGTGCATTGATGAAGGAACCTTACAGTGACGATCCGGCCAATACCGGCATCCTGGTAAACGACATAGAAATGATGCGTAAGACCTGTGAGCTGGCATTGATGAATGGTTTCCAGGTAATTACACATTGTATCGGTGATCAGGCCAATCATATCATGCTCAATATGTATGCTGATTATCTTGAGCCGGAAAATGACCTGCGCTGGCGTATTGAACATGCCCAGGTGATCGACCCTGCCGATTTTGACCTTTTCGGGAAATACAATATAATTCCCAGTATACAGGCTATTCATGCCGTATCTGATATGGGTTGGGCTGAAGACAGGGTTGGCTCTGAGCGGATAAAAGGAGCTTATGCATACCGCGATCTTATGAACCAGGTGGGGTGGTTGCCCAACGGTAGCGATTTTCCGGTAGAGTATATCAATCCGCTGTATAGCTACCATGCTGCATTTACACGTACCGACAGGCATGGCAATCCTAAGGGAGGTTGGTATCCCGAACAATTGCTTACCCGCGAAGAAGCCCTGAAAGGCATGACCATCTGGGCTGCTAAAGCCAATTTTGAAGAGGATACACGCGGCAGCCTGGAATCTGGCAAATTTGCCGATTTTGTGGTTATGGATGCAGATCTGCTCACTGTAGATGAAAGCCTAATCTATGATCTTCCTGTATTGGAAACCTGGATTTCAGGGAAACAGGTTTTTGAAAAAGAAACTGAGTAAACTCACGAGTTCCTGCTTATGGTATAATGTTAAAAATATAACACACGATATACAGCTGAGTGTAAAATTTAACAACTGCATTCCCTTGCTTATTATATCTAAATCTGTAATTTTGCGCCGATTCTGAGGAGATTTGTAATTTGAAGGAAGTTAATTTATCTCTTCAAAACAGGGTTTCAGTTTTTTATAGAACCTTTGAAAGCAAATAGGACCTATTGGTGTAGTGTTTTTCTTTACTTTCGGTAAGCATTTGAAGATCAACAAATGATCTAATCAAAAACCATTAACAATAAACAAGGGTGATGTATAAACAGTATAGCTCATATTATAATAATTGAAAGTTTTTAAAAAAGGATGTATCAGCTGTCAAAAATACGATACAGCCTTTTTTTTTATCAAGTTAATATCACACTGTTAACAACTTAAATCCAAAAAAAACAATGAATACTTATCTGCTGGTGGTGGTCGCTTATTTTGCACTGATTACCATCATTTCGTTGCTTACCAAGAAAGTAGCCAGCCGCTCTGCAGCTGACTATCTTGTAGCAGGGCGTAACCTGGGAATTGTAGCCTGCGCTGTTGTGGTTGCCTCAGAGTGGCTTGGAGGAATGAGCACCATTGGGGTGAGCGAACGGGCATTTATGTCAGGTACCTTGCAACCCATCCTTTACAATATTTCAACAGCCATAGGGATGATCATTATTGGCTACACTGTAGCCAGGCATTACCGCCAAAATAATGTACATACGGTAAGCGAAATGCTGGAAAATCTCTTCGGGCGAAGGGCGAGAGCAGTATCGGCCATAGCATTTCTTTTCGCATACATAGTACTGGCATTTGTGCAGTTGCAAACGGCCTCGAGTGTTATCTCGGCCATGTTTGGCTTGCCATGGCTTTATTCTGTTATTATATCTTCGCTTGTCATCACTCTTTACACCTATATGGGCGGGATGCATGCCCTGGCCATTACGGGGATTATCCATGTAATTACAATGTTTTTCGGGATAGGTGTTGCGGCATGGGTTGGAGTGAGTGATGTGGGAGGTTTTGCAGAATTGAAAACTGCGATGATGGCCCAGGGTTCGCCCGATAATCTTTACAATCCCTTCAGCGGTGGAATAGGGTATGCCTGGAGCCTTATCCTGGGAGGTGTATTGGGGGGTATGGCCGGGCAGGCGAGCATCCAGCCTATATTTGCTGCCCGTAGTGCACCCATTGCCAAAAAGGCAGCAATTCTTTCTTCTCTTATCATTGCCCCTTTTGGCATTATGGTAGCCTTACTTGGACTGGTGGCAAAAACCGGAAACTACTTCGATGTTACTACTGCTGCAAGCCCTTTATGGAATCCTGACCTGGGAATCATAAACCCCAAAATGGTACTTCCCACATTAATGGTAACCCCTGAGTTTATACATCCTGTACTGGGTGGTATTGCTCTGGCTGGTATTCTTGCTGCTATCCTTTCTACGGTAGGCCCGGTAAACTTTGCAGTGGTAACCATTGCTACCAAAGATATTTACCATGGCATCATCAATAAGTCTGCAGTGGATAAAAAACTTATCTCCACGGCACGCAAGCTGGTGATCCTTGTCAATCTGATCACCATCCCCCTTGCTTACTACAGTACAGGTGCCATTCTTAGCATGGCCTATATTTCCTATGGCATCAGGGCTATCGGAGCCATAGTTATCATCATGGGTATATACCAGCGGGGCTGGATCAGCACCGATGGCGTGCGATGGGCATTTGTGGGAGGTACCCTGGCAGTATTGGTCAATATTGTAGCCAAGCTAATGGGATGGTGGAGAATTGAAGATACTTATGTCGCTGTGGGTGCTGCGCTGATCTTTATTATGCTTGGAAATATATATGCCAACAACCGCAAGAAGCAGCTCAGGCGCCAATCAGAAAAACTGCGTCCTTTCCAGTCAAAAGATATTTAATCACCCGGGCAGGGTTTTTCACTCCTGCTGCAACAAAGATCAAAACACCACAAATCATTATGACCGAAAAAACACCATTACAGGGATTGAAAGTACTTGAGCTGGCCAGTGTATTGGCTGGCCCCAGTGTGGGAATGTTCTTTGCCGAATTGGGGGCTATTGTGTACAAAATCGAAAATGTAACCACCCACGGCGATGTTACCCGTAAATGGAAGCTTCCCAAAGAAGATCCTGATACCGATATTTCGGGATATTTTTCCTGTGTGAACTGGGGTAAATACTCCTTTGCTGTTGATCTGTGCCAGGAGGAAGGGTTGCAGATCATTTACAAACTGGCTGCTGAATGTGATATCGTATTGGTAAGTTACAAGCCAGGGGATGCAGAAAAGCTAAAGGTTGATTATCCTACCCTGAAACAGCACAACGAAAAGCTCATCTATGCACACATTACAGGATACGGCCTTCGGAATCCCCGTGCAGGATTTGATGCCATTATCCAGGCTGAAAGCGGGTTTACCTATATGAACGGAGAGCCAGACGGACCACCCACCAAAATGCCGGTAGCCCTTATGGACGTATTGGCAGCACACCACCTGAAGGAAGCCATTTTGCTGGCATTGTACCAAAGAGAAAAAACAGGAAAAGGGCAGTATATCGAAGCATCTCTTTTCAAAGCAGGGGTTTCATCCTTGGCCAACCAGGCAACCAACTGGCTGGTAGGGCAGTCCATTCCGCAAAGAATGGGGTCTGATCATCCCAATATTGTACCTTATGGCACCATCTTTAAAACAAAGGACGGCAAAGAAATTGTAATGGCTGCCGGTACTGATAAGCAATATCAGCAATTGATTACTGTGCTGGGGCGGCCCGATCTTGCCACTGACTGTAAGTTTGAGAAAAATCACGGCAGGGTAATCCACAAAGAGGAGATCAATAGTATTATTCAACAGGAGATCATGAAGTATACCCGCGAAGAGATCCTCGACCTGTTGCAGCAGAAGCGTATCCCTGCCGGGGGTGTTTTCAACATGAAAGAAGTTTTTGAAGTGCCCGAGGCACAACCCATGATCCTTGAGGGAGAGTATCAGAGTGGAATGCAGATCAAAGGAGTTCGCTCCATTGCTTTCAGTACTACTGATGCCATGAGTGTACAACAATTATCTCCCCCCCCTCATTATGGCGAGCACACCCTAATGATCTTGAAAGAAGTGCTCAAATACGACACAGAAACTATCACCCAAATCATAAATAAAGGAGTTGCTTATGCAAGAAAGTAAGAAAGGGAAACGGATCCTTACGGATGCTTCCCGCCTGATCATTGAATCGATGGCGCGGGCAGGGGCCGATGCATTTATTGGTTATCCCATCACCCCGGCCAATCATTTGTACCAGTATGGAGCTCAACGCATGCCTTTGATGCTTGCTGCCCCCGACGAGATCACTACACTGCAGTGGATGGCAGGATTGTCGGCAACAGGAAAAATGCCCATCACAGCGACCTCATTCCCCGGATATGCGCTTATGATAGAATCCATCAATATGGCTTTCATGATGGAACTGCCCATGGTGATCATTTTGGTGCAACGTCTCGGACCTGCAACAGGTACTGCTACCTGCGGTGCCCAGGGCGATTTATTGCTGCTGAGAGGAAACATGTCCGGTGGGCATCCTATCCCTGTTTTTTGCACCTCGGGGTTTAAAGACGCATGGACACTTTCGGCCAAAGCTGTTGAAACAGCAATAGACCTCAGAACGCCTGTGGTATTGCTTACTTCCAAAGAAGAAGTTATGACAACCAAGAGTTTTGACCTCTCCGACCTTCCGGAAATCCAAAAAGTGGAGCGTAAATATTATGACTTGTCGTGCGATGGCAAATACAAATCGTACAAGGCTACCGACCTGGTACCTGATTTTTTGCCCGTTACACAAAACAAACACCAGGTACGCTTCAATGCTTCTACCCACGATAAGGCCGGTATATTGCAGCATTCAAATGATGAAGCAATGGCAAATACCCGCAGACTGGAAGAAAAGATCAGGCAAAAGGCTTTTGAATATACCATTTATGATCTGGAGGAAGAAACCGGGGCTGAGAAACTCGTCGTAGCCTACGGGATAACTGCTGCTGCAGCAAAAGATGCTGTTGCCAGGCTCAGAAAAAATGGGGAAAAAGTTTCCTTGCTGATACCCAAAACTCTTCTGCCTGCTCCTGAAGTTTACATTGAGATCATGGACAGCTACAAAACCGTTGTAGTAGCAGAAGAAAACATCAACAACCAGTTCAGCGAAATGCTCTATGGAGCACGAAAGCCTAAAAATCAGCGTTTTGTTGGATCGTTGGGAAAAATGATAACACCACAACAAATTACAGAGGAGGTAATGGCATGACAACAACATTTCTAAATACTGACCAACTGCCCTATTGCAAAGGTTGCGGCCACAGTTTGATTGCAAAGAATACTTCCAATGCATTGGAAAAGCTAAATATGCAACCCCTTGATGTGATCATGGTAACAGATATTGGCTGCCACGGCATCATTGACAAATGCCTGACCACACATACGGTTCATGGGCTTCACGGACGATCAGTGGCCCTGGGGGCCGGTATCAGTTTTGGCACCGAAAACCCAGAAAAGAAAATCATTGTATTTGTAGGAGATGGAGGCGCTACCATTGGCTTGCAGCATATCATGGAAGCTGCAAGGCTCAACCTGAACCTTACGGTAGTATTGCACAACAACTACCTTTATGGCATGACTGGTGGACAAACCAGCGGGCTTACCCCACCAGGATTCAATACCACTACATCTTATGAAGGCAATCCTTTTGGGGGTTATGACATTTGCGCCCTTTCGCATACTGCAGGAGCAGCATGGGTAAGCCGGGTAATGGGACTGGGTGATTTCAGTGACCAGCTGGCAAAAGCTTTTTCGGTAAAAGGATTCTCACTGATCGAAGTACTTGAAATTTGTCCCAGCTATGGGGTAAAGTTGAATCCCAGAAGAAAACTGGCTGAAATTGTTGAATCTTCGGGGGTACGGATTGGAGAATGGACCAATGAGCGAGAACCCTTTGAGAAACACCAGGGTCGCAAAACCACGGATCTTTTTTCAAAGGTACCCGAAATCAGGAAAACCTTTAATTCGTACCTGAAGGCACCCATGTCTATAGTAATTAGTGGTTCGGCAGGAGAGGGAGTGCAGCTGGCAGCAGGTCTGCTCAACAAGGCTGCCGTTAGTTCCGGTTTACATGTTACCCAAAAGGGAAGCTACCCTGTGACCGTGGGCGTAGGTTTTTCTACGGCTGAAATTAACCTCTCCAACGATCATATCCGGTTCCATGGTATCAATATTCCTGATATGGCAATAATAACCTCAGATGACGGGCTGGCTCACAACCGAAAAAAGATCGAATCCATGAAAGAGGGTACGCTCCTTATCGACGAAACCCTTGAAGTACCCCAAACGGGTGCCGAAGTAATCCGGTATGATTTCAGATCGGTAGGAGCACGCAACGCAGCTGTTTTTGCTGTACTGTTTTTTGCCCTGAAGAGTGGTATCATTTCCACTGAATCAATTTTCAAGGTAATTGAAGATGAGGGAAAATCAGAGAAACTGCCGCTGGCCAAAATTAAGGATGCTCTCTCTAAAGTTGTTTAATGCCTTTATCAGAGAGATCGTAGCAAATATCCGGGGTGTACAAATTGATTCGATGTTATTCTGAAACATAGAATCATTGTATAACCCCAAAACGAGTTGCTGGCAGAAGAAAAATAGTAAAGGCTTCAAGAGGCATAAAGGAATGGATCAAAGCATTTCTTTATGCCTTTGTTTTTGTTGTTGCATATTTTGTTTTAGTTCTGATAAGCCTTTCCGCACTCAATAGGCTGATTAACATAAAATGTCCCGTTCTTCCTGGATTATGAAACAGGCTGAATCCAAGAAATAAGCAGGTACCAAAAAGAAAGATTGACTTGCCGGGCTTAAAGAATTATCGATCTTACTACAATAATTTTCTTAAAAAGTCGGGAGCAATTTCCACATCGGGTAAAATAATCTACAACATTAACCCTCTCAGAAACAATGTTAAGTGACATATTACGAATAAATATAAGCTTTGCGGATTTTTGGCAGGGTATTTTCCTTCATACTTGTCCTAAATAATTCTTATTAAAGTCGAACGAATAAGTTAATTTATTGAGTTATGGACATCTTTGAAACTATTAAGAATGATCACAAAACACAGAGAGAACAGGGTAAGGAATTACTGAATACTACTGACCCGGAAAAAAGAGAAAAACTCTTTGAGCAACTGAAATCTTTGGTTGACGCTCATGCACGCTCAGAAGAAAGATATTTTTATATTGCTTTACTTGCAGATGATAAATCTCAGGGCGAAGCCCGGCACAGCATCTCAGAACACCATGAAATCAATGAGATGATGGAAGAGGTAGACAGCAAGGACATTAGTTCTGACGAGTGGATGGAGAGTTATAAAAAATTCCATGAACTGCTCATTCATCATCTGGATGAGGAGGAAGAAGAGATATTCAGTGTTGCCAGGGAAGTACTGTCCCCACGACAGGTAGATGATCTGGCAAAGCGTTATAATGAAATGATGGCTGATATTCACTAATCCAGCTCACTCAACAGTCAAGAAAAAAAGCCTTTATCAGAGTGATTGCAAGCAAATATCAGGAGTGTATAAGTTGATTTTATGTTATTTTTGAACCATAAAATCATTGTATGACCCCAAAACGAGTTGCTGGCAGAAGAAAAAAAGTAAAGGTTTCCAAAGGCATGAAGGAATGGATCAAAGCATTTCTTTATGCCTTTGTTTTTTTAGTATTGTTGCGGTTTTTTGTTTTTGATTTGAAAAGCCTCTCTGATAGCAGCATGGAAAAAACCCTGCTGTCGGGTGATGTGCTGCTGGTCAACAAATTCAACTACGGAGCAAGGATGCCTATGCGCATATTGCCCCATGCCATTGTAAGGCTGTTTTTTACCACCGACTCGCTAACCCCGGTAAAGCAATTGCCCTACTGGCGTTTGCCCGGCAACAGGGATCCGCAATACAATGACCTGGTATACCTTAATATCCCCGCACCCCATAGCCGGGCCATTGACCAGAGAACACGCATTGTACGGCGACTCGCCGGGTTGCCCGGCGATGACCTTATGATCCGCAACGCTGAAGTATTTATCAACGGAAAAAAAATACCTCAGCCAGCCGATCTGCAGTGGAACTACCTGGTGGAAACAAAACGAAATATAGCATTGGACGAATTTCTTGAAGCATATCAAATACGGGAAGGCCATAAAAAAAATGGTAGAAACAGTTATCTGTTTCCACTTACTGCCAGTGTGGCTGATTCCATTAGCCAAAGAAAGGATGTGAAAAAGATCCAAAGATTCCCCGGTCAGCAGGAACAGGAATACCTGGTACCTTTTGGCCAACGTTCGCAACAATGGGATGCTGATAATTTCGGGCCGGTACGCATCCCTGTAAAAGGATATACAGTTCCCCTGAACCCTCGCACCATAGACCTGTGGTACTACCACATTGTTTTCCATGAGCGTGAAGCCGTTACCATTGTCAACGATTCTGTTTTTATAAACGGATCCTTTGTCCAAAACTATACATTTAAAAATGACTACTATTTCCTGTTGGGCGATAATCGCCACAATACCTCAGATTCGCGCCTTTGGGGTATGGTTCCTGAAAATCATATTGTAGGCAGAGCAAATTTGGTGTTAGCTTCTTTCGATAAGGAAGGTGGCTTTTTTGACAAGATACGCTGGACGAGATTCTTTTCAAGGCCAGGCAGAGAAGATTAGAGATTTATGATAGGATCAAGGAAAGAATCCGTCGTTTTAATACTGAACAAATTGCCCGGTTTCGTTTTTAGGACCGGCATAACCTATAACACTCATCAGTAATGAATTTATACAACCCTACCATGCCCCTGCTGCTGGCAACGTCTTATTTTCCACCAATAGAATATTTTGTACTGATGGCAGGTTGTAAAAATGTGATGATCGATCTTCATGAAACGTATTCCAGGCAAACCTGGCGCAACCGGTGTGTTGTGCTTACTGCCAATGGGGCGGTAAATCTTACCGTTCCCGTAGAGAAACCTTTTGGAAACCACACCAAAACCTTCCAGGTTATCATCAGTTCTCATTCACCCTGGCAAAAGAACCATTGGAAAACCATTGAAGCAGCTTACCGGAATGCTCCCTATTTCCTGTTTTATGCTGATTTGGTCAAAGAGCTATTGTTCCAAAATGATCATACTCTTGCCAGGGTCAACAGAACCATTCTTCATGCTTTGGTTAGCGAAATGGAAATGAAAATAAACCTGGAATATACTGAGGAGTTTGTTTCAAATCCTGGGGTGTATATAGACTACCGATTTGCCATTAGTCCCAAACCCCGCGACCGGCAGGGAAAAAAATTTCCTGTTTTTGAGCCCTACTACCAGGTATTTGAAGACAGGCTGGGTTTTGTTCCCAACGCCAGTATCCTCGATCTGATCTTTAATCTGGGACCCGATGCCAGTTCCTATATTCAGGAAACTGCAGAAAGGATTGGTTTTTAGTCCTGTGGATTCTCAGTTCAGAACCGGATAAGCAATGCGGACATGAAAAATGTGCATCAACCGGTTTTTGAAAACCCTTTTAATGGTAGCAATTTCTTTGAGCGTAATATTAGCATTATAAAACTGCTGTTCATTTACCTGGTTGTCAATAATGTTGTCAACCAGCTGATTGATGCTTTCTTCATCGGGCTTTTTCATGCTTCTCGAGGCGGCTTCTACCGAATCGGCCATCATCAAAACGGCAGTTTCCTTGCTGAAGGGCTCAGGGCCTTTGTAACGAAAAATCTCCGGATCCACTTCTTTATCAGGATTTTCATTCTTCTCCATGGCATAAAAGTACCGGGTGGTGGTTGTACCATGGTGGGTACGAATAAAATCAATGATGTATTCGGGCAGATTATGTTTGCGTGCTTTTTCCACGCCTTTAATAACATGCCCGATAATAATCTCGGCGCTTTCGGCAAAACTGAGATCATCGTGGGGGTTGATCTCCGTATTTTGATTCTCTATAAAAAACTGGGGTTGCTCCATTTTCCCGATATCGTGGTATAGTGCCCCTGTGCGGACAAGCAGGCTGTTACCGCCAATTATGTTAATGGCTTCTTCCGACAGGTTTGCTACCTGAAGCGAGTGTTGGAAAGTACCAGGAGCCTGCATATTGAGCTCGCGCAACAGCGGAGAGTTGGTATCGGAGAGTTCCAGCAGCGAAAAGTCGGTGGGTAAACCCGAAGCCTTCTCAAAAATATAAATCAAGGGATAGGCAAACAGGGTAAGCAATGCGCTTCCGGCAAAATAAACAAAGTTAAAAGTTTCAATGCTGTTGAAAGTCCCGGTTTGCGCCAGGGTTAAACCCGAAAAGATGGTACAGTAAGTGAGGAAAATCAGAAATACAGTAAAAAACAATTGTGAACGACGCCTTAAACTTGCCATGCCCAAGATGGCAATGATGCCGGCAATAAACTGTAAGAATACAAACTCAAAACTCTTGGGTACCAAAAAGCCAATGAGGATGATTCCAATGATATGGACATAAAGAGCCAGCCGGTTGTCGAAAAAACTTCGGATGATTATAGGCACGATACAAACCGGTACCAGATACAGAAGGTTGATATTGTATTTTACTACCTGGCTGGTAAGAAATATCATCAGGTAGAGCGAGAGCAGGATGACAATGATCTTTCGTGAGTCGTAATACACCTCACTGCGAAAAACTTTAAGGAACAGGCTGAGCACAACAATTGAAACAGCCACCAGGACAAACTGGCCGATAAATACAATGTAATTGGTAGATGAGCTACCCAGTTGTCTGGAATATTCGGTCCGGAACGATTCAAGTATCATGTATTTTTCATCGGTGATAATCTCTCCCTTGGAAACAATTTTTTCTCCCTGCTGAACCATACCCCTTGTGGGAGAGATTCTTTCCAGGGCAGCATCAATGGCCCTGGCATTGGCTTCTTCATCCCAAGATACAGAATGAGTAATGGAGTTTTCCAGTACATTGCGCATCAGGCTTCTGTATTCAGGGTTGGGTTCTTTTTCCGCCAGCTGATTGCCAATAAACTGAAAGGCTTCCTGGATGGTAAAAAAATCACCGATCCTGCGGCTGCGGGCTACTGTGCCATCCAAAAGCAGAATTTCGGTTTCTGGATCAGCTCCTACCATATCGCCCTCAAGGAAGATCAACCCTCGCTGGTAGATAGAGTCAAAAATACTAATGGCTAATTTTTTTCTGTTTTCCTTTATTGTTGAATTTTTTCCTGGAAATCTTTCAGCCCATGCCATTTCAAACCTGTTATTGAATTGTTGAAACTGGCGCTCATAAATCCCCGGGTCTTCCTTAAAAAAGGGTGTCAGTTCCTGGAGTACTTCTTCTCTTTCGCGCTCCAGTTCACCGGGGCTTTTCAAAATGGCAAAGTTGAAGGGGGCAATAAGGTCTTCATAAAGCCAGGGACGAGCCTGGGAAAATTCCCAGAAAAAGCCTGTTTGCCTCGGAAATACCAATAAAATGAGGAGTATGCTTATGGCAAACAGAAATATGCGTGCTATGTTGTGAAAGTTTTCCTGTAACCAGGATATGATTTTGTTCATTTTTTTGTTTTGTTACAATCGTGCTAAAGTAGCAATTATTTAAGGTCAACAGTACCAGTCTTAAAAAAGTTTAAGAATGAAGCCAGGCACAGTTGCGCTAACTTTTCATTTCGTCGCAAGGAATTTTTCTCTATATTTACCCCAAAAAACAGATATGGATTGCGGAATTTGTCTGATCAGT
This sequence comes from uncultured Bacteroidales bacterium, assembly GCA_964453995.1. Classification (GTDB taxonomy): domain Bacteria; phylum Bacteroidota; class Bacteroidia; order Bacteroidales; family UBA7960; genus SKVR01. The sequence continues at coordinate 3,464 of CAYVQC010000034.1, read as the reverse complement.
GTGGCACCATTGCGGGCATTGCCCGATGACAGAAGTGAACAGGTAACACAAATGTTGTTTGGAGATTTGTTTACCGTATTGGAAAAAAAAGAAAAGTGGCTATTGGTGCAGCTCGTGGCAGACAGCTACCAGGGTTGGGTTTCATCCGGACAGGTTACTCCCCTGGCTCCCGATGAAATGGACCTGCTTCTAAAGCAATCTCAATGGGTAAGCAATGACCTGGTGCAATTGCTTGAAAACAAAAGCCGTAACCACAGCTTCCTGGTTTCTGCCGGTAGTAGTTTCTACGATTGTAGCGATCAAGCTTTTGAGCTGGCAGGGGAGCAGTGGTATTTTCATGGCGCCATGAGCCCCGTAAAGGACTTCGATCAGGCCTCCGTCATCAATCATGCAATGCTCTTTCTTCACGCTCCCTACCAGTGGGGAGGAAAATCAGTTCTTGGCATCGATTGCTCGGGATTTACTCAATTGGTTTATAAAATGGCAGGCAAATCCATCCATCGCGATGCCTCTCAGCAGGCCCGGCAGGGAGAAATGATCAACCTGATCCATGAAGCCAGGCCCGGTGATCTGCTGTTCTTTGATGATGAAGAAGGAAATATTATACATACAGGAATAATGCTTGATGAGTCTTATATCATACATGCCCACCAAAAGGTAAGGATAGATAAAATTGACCATCATGGGATATTTAATGTGGATACCCGTAAATATACCCATCAATTGCGGATCATCAAATCTTTTCGCTGATTGTGTATTGTTCTGATCAGCCTTTGTCATTATTAGTGGGTTATTAATCTGCATAACAATTAAATAATTTGTGTTGCAAAGGATAATTTTTGTACCTTTGCACCCTTGAAATCTGAAGTAAACAATGATAAAAATAACTCTTCCCGATAATTCAACTCGAGAATACCCCAAAGGTGTAACAGGCTTTGAAATTGCCCAAAGCATCAGTGAGGGTCTTGCACGAAATGTACTTTCCATAAGTGTAAATGGAGAAGTGTGGGATCTGAACAGACCCATCCAAAGTGATGCAAAAATAAAGTTGCATACCTGGGACGATAAGGAGGGTAAAGCTACAATGTGGCACTCTTCGGCACACCTGATGGCAGAAGCCATTGAAACACTTTATCCCGGAACCAAATTTGGTATCGGGCCTGATGTGGAAAACGGGTTTTACTACGACATAGATCTTGGCGACCGCACCATTTCCAGCAACGATTTTGATAAGATCGAGAAAAAAATGCTGGAGCTGGCCAGGCAGAAACAAACTTTCCAAAGAAAAGAGATTCCCAAGACAGAGGCGTTGCAATATTATACCCAAAAAGGAGACGAGTATAAGGTTGACCTTTTGCAGGACCTGGAAGATGGCACCATCAGTTTTTACGAATCAGGCAATTTTACCGACCTGTGCCGTGGTCCTCATCTTATGGATACCAGCCCTATTAAAGCCGTAAAACTGCTGAGCATTGCCGGTGCCTACTGGCGCGGAGATGAAAGCCGCAAACAGCTTACAAGGGTTTATGGCATCACCTTTCCCAAGCAGAAGCAGCTCACAGAATACCTGGAGATGCTTGAAGAAGCCAAAAAAAGAGACCACCGAAAAATTGGGAGAGAAATGGAACTATTTGCCTTCTCTGCCAATGTTGGTCAGGGATTGCCTCTGTGGTTACCCAAGGGAGCTCAACTACGCGAAAATCTGGAAAAATTCCTGAAGAACGTGCAAAAGAAAGCGGGTTATCTTCCGGTGATCACCCCTCATATAGGCAACAAAAACCTGTATGTTACCAGTGGTCATTATGAAAAATATGGCAAAGATTCTTTTCAGCCCATCCATACACCGGCTGAAGGCGAGGAGTTCCTGCTGAAGCCCATGAACTGTCCTCACCATTGTGAGATATATAAAACCAGGCAGTATTCCTACAAAGACCTGCCTGTAAGGATGGCTGAGTTTGGCACTGTATACCGCTACGAACAAAGTGGCGAGCTCCACGGTCTTACGCGGGTAAGAGGTTTCACCCAGGACGATGCACATATCTTTTGCCGCCCCGATCAGGTTAAGGAAGAGTTCCTTAAAGTGATGGATATTATCCTGTACATCTTCAAAGCATTAGATTTTCAGGATTACAGCGTTCAGATCTCCCTTCGCGATCCCGACAATATGCAAAAGTATATTGGTACTGAGGAAAACTGGGAAAAAGCTGAGCAAGCTATTATTGAAGCCGTTGAGGAGAAAGGTGTCAAAGCTGAGGTGGAAACCGGCGAGGCTGCATTCTACGGCCCCAAGCTTGATTTTATGGTAAAGGATGCTTTGGGTAGAAAGTGGCAATTGGGCACCATCCAGGTAGATTATAACCTTCCTGACAGATTTGAACTGGAATATACCGGCAGCGACAACCAAAAGCACCGGCCGGTAATGATACACAGGGCTCCCTTTGGTTCAATGGAACGCTTTGTGGCTGTGCTTATTGAGCATTGCGCCGGAAACTTTCCCCTTTGGCTCACGCCAGAGCAGGCTATTGTATTGCCAATCAGCGAGAAGTATGAAGGGTATGCAAAAAAAGTTTTAACTTTGCTCAATAATTCAGATATCCGGACACTTATTGATGAAAGAAGTGAGAAAACAGGGAAGAAGATACGGGATGCCGAAACCCGCAAAATCCCATACATGATCATTGTAGGTGAAAAGGAAGAAATGGACGGCACCCTCTCTGTTAGGAAGCATGGAAAGGGCGACCTGGGAACCTTTACCCCTGACGGGTTTATCAACCTGGTAAGGGAAGAGATCAACCAAATGACAGATTTTGAAATTGTAAACAACCCATAAAGCAAAATTTAGTAGTAACAAATATTGCATCATTACCTGAAGTAGTTAGTTGAAATGTTAATTTTATTGAACCGAATAATCCAGAAGATCTTGCAAACAAAATAATTGATTTTAAAAATAATATATATCAAAAAATCCCTTTTAAAAAATTTTTATGGAAAAATAATATAGAAAAAACTTTAAATAATTATATAAAGATTGTATGAGAATAGCAATGATGATTGATGGTTGGAAACCGGTTTATGGATGATGACAAATTCATGTACAAAATTTATGTGAATGATTGATTAAAAAATGACATAAGATTGATTTGTTTACTAGAAAATTGATTGATAATAAAGGAAATAAATTTGAAAAAAATCAATCATTATTTAATTGAAAATTAAATATAATTAGAGTAGGACCTATTAATAAATTTTTTGAGGTTTGGACAAGAATTATTACATTGCGAACTTTAACTACTACCTTATACAAAAAGTGTAAAAAAAATAATTATGATATAATTCATGCTCATGCGTAGTTAGCTTGATTACCAGCTTCTATTGTATGAAAAATATTGGAAATACCAGTAGTATATACAATACATGGTTCAAACCAATTCGATGTTTGAAAAAACACTATATTTAGTAGTTTT
>CAYVQC010000033.1:10446-48580 GCA_964453995.1 uncultured Bacteroidales bacterium | reverse complement strand
TCCTGTTGTTTTTTTTGAGTTAATCGTGTCTGCACCTCCGGATTCGGTATTGGCAAACTCCTTACCTTTGCACTATCATTTCCTTAAGATCATTCATGGCAAAAACCTCCACAATATCTTTTCTTCCTGCTTCGGTTGATGAAATGCATCAACGGGGATGGGAGCAGGCCGATATTATCCTGGTAAGCGGCGATGCCTATATTGACCATCCTTCTTTTGGTACTGCCATCCTTGCCCGTATTGCCGAGCGCATGGGAATGCGTGTGGCAGTGCTGCCCCAACCCAACTGGCGTGATGATCTGAGGGATTTCAGGAAGTTGGGAGCACCCCGGTTGTTTTTCGGGGTAAGTGCAGGAAGCATGGATTCTATGGTAAACCATTATACCGCATTGCGGCGAAGACGCAGCGATGACGCCTATACTCCAGGTGGACGCGCCGGCTACAGACCTGACTATGCTTCTGTGGTTTACACCCGTATCCTGAAAGATATTTATCCCGATGTGCCTGTTGTGCTGGGTGGGGTGGAAGCTTCTATGCGTCGCTTCACGCACTACGATTACTGGCAGGATAAAGTAAAACCTTCTGTTTTGGCCGAGAGCGGTGCAGACTTGCTTTTGTATGGTATGGCCGAACAATCATGGAAAATGCTTATTGATCTGGCGGGCAGAGGTGTACCCCTTAATTCCCTTCACAACCTGCCCCAATCGGCTTTCATGGCAGAGGGGCAAAAGGAAATACCGGCGATGAAAATTACAGCAGAAAAGGAAATCCCTTCTCATGAAAGCTGTCTGCAGAGTAAAAAGTCGTTTGCCGATGCCTTCAGGATGATCGAAGAAGCCAGCAACATGATGGAACCACCCCGGTTGATCCAGTCCTGGGGACATAAAAAAATCATCGTAAATCCCCCTGTACCCCCTGCCGATGAAAAAGTTGCTGATGAAACCTGGGATTTACCTTTTACCCGGCTTCCCCATCCCAGGTATACTAAAAAACCTCCCATCCCGGCCTACGAAATGATCAGGTACTCTGTGAATATTCATCGTGGATGTTTTGGTGGATGCAGCTTTTGCGCCATCAACATGCACCAGGGGAAATTTGTGCAAAGCCGGTCACAGCAATCCATCCTAAATGAAGTGGAGCGTGTAGCGCAAATGCCGGGTTTTAAAGGACATATTACTGACCTGGGCGGCCCATCAGCCAATATGTACAAAATGGAAGGAATTGATAAGGAGATCTGCAAAAAATGCAAAAGGCCATCATGCATTTATCCTTCCACCTGCAAAAACCTCAACTTTGATCATCATCCCCTGCTTGAATTGTACGAAAAGGCTTCTCGTATTTCCGGGGTAAAAAAGATCACCATCGGTAGCGGGGTTCGTTACGATATGTTGCTGGGAAAAACACCACAGCAGGAAAAAAACTACGCCCTTCAACCCTACATAAGAAAACTTCTTAAGCATCATGTTTCAGGCCGGTTGAAGGTAGCTCCTGAACATACATCCCCCCACGTATTAAAACTGATGCGTAAACCCTCTTTCAGGGGGTTTGAAGAGTTTCATAAGATCTTCAGGGATGTTTGTAAAAAAGAATCCCTGCCCTGGCAATTGATCCCTTATTTCATATCGGGTCATCCGGGAACACTTGAGCAAGATATGAAAGACCTTTCAGTATTGCTCAACCGACTGGGCTACAAACCTGAGCAGGTGCAGGAATTTACCCCCACTCCCATGACACTAGCCACTACCATGTATTATACGGGATTTGACCCTTATACCGGAAATAAGGTTGCGGTAACAAGGGGAGACCTCCAAAAGCGCAGGCAAAAAGACTACTTTTTTAAAAGAAAAAGGTAAAACCTGCCATGTTGTGCTGATTTCAATTAAGAATAATCCACAACCGGGTTGCTGTTCTCGGGTTAAATCATTAACTTTAATTGATTAACAAAAAATTTTTGCTGTTTTAGGGTAAAAAGTAATATTTTCTGAAAACAATCCTGACAGCGGATTGTATTATTAAGCAGAAATATTGAAGTATGGCAGTGGGATTGATTCCTTGAACCATAGCCTGGCGAAAACTCTCTGTCTTACTCTGGAAAAAAAGGTGATGTCTTTTATCGCAGTCATACGGGATTGGTGAACCAAGTCTTTTGCTTAAGTTCGTGTCCTGGTTAATGGCTGCACTTGCGTTTGCTTATTCTGAATAAAAAACCATAACAACCAGATCGTTCCTTTATGAGCAAAGTAAAACCGACAAAACCTTATAAGCCCAAAAATGCGGTACGTATTGTTACTGCAGCTTCTCTTTTCGATGGGCACGATGCATCTATCAACATCATGCGACGTATCATCCAGGGCAGTGGTGCCGAAGTGATCCATCTTGGGCACAACCGCTCCGTGGGTGAAATTGTAAATACTGCCATCCAGGAAGATGTGCAGGCTATCGCCATGACGTCATACCAGGGGGGGCATCTTGAATACTTCAAATACATGTTCGATCTGCTGCAGGAAAAGCAGAGCGGGCATATTAAGATTTTTGCCGGTGGCGGCGGGGTTATCCTTCCTCATGAAATTGAAGAGTTGCACAACTACGGTATCACCCGTATTTATTCTCCCGACGATGGCAGATCAATGGGTTTGCAGGGAATGATCAATGATCTGTTGCAGAAATCTGATTTTGCCACAGGGAAGGATTTTGATCCTGACCTGGAAAAAATAAAGACCAAAGATCATCGGACCCTCGCCAGGCTAATTTCAGCAGCAGAGAATTACCCTGACTCGGTGAGGAAGGTTATTGACAGCCTTTCGGGCAAAACCGGTAAAAAAGCTCCGGTACTTGGCATTACCGGCACCGGTGGCGCCGGAAAATCGAGCCTTGTTGACGAGATTGTAAGAAGATACCTGCAAGACCAGAAAGACAAAACCATTGCCATTGTTTCGGTTGATCCTTCCAAAAGGCGCACTGGTGGTGCCTTGCTGGGCGATCGGATCCGGATGAATGCCATCGACAGCCCGAGGGTGTATATGCGTTCACTGGCAACACGCCAGTCTAATCTGTCCATGTCAAAATACATCAAGGATGCAGAGATCATTCTGCAGGCCGCCGGTTTTGATCTTATCATTCTTGAAACCAGTGGCATTGGCCAGAGCGACACTGAGATCATCGATCACAGCGATCTTTCTCTTTATGTAATGACCCCCGAATATGGTGCAGCTTCCCAGCTGGAAAAGATCGATATGCTTGATTTTGCCGACCTGGTAGCCCTCAACAAATTTGATAAACGCGGTTCGCTCGACGCTTTGCGCGATGTAAAAAAACAATACCAGCGCAATCATCTGCTATTTGATAAAGATCCCGGCCAAATGCCTGTGTATGGCACTATAGCATCTCAGTTCAGTGATCCGGGAGTGAATGAGTTATACCTGGCAATACTGGATAAGATCCATGAGAAAACTGGCGTATCCTTCAAAACCAATATGGAGAAACCCCGCGAAATGTCGGAGAAAATATTTATCATTCCCCCCAAGCGGGTGCGTTATCTCTCTGAAATAGCTGATACAGTGCGCCAATACAACCAGTGGAGTGAAGAGCAAAGTGTGCTTTCTCACCGTTACCAAAACCTGAAAGAAACCCTGGATATACTGGAAAACGAACATGCTGATACTGCAGATGTGCTCAGGGAAATGACAGAACATGCCCGGCAGGGATTGGATCCGGTTGTCCTGGAGGTGATCAGCAACTGGGATCACAAAAAGAAGCTGTACAAAGATGAATACTATGTGTTTAAAGTTCGGGATAAGGAAATTAAAGTGGCAACCCATACCAAAACCCTTTCTCATCTGAAGGTACCTAAGGTAGCAATGCCCCGTTTTCGCTCATGGGGGGAGATTGTACGCTGGTCGTTGCGCGAAAATGTGCCCGGCGAGTTTCCCTTTGCTGCCGGGGTATTTCCTTTTAAACGCGAAGAAGAAGATCCCACCCGCATGTTTGCCGGAGAGGGTGGCCCGGAAAGAACCAACCGCCGCTTTCACTATCTCTCCCTTAATATGCCCGCCCGAAGATTATCCACCGCTTTCGATTCGGTTACCCTCTATGGAGAAGATCCCCACAGGCGTCCGGATATCTACGGGAAAGTTGGAAATTCCGGTGTGTCGGTGGCCTGCCTTGATGATGCCAAGAAACTTTATTCCGGCTTCAACCTTGCCGATCCCAGGACCAGCGTGAGCATGACCATCAACGGGCCGGCACCCACCATCACTGCCTTCTTTCTCAATGCTGCCATCGACCAGCAATGTGAGCTCTACATCATGGAGAATGGCCTGGAAAAAGATGTAAGTAAAAAGATTGATGCGATTTATAATAAAACAGGAATAGCAAGACCCCAATACCAGGGGAAATTGCCCGAAGGAAATGATAAACTTGGCCTCTTCCTGCTGGGGATTAGTGGCGACCAGGTGCTTCCCGGGGAGGTATACCAGCGTATTAAGGCCGACACGATTTCAAAGGTGCGGGGTACTGTGCAAGCCGATATTCTCAAGGAAGACCAGGCACAGAATACCTGCATCTTCTCCACCGACTTTTCGCTTAAACTAATGGGCGATGTGCAGGAATATTTCATCCACAACAAAGTGCGTAACTTCTATTCCGTATCCATTTCAGGTTATCATATTGCCGAAGCCGGGGCTAATCCCATTTCGCAGCTTGCCTTTACCCTGGCCAACGGGTTTACTTATGTGGAATATTACCTTTCACGTGGCATGCACATCGACGATTTTGCGCCCAACCTGTCCTTCTTCTTTTCCAATGGCATCGATCCTGAATTTTCTGTCATCGGAAGGGTAGCCAGACTGATATGGGCCAAAGCCATGAAGAACAAATATGGCGGTAATGAGCGTTCTCAAAAGTTGAAATACCACATCCAGACCTCGGGACGCTCCCTGCATGCCCAGGAAATTGATTTCAACGATATCCGTACCACGCTGCAGGCTCTTTATGCCATATACGATAATTGTAATTCGCTGCACACCAATGCCTACGATGAAGCCATTACAACACCCACCGAAGAGTCGGTGCGACGTGCCATGGCCATACAGATGATCATCAACCATGAGCTGGGGCTGGCAAAAAATCAAAACCCCTTACAGGGAGCATTCATCATTGAAGAGCTAACCGAGTTGGTGGAAGAAGCCGTTATGGCGGAGTTCGACCGTATCACCGAAAGAGGGGGTGTGTTGGGTGCAATGGAAACCATGTACCAACGCGGAAAAATACAGGAAGAATCATTGTACTATGAAACCCTCAAACATACAGGACAGCTGCCTATTATGGGAGTTAACACCTTTCTCTCAAGCAAGGGTTCACCCACCATTACACCGGCAGAGGTGATCCGTGCCACTACAGAAGAGAAAGAATACCAGATCTCAATGCTGGCAGGCCTTCATAAAACATGGGAAAAAGAGGCGCAGCATGCGCTTCAAAATCTTCGCAATACTGCACTGAGCAACAAAAATGTGTTTGAAGCATTGATGGAGGCCACTAAATATGCTTCACTGGGGCAAATTACTCATACCCTGTTTGAAGTAGGAGGGCAGTACCGCAGAAATATGTAGTTTCTTCTCCTGATGCTATGATAATCCTCTGATCTTTACAATTCCAAAGGATATTCCCCCTTCGTTGATTTTTATGATACAATGTGTGGTGGTTTTACTACGCTTTATTATCAGGCATTTTATCCCGGCTTGTTTTCAGGGTCAAAGAAAATCATGTATAACTGTTGTTCAATCACCTGTTAATAAAAAATGCAACTGGTTTCCAGGTGCTAAACAGTATGTTTGGAACATCTCTTGCAAAAGAAAGGTAGTATCCGAACGGGTATCTCATGATAACCTACTATATTAACATAACATGTAAAACGAGAAATTATGAAATCAAAAAGCATTGTTTATTCTTTCGCATTTTTGCTTATTGCTGCTTTTACGGCATGTGATAATGAGAAGAATGACACGGGTTTCGGTCGATTTGTGGTAAAGATCACCGATGAGCCTTTCCCTTACGATCTTTTGCAGGAGGCCAATGTAACCATCAACAAAATTGAGGTACGCGAAAGCACTGAAGATGAGGGATCTCCCTTCCTGGTATTGTCAGAAGAGGAAGTAACCCTCAACCTGCTGGAGCTCACCAATGGAATCACTGAAACCCTTGTTGATATTGAAGTTCCTGCAGGGGAGTATGACCTGGTAAGGTTGTATGTAAAGGATGCCAGTGTGCTGCTTACAGATGGCAGGGAGTTTGACCTGACTGTGCCCAGTGGCGCCCAAACGGGAATAAAAGTTTTTATAGAGCCTTCAATTGTTGTTTCCGGTGAACTCACTTCTGAGCTTCTGCTCGACGTTGATCTGAGCAGCTCTTTTGTAGTGCAGGGAGACCCAGGTACACCTGCCGGTATCAATGGCTTTATTTTTACCCCGGTGGTAAGGGCAACCAATCTTTCCAATGCAGGGCGTCTTTCAGGTATTGTTACCAATGCTGAAGGCGTTGCTCTTGAAGGAGCACAGATCTCAGTATTTGTTGCTGATACTCTTTATACAACTTCCTTTACCGGAGAAACAGGACAATACGGATTGATTGGACTTGAACCCAATCTCTATACAGTTTCTGCTTCGCTGCGGGGCTATGTGACCAATCAGGTGAATGAGGTTGAAATTGTTGCAGGAAATGAAACCACACTGGATTTTGAAATGCAGGAAGAATGATAGTTTCAGCTGTAATAGTATAAAAAAAAAGCCCGGCTTATGGCCGGGTTTTTTTGTGATTCCGCCAGGATTCGAACCTGGGACCCACAGCTTAGAAGGCTGTTGCTCTATCCAGCTGAGCTACGGAACCATCCTTTGGGGGCACAAAAGTACTAATTTTTTTTCATTGCACAAGCAAAATTGCAGGATGAATTCCAGAATGGACATGGTGTTGTATTCTTGTTGGTAATCAATGTTTTCAGCTAAACCTTAGGGGTAAAATCTTGTGAAATTCTATCCCGGCCGGCGTTACTTTTACCTGAACCGGAAGGATTTCTACGCCATTTTTCCAGGCCTGGCGCAGGAGTTGGCCATAAGAGGGATCAATTTCATCGGCTGGTCCAAAGGTATTTACATCCATCCGCTGTATTACGTAAAGCATCACACTGCGCATCCCGTTTTGTCTGAGCTCCATCAGGGTTTTAATATGTTTTTGCCCCCGCAATGTTACCGCATCGGGAAACAATGCCTGTTCACCAACTTTCAGCGTAACGTTTTTTACTTCTATGAAACAGGTTTCTCCGGGTTTACGGGCCATTAGGTCGAGCCTGCTGTCCTTATATTTCACTTCTGTTCTTACTTCATCGAATCCCTGCAACCCAGGGATTGTTCCGTTTTTTACCCACTCAAAGACAAGCTTATTGGGCAAGGCAGTATTGATCCCCACCCAGAGGCCATTGATTTCGATCATTTCCCAGGTAAACCGGGTTTTGCGTTTGGGATCGGCAACAGACGAGAGATACACGCTGGCTCCTGCTTCCAGGCAGCTTTTCATGCTTCCCGAATTGGTGCAGTGTGCAGTAACCACCTCACCTGAATCCAGTTCAACATCAGCAAGAAAACGCATATAACGCCTGATAAGCCGGCCGTGTATCAGGGATGTAGGGTATTGCATAGTCTGTTTTTAAAAGAAAAATGAGGGTATGAAATTATCCTCATACCCTCAGGTTGTTCAATCAATTTTGGTTATATCCTGGCTTTTTAAACCGGGGCATCACAGGTGAGATCATACCGGTGAAATTATTGCTTATTTTTTACATACTTATCGAGCCATTGTATCCATTCCCAGTGCATGTGCAGGGCTGATTCACGTGCGCGGTAGCCATGCCCTTCGTGAGGAAGCATTACCAGGCGTGCCGTGGCACCATGGCCGCGCAGAGCATCATACAATCTTTCGCTTTGCATGGGGAAGGTACCCGAATTGTTATCGTCAGCCCCGTGAATGATCAGAATAGGTTCTTCAATCTTATTGGCATGGGTAAAAGGCGACATGCGCAGATATAGCTCGGGATCATCCCAGAATGTGCGCTCTTCCGACTGGAATCCAAATGGGGTAAGTGACCTGTTGTAAGCTCCGCTGCGCGCAATTCCGGCAGCAAACAGGTCGGAATGGGCGAGCAGGTTGGCAGTCATAAAAGCTCCATAGGAATGGCCTGATACGGCAACTCTCTCCGGATCAGTAACGCCCATTTCTACCAGGAAGTTGATAGCTGCTTCTGCATTGGCTACCAATTGCTCTACAAAAGTATCGTTGGGCTCTTCGTCGCCTTCCCCCACAATGGGGAAGCTGGCATTGTTGAGTACAGCATATCCCAGCATGGCAAGCATAACGGGCGATGTAGCACCTACCCGGGTGTAGGTATATGGCGAACCGCTCACCTGGCCTGCAGCATCAGCACTTTTGAATTCTCTTGGATAAGCCCAAAGCATCGTAGGCAGCGGGCCGTCGGTTTCCTTGTCATAGCCTGCCGGCAAATAGAGTGTGCCATTGAGTGGAATTCCGTCTTCTCTTTCATAATGTACCATCTCCGACTGAAGTTCCTGGAGTGCTTTGAAAGGATCGGGCAGATCGGTGATCTGCGTCAGGCGGTCACGTTTTATATCACGGATGAAATAGTTGGGCTGTACATCATTGGATTCGCGCCGGGTAATTATCAGGCCACGGTTTACATCAATAATCTCAATAGGGACTTCATACCATGGTGCTTCCGATCTCCACAACCGTTTTGTTTCACCGCTGCGTATGTCATATTCATCAACAAAAGGACGGTTGCCTTCGGGTGATGCTCCCTGGCCGAAGAGGTATAGTTTGCGGCCCCGGCGGTCGGTAAGCAACACCGACTGCCCGTTTTCGTTGGTGGTAGTTTGAAAACGACCGGGGTCGTTGTAGCGGTCTTCATAGGAACGGTCGAAGATCACAGATTTTTCTGCTTCGGCCTGTGAAGGATTGAAGCTGCTGGTAATGATGCGTCGTGTTTTGGCCCATGATTCATAAGCCAGGGCAAAGTCATTTTGACCCCAGGTAATGCCTGCATAGCGCAGTTCCAGCTTCAGGCCTGGTGTGGGTTCACTGGTAAATGGTGCTGCAAGGAAAAACAACTGATCGCGAAATTCCACCTCATTGGCGGGATCACCTTCATCAAGGGCTTCTGCCCAATAAAGAGTTGCAGGAGCATCATTGCGCCACTGCACGCTGCGAGGGCCCTTTCGTGTTGCGCCAAAACCCTGGGGAAGATTATCGCTTACCGGTACTTCTGCCACAAGGTGAACTCTTTCCCCGTCAGTATTGATTACCTCAATGGTTTGAGGAAACCGGCTGTAAGGGACAATGTATGAATACGGCTTTTTGATGCTTGTTACCAGAAGATATTCTGTGTTGGGAGAAAGGCTGAAGTACCAGATTACACCAGGTTCACCTACAGGATTTACATTTCCCTGCAGGTCTACCTTCATGATCTGACTGAGAGCATAATGATCAAACAGCATTTCATCATAACGATCCCTGAGCAGGTCCTGATAGGTGCGCACGGCAGCACGACGACCGCTACTTTCCTGGATAACAGGACCTTCTGCAACCATCGGTCGCGCAGGTGCTTCCCCTCTTCCTTCCGGTACGGCAGTGAAATAGATCGTTTGGTTGTCGGGGCTCCATGAAAAGGCATTACCCATTACATCATTTACTGCATGATCAGTCAACCTGCGGGCCTGTGCCTGATCTACACTGGCTATCCAAAGTTCAATCTTGTTGGACGAAGTATGGGTAAAGGCAATGTGCTTCGCATCGTTTGACCAGCGAATATTACGGATGCGGGCATTTTGAGGCAAACCTTTTACTTCTCTTTCATTATCGCCATTGATATCAGTAAGGGTAATGCTGTAGCCGTAAGAGCTGCGGCTGGGGCCATTGGTCAACGGGTCAATACGCATCCCTGCCAGGCGAAGTTCCTCGGCGGCAAGGTCTTCAACAGTGGGAATGCCCGGGTTGCCGATATAGGCAATGGCACTTTGATCGGGAGCAATGGAAATGGATGGTGTTGCAGGGGCATCTACCAGGTCTATGATCTCTTGCGGAGGAAGCTGGTAGGTCATGGATGTTTGTGCCTTCATCACGATTCCCGGGACGAAGAACAACAGAATCAGTAAATACGTTTTTTTTAGCATGGTGTGTTGTTTATTTGTTATGCCATCAATACAACTCATTCAGGAATACCAAACCCAAAGAAGATATTAGACCGGGAAATATACGAAATGATTTTGCTTCACATTTTTCCGTGGTTATCTCATTGGTTGGTTTTCCTTTTTCAGTGCATTGAGACGATTGAAATAAAAATTTGTTTTCCCGGTAAAGATAAATGGTTTAAAAAAATACCATAGGCAGAAAGGCTTTCCTGTTGCTGGTTTTAGATTTTTTGTGAGAGTGGGAGAAGGCCAGAATGTAAGGGTTTATTTGATAGAAAGGCTAGAGTATTGTTTGCTTTCAGGGGAAAAAGGATAAGCCGTTGCCTCCATCTGTAAACTGGGATGGGGGCAATGGCTCATCTTTGATGTTTATAGAAATCACAAACGTAATGTTTGCCAAAAGACATTATTTTCCTTTTGGTGTTTGTTACACCGGATAGTGTTCGTGAAACTTCTTTAGCCTTGCTTCCAGTGCAGGAAACTGATCGCGACGCACCAGCGATACGCAAGCGCGCAAACCTTCGGTGCGTTCACTTCCTGTAATGGCCAGGGAAATGGCACTGATGCCATAATAGACAAACTTTTCGATCAGCTCTTCACCGGTCATTCCCGGATAGGAGATGGTGAAAAAGAAACCATCAGCCAGGGGCAGGTCTTCGTCTTTGTCGTATACAATTGTAAAGCCATTGTCAGTAAACATTTTTTTCATGATTTTGGCTTTTTCGGCATACTCCTTTACAGGCTCCCAGAAATTGAATTCTCCGTTATTGGCCGCTTTGAGCATTCCCAACAGGGCATATTGTGCTGAGTGCGTAGTTCCTGAGCTGAGAGCGTACACTGTACCAAATATCATGGCCCTCCCGAAGATGTCAGAGTTGTAGTAGCGGCAAAGTCCTTCAGCCCTGGTTTCAAAAAGTCTGTCTGAGATCACCATCATTCCGATGCGCTGTCCGGCATAACTGAACAGTTTTGAGCTTGAAATGAAAAGGATGAAGTTGTCGGTATACTGCGTTACCGAAGGCTGGTAGGGAGGTTCACCGGGTTTGGAGAAATCATGCCTGAAGTCCATACCGAAATAGGCCAGGTCTTCCATCACCACCACATTGTACTTGTTGGCCAGTTCGCCAATGATGCGCAGCTCCCTGTCGGTAAAGCAGATCCAGGAAGGATTGTTGGGATTGGAGTAGAGCAGTCCGGCTACATTCCCTTTTTTCAGGTGAGATTCCAGTTTTTCGCGCAGCTTTTCTCCCCTGTAATTGTACACATCAAAACTGTCAACAGGTATTCCCTGCACGCGGCATTGTTGCTTATGCACCGGGAAGCCGGGATCCAGGAAGAGGATGGTGTCTTTGGCAGGATCCATTCTTGTAATTGTCATAAAAGCAGCAAAGCTTCCCTGCATACTTCCCACTGTTGGGATACAGCTGCGAGGGCTTACTTCTGCATTCATAAACAACTTTACAAAGCGTGAGATCTCATCCTTGAGGGGTTTTACACCGTCAATATCGGGGTAGATGGCAGCTACTCCCTTGCGGAGAGCCTCAATTTCGGCTTCTACCCCAATTTCTGCCGGAGGCAATCCCGGAATGCCCATTTCCATGCGCACATACTCCTCGCCTGTGGCATCCTGGATGTTGTCAATCAATCGCTTGATTTCTCTAATAGAGGCCCTGCCCACATTGGCAAGGCCCATGAGCTCAATTTGCTTTTTTACTTCATCATAATTTATAGGTGTGTCTTTATGCATAACCTTTAGTATTTGTGTTTTGATAAAAATTCAGGGTGTTTCGTTGCAGCACTTTCCCTTTCTGCAATCGGGCTGCAAAATAGTAAATCTTTGCTGATAAAAAAAGGAAATATCATGGAATATTTCACCCTCTGAAATGCTTGTAAATGGTAGATTTTATGCCCCTTTGCAACCGGTTGGGGAAGGCGGCTGGCGAAATACAATTTCGCTATTAAAATCTCCCTTTTCACTGTGTACTCTGCCTTGCATTCTCTAAATTTGCAAAATTAGTAAAGGTTGCGCTGTGATGTTTCAAAAGCGGCATAACAGCCAGTCTCTCAGAAATAAATGAAAACGGAATATCTTCCATGGCAAAAAAAACACTCTTCAAACTTCCCTTCGAAACAGACTTCCGGATTACGGGAGTGTTTTGCCGAGAAAACGATTACCGTTTTACCTGGATGCTCAACAAGCATTTGATGTTCGATTTCAGGAGGGTTGCCGATTTTGAATTTGCCCGCACCCGGGAAGAACAGCCTTCAAGACATTCTGTCTTTTATTTTGACCAACCCACACTCATGCGCACCTTTTTCCTTGTGAATAATCGTTCTGCCGAAGGGCAAAGCATTTTTACCAATCCTCCTGCTCTTGATTTTCTGCTTTTGGTGAAAGCCGAAGGAGCCCGGTTTTCTTCCGTCGATTTGTTGCGCAATCTGCGCGCCATCTCCCAGGTAACGGCGGCCTACCAGCTCGATGATGCCCTGGGAAGGCACAAAGAAGCTTTCCTGTATGATTTCGAACTTTTCCTCTCTCTAAAGATAAAGTCCTGATGTAAAGAAAAACATTGCCATACAGGCAAGGCCATACAATGTTTTTTTCTTTAATTTTCATCTGCCTTCGAAGAAAAAATGCAATTGCCGGGGAATTCACGAATTGCATTGCCTCCACCTGTATTTTTCTTAATTTTGCCTTTCGCAAAAAAAATATATTCTATGACAGCACTCCGTCAACTTCATATCCATAATACCCTTAGCCGGAAGAAAGAACTTTTTGAGCCTCTCAATCCCCCTTTTACCGGGCTATACGTGTGTGGTCCCACAGTATATGGCGACGGCCACCTGGGGCATGCCCGCCCGGCCATTACCTTCGACCTGGTGTTTCGCTATCTCACACACCTGGGCTACAAAGTACGCTATGTGCGCAATATAACCGATGTGGGGCACCTGGAAAACGATGCCGATGAAGGGGAAGACAAGATCGGGAAAAAAGCTCGGTTGGAGCAGCTCGAACCCATGGAAGTGGTGCAGTATTATACCGACCGGTACCATGAAGACATGGACCAGCTTAATGTAAAACGTCCCAGTATTGAACCCCGTGCCTCGGGCCATATCATTGAGCAGATTGAAATGGTAAAACAGATCCTGGCAGCAGGCTTTGCTTATGAGGTAAATGGATCGGTATATTTTGATGTGGAGAAATACAATGAGAACCATCATTATGGTAAGCTCAGCGGAAGGGTAATTGAAGAGATGATCGCCAACACCCGCGAGCTTGACGGGCAGGATGAGAAACGCAGCAGCGTGGATTTTGCTCTTTGGAAAAAGGCCACGCCATCGCACATCATGCGATGGCCTTCACCCTGGGGCGAAGGTTTCCCGGGCTGGCACCTGGAGTGCTCTGCCATGAGTACAAAATATCTCGGTGAGGTGTTTGATATTCACGGTGGCGGCATGGATCTTTTGTTTCCTCACCACGAGTGCGAAATAGCCCAGTCCAATGCTGCCCAGGGCAAAGATGCCGTGCGTTATTGGATGCACAACAATATGATTACCATCAATGGGCAGAAAATGGGCAAATCGTTGGGCAACTTCATTACCCTGCGCCAGTTCTTTAGCGGCAATCACGATGCTCTCCAGCAGGCCTACAGCCCTATGACGATCCGGTTCTTCATCCTGCAGGCACACTACCGCAGCACCCTTGACTTCAGCAATGAAGCGTTGCTGGCTGCCGAAAAAGGCCTGCGACGCCTGTTGCAGGCTCTTGATACCCTCGATAAGATCGATCCGGCACAACAATCATCAGTGAGCATTGGCGAGTTAAAAGAACAATGCCATCAGGCTATGTGCGACGATTTTAATAGTCCGGTGGCTATCGCCCACCTCTTTGATGCGGTTAGGATCATCAATGCTGCTTATGACAAGAAGGAAACCCTCTCAGCCGTGGATCTGCAACAGCTTAAGGATGTATTCAAAACTTTTGTGGTGGATGTTTTCGGCCTTACATCTGAAACCACCGCAACTTCGGCAAAAAGTGAGGAAGCTCTGAAGGGCGTAATAAAACTTTTACTCGATATCCGCCAGCAGGCCAAGCAGCAAAAAGATTATGCCACTTCCGACAAGATCCGCAACGAACTGGCTGCCCTCAATATTGCAGTGAAAGACAGCAAAGACGGGGCTACCTGGGAGCTGAAAGATTGATATTTGCGATATACAGGAGCCGTTTCCGTTTATTAGTCCACCAATCGCATGGCAGCTTTTACACCATCGGCAGCGCTGGAAATGATTCCCCCGGCATAGCCGCTTCCTTCGCCAATAATGAAAAGATTGCTGAAGCCGGAACACACTCCGTTTTCTTCGCGCAGCACCTGTATGGGGGCAGAAGTTTTGCTTTCCAGCCCGATGAGATTGCCGGTTTCAAAACCTGCCATTTTTTTGCGAAAATCGGGCAGCCCCTTCCGTAGGGCACTTACAATCTTTTGGGGCAGCAACTCCCAAAGTGGGGCAGGGGTAAGGTCCAGGGGGTAACTGCTTTGCAGATGGGTATTGCGAAGTTTTCCGTCCATAAAGTCGACAATGCTGCATGATGGGGCGCTGTATCCTTTGGTGACATCATAAAATTTTTGTTCAAGCTCCTCGACCAGATCCAGAGTTTCAAGAGCATTGATCTGACGGCCGGCCAGCTCTGACGGGTGAATTGCTGCCACACAGGCTGCATTGGCAAAGCGGCCGTCGCGCTTGTAAAAACTCATTCCGTTGACAATATTGGTATGAGGATAAGCCGTAGCAGGCACCACCATTCCACCCGGGCACATGCAAAAGGAATAGACCGGATGCTGCCCGTCGCCTTGTGAGGTAAGCCGGTATTCGGCCGCTTTCACACCAGGCAGGCTTACCCGGCCCCATTGGGCCGAATTGATCACCTCCTGCAGATGCTCCATGCGGCTGCCAAGGGCAAAATTCTTGGGGCGGAAACCCACACCGCGCTTTATAAGCATGCGATACGTTTCATAAGCCGAATGTCCCGGAGCGATAAAAACATAATCAGGGGAGAAACTACCTGCAGAAGTTTGCACCTCCACCACACGACCGTTTTGTACCACAATATCTTGCAGCAGGGTTTCAAAAAGCATCTCACCTCCCAATGCAATGTACTGCCGGCGAAGATTTTTAACCATCCGGATAAGGTTGTCGGTGCCCAGGTGGGGATGTGCCATATAAGCGATTTCGGCGGGTGCACCTGCCTCAATATAACTGCTGAGGATAAACCGTCGTTCCTTGCTGATATGTTTGGAACGGGAAGTAAGTTTACCGTCGGAAAAAGTACCGGCACCCCCTTCTCCAAACGCATAATTGTTGATTGGGTCAAACTGCCCACCACTTTCAAAAGTTTGTATGGAACGGTTGCGTGTGAGCACATCTGAGCCACGGTCGATAAGGGTGGTTGAATATCCGGCTTTTTGTAAGACATATGCTGCAAAGAAACCTGCAGGGCCACTGCCGGTTACCAATACTTTTTCGTTCCTTTTCCGTAATGGGATAGCCAGAGTTTCTTCCCTGGGTATTTCCCCTTCCCTGATTTCATCAGAAACCACTGCAATCTTCATTACCCAATGAATATCGCGCTTATTGCGGGCATCAAGGCTCTTGCCTTCCACCTGGAAAGAAAATCGGCTGATCTTAAGCTTGCGGGCGATCATTTGCCGAAGCATGTCGTCGGTATAAGCCGTTGGAGTTTTTATAGATATTTGCCTGTAGCCCATCAAAGAAAGGAATTTGTTGCAAAAGTAATTTTTTTGCCATTCATGAATCCGTTATTCTCCCTGTTGTAGGGTTAGTTTGGATGGAATTGAGAAAATTTGGTAAAAACAATAGTATTCTTAAGACATCTTAAAAAAATCTGTTACTTTTACCCGGCACCCTCTATCTTTTTTGAATTGCTTATAGTAGCAGGCCAATTGTACATAATGCAAGGCCTGTAAGCAGGAAAACAGGGGGCTAGCCGATTATAAAAGGTTTTTATTTGCATTGGGTTTTTGTCGGGATGCAATAAATAATTGGGAAAAAAATGGGAAAAAAAGTTTACAGCGACAAAGTTTTGCAGCATTCACCCTTTGGCTTTGCCTATCATAAAGTGCTATATGCCAACGATAGTAAACCTGTGGATTTTATATTTCTTGATGTGAATGCTTCCTTTGAACGGATGCTGGGCTATACCTATGAAGATATTGTGGGCAAAAAAGCATCGGAGGTGTTGCCGTTGCGCAGGGAGGAAATGGGCAAATGGATAGAAGTTGTTTCAGAAGTTCTGCAGGCTGGAAAAAAAAAGGAGACCGAACATTATTCCGGTAATCTTAAGAAGTGGTTCAACGTGCATATTTACTCCCCCGAAAAAGATCATTTCTCAGTCATTTTCCAGGATATAACTTCACAGAAGGTAAAGGAAGAACAATTGCTCATCAGCGACAAGGTTTTTCAACATTCCATGGATATGCTATGTGTAGCAGGAAATGATGGGTATTTTAAGAGCCTGAACCCGGCCTGGAGCAAAACATTGGGATGGGATACCGAAGAGATGCTCTCCAGGCCGTGGATAGATTTTGTTCACCCCGACGATAAATATAATACTGAAAATATAAAGGCTGAAATTGTGCATGGCAATGAGGTTCATCAGTTTGAGAATCGTTACCGATGCGTTGATGGTTCATACAAGTGGCTTTCATGGAATTCTATCCCGCTGTCCGATCAGGGTGTGATTATTGGCGTAGCCCGGAACATAACCCAGCTCAAGTCTGCTGAAAGAGAACTTAAAGAAATTCTTGAGCGCAACAAGGCTATCCTGGAGGCTATCCCCGATATAATGTTTGTGTTTGATAAAGAAGGGGTATTTGTAGATTATTATACCAATGATAAAAATAATCTGCTGATGAAACCAACACAATTTCTGGGGAAAAAGGATTCCGAAGTATTGCCAGGCTATCTGGCAAAGATCAATCGGGATGCACTTAACCGGTTATTTGCCACCGGTCATCCCCAGGTATACTCCTACAAACTTGAGGTAGACGGGAGCAAAAAACACTTTGATTCCCGTATGGTAAAAATGGGTGATGATAACGCCCTGTGTATTGTCCGCGATATCACCCACCAAATGGATGCACAGTTGTTATTGGCGCAAAGTGAAGAAAAATTCCGGCTCATCTTTGAAACGGCCCCCCTGGGGATTCTGCATTTCGATTGTGAAGGTATTGTTACAAGTTGCAACCAGAAACTTTTCAGCATCACTAACTCTTCGGTGGATAAAGTTATAGGTGTTGATCTGACTTTGCATCCCAATAAGGAAATAGTAGCCCTGGTAAAAAAGGTACTGGCAGGTTCTTGTGGTACTTTTGAAGGAACCTATACTGCCATATTTTCCGGAAAATCCACACCAGTAAAAATCCAGGCTGCACCCATAATGAAAACCGCTAAGCAATGCAGCGGCGGCATTGCCATCATTGAAGACCGAACCTTACACCAGGAGAGAGAAGAGTTTGAGCGGCAAATGGCAGTAGCACGTGAAGCTGTGAAATTCAAACAAAACTTCCTTGCCAATATGAGTCATGAGATCCGTACTCCACTTACGGGTATCATAGGAATTATAGATATATTGTCTCAGGGGGGATACGACCGGGAATACCTTGAGATTTTACGCAATACCAGTGAAAACCTGCTGGAAGTAGTAAACCAGGTGCTTGATTACTCCAAGATTGAAGCAGGGAAGGTACATCTACGCTTCTCAGAGTTTCAGTTTCGTGATATGATTGCAGATTTAACTGCACTTTACGATGACATATCAAAAGGGGATGTGAAAGTAAGTGCTCACGTAGCCCCATCAGTGCCTGCATGGATAGAAGCTGACCGTGGCCGGATTTCACAAATATTGAACAACCTGCTCAGCAATGCGGTAAAATTTACCATCAAGGGCAGCATCAGAATTGGTGTTGACCTTGTGGAAAAGAAGAATTGTCTGCCGGGTAAGGCAACAGAAAATGGGAAAGTATGTATCAAGGTAGAGGTAAGCGATACAGGAATAGGAATACCCAAAGAAAAACTCCAAAAATTATTTACTCCCTTTGTACAGATCGATGATTCTGAGAAAAGAGATCATGATGGCACCGGCCTGGGGCTTTCCATTTGTAAGCAATTGGCTGAGCTTCATGGCGGGTTAATAGGGGTAGATAGCGAACCGGGCGAAGGGAGCACCTTTTGGTTCACCTTCCTGGCCAAATTGGTAAAACCTGCCACCACCCGCAAAGACAGCAAAGACGAAAAGGTGGATTTCCCCGTAAAACTCAGAATATTGCTTGCCGAAGACAAGCCCATCAGCCAAAAGGTGGTTTCACTTATGCTGACCCATATGGGGCATTCAGTAGTTATCGCCAACCATGGCGAAGAAGTTCTTGAAAAATACGAACCCGGTAAATTTGACCTGATTCTGATGGATATCCAGATGCCGGTAATGGATGGCATTACAGCCACGGGGCGGCTAAGGAAAATGTATACCCAATTGCCACCTATCGTTGGGTTAAGTGCCAACGCTTTTGAAGGCGATCGTGAGCGGTATATGGGTGCAGGACTTGATGAATATGTAACCAAACCTTTGAAAAAGGAAAAATTTCTCCGACTAATAGAGCAACTGTTCTGTTCCGGGTGAGGAAAGCAGGTTCGACATTTTCAAATGTCCTGGTTGGAAAGCTTTGAGATCCCGGCATTCTCATACAATTCATTCCGGCATTTTTTGAGGCATGGAGAAGGGCTGGTGCCAGGAATTTTTACCGGCACTTCGAACCAGAATCTGCTCCCTTCACCGGGTTTGCTTTCAAATCCTTTTCTGCCATTCATCAACTCCACCAGCTCGCTGCACAAGTGCAATCCCAGGCCCAGACCATCGTGCTGGCGGGTATGGCTGTTGTCAACCTGTTCGAGCAAAGAAAATATCCTTGAATGCTTTTCTTTGGGAATCCCGGGTCCGTTGTCCTCCACCTCAAGCCTCAGCAAGGCAGTGTTGTCGGGGTTTACAGTCAGATTACATCTTACATCAACCCTGCCACCCTGGTGAAGGAATTTTATGGCATTGCCAATGAGATTGGTCAACACCTGGTTAATGCGCAATTCATCGGCAATGATCCTGTAGTTTAAAGACTGCTGGCAATACATCCACAGGCCTGCTTCTTTTTCGCGGGCGGCCGCGGCAAAGAGCTTCAGGTTGTGGAGCATGAAGTCGCACAAGCTGAATTCATTCTCCTGCAGCCCCAGGGCTCCTTCCTTAAGTCCGTGAGCTTCCCACAGGCTTTTGATTACCCTTAGCAATTGCTGTGTAGAATCGCTGATAATGCCGAGAAGCTCAATATTTTGAGGATCGGTAGTGGTATTTTTGATCATATCGGCTACGCCCAGGATACCATTGAAGGGGGTGAGCATTTCATGGCTCATGTTTGACATAAACTGCTGCTTGAATTCCAGCAGTTGCTGGTTGATCTCCAGTTCTCTGATAGCCCGTTCCTTATCACGCAGCCTGCCAATATCCGACAGCACACCAAGAAAGCCATCCGGGTTGCCCCACTGGTCTTTGATCATACTACTGTTGACCATCAGCTGCAGGCTGGTGCCGTCAGTTGTCTTAATATCCAGTTCAAAGCTGCGCCTCTCAGTGGGCATCGATCCCAGGGTATTGTCAAGTAGTACCTGCATACTATTGTCGTTTGTAAGGAATAAGGAAACATGTTTTCCCACAACATCCGTGTTTTTATAGCCGGTAGATTCCAATACCGATTGGTTGACAAAACGGATATTTCCCTTCAGGTCAATTTCCACAACACCCTCCTCCATGGCCGACAATATATTTTGCAGATAGGACCGGCCATAGATGAGTTCCTGCTGTGTATCAATTCGATTCAACGACATGGAGACCATTCTGATGAAACTCTCCATCAAACCTTCCATTACAGGCATTTTCTCTTTGTGTATCAATACCAAAGATCCGTAGAGTTTACCATTGGCCATAAACCCGGCTGCATATACCTTTTTTATGCCGCACAGGCTCTCCAGTATGCGGGCTTTGGTTTTTGTAATGGCTCCCAGGGTAACTTCGTGCAATCCGCCCTTGATGCGGTGGAGTACCAAATTGCTCATAATGCGGAAGGGCTCTCTTTCCGGACTATAGCTATAGGCTTTGCCCTCAGCTTTTATGCCCAGCAAATCCATCAATTTGCGCATCCGAGGGTCAATGCCTCTGAGGTAACGGGTAATCAGGATGCTTTCCCCTTGAATGTGTTCGCTTACAGAAACCACTGACCCGGGAAAAATAGTATGGATAAAACGTGCCGAAAACTCTAAAACCTGATCTTTGGTTTGCATGTGCATAAGATCCAGGCCGGCTTTTGAGATCAGCTGGCTTTGGGAGAGATAAAAATTGTGCGTTTTGTCTTGGCCAGGATCTTTTTCTGCCGGGAGCGGGCTGTTGATGGCCATTTCGGCCTCTGTCTCTGTCCTTTCGAGGAAGTCGGAGAACAGGTCTGACAGCTGCTCCAGAAATTCTATTTCTGCAGCCTGCCATGTTCTTTGCTTTTCGATGGCAACAATGCATATGCAACCCATGGGTTTCCCGCGTCGGAATACAGGAATGGCCATTTGTGAAAGTACCTGCTTGGCTTCAAGTTCTTTCTTTTCGTTATGATAGGCAGGATCAAGATCATGCAATGCATGCAAGACCAAAGGCTTGGGGTTGATGAAAAAAGTTTTCCAGTAAGGAAACTTCTCCAGATCAATAACAAAACCTTCCAGGTTGGAATGGTCTAAAAATTCTGATTTCCTGGTCCATTGTGCCAGGCTGATAAGTTTGCTGGAAGCCGGTGCCAGACGAAGCAGACTGGTCTTATCCACCTGTAATGCTATTCCTGCCATTGACAATGCCTGTTGCAGCGTCGCATGGGCATGGAAATAGGGACTCTTCATAAAGACTGAAGATATACTTTTCAAATGTGACCCAAAGCTGGCTGCAGAATCAGATTTGTAGATTCCCATTTTTCCAAACTTATTGTTGCGGAATAAAAAATTCCTTCCTTTTTTTTCTTTCTGTGCAAAAATATGTTATTTTTCAGGTATCTGTCCCTGAATACGTAATGACAACAAGTAATAATCCTTGTAATCTGGCAGATAAATATACTTATACCAGGTGATCACAGAATAGAGATTTTTATTCAGAGGATAAACTATGAGTGTTGATAAAGTTTGAGGTTTATTTTAACGAAATAACGCCTTTTTCTTTTGAGTTGCGCAGGAAGAGAAAAAGTCCAAGGAATATCTTTAAAAAAATTATTAACAACAGCATTCATATTTTCTTTTGAAACCTAAAGATGCAATTGCATTGAGTTGTAACTGTCCGATCTGATAAAAACACTGTGCGTATACGAACACTCTGCTGACCCTCTAAATCTCCCTGCTTTACCCTCGGTTCAGAGAATCATGTATTTAACCTGATTGGAACAGGGTTTGTCGCTTCCGGTATTTTTAAGGGAAAAAAGTATAATTTCGGAAAGCAAAAAAAAACAACAGTAAAGTGGAAATTCATGAATCTGAACTACCTGAAAATTGCCTGGCGAATCCTGCTCAAATACAAAACCCATAGCCTGATCAATATTGTTGGCCTGGCACTGGGGTTTTCTGTTTCTGTGCTGATGATCATTTTTGTGTACCATCAGTTGAGCTTTGATGATTTCCACGAAAAATCAGACAGGATCTACCGGATTACCATAAGAGGTTCACTGGCAGACCAGAAACCTTTGTCAGCCGCTTTTGCCAGTGGTGAAATAGCCCGGCATGTGATGGATGAGGTGCCTGAAACAGAACTTGCCTGCAGGGTTTACAGCTGGGGAACCAGTGAGGTGGTGGCACAGGAGGTACGCTATACCAACGAAGACGTGTTTTGGGTTGATTCCACCTTTTTCGATATGTTTACCTTTGGCCTGAAACAGGGCAACCCCCTGCAGGCGGTAAAAGAACCCTTTAGTGTTGTACTTACTGAGTCTTCAGCGCTCAAATACTTTGGCCGGAAAGATCCCATCAACCAAACGCTGCGCATCAGGGGGCTCGATTACCGTGTAACAGCAGTAATGGCTGATCCGCCTGCCAATTCCCATCTGCAGTTCGACATGCTGGCTTCCTTCCATACACTTGAACGTCCTGATTTCAATATTGTGGAACGCAGTGGGGTAACCTTCCCCACCTATCTGCTGAAAAAGGAGGGGGTTGATTTGCAGCTTTTTGAGCAAAAAGTTACTGCCGTGGCCGATCACTATTTTCATGAAAGGTACGCTCCCTACGGTATGAGCGGAAGGCACGGTCTGCAACCTTTGTCAAGGATTTTTCTTTACTCCGGCTTTCAGTTTGAAATGGCCAAAACGGGTGATATCCGCAATGTATATATTTTTTCTTTTCTGGCACTGGCAGTGATCATCATCGCCATGTTTAATTTCATTAACCTTATTACCGCTCAATCAGAGAAACGCATGCGCGAGATAGGTATCCGTAAGGTTATGGGGGCATTTCGCAAAGACCTGGTTTGGCAGTTCATTGGAGAAGCTGTATTAATATCCTTGTTTGCTTTCCTTTTGTCATTGGTATTCAACGAGCTTTTTATAAGTGGTTTTTCCTCTATGCTGGATGTGAATTTCAGGCTTGAATACTGGTACAATCCAGTAATGCTTGCTGGTATAATTACCATGGTGCTGCTTACCGGTGTGGTGGCAGGAATATATCCTGCCATGTACCTTTCAGGATTTCAGCCTGTTGTGGTGCTCAAAGGACTTACCAGGAGCACCTTTAGCTCTCAGCTTGTACGTAAGGTCCTGGTGATCTTCCAGTTTTCCATTTCCATTTTTCTTATCACTACAGTAATGTTGCTCAGCAGGCAGGTTAACTATATGCGCTACAAAGATCTGGGCTTTGAACGGGAAAATGTTGTTTCCGTTCGCGGACTCACACAGGGGATCCGCAACTCATGGCAGGTCCTTAAGGCCGAGCTGGAGCAAAACCCCTATATCGTAAGTGTAACTGCCTCGCAGGATGTGGCAGGGGAGAACCTTAGTTTGCAAAACTTTCGCCGTACCTCCGATCACCCCGATGCTGCCGTATTGATCTATGAAAACCGTATTCAGCATGATTACTTTAAAACCTTCGGAATGCAGATCGTGGAAGGGCGCGACTTTGACCCTGCTATGGGTACCGAATCTGAATCCATTATTATCAACCAGGCTGCTGCACGATTGCTCGGGCTGGAAGAACCCATAGGTGAGGATGTGATCATTTGGGAACGTACCGGCAAGATCATAGGGGTTGTGGCCGATTTCCACTTCCAATCACTGCACAACACTATAGATCCTTTGGCTTTTACCACTTACGATTCCTGGATCACACGCATAAACATCAGGATGTTACCCCATAACAGGACAAAAACCTTGGAATGGATCCGGGAAAAATTTGAAAGGGCAGATCCCAATTATACTTTTGAATTCTTTTTTGTAGATGATCTGTTTGCGCAAATGTACAGCCGTGAAGAGCACCTGAACAAACTCACGGCCGCTGCTGCCATCATTGCCATTATCATTTCCTTTATGGGGCTTTTTGCCCTTACCTCATTTACCATCAACAAAAAGATCAAGGAAATTGGTATCCGTAAAACCCTGGGCGCAACTCTTCCCCAGATTTTGGGTCTTCTCTTTGGCGATCTCTGGCGCTGGATATTGATCGGCAACCTTATTGCCTGGCCCCTGGCAGCCTATGTGGTGAGCCTGTGGATGGAAAATTTTGCATTCCGTATCAGCATTGCCGATCATTGGTATCTGTTTTTACTGGCTGGTGTAATGGCAGCGGTAACAGCTACAGCAGCAGCTTTCTCCCAGGCATGGACTGCATCGCGCATGAACCCCGCTGACAGCCTGAAAACAGAATAATGGCATAAAAAACCTTCGAAATCTACCATCTGCAATCCCCAAAGGGAAGTAACTGATAAACGATCATCAGCCAGATTGGTTTTTGGAGCAAAGAGGCGGGGAATAAATATGCAAATGGTTTTGACACCAGGGCGGGAATGGCGAGAAGATCTGTTGCAGGGCATAATTCCATAGTGTATCTTTGCAATGAAAACTAAACATGATGCAAAATAAAACAACACCTGCAGGCCGCAAGCCTGCATGGCTCAAAATAAAGCGAACCGGAGGGGAAACCTACAGCGAAGTAAAAAAGATTGTAACTGACAACCAGCTGCATACCATTTGCCAGAGCGGTAACTGCCCCAATATGGGCGAATGCTGGAATGCCGGCACGGCAACTTTTATGATCCTGGGTGAGATTTGTACACGCAGCTGTAAGTTCTGCGCAACCCTTACAGGAAAGCCGCTTCCTCCCAATCCTGCCGAGATCACCAAGGTGGCCCGGGCCATAAGATTGATGAAGCTAAGGCACTGTGTCATCACCTCTGTAGACCGCGATGATCTGCCCGATGGTGGGGCACAATTCTGGGCTGATACCATTGTGGAAGTGCGCAAACAAAACCCAAACACTACCATCGAAGTGCTTCTTCCCGATTTTATGGGCAATTGGGATGCCCTTGATAAGGTGCTGCAAACGCGGCCCGATATCACCGCCCACAACCTGGAAACGGTACGTCGACTTACTCCCCTGGTGCGCAGTGCAGCCCGCTACGATCGTAGCCTGGAAGTGATCAGTCGCATCAGCAGGGCGGGGTTACGCTCCAAATCGGGCATCATGGCAGGACTGGGAGAAACCACTGATGAGGTACTGCAAACCATGGATGACCTGCGCAAGGCTGACTGCCAGGTGCTTACCATCGGACAGTACCTGCAACCTACCAAATCGCACCTGCCTGTGGAGCAATATATCCATCCCGATATTTTTGCGCATTATCGCCAGGAAGGTCTTTCAAGGGGGTTCATGGTGGTGGAAAGCAACCCACTGGTTCGGTCATCCTATCACGCTGAAAATCAAATCTGATCAATGACAGAGAAAAATATAAACCGCCGGGTTCAGTTCCGGGACCTTGGGCGCATAGCTTACAAGGAAGCCTGGGAATACCAGGAAAAACTCTTCAACGAGATTTCAACCCTCAAGCGGGAGATCAGTGACGGGAAAACCGCCGTGCAGATCACACCCAACTATCTGCTTTTCTGCGAACATCCCCATGTGTATACCCTGGGAAAGAGCGGGTCGGCCGAAAACTTGCTCATCAACCACATCCAGCTGCAGGCCGAGGAAGCCGAATTCTTCCACATCGATCGCGGCGGCGACATTACCTACCATGGGCCTGGGCAAATCGTGGGTTATCCTATCCTTAACCTGGAATATTTTGTAACTGGTGTTCGCGACTATATATTCAAACTGGAAGAGTCGGTAATTCGCCTGTTGGCTGACTATGGGCTGGATGCGCAACGCCTGGAGGGCGCCACAGGCGTGTGGCTCGATACCGGTACTGCCCGGGCGAGGAAAATTTGCGCCATAGGAGTACGCACCAGCCGCTGGGTGAGCATGCACGGCTTTGCCTTCAATGTAAATACCGATCTCAAATATTTCTCACACATCAACCCCTGCGGGTTTACCGACAAAGCTGTTACCTCCCTCGAAAAAGAACTTGGCACAACGCAGGATCTACAGCTCATAAAAATACAGCTGCGGGAAAAGATAGGCGAGGTGTTTGGGATGGTGCTGGAGTGAGAATGGAAGATGAGAGAAGCAGGAATATAATCTGCACTAAGCATACATTGTATTTCCGATTTTCGGAAACAGCGACATTCAAAGCGACGGGGCCACACCCGGTGACCCCGGGACTAAAACATTTTAATTCAGGTAATTTTTTCATAAAAATACTTTTGTGGGGTTTTGGTGCTGGCATGGCTTAGTTGCACCCTGGCTGGCTTACAAAGATCACTTTACCCTTTGCATCCTCCCCATAAGTATCTTCAGCAATATCTGGTAAACCACTGCTGCTGACAGCAACCCTGTGACGATCCCACCGGCAAGCATTGATAAATACACATCGGAGCCTGCATTGAAGAGGATTGAAATAAACTGAAAATCAATTTCATCTCTAATTGTGAAGGAAGGATTGACACCCAGCAGTTTTTTTCCCAGCCAGTAATTGAAGGAGAAGACAAAAGCACCGGTTGCCAGGTTGGTATTGAAAACAGCAATGCAGGCAGCTTTCTTGTTGAGCCTGAACAGGGTGGCCACTCCCAGTGAAACCATCATCTGAAACCCTGGGATGGGCATCATTCCTATAAATGACCCCAGGGCGAAACCTTTGGCAACTGCTTTGGGATCATCCTCTATGGTGAAAATGTTTTTAAGGGCTTTAAAAGGGCTTCTCATTTTGTTAGATTTTTGAAACGTAATTTCACTTATTGTTAATTGCTTTTTGAGCATTGATGCTGTTGGTCACTGATTCGCACCCGTTCTGACATCTGTTGAAGACAACTCCTTTAGCCTTACAAAGGATTGGAACAGCCTGTTCTGAATGATGGGATCCCTGATAATACGGGGGATAGAGGACTTTGAAAACGAAATTGCCGAAAAATGCACCTGGATGGTTCCATTGGTAAGAGGTCTGAGTTCCCATTGGCCAAAATAAAGCTGTTGCCGGGTAACATTCCTCAAAGGTGGAATATAAGAGGGGAGGGCTGACATAATGATTATGGTCTTATCTCTGTTGTTGATCAATACATTTTTCGACACCAGGTCCTGTTGCGAAAATGGATGAGGAATGTCATATACCGTATGGGTGATACAGGTTGATCCCTCCTGCTTCAGGATTTTCAGACTTCTCACCTCATCGTTCCAGGCCAGCAGTTTCTCAGGATGCACCAGGTAATCAATCACCCTTTCAATGTCTGCATTCACCACGAATTGTGAGGATATCTCCC
The DNA here is from genome assembly GCA_964453995.1 of uncultured Bacteroidales bacterium. Lineage (GTDB taxonomy): Bacteria > Bacteroidota > Bacteroidia > Bacteroidales > UBA7960 > SKVR01. The sequence continues at coordinate 21,360 of CAYVQC010000033.1, read as the reverse complement.
TTGTTTTTACAGAATCTCCAAATGACAGCCACCGGCTGCGCATGGTTACTCCCCTGTCACGCTTTATGGTTTCCCAGTTGCCAGCCGATGCCATTTCAGTTACTTGTCTGATATCGTCCATGTTGCTCCAAGTTCTGTGCTGAGCAAATAGGTTTGTATTGCTTCCTGTAAGGATACAGAATAATGTGATTAGTAATAATATGAGGCTTTTCATGTTGATAAAATTTTTATGGTTACCTGTTTTGATGGTTTTTCTTTGCTGCTTTCTGTGTTTTGGAAGTAGCGGAGAGCATCAGCAATGGCCTCATCCACAGGGCGGTAATGTATGCCCAGATGAATCAATGATTTCAGGTTGCTATAGTAATTACCGGTGCATAGAATCTTCATATTGACCATGCTCAGGTTCGATTTGATCCCAACTCCCCGCAGCAGTTCACCGAATATTCCTATCCCCATCAATAGCCACCTGGGGAGTTGCATCATGATTGGTTTCTGATCTGCAATTGAATTTAGTTTCATGTAGAAATCCCGGTAAGAAAGATTTTCACCGGCCAGAAGGTAGTTCTCACCGGTTCGCCCCTTTTCTATACATTTTACAATGCCTTGGGCGACGTCCTCCACATGCACAAAGTTTTTTCCGCCAGGGGGGTAAAGGATCACTTTTTTTCTCCGTCCCATGAGAATGATCTTTCCGGAGCTCGGCTTCGTATCGTAGGCTCCCAGCATAAAGGTTGGGTTTACTATTATAGTTCCCATTACCTGGCACTGGTCCAGCAAACGCTTTTCTGCCGTCAGTTTACTTTGGGCATAGAGAGAGGAACAAAATGGCTTTTTGATCGGGGTTTGTTCAGTGCCAGGGCAATCAATAGTGCCATACCCCAGTGTGTTGGCTGTGCTTACAAAAACAAATTTTCTGACTTTGCACCTGGCAGCAGCATGAAACAACTGTATGGTGGCACTGCCATTTATTTTCCAGTAATCGCGGAAACTCAGCAAATCCTGGTCTGTGATGGCAGCAATGTGAACAACATAATCCACACCACATAGTACCTTGGTAAGATCATCAAACAGATCACCTTCTATCAGTTGAAGGTTTGGGCTCAGAATTCCCTTGTACTTTTGTCTATCCCTCACCAGTCCTTTTACGAAATAACCTTTCCTCACCAGTATGTGGGTCAGGTTAGTGCCAAGAAAGCCATTAACACCCGTTACAAATACTTGTTTCATAGTTAAGTTCTCTTTTTACAATTTTCGTCATTATGGGTAATTTTATCCAGATGGGAAGCATAATCGAAACAAGCCAGATAAGCGGATTCACCATGATTACGGTATCCTTCTTTAACAGTCTGGTAATGGCATATCGGGCTACATTTTCAGGTTTTAGTAAAGTCAGTTTACCAATAATTCCCTGCCTTTTGATCCTGGAAGTTATCTCTTCGCTGGTAGCCATGGGCCCGGGGTTGATCACACTTACAAATACATTGGTGTCTTTCAGCTCGGCATACAACCCACGAGAAAAGAAATGCACAAAGGCTTTGGATGCAGGGTAAACGGTTTTGTAACCTACCGGAGAAAAAGCCGCAATGCTTGATACATTGAGTATGTAAGACCGTGGTTGTCTTTTCAGATTGGGCAACAGTTGATGGGTAAGCAGGGTGGTGGCTTTTATATTCACCTGGATGATAGAGTCAATATAATCAATTTGTGCCTCCTCAAAAGCTTTGGTTCCTCCGATACCTGCATTGTTGATCAGTACGCTGATGTTGAAGTTGGCATTCAGCCAGCCGGCCAGGTTCAGGATATTACGATCCGTAGAGAAATCTGTTTCGTAGTGCCAGGTTTGAACCTTGTATTCCCGGCTTATCCATTCAGATAACTGGCTGAGGTTTTGCCCTGGCAAACTTACCAGTACTACATTCATTTGTCTTTTTGCGAGCTCTTTGACAAAGGCTTTTCCAAGACCCTGGCTGGCACCTGTAATTACGGCAATTTGGTTTTTCATTTCTTTTTTCATCACGAGATAAAAATTTTATTTCGTGATAAAATTACAGGCAGACTATAGGGTGAAAGTTCGGATGGATAAACCTGAACCAGTGTGCTAAAATTCAGAAAAACAGTCAAATAGAAGGATGGGAAGTTCTGATTTATAAACCTGAACTGGTTTTAATGAATTCTGATGGAGTAAGTCCGGTAATTTTTTTAAAGGTGGTATTGAAAGCTGTTTTGGAGTTGAAACCTGATTCATAGGCAATGCCAATGATGGAATATTTGTCTGTTGCTTCACCAGCAAGCAGTTTTTTGGCCTTTTCAACCCGAAACTTATTGATGAATCCGTAAAAGTTCTGGTTAAAGCCATTATTGATGACATAAGATAACTGGTGGGAAGAAATATCCAGTTTTTTTGCAAGCTTTCCCAGGTTCAGTTCACTGTCAAGATAGAGTTCTTCCTTTGTAATCAGATCATGGAGCCGGGCTTTAATCTCTACCAGTTTGTCATCGGGGATGATCTTATTCTGATTAGTATCAGCTTCATTTACAACCAACAAAGCCTCAGCACGTTCTTGGGTGTCAACAGGGTAAATCTCTTTTTGCTTCAGGGAGTGATAGGCCGTAAAGAGCAAGATCAAATAGGCAAACCCATTCATAAAGAAATTGAGGGGTGCATCAAAGAACAATACATTAAAAATAGTGAACCCAACTACAATAAACAATGCAGCCATTACAATATGTTGAAGCCAGGCAAGATCAATTTCCTGCGTGTTTGATGCAAATTGCTGAATGTGCTTTTTGTGGTTCCTGATCAGCAAAAATGAGAGAAATATATAGGCGAATCCGTGAATGAACATCGAGGCAACCAGAATGATCTTAAAGTCTGCATACTTTAGGGTGTTCAGTACCAGGAAAATCAGGAATATGGCTGGCATAACAAGGTAGAGTAATCCATTGCGGCCAAATCTGTAATCAGGATTGGTAAAGTAGCGTATGCTGAGATAAAATAAAATTGGGGCAAGGAACTGGATAAATCTGAGCAGGAAAACAGAACCCAGCTCGATGATTTTCCCACTGATCATGGCAACAATTTCGTCGAGCCAGAAGGATGCCCACACCAAAAGAAACATGCCAAACCAGATATTTGCTCTTGTATTTACCTGCAAAGGGTTTGCAATCAGCATAATCCCCAGCAGTGTGAGGGATCCGAAAATTAACAACTCCAACAGGTTCGTTATCATTATGCTTAGGGATGGTTGGTGCAGTGTTTTTGTATTGCTAAGTTATTATAAAAAATCAGCGCTCCCGCGCTAAGAGGAAATTGTATTTTACCTTTTCGGTGCTGTCAACAATCAATAGCCGCGGGGCCCACTCCCGGTGCCCCCCACTAAACATTTTGCCTACAGGTAATTCTTCCATGAAAAAATTTTCTGCTTGTTGCGCTGTCATGAAATCTCATTCATTGGGTACCATTTTTTCGCAGCGCGATAATTATGATACTTTTCTATCATTAATACCGGACTATTTGGATGGTGCATCACACTATGGCTTTTGATAGTATGATAATTAGAGCCTATTTGGCCATTAAAACGAATTGCAAATTCCGCTCAGCGAAACTGAGCATGCACGGCTTTGCCTTCAATGTAAATACCGATCTCAAATATTTCTCACACATCAACCCCTGCGGGTTTACCGACAAAGCTGTTACCTCCCTCGAAAAAGAACTTGGCACAACGCAGGATCTACAGCTCATAAAAATACAGCTGCGGGAAAAGATAGGCGAGGTGTTTGGGATGGTGCTGGTATATTAGCAATGGATGAAAAAAATTCCCGTTTGGAATTTTTCCGGCAGGTAATATTCTGATCAGAAATAATATTTCCTTACTGCCCCTGGCCCAGAGAGAACGCTTCTTTTCCATTAAACGTATAGAGATTCTCGGTTTTGATAGTATCGATATCTTCCCCGATGGCATTGGTTAGGATTTCGATGATGGTTTGTTTGGTAATGGTGGTTGCATCAACAGGTTTGAAACGGCATCTCCAGTGGTCGGTGCAGAAAGTTTCTTTAAAGCCATCGGGCCACACTTTGATGCCCCGGTTGGTAATCATGGTCAGATGGACTTCTTTGGTTTCAATCTTTTTTAATCTTTCTGCCAGGACATTGGGTTCTGTTCCATTCCAGTGAACAAAAACATCCACTCCTACCAATTCTTTTTTTGCAGCTGGTTTTCTCTGGTAAGGGGGAAGGTGCAGGGCAGAGCTGTCAACATGGGCTGCGGGTTTCAGTAAAGAAGGTACTTTGCCAAGGTTTGCAATTACTGCCTGGGCAAATTCATGGGTTCCTACTTTTTGTTTGCTGGTTCCTTCCTTGAAAATATCGCTGGTATGAATACCATCTTCCAGGGTCTTAAGCCATGCATTGTGTATTTTTTCTGCTGTTTTTGTTTGTCCAATATGGTTGAGCATCATCATGGCGCCGTGCAACAGGCCCGAGGGATTGGCTGTATTTTGCCCTGCTATATCGGGGGCAGAACCGTGAATAGCCTCAAACATGGCACATTCCTCACCAATATTGGCTGACCCGCCCAAACCTACCGAGCCGGTAATCTGTGCTGCCACATCGCTTAGTACATCACCGTAGAGATTGGGCATTACGATCACATCAAATTTTTCCGGAGTATCGGCCAGTTTGGCGGCACCAATATCAATGATCCAGTGCTCGGTGGCAATATCAGGATATTCGGCAGCAATTTCTTTGAAAACCTGGCGAAACAAACCATCGGTTTGCTTCATGATATTGTCTTTGGTGAAACAGGTTACTTTTTTACGGTTTTGCTGCCTGGCGTATTCAAAGGCATAGCGGATGATCTTTTCACTTCCCGGCCGGCTGATAAGTTTAAGGCATTGCACCACTTCATCGGTTTGCTGATGTTCGATACCGGCATACAGGTCCTCTTCGTTTTCCCTTACAATGACCAAATCCATTACGGGATGTTTGGTGCTGACAAATGGGTGCAGGCTTTTACAGGGGCGCACGTTGGCATAAAGGCCAAGAAATTTGCGGGTGGAAACGTTTAGGCTTTTGTATCCACCACCCTGTGGTGTGGTGATAGGAGCCTTCAGGAAAATTTTGTTACGCCTGATCACATCCCACGATTGGGGTGAAATACCGGCACTGTTTCCGGCAAGGTATACCTTTTCACCCACTTCAATTTCCTCTGTTTCGATATTGGCACCTGCTGCCTTGAGTATGGCCAGGGTGGCGTCCATTATTTCGGGGCCTATGCCATCTCCTTTTGCTACGGTTATTTTTGTCACTTTGAATAGATTTTAAGTTAGACTATGTAAAGTTAATAATTGTATGTTAAAAATGATAATGCATAGGTGTTTTTTCAAATTCATTTTTTAAGCCCCCGAACCATTCATGTGTTTGCTTTCTGCCCGGGGTACCTGCACATTGGCGGTGCCTGGGATCGTCAATGTTTTTTTTTGTGCGGATGGGAATGATCAATCTGGTTGCTTATGCAAAAGTGACTGAAACAAAACATATGTTCCGACTGTTTGATTGGTTATCAAACCTAAAAACAGACTGTTATGAAAAAACCCGGAATAGCCAAAATGATAAGGGCTCCCTTTCTCACTTCCATCATAGCGCCGCTTGTGGCGGGCTCTTTGCTAGGCTACAGTATCAATGATCAGTTTTATCTGCTGCAGTTTTTCCTCGTCCTTATTACCGGCATCGGGTTGCATGTGGCTACCAATGTTTACAATGATATTTACGACACCCTGCAGGGAACCGACAAGGTGAATGTACACCGTAACGAAGCCAGCGGTGGGTCGGGTGTATTGCTCGATCATCCTGAATTGATGGGGAAGATGTATTTTCTGGCCCGTGCCGGGCTTGTTATTGCCCTGCTGGGAACCATTGCCCTGACATTTCTTATAGAGCGGGAATTATGGCCACATCTGTGGGGATTGTACATTCTTTCAGCCTTTTTCAGCAAGTACTATACAGCACCACCATTTAAGCTTGCTTACAGGGGGTGGGGAGAAATATCCGTTTGGTTTGCCTTTGGGCCCATGGCCATATTACTGGCCGCCGTGGGACAGGGTATTGCCTTTCATCCCCTGGTATTGATGCTTATGCCCATGACCGGTCTCAGCACTTCTTCCATATTGCTGGCCGGACAGCTTATCGATCTGGATGCCGATCGCGACGGTGGAAAACATGGGGTGGCTTCGCGCATGGGCACACGGTTTACTGCATGGCTGTATCTTTTTGTTCAGCTGGGCATTGTTGCCAATGTGCTTGCAATATCCTGGTTTTATCCCGGAAACAGCTGGCCTTTCCTGCTTGCCTTAATCCCCTATATCCTGATATTTCCCAAAGCTGCCGGCATCATCATGAAGCATCATCATGATGCAGATAAGATCAAGCCGGGGGCTAAACTCACAGTACTAACCCATGTGGTGTTCTCCTTTATGCTTATTGTTGGCTTTGTAATATACCTTGTACTATAAGCTCAGTCTTGCCTGGCCATTTTCCATACCTCGCTCCAGGTGGGCTCTTTGCCACTGATAAGAATGGAAACCCTGAATATTTTTGCCGCCAGTTTGCGCATGAGGTAAAATGTTGCCACCAGCAGGGCAAATGAACCTGTCAGCTCCCACCATTCAATTTCAGTAGATACCCATCGCATGGGCATACCGCTGGCGCTGGTAAGGGGGAACCAGGACAGGAAAACTGACACACTGTTGTCGGGGTCGTTGAGCACAAGCAGAGAAGCAAGGGCAAACAGAGAAGGGACCATCATCAATGAGCTCTTGCCTGAATTGTTTGGATCGGTGATTATCGCTGCTATTGCTGCCATCAGCGAATTCCACATCAAAATGCCTACCAGGGTAAAAAGAAAGAAAATGAGCAATGCGGGCGGGTAAAGGTAATTATTTATGGATGCAACAGGGGCACCGGAAATAAGGAAAAAGATCATTCCACCGATAATGCTGAGTATGGTATAGGTAACCATAGATGAAAGGCCTGTTAGGGTGATGCCCACAATTTTTCCATCCATCCAGACCTGGGGTTTAATGGCCGAAACGATCTGTTCGGTTATCTTGAGCTGTTTTTCGCCCGTAATGGCTGTGAACTGGTAGGCAAAACTCATAAACACCGCCATGACCATAAGTCCGGCAAAAAACAAAGCCACGATGCGTTGCTGGCTTCGTTGGGGCTGGTAAATAAATTCTGTTTCGAGCCTGGCCGGCTGGTTTATGTTTTCCAGATCCTGTTGGGTCAGTCCTATTTCGTCCAGTTTTTCCAGCTTTTCCTTTTCGTTGAGTTGCTCCTGCAGGCGACTCATTCTGCCCGGCTTCTTATAGGCAAAGAGCGCATACCCTCCTTCTTCCTTTTTCCACAGCAACATCCCTTCTTTTTCCGATGCAATGTGCTCCTTGTGCTGTTCCAGGTCTTCCTCTCTGAAGGAGGTTACCTCGTAATTCTGCTCCAGCAGTTCCAGCAGTTGCGCGTCGATGCTTTCGGCCACCATGAGCTGTTGTTTTTCTCCCAGTCCCCGCACTGCATATGTGCCGCCAAAATAACCCATGGTGAAGAGGCCCAGCAATACCACAATACCGATTATTTCATTCTTGAGTTTGTAGAATCGTTTGTACTCCCAAAGGCTAACCGTCCGGAGTTGCCTGAAATAGTTTCTTTTCATAGGCGGTGAAGATAAATTAATTCATTTTGCCAATACATTACTGATCCTGGATAAGGTGATTTGTACAAAGAATAAGTTTATTGCTTTTTCATGTTGAGCATACTCAAAAAAATGTCGTGCAGGTTGGAATGGTGGCTTTTCAGCTGAATAATGTTCTCCACCCTTGATAATGCCGCCATAATCTTTTGGATGTCCATTCCTTCGGCAAATGTTACTTTGAGTTGATGGGGGTCAATGTTTTCAACATTCACAATACCTTCAACCTTATCCAGTGGATTGGCAGTGATCGCATTGCTGAATCTGATGTGGAAGGTTTGTTGTTGGTTATGATCCTGGTAAATATCCTTCATACTGCCATAGAAAACCTGTTGACCCTGGTTGATCAGAAAAACCTTTCCTGCAATCTTTTCCACCAGCTGCATTTGGTGAGAACTGAGCAGGATGGTGCTTCCCTGCTGGTTTAGTTCACGTATGAATTTGATGAAAAGCTCCTGGTTCAGCGGGTCAAGTCCTGAGAAGGGCTCATCGAGGATGGCAAAGCGCGGTTTGTGAATTACTGAAGCTATGAACTGCACTTTCTGCTGGTTGCCTTTGGAGAGAGTTTGCAGTTTGTCGTTGGCCCTTTTTGCAAGGTCGAGGCGTTCGAGCCATTGCATGGCGGCAGATCGTGCATTGGCAGGCTTCATACCGCGAATGGATGCCAGGTAAATCAAGGTGCGCAACACGGGCAGATCCAGGTAAAGGCCTCTCTCTTCGGGAAGATACCCCAAAAGGGAAGGCTCGGGCAATGTGCTGTTGGTTCCGTTGAGATTCCATGTTACACGGCCCGAGTCAGCCCTGATAATGTCGAGCAGAATGCGCAGAATGGTAGTTTTTCCTGCCCCGTTGGGACCGAGAAAGGCAAAGACATCTCCTTCCTCAAGGGCAAAGGAGATATCTTTTACAGCATGTACTCTCTGAAATTTCTTATTGAGTTGATCAACACTGAGGATGGTTTTTGTCATGGAGATTCAGTTTGTAAAACCACAGTAAATTATCTCAGGATATTGGTTTCCTTTCCAAACCAGTTGGCACAGAAAACCACAGACAAAGCAGCCAACCCGATCAGCGAACCTACAGTGACCAAATAATAGGGAATATGAATAGTTCCTGCAATGATCTCTTTGGTGGCGAGGGTAATATTCACAATGGGTATAAGCGCAGTAACCAGGTTGTATTCGATTCCCGGGATCAGACCCAGTGCTGCGGGGATAATCACTATAAAGGTAAGTGGAGTAACAATGCTTTGGGCTTCTTTGAAGGTTTTGGCATAGATGGTAAGCGGAATAAGCAATCCTGCAAAGAAAATACACAAGGGAATAAGCATTACCAGCAGCATCAGAACAAAGCTGACGGTCAGGATTCCCATCACTACGGTCATGATAAAGTCGGGCAGGCCGGCCGAGATCTGCAAACCTACAAACAGGCCCACCAATGCCAGCAATGCCGATACCAGGCCGGTTAGGGCAATCACTCCCATTTTCCCGGCAAGGATCTCAATCCTTGATACCGGTGCGGTAAGCAATGTTTCGAGGGTGCGCCGTTCTTTTTCGCCTGTAAAGAGGTCTATGGCAGGATACATGGCACCGGTAAAACAGAAGATGATAAACAAATAGGGGAGGAAGCCACCGGCAAGTTTGCCCAGCATTTCCTGCCCGGTGGCTACGTTTACAGAGTTGGTTTCGAAGGGTTTGATAAAAGTTTGAGGTAATTCCATGGTTTCCAGACGCTGATTTATCACCTGGTCTTCAAACTCTTTCAGCAGGTTGTCGATACGATCTTTGCCGGTAATACGGGTGCCGGAGAAATAGAGGTTGACGCCGGTAACCTGGTACTGCTGCAGGGCTGCATCAAATCCTTCCTGTACTTGAATGCCGTACAAAATACTGTCGGAGCGCACCAGTTGTTCCAGTTCGGCCTGGTTGCTGAGCAGCATCAGTTCAACCTGTTCCTGGCTGCGCAGAAATTCCTCCAGGGAATTGCCCGCTTCACTGCTGACAAATCCTACCGTAAGTGAGCGCACCTGCTCGCGTTCCACTACCGATTGCTGCAGACGGCTGCTGAGGATAAAAATGATCGGGAATACCAGTACGGGTACCAATACCATGGTAATGATCGTGCGCTTGTCCCTGAGGGTATCAAGCATTTCTTTTTTGAAGATGGTGAATATATTTTTAATCATCATTATCGGGTTTTGAGTGAAAAAGGTATGTGTTAAACAACGGCAGCATCATGCTGTGAAACAATATGGATAAACTCCTCGGTAAGATTGTCGGTATGCATTTGTTTGCGGAAGTTTTCCATGGTATCGTTGAAAAGGATCCTTCCATTGTGTATTATGGCCAGATCATCGCATAGCAGGTCTACTTCACTCATGATATGAGATGAAAAGATTACGGTTTTGTTCTGTTCTTTGCAATCGCGGATCAGTTCGATGATGTTTTTTGCAGTGATAACATCCAGGCCCGATGTTGGTTCGTCAAATACAACCACTTCCGGATCATGGATCATGGTGCGGGTAATGCTTACCTTCTGGCGCATACCGGTGGAAAGTTTGCCAATGCGTTTATTGGCAAAATCATGCATATTGAGCAGGTCATAGAGCCTGTTTTTGCGCTCATCGATCACCTTGGCATCCATCCCGTTGAGTTTGCCAAAATAATTGATCATCTCATTGGGGGTGAGGCGTTCATACAGCCCGGTGGTACCGGTAAGGAAACCCATTTTTGCCCGTGCCTCTGAGGGGTTTTCATTCAGATCAATGCCGCACACTTTCACTGTTCCTGAAGTGGCTTTCAGAATGGTAGCGATGATGCGCAGGGTTGTGGTTTTTCCGGCTCCATTGGGGCCCAAAAGGCTGTAAACCCTGCCAGGATGGCAGCTAAAGCTCACTTCATGCAGCACTTTAAGGGTGGATTCTTTCAGGCCCAGTTCTTCACGCTGTTTCTTGTTGAGAGAAAACTCCTTGGTAAGATTGCTTACTTCTATCATGGGTTACTTATGTTTAGTGAGAAGTTATATACATCAATCTGGTTAGACGGTAAAAGGCGTCATCCGTTACATCAATGAACAAAAAATAATCCCCGGTTTCTGCTGAAAAGAAACCGGGGATGCAAAGTGTATTCGTTATTAGTTGTTTGTTTGTTTGCAAGCCTGTCGAATCATGGTT
>CAYVQC010000033.1:0-10346 GCA_964453995.1 uncultured Bacteroidales bacterium | reverse complement strand
CATGGTTTACAACAAACCCAGCTCCAGCAAAGCGGCTTCGCTCATGTTGTCTTTGGTCCATTCAGGTTCAAAAACAAGATCCAGATCCACCTTTTCAACCCCTTCCACAAAAAGTACTGCATCTTTTACTTCTTTTGGTAAAGTATCAGCTACCGGGCAGTTGGGGTTGGTGAGGGTCATCTTGATGTAGACCGAATTGTCGTCATTCACTTTGATTTCGTAGATGAGGCCCAGATCGTAAATATTGACAGGGATTTCGGGGTCGTAAACTGTTTTGAGTGCATCTACAATGCGCATCTCAAGGTCCATGTAATCAGTCATAATATATACTGTTTTTTGTTTTCAGATTGGGGTTCTCATGTTGCTCCGGGATTGCCTTTCCGGCAGCAGGGGGTTTTGTATGTATTCTTGTTATGCCTCATGCTTTGTGCTCAGTGCCAGGGCATACAGTTTCATCTGCTTGATCATATTTACCAGGCCATTGCTCCGGGTTTGCGAAAGGTGCTCCTTCAAACCGATCCTGTCGATAAATCCCAGGTCAGCTTCCACAATATCCTGTGGAGGTTGCCCGGAGAGCACCCGCATCAGCAATCCCACAATCCCTTTGGTGATGAGTGCATCGCTGTCGGCTTTGAAATATACCTTTCCGTCTTTGTATTCGGGGTACACCCACACCTGCGACTGGCAGCCACTGATCAGGAACTCCTTCTTTTTGTATTTTTCATCCAATGTATCCACCGACTTTCCCATGTCGATAATGTAGTTGTACTTATCCATCCAATCGTCGAACAAGGAAAACTCCTCAACAATTTCATCTTCTTTTTCTTTGATAGTCATATCGTTTTGTTTTAATGGTTTTCAGGGTGATCGTACTGTAATAACAAATGGAGCCTGTTAAGGTTGAATATTTTTTTCCTGAAAAGTATTTCCAGGTGAATTGTGTTATTCAAAAAATTTTTTTTCTTCTTCATCTTCCAGGTCAAGGTCTGCAGCTATTTTAAAGGGCGTAGGGCGATAAATGATGAAAAACAGGATCACGATCACCTGCAGGTACATAAGGTTGGTATTGCCCTGTAGAATAAACCCCATAGCGGTAATGAATCCTGCGCTATTCATGGCAGCAAACCGGATCATAAGAGCCTGACGGTAGGAGGTAAGTTTGAAGAAGAGCCGCTGGTCTTTGGGAATGCGGTTTATCTTCCTTTGGGGGATAAGGTAGCTAACAGGGGCCAGCAGAATGAGCAGAACTATCACTGACAGGAAAATAATGTAGTCTGTTTGTGGGTCAGGAGTTAGCAATGTACCTATGCTGCTTACATACCATGCACTTATAACAATAATGGAAACGTTACTCAAGAACAGAAACCAGTAAAGAAAACCGATGCTCCGCAAAATCACTCTGATGTTTTGATCACTCATGGGGTGTTTGTTTTCGTTATGTAAGGTAATAAATAGCCGAAGCGGCTCATATTGTCTTTGGCCTGTTGCTGGTTGATCCAGCAGATTATTCATGTGAAAGGTTTTCTGCCCGATGTTTCGGCATACAAAAGTACTTTAAAAATTGTATTTGATCCCGTTTCGCAGGGTGTAAAACAACCCTGGAATATCCTGCGGCGGATGGCTGTCGAAAGCCAGGCTGTAAGTAACAATGAAGGAAAAACTTTCGTTGAATTTCAGCTCCAGACTGGTATCGCTCGATACTCTGAATTCATTGAGCCGGGCAATATCGGGTTGATAATAGGTGGTGTGTGAAAAATCAATCCGTTCATCAATGGTATAGGTTGCTGATATATAGAGGTCTCCTTTAAACTTATTGGTATGTGTTCTTTCTTTATCATTAAGCTTCTCCTGTTCAAACATTACCAGTGGTGCAATGTACAAGCCAAGGGTTTCATTTTCGTAAATTCTGAATCGCGGCCCCGCACCCAAAAGAAACCGTTGCTTTAACAACCTGATGGAATTGTACTGGTGTTGTGTGAAAATTTCAGCCGTGGTAAAACCTTTGCCAAGCGTATAATTGTATCGTAAGTGTTGAAAGCCATGGTTGATCAGGTCATCACCTTCCACCCTCATAAAGTTGATATTGTTGAGGATTAGGATGGTATGCCTGTCGTGGTGGTATTGCACATGAGCCGTGGTACCGGTTTCAAATATTTGCCTGGTATTTTGGGTAAGAGCCAGGTTAAGGTCTATATGCCCCTGGAAACCGGATTTGGCCTCTTTTCTTCTTTTTTCCACATTCACCAACTGGGCATGGAGAGTTAGGCTTGAAGTGATCAATACTATCAGGATGATAAAGTGAGAGCCTTTCATTTGAAGATAAAGTTTGATATAACTTCTGTAAAGATACAAAGACGGGTCAATTGAGAAAAACTGTCGGTTGCAATCGGGATATTAACAACTAATTAACCCGGAACTCAAAAAAATGCATTATTTTGGCAGCACCAATTTGTAAGCCCTATGAAAGAAACAAAAAATTCCTTACGCACTTTTTTGAAAAACCTTTTTAGAGGATGGTTCATCATCTTCATGGTATTATATCTATTTTTGCCTATGGAACTCATTGGAGGTCAAAAACGATTCACCATTCTTCACACCAGCGATGAGCACAGTGTATTAACACCGTTGCCCGCAGTAGATTATCATCCTGATCTGCCAAACCCTACCGTTGGGGGTTTTGCCCGCCTGGCAGGATTTGTAAATGCGGTACGCGAAAATAAAGCCGACGAGCCCGTCTTATTGCTTTCTTCGGGCGACTTTGTGGGTGGCTCACCTTATGCCTGGCTTATCCTGGAAGGGTATTCGCCAGAGATTGAACTCTTGCGGGAGATAGGGTATGATGCTGTTACCATTGGAAATCATGAATTTGATTATGGTCCTGGTCTGCTCAATGAGTACTTTCAAAGGGCCGGATATCCTGCTGCTCACAACAACCTTCCCGTCATAATATCCAATCTTGACATCCCGGAGGGGCATCCACTTCACCAATCCGGGTTCCTTCCCAATAAGATCATGGAGCTTGATAATGGGCTCAAGATCGGGTTGTTTGGCATATTGGGCAATCTGGCCTATTCTGTAGCACCTCTGGCAGAGCCGGTAAAGATTTTTGATCCGGTTACAATTGCCCAGCAACAGGTAGACCAGCTTCGCCAAGAAGGTGCCGATATAATCATTGCTCTGTCTCATTCCGGAATCGAAGAGGACTATATCCTGGCCGAAAAGGTAGACAATATCGACATCATCCTGGGTGGGCATGACCATTACCAAACCATGGAGCCCGTTACCATTCACAACTCCATTGTGATGCACAGCAGCTATTACCTGCAATATGCAGGAATGCTTGAAGTGGCCTTTGATGAAACTTCGCGCAAGGTAACCCTGGTGAACCGCGAGAATGACACTCCATACCAGGTTGCTCTGGATCACAGTATTACCGAAGATCCGGCAGTGCGCAGCAAAGTTGAAGAATATACCGGTAAACTTAATGATTTTGTTACCTATTTCACCGATAGTCTGTTTACCGATGTGTTTACTCCCGTAATGTATTCTGAGTTTCCGGTTGTTATGGAGGCTCCCATGGTAGAAACGACCATCGGGAATTTTGTGGTAGATGCCATGCGCCTGGAAGCCGAAAAAGTAACCGGCGAGCGGGTAGACCTGGCCATCCAGGCCAACGGGGTGATCCGCGGGGATATCATTCCCGGTGAAATGGAATGGTCCGGAGGGAATGTTTCCTTCATGGACCTGGTTACCATATCCGGGTTAGGCTCAGGACCCGATATGAAGGCCGGCTACCCGTTGGTTTCCATTTATCTTACTGCTGAAGAGATTTACAGTGTATTTGAGATTGCCAGCCTGTTGTCTCAACTCATGGGCGACACCTATTTCCTGCAGATATCGGGGATGAAATACCATTACGATCCTGGTAAAGCCACATGGATAAAGATACCGGTAGCTGATATACCCGTACCGGCCTACCGCGCTGTAAAAAAGGTGTATGTTTATGAGGGCGAAGGGGTACAGCAGGAAAACGGATATGTTGAACTGGATGCTGATAGCGACAGACTTTATCACCTGGTTGCAGATCATTATCTTACCTCTTTCCTTCCTATGATCGGTGAGATCCTGCCCCGGCTGAAGCTCGTGCTCAAGGATAAAGAAGGTAACCCTCTGGAGCTGGATCAAACCATTATCTACCAGGATGGGCGCGAGTTTAAGGTTTGGGAGGCAGTGGCACGGTATGCTTCCACTTTTGCCAGGGGAAACTCGGGATTACCACAGATGCCCGATGTATACAGAAATACGCAGGGCCGCATCAACGCCGAAGAAGGAATCCCGCTGAAAGTATGGTCATGGACGGGAATTGTCCTGATCCTTGCCGGTTTGGGATTAACCATTTCGTGGGTGGTGAAAAGGGTCAGGCGAAAGAGAAAATAACATCAGCCCTGGGGTTTCTTATCGGTTTCCTTCAGCTCCTGCAGTATGTTTTCCACTTCTGTTTCAGTGGTACTCAGGGTTTGGCGGCAATAACGGATCAGTTCGGAGGCACGTTTTACCTTTGTTGAAAGCTCGTCAACACCGATCTCTGCACTTTCTATTTCCTGCACAATAGCTTCCAGTTCTTCTATGGCCTGTGTATAATTCATGGTCATGGTTTTGGGATGATTTGCAGGGATAAAAATACAAAAAAATGGCAATGATCTTCGTAGTCCCTGAGGGTGTCTCAGATTTATCCGGAATGTCTTACCTTTGCCGCGGTATATCACAAAGGGCAGATCACTATGAAGTATGATGTAATTGTTGTGGGAGCGGGTGCTTCAGGAATTATTGCCGCCGGGCAGGCAGCAAAGCTGGGGCTTAAAGTGTTGCTTGTGGAAAAGATGCGCCGGGCCGGCCGCAAACTCCTTATTACCGGTAAAGGGCGCTGCAACATTACACAATATGCTCCCCAGTCTGACTATTTTCAGAATATCTTTCCCAATCCACGATTCCTCAAGCCGGCATTTCACACTTTCTTTGTTGAGGATATCCTTAAAATTCTTCACGATCAGGGAGTGGCTACCACTACCGAGCGGGGAAGCAGGGTGTTTCCTGTAAGCAACAGTGCTAAAGAAGTGGTGGATGGCCTGATGCGTTGGATGGGAACTAAAAATATCAGTACGGTTTACAATTTCCGGGTGAACAGCCTGGTGATTGACGATGGTAAAATGATGGGTGTAGCAGGAATAGGAGAGAAGGGGCATGAGGTATTTGAAGCCCCCAATGTGATCATCTGTACCGGGGGCAAATCCTATCCGGCTACCGGATCTACCGGCGATGGTTACGATCTGGCCCGTCAGGCAGGGCATACCGTTACCCCTGTTTTCCCGGCACTGGTGCCACTGGTTACCGAGGGTAATCTTGCAGAGCGCCTGCAGGGGCTGGGGCTAAAGAATGTAAAGGCCTCGGTGTGGGTAAATTCGAAAAAGCTTAGGGATGAATTCGGGGAGGTAATGTTTGCCCATTACGGGCTGAGTGGGCCTATTATCCTTACCCTGAGCCGGTTTATTGTGGAACAGCTCAATCCGAAAAATAAAGTAGAGATCAGTATCGACCTGAAGCCAGCCCTGGATGAGCAGAAACTTGATGCAAGGCTTTTGCGTGATCTTAATGAGCACGGCAAAAAACAGATAGAGAATATTTTTAAGCTCTGGCTTCCGGCAAAAATGATCCCCGTATTTCTCGATTTACTGGAACTGGATGCCAAAAAGCTCTGCCACCAGGTGAATGCAAAGGAACGAAGGAGGATCATGCTGCTCATGAAGGATCTGCGGTTGCAGGTAACCGGGCATCCGGGCTACAAGGAAGCCATTATTACTGCGGGAGGTGTAGCCACACAGGAAGTACAATCCAAAACCATGGAGTCAAAGATGGTAAAGGGCCTGTACTTTGCTGGTGAGGTACTCGATCTGGATGGAAACACCGGAGGGTACAATCTCCAGCTTGCCTTTTCAACGGCATGGCTTGCGGCATTGTCGTGTGCAGAGAAGAAGGAAACAGTCTAAACAATTGGGTATTTTAGGGGTTCAATAATGAAATCCGTATCTATGCATCCATCCCGGTATCTTATCATTCGCAAATCTGTTCATTTTTTTACAGGAATGGCCATTCTTTTGCTCAGCTGGTTGGTGGAAAGAGACGTATTGCTCTGGCTGATCGCAGGTGGAACATTGTTTTCCTTTGCAACATTTCGCTACAGGAAGTTTTACCTCTTGCACCAAACATCTGATGCCAGCCTGGGCACATTGTTTTACCCGGTAGGGATCCTCTCGGCTTATCTGTTGCTGTACCGCATGCCTATGGATTATTTCAGGATCTCTTTGCTGGTGCTGACAGTTTCAGATACCCTGGCCAACCTTATAGGGCAGATCAAAAATGGTAACGGGCGATTTTATGTATTGCGCGATACGAAGAGTATGCATGGTATTACCGCGTTTGTGGTTGCCACAATGGTCATCTTATTTCTTTTGTTTCCCCCGGAGGTTTTTACCGATCCCTATTACATTTTTTATATACTCCTTGTTGCGGTAGCCATGGAGTTGATCTCGTGGCGCGGTTCTGATAATTTCAGCATTCCTTTTGGACTTGCGGTCTTTTTTTATCTCACATCAGGGTCAGCAGTACATTACGGTTATCTTACCCTGGTAATGATGATCATGAGTGCAGGTGCGATCATGATGTATCGTCTGGGGGTGCTTACCCTGGGGGGGAGTCTTGCCGCCTGGGTGCTGGGCAATTACCTGTTGATCATACCCGGATTTGTATGGATAGCGCCGGTATTGGTATTTTTTATCAGTTCGGTAGCCCTCACCAAGGTGCGCAATGCACTGTTGCGGAAGGATGGAGGTGCCGGCGGTCGCAATTCGTGGCAGGTAGCAGCCAATATTCTTTGGGCAGTAATCAGTTCAGCTTTGTATCTTTTTACGCAGGAGAATATCTTCATTTACCTTTATATTGTTTTTGTAGCAGCCGTAACCGCCGATACGTGGGCCAGTGAAGCCGGGCCACTGATCAACAGAATAAGTTTTTCTCTCAGCGATGGCAAATGGCATCCGGCAGGTGTAACAGGAGGTATATCGGCAGGAGGTACCCTTGCTGCACTTGCCGGTGCATGGGTGATCAGTTCGTTGTCGTGGTGGTTGTTTTTTGGAGAATGGGATCCCGGGATGGTATTTATCCTTACCCTTGCGGCTTTTTTGGGCTGCTTTGCCGATACCTTGCTGGGGGCGTTTGTGGAAGGGAAAATGTTAAAAATGCCTTTCTTCAGTGACAGGCACCACCCCGAAAGGATTACTCCCAATGATCTGGTAAATCTGGGTGGCTCGCTGGCAGCCGGATTTATTGGGTGGGGGCTGCTTTCCGTATTGTAATAAAGCATTTTTGCAGAGGCGCGTATGTGACAAATAAGTGGCCGTCCGGCTGCTATGAATTTGGTATCGTTTCATTTTCTATTAATACCAAAAACCCCACATCCAATGTGGCAGGGCAGTAAGAGGATGACTCAAAGTAATACTTTCACAGGATGTGTGCATGCCTATTGCCGTTGTGCCTCAGCCGGCGGTAAACTGAATACAATGACATTCCAGTTGCTGTGCATTGATGGACAATCTTTGGGTAATCATAAAAAAATAAAAAGCGCAAGAAAATAAATAGACAAAGCCAGCGTTTTTCACAGTAGAAGTCTGAAAAAATCCATTAAATCCCAAATCTTTATGAAAAGAACCACCTTCTTTATCCTGCTTTTAGCTGGTATTGTATCCTATACCCAGGCTAATAATGGAGGGCTTTTGACTCCCGCTCTCCCTTTTCTTGACATAAATACAAACACCAGAACCGGCGCTATGGGAGAAATTGGCGTTGTATCTTCCGGTTTTTACAGAGATGGAGCCTACTTCCAGAATCCGGCTTTATTATCCAACCAGGGAAAACATGCAGGGGTTGATTTTTCTTACATGCCATGGATGATGTCATTAGATAGAGATATTTCTTTGATGAGTATCAATGCTTTCTCTTCAATAAATAATAATTCTTTAGCATACAGGTATAAAAGGTTTTCAGGCACTGAATTCAGTTATACCGATGTATTTGGAAATCAGGTTACTGACAGACCTGTTGAGTTTATTCATCAACTTACCTACTCACACTCCTTGAATAATCTGTCTCTGGGTTTGGGAATTAAGTATATTTCAAGTAAGTGGAGAGAGTCGAATCCAAACATCTCAGCACAGACTGTAGCTTTTGATATCGGAATTGCTTATAGAAACGAATTTATTGTTTCGGAAAAAACTACAGTAAAATATACCGCAGGAGGTTCGATCATTAATTTCGGACCCAAAGTGGAGTATTCTAATGTTGATCTTCAAAAAAACTTTATTCCGACCAGTTTAGGACTGGGAGCAATCATCGGCCCCGATTTTTATCTTTCCGACAAAATGCGTCTTTCCATGGAGGTAGCCTACCAGTTGAGCAAGTACCTGATTCCTACACCGCCTGTTTATGCGTTCGACAGTGTTACAAATGCACCCATTATAGGGGATGATGGCAATTTTGTTATACTCGAAGGCAAGGATTATGATGTTTCTCCCTTTAGGGCACTTTATCAGTCATTCTATGATGCACCCGGTGGATTCAATGAAGAAATTCAGGAATTAAGGCATCAATTGGGTGCAGAAGTAAGACTCAATATTTACCGTTCATTCTACTTTGCCACACGTATTGGCAGGTATATAGAGCATGAAAACAAAGGAAACAGAAAGTATAATACATGGGGGCTGGGAGTTGGCATCTATGGTTTTGCGATAGACTATAAAAGGATAGAGACCAGTAATGAAAGCTTAGATAATACCTGGGCATTAACCATGGGCTTCAGAACCAATTTCGATCAGTTTTTCCGGTTTTAGACAATTCCTGAAGCTGAGTGACTTGCTGTAATGAAAATGATCCTGGATGGTTCTCAATAAAACAAACTGTTAATCAACACCTTATTTTTAATATGCTATCTCTGATTAACCACTTTCAAAGGGAGAGTAACTAAACATGCACATAAAAACTCCATCTCATGGCCCGGTTGGCGAAAGCATTTCCATCAACCTATCGTTGGAAATGAAAAATCGTTGACGCCCGTTGATCAGAACATTACCCAAAACCCCATAAACTGTAACGCCAACAGGTATTTGACTATAACTTAGTCCGGTGATTTTGGGGGCCATTGCACTATCAATAATAGGTCACCAGGTTTATCTTTATTCTGTGATTAACACTTCAAGTTTTTGGATGAATTCTATCATCTCTTCATGCATTACAATTACTTCCTCCTTTTCAAAAGATATGAATACATCATAATCTCCTTTCGTCCTGTTTTGAAATGCATTTCTCAATATTTTCCCATAATAGTTGTTCAAAACGCCTGTCGCAATAAATTCTTTGTTAAACCAACCTATAAGCTGAAAATGCTTTGAAGTTTCAAATTTGTGTTTTATTGCCAATGCAGTAACAGCGTAAAACATTCCATAATAAATCCGGTTAACTGCTACAACCAATTGATCTGAATCAATTAAAAACCGGGATATGTTAATTGTTTCTTTTGCCTGTTTAAGCCGGTAGTCAATAAGTATTTTCCTGTCTTCTTCGTTAATCATGCGTGATAGCCCTGATTAATTGCATTATGAAAAATGGGTTGTTTTCCTCGGGGTAAATTGAGTTCATTTTCTGATAAGATATGTGAATCTGTTATGATACCATATTCCAATTCAACATCATAACAGATATCGGAAATTTCTCTTTCTAATTTCCAATTACTTCCTTCCTTCACAATTATTAAAATATCATAATCGGAATCAACAGAGCAATCCTCTCTTTGCTGAGAACCAAAAAGAATAACATCAATCAAATTATCTTTCAGATGATTTGATAGCCTTCTTTTCAAATCTTTTATTATAATTTTTGTTTCTGCATTCATATCATGCTTTTTGCAATACTCCAAAGGTAATAAAAAATGTGTGTCAGGATTAAAGACAGTGTATGCTTCTACCCAGGAATCATCACATACACCCCTGTAGCGGCACCATTGGCGAATTTGCCGCCGCCCAGGGCTTCGGCGGTGCCGCCGATGGCGGCGGCCATGGCTACCTGGCCGGCAATGGGCATGTTGGGAGACAGGGTACAACAGATTGCAAGTCAGTAATCAAAGAACGTTTTCCTGCTGCAATATATGAAATATTTTGATTGGTGGGGTTGGAAAAATGATGATAATTGTCTCAGGCCTTCAGCCTGATGAATGGATAACGGTCATTTTCCCGGGGCGGTGC
>CAYVQC010000032.1:0-48979 GCA_964453995.1 uncultured Bacteroidales bacterium | reverse complement strand
TTTTAAAGCGGCAATACTTTTTCTTCTTGATATCCACGGCAATGGGTGCCAGGTATCTTATTTCAGAATTTTGTTGATTTGCCATTTTACGTTGTTTTTGAAAGTTTACGACTTGGTTTCTTCTGTCTTGGGAGTTTCTGTCTTAGGACTTTCCTTTTCACGACGCTTTTTCTCGTTGTAAGCAATCGCAAACTTATCCAGCGATACTGTCAGAAAGCGGATAATGCGCTCATCTCTCTTCATCTCAAGCTCCATTTGGGCTACAAGAGTAGGTTCTGCCTTAAACTCAATCAGGTGATAAAAACCTGTAGACTTCTTCTGAATGGGATAGGCGAGCTTGCGCAATCCCCAGTGGTCTTCAAAAACAATCTCAGCTCCTTTGTCTTTCAGATACGTCTGAAATTTACTTACCGCTTCCTTCATCTGTTCTTCAGATAAAACGGGAGTCATAATGAAAACGGTCTCGTATTGTCTTACCATTTGACTTTGATTTGATTAAATAATGAATTAAAAATTAAAAGATTGTAAATGCTTCCGCATTAAAAACGGAGTGCAAAGGTAAGAAAAAATAATTATTCGAAGCCCTTGAAGATCATATTTTTTCCCTTTGCTCTTTGCAGCAGGTATTGCTCCCTTGCCAGGGGTCATTTTTTTACGGTGACAAAGATAATAAGCAGATGATTTATCAGTACATTATTTTTTTAGCGGCAAAAACGTGCCTTATGGATTTTTTCTGGCAGCTTACTTTTTTTTGTTGTATGATGTTACCTTTGTGCCTTGTTTTTACACCATGCTTAAATGAAGGAAGAAAAGAAACCCCAATTACCCGACTGGCTTGCGCTTCTTGGCCTGATGTTTATCTGGGGCAGTTCTTTTATCCTTATCAAAAGGGGATTGGTAAGTTTTAGCAATGACCAGGTAGGTGCGCTCAGGGTTTCCATCTCTTTTCTTGCCTTGCTGCCTTTTGGCATTATGCATTTACGCAAGCTCAGGCTTCGCAATTTTTACCTGTTTTTGTTCGCCGGTTTAACGGGTAATGCCCTGCCTGCTTTTCTTTTTGCCAAGGCACAAACCCAACTCGACAGTTTTATGGCGGGTATTCTGAATTCGCTTACTCCCCTGTTTACTTTGATTCTGGGGGTCTGGTTGTTTGGACGAAAAACCATTTGGCTAAATGTTGTGGGGGTGATCCTTGGGCTGTTGGGGGCTGCAGGGCTTCTTTATGCTGCCGGAGGCGGAAGTTTTGATCTCACCCTGATCCCTGCTTTGTATGTTATACTTGCCACCATCTGCTATGCTGCCAATATGAACCTGGTAAAAAACTATCTTTCACAATACCATCCCGTGGCAATTGCTTCCCTCGCATTTATTTTTATTGGTATTCCAGCCATTTTGTACCTTACGCTTTCAACCGACTTCTTTTACCGTATGGCCCATGACCCCAGAAGCTGGGAAAGCCTGGCTTTCATTACATTGCTTTCGGTTTTTGGCACTGCACTGGCTATCATGATTCATTTCTGGCTCATCAGGCGCACATCAGCATTATTTGCATCAAGTGTAACCTATCTAATGCCTATTGTGTCTATTTTCTGGGGTATCATTGATGGGGAGCCTTTTTTACCGGTGTTTGTTTTGTGGATTGCAGTAATTCTTGTTGGGGTTTACCTTGCTAACAGGCCTCCTGAAAGGTTAAAGAAGTTACTCAGAAGATTACCAGGGTTTAAACATATTTAAAAGGCCTCAAGGATATGGCCCATCCCGATGAGATATTTTTTTGTAAATGCTATTGTTGACTCAATAAATCTTCTTATCTTTGCACCCCTAATTATCTCTAATAGTCAATCATTCATAAACAAGCTGTAAAAAATGTACGCAATCGTAGAAATAGCAGGACAGCAATTTAAGATCAAGAAAGACCAGAAGATCTTTGTTAACCGGCTGGCTGAAGAAGAAGGTGCTGAAGTTGAATTCGACAAGGTGCTTCTCAAAGCTGACGGCAACAATATCGAAGTAGGCGCTCCTGTTGTAGATGGTGCCAAAGTAAAAGCCAAGGTGCTGGCACATGTAAAAGCTGATAAGATATTGGTATTCAAAAAGAAAAGAAGGAAAGGATACCAGAAAATGAACGGTCACAGACAGCCTCTGACCCAAATACACATTGAAGAACTTATCGGTTAATGTTCATTAGCAAACCCCAAAATATTTAAATATTATGGCACACAAGAAAGGAGTCGGTAGTTCACGTAACGGTAGAGAGTCGGAAAGCAAACGACTCGGCGTTAAACTTTTTGGCGGACAAGAAGCCAAAGCCGGCAATATCATCGTAAGACAAAGAGGTACCAAGCATAACCCCGGAAAAAATGTTGGAATGGGTAAAGATCATACGCTTTTTGCCCTGATTGATGGTACCGTGGTATTCAAGAAAAAATCCGAAGGAAAATCATTTGTTTCTGTTGAGCCTGTAGCACAGGGTTAATTTACAGAAACCAATAATGATCAAAATCAAATAACCCGCTTACGGCGGGTTTTTTGGTTTCTGCAGGTATTGTAATAAGTGTTTGATATGTCATCCTATACCCTGGATTCCTGTGCTCGTATGACCAGGGAAACTTATATACTATGAAAGTGTAGTTTTAAAAATAACTAACTTTGGCGTCAAACATAACTGATTAAGTCTTTCTCATTCATTCATCTATTTCGAAAACTTTGATTATATGTTGCAGATCAATCTAATTCGCGAGAATCCCGACCAGGTTGCAAAAGCCCTGAAAAAAAAGAACTTTGATGCTGAAGCCATCATAGAACGTATTTTAGAGGTGGACAACGAGCGCAGAGCTACCCAGAAAAAATTAGACGATGCCCTGGCCGAAAGCAAAACCATTGCCCGCCAGATTGGTGAGCTTATGAAAGCCGGTGATCAGGACAAAGCCAACCACCTGCGAAAACTTACTTCTGATATGAAGATGACCGCTAAAGATCTGCAGGACAGTTTATCGAAATGGGAGAGCGAGCAGGAGAGCTTGCTGGTTCTGTTGCCCAACCTGCCGCATGATTTGGTGCCTTTTGGCAAAACCCCCGAAGAGAATGAGATTGTAAACAGTGAAGGTGTGGTGCCGGAGTTGCATGAAAAAGCTCTTTCTCACTGGGACCTGGCCTCGAAATATGATATCATCGACTTTGAGTTGGGAACCAAGATTACCGGAGCGGGTTTCCCTGTCTACAAAGGAAAAGGTGCCAAACTTCAAAGGGCACTGATCTCATTTTTCCTCGATGAAGCAACCAAAGCCGGTTACCTTGAGGTACAACCTCCTCTTATGGTTAATGAAGCTTCCGCTTATGCCACCGGCCAGCTCCCCGACAAAGATGGCCAGATGTATCATGTCACTGTCGATAACCTGTACCTTATCCCAACTGCCGAAGTGCCTGTAACCAACATCTATCGCGATATGATTCTCAGGGAAGACCAGCTACCAATGAAAAATACTGCTTATTCAGCCTGTTTCAGGCGCGAAGCCGGAAGTTATGGCAAAGATGTTCGTGGCCTTAACCGTTTGCACCAGTTTGATAAAGTAGAGATTGTACAGGTAACCCAACCTGAAAAAAGCTACGATACTCTGGAGGAAATGCGCGAATATGTTACTTCCCTGCTGCGAAAACTGGAACTTCCCTTCAGAATCCTCAGGCTTTGCGGTGGCGATATGAGCTTCGCCAGTGCCATGACCTACGATATGGAAGTTTTTTCGGCAGCCCAAAAGCGATGGCTCGAGGTAAGTTCTGTTTCCAATTTCGAAACCTTCCAGGCCCACAGAATGAAATTGCGCTACAAAAACAAGGATGGTAAGACTGTACTCGCTCACACCCTTAACGGCAGCGCACTGGCATTGCCACGTATTTTGGCAGCCTTGCTGGAAAACAACCAACACGAAAAAGGTATCAAAATTCCAGCTGCCCTGGTTCCCTATACCGGCTTTGATAATATTAGTTAAACCCGGCTAATGGTAAAACAATGCCCAACACGGCTGCGTTCTCTCATTGGCATTGCAGAACAAAAGAGCATACAACCATTTTGAGGTAGGGATGAGAACCAATCCCTGTTTTTACGGTGCGGTTTGTTGATTTTGTATGCCAGAAACAGATGGATGAACTTTATCTGCCTAATTTGTTATTCAGCATGTTGTTAAAAGATCATTATAAGACCCATTGCTTATGACCCGGATCATTCTCCTTTTGTTACTTCTTGCAGCTACCAGCCTTGCAGCACAGCCTCCTGTGAGCGAAGAAGCTTCCTCTGAAGAGTTGCTTGCAGCACAACTTCTCAGTGAAGGAGATTATGAAAGGGCAGTGGTAATTTATGAAGATTTATTCCAGGATGATCCTTCTCCCCTGATCTATAACAATTACCTGCGCTGCCTCATAGAACTGGAAGACTATAAAAAGGCCGAACGGGTTGTAAACACTCAGATTGAAAATCATCCAGATCGTTTAAGGTTTGAGGTGGATTTGGGATATGTTCATACCCTTGCCGGCGATAAACGTAAAGCACGACGTCAACTGGAGGGTCTCATTCAAGATCTGCCAAGTCATCCGCCATCCATCATTGATCTGGCAAATGCCTTCCTCTTCAGGGGCTTTACCGATTATGCCCTGGAAACCTACCTGAAAGGTCGGCAGATGGTCGGATCGGCATATCCCTTTAACCTCCAGCTGGCCGAGGTTTACAACGAAACGGGGGACTATCAGAATATGATGCAGGAATATGTTGAATTGGCTGTCCTTGACGAATCTTACCTCGAACAAGTTCAGGGAATGCTGCAGGATGCCATAAACGATGATCCTGGATTTGAAAAAGCTGATGCACTCAGGAGGGTCTTATTGCAGGGCTCACAACGAAATCCCTCTCAAACCTTGTATGGCGAGTTGCTTATGTGGCTTTCTGTTCAACAGAAAGACTTTGAAATGGCCCTGCGCCAGGCAAAAGCCCTCGACAGGCGACTGGATCAACAAGGCAGACTGGTGCTGGAGGTAGCCATGCTGAGTGCATCCAACGATCAGTATTCCGTTGCTGCACAAAGTTATGAATATGTTATTGGCCTGGGTGATCTTACACCCTACTACCTCGACGCAAAGGTCGGGTTGCTCAATGTAAAATTCAAACAGGCAACCTCCGGCTACGAGATCGATTATGATCTGCTGAGAAATGTTGAAGCCGAGTATGAAAATACAATTCAAACCCTTGGCCTAAATAATCAAACGGTATCCCTTGTGCGCAATCTGGCCAATCTTAAGGCCTTTTATCTCAATAATATTGAAGAGGCTGCCCAGATGCTGCAATCAGTAATTGATCTTTCTAATATTTCCAATCGAGTAAGAGGAGAATGCCGCGTTGAGCTTGCCGACATATTGCTGCTCCGTGGCGACCTGTGGGATGCACACCTGCTCTATGCCCAGGTAGACAAAACTTTTCGCGATGACCCTCTTGCTCACGAAGCACGATATAAAAATGCCAGGTTGTCATTCTACATGGGAGAATTCAAATGGGCAAAAGCACAGCTTGATGTTCTTAAATCAGCTACTTCGCGACTCACTGCTAATGATGCCATGAAATTGTCGCTCCTCATCCAGGATAATCTTGAAGAGGATGGTACTTCTGTCCCATTAACCATGCTTGCAAGGGCAGAAATGCATGAATTCATGCACAATTATGATATGGCCCTGGAAGTGCTTGATTCATTGGAATCAGAATTTGCGTCTCACCAGATCCTGGATGATGTTTTGATGACCCGAGCCCGGATATTTATGCGTACCGGTGAATACCAGAGTGCAGACGAAACACTGTTGGCTATTGTAACTCAATTTGCCGACGGATTGCACGCCCCGGAAGCCTTGTTTCTCCGGGCAATGCTCTATGAACAGGTTTTCCAGGATAAGCAAAAGGCAATGGATCTTTATACAGATCTGATGGTGAATTACCCCGGCAGTCTGCGTAATGCGGATGCTCGCAACAGATTCCGGTATCTCAGGGGAGACCTCAACAAGGAGGATTTATTTTTTTACGATATACCATTTTGAACTCAGTCAGACCCAAAAAACATCTAGGTCAGCATTTTCTTCGTGATGAAACCATCGCCAGAAGAATTGTAGACAGCCTTAGCGGGCACGGAAATTATGAAAACGTTCTGGAAATTGGTCCCGGCACAGGTGTATTGACACAATTCCTGCTTGAAAATGAAAAGTATCAGTGGTGGGGAATGGATGTTGATACTGAATCGGTTGAATATCTCCGACAGAAGTTTCCCAGGGCTTCAGACCGTTTGCTGGAACAGGATTACCTGAAAACGGATATCAGGAAAATGTTTGATGGCAAACCCATTGCTATTATCGGCAATTTTCCCTACAATATTTCTTCGCAGATTCTTTTCAGTATACTCGGATTTCGCGATTGTGTGACAGAAATGGTGGGGATGTTTCAAAAAGAAGTGGCCATGAGGGTGGTTGCCGGGCCAGGGGGCAAAGTAAATGGCATTCTCAGTATACTTTGCCAGGCCTACTACCATGTTGAATACCTGTTTCAGGTAAATGAAAATGTGTTTGACCCACCACCCAAAGTAAAATCCGCTGTAATTCGATTCAGGCGCAACGATATTGATCATTTGCCCTGTAATGAGAGCTTATTTTTTGCCGTTGTGAAAACCGCTTACAACCAGAGAAGGAAAACTTTGCGCAATTCTTTAAAGTCGATGCAGGTGAACTGGGCACTACCCCAGGTGGAATCTCTCGCGGGAAAACGTGCCGAAGAGTTGTCTGTAGACGATTTTGTGCATATTGCCCAGGCTGTAAAGCAGGACTAGGATTTTTTAGATTTTACCTGTACGGCGCCGGGTAATTTGTTACTTTTGTGGAAAAACCGGGTGAAACCCATTGAAATTTCTGATAAATCAACGATTAACACGGGTTGAGGATATGGCTAACAAAAAACTGAGGAATTTTGAATTTGCTTACCATACAGAAAAGGGAAATGACAGGCAGGATAATACAGATGAAATGCTGTTTTTCGAATGTGACAATGGCAGTGTATTCCTGATTTGTCAGGACAGTGCTGAGCACAATCTTGAAATAAGCCCTGCTTCCCTTGCCGCACAACGTATCAAATACTATCTCGAAAATGAGTTTGTTGCTAATGCTGATGAGGCATTGTTTAATGCCTTGGTTTATACCAACGGATTTATTTATGAATATGGCCGTAAGCATAACGATTACTCGGATGTATACGTACACTCTGCCTGCATTTTGATTAGGGATAATAAGGTTTATTTTGCAGTGATTGGTGATCTGGCTGTTTACTTTTTCAATGGCCGCAGACCCTTTCTGCTCAAAAGTGGTGACTCTGAGGGGCATACTGAAGCCTCCGCTAAATCTGATGCAGATACAGTCAAGTCACAGAAAGAAAAGCTGCTGGGTCAGTCAAAGCATATCCATCCTGTGGTAAATCATGAGGCATTGGTGCCCCTCAATGACGATATGTTGCTGATGTGCTCACATGGTTTTTATGAAAAGGTAAATGAAAGAAATATCCAGAAAATACTTTCAGATCCCATGCCTGTGCAAACAAAGCTCTATCGTCTTTTGGATATGGCAAGCATTGCGGGGGGAGAAGAAAATATAAGCCTGCACCTTATCTCATTTTACAATCTTGATCATACTGAAAGGAGATTCGTTGCGATTGACCCCAAAAAACCAAGAATAAAGAAAAGGCCTGAATCGGCTGGTACAAAAAAAGATGATGACGAAATCCCTGACAATGAAACCTCCGGCGAAGTAGGGAGGGTGATTGACAACCCGGTTGTGAGAAGAATTATTCTGGTAGTAGCAATCCTGATTCTTGCGTACATGTTTTACGATATATTTATACGGGATCCTATGCCACCGGTTAAACTGGAGAATACACAACAGGAAGAGCCTGCTGATACAGAAGCAGAATCCACAGAAAATGAGCTGCTGCAGCAATCCGGCCCTGAATCTTCTTCCAATATTCCAGGGGATACCTTATATACCGTGCGCAGTGGAGATACTTGGGGGCGAATCTATTCTCGATTTGGTGTTTGTTCGTGGTTTATACGAAATCACACACCCAACGCCGGTAGATTTGATACCAATGAGAACCCGGTTGCCGGGGCAAACATCTACATCCCCCTGTTATATTCTTCCCGCAGCGAGTTAAATCCTGATTTCTACCGCGAATTCAGCCTGGAGAAAACCGGTGCAAATTGCGAAAATGCGAATCAATCGTTCCTTGACCAGTTCAAACGAGAAAATATTTGATTCCGGCAATGGATTATCTGCTGAAACGCAACAAAATATAATCTGTTTGGCAATATAAACCCTCAGTAATAACATTATTGAGGTTGAGAGTATATGGTTTCACTCTCGATCAGCTTTCCGGGTTTTACTACCCATTGAAGGGTAGTACGGCTTTTTTGTTCCAGCAGAATCTCCTTCCCCTGCAATATTTCTTCAAGATTGGCTTTTTCGTAATGCCTTATGGTTATGAGTTCAACCCCACTATTGTATTTCAAATGGTAGATCTTTTCAAGATTTTTAAGCAGGGGGGGAGTCTTGATCTTATCCTCATCAAAACAAACAGAAAAGCTGAGTGCCGAGTTTTGCATGAGATTGATCTTAACCCCTGACCGGGCAAATTCAGAAAAGATCCGCGACAGATTCACCTCAGCGATAAAGCTAAAGTCCTTAGGGAAAATGGACAACAGGATCTGGTTTTTTTTAAAGATATAAGAGGGCTGGTTGTTATCGTTGAGAAACTCCTTGTTGATGATGCTTCCCTCTAAGCGCGGGTGGTAGAAGGATTTAACCTTTAAGGGAATACCTCTTTTTAAAAGGGGTTTAAGCGTTTTTGGGTGAATGATGGTGGCCCCGTAATATGCCAGTTCTATGGCTTCCTGGTAGGAGATATTTTTGAGAAGAACTGTGTTATTAAAGAGTTTTGGGTCTGCATTGAGTAAGCCTTCCACATCCTTCCATATCACTACTTCGGTTGCTTTAAGCGCATAAGCCAGTATAGCAGCGGTATAATCAGACCCTTCGCGCCCAAGGGTGGTTAAAAAACCCTGTGTTGTTCCGCCAATGAATCCCTGTGTAATGGCTACCGGATTTTTTATATGATCTACCTTTTTAAAATAGGGAAGTATTTTTGATCTTACAGCTTTTTCGGTTTTAAGCCAGTCAACACCTGCATCACGATAATTGGTGTCAGTGATTACCAGATCTTTTGCATGGAACCAGCGATTGGTTATGCCTGCATGGGTTAGATATTCTGAAACAATCAGGGTGGATATGATCTCCCCGGTGGATACAATCCGGTCATATTCGTAGTTGTAGTTTCGGCCAGGTTCTTCTTCAATATAATAGTACAGATGGTAAAAAGTCCTTTCAATGATGTCAAAAACATAATGTTTATCATTTTCAAACAGATCTTTGGCAATGGAAAGGTGAAAGTTTTTTATTGAATCCAATATACTCCTGGCCTGTATTAGATTGCGATTGAAAAATTCTTCTGTAAGTGTTTCAAGTGCATTGGTGGTTTTCCCCATGGCAGAGATCACTAACACAAGAGGGCCTTGTTCATGCATTCTGATAATCTCTGAAACATTTCTTACTGCCTCTGCATTCTTCACTGAGGCCCCGCCAAATTTGTATATTATCATATAAGACCCGCTCTTTTGACTGATTTCACTTAAAAAACAAACCTAATACTTAACAAATCGAAAGCATTGTTTTTGCCTGATGATGAAAAAGGATTGAGAATTTTAAAATAATTTATTTCCTTTTATCTGTCACTTTTTTAGGTTTGATAATCACACAAAGTTAGCAAAACGACCGGTAAAAAAAACCCCTGCCTGAAATAGGGCAGGGGGCGAAGAGAGAGAATTGAATATATGTAGAGTTGACTGTTTCTTAGTTGTCTTTGAGTGCCTCCATTAGTTTTTTTCGGGTAAAGAAAATACGACTTTTTACGGTTCCGATAGACAAATTGAGTTTGTCAGCAATCTCTTTGTATTTATAGCCTGCATTGTACATTTCAAATGGCTTGCGCTGGTCCTTGTCAACTTTGGCTATCTCTTTCTGGATTTCTTTTACCCGGTAATTTGAGTCGGGAAGACCAATATTACTTTCTTTTGAAAGATTGAGGTAATACAGGTCATCAGTTTTATCAAGAATAGTATTGTTTCTGATGTTTTGTCTGTAGTTGTTTATGAAAGTGTTCTTCATAATAGTAAATGTCCAGGCCTTCAGATTGGTATCAGCGGTGAACTTGTCTCGATTTGTCAAGGCTTTTACAAAAGTTTCCTGAACAAGATCCTGGGCATCGTCATAGTTCGAAGTTAATGTATAAGCAAAATATTTCAGGTTTTTCTGAAGACCAAGTAATTTGTGGTTAAATTCCATTGCTGTCATATCTGTAGGTTTTAAGTTTGCTGTTTAATTAATTTACTGTAAAGTTAAACAGAAAAATTCGAAAGTCAAGCTATTTGTAATAATTTAACAAGGCAGGTTTATTAAATGTTAGGTTTAGTGAGCAAAGAGCGCGGGTTTGTGGAACATAATTGAGAATCCGGATGCTTTAATTAATGGGCTGCTGCTGATTGTTGTTTAAGCTATACCATATGATAAATATACAAACTAATGCATCTGACAACAAGCAGGCTTAACGAATATTGTCAAAAAATATCACAAACATTCATTGTTCGTAATATTCTGATTAACAGACTTTAATGCCGGGTGTGTTTACAGAAGAGTAAAAGCGGAAGATAAAGGGTTTTCTGGTGGTCATATAACAAAAAAAACCTGTATCGCTACAGGTTTCATTGTTTGTCAGTTGAGGGTATGGAAGTATTACATTGAAAACGTATGTGTGTAATTATTCAGGCACGTAACTAAATCCTGTTGAGATAAGATTTAAATTCTTCTGCATCCTGTATGGGTTTGATGTTAGAGGGTAACTGATCCTTTATTTGTTTTACCTGGTAGCCGGCAATGAAGATTTCCTTATGATCAAATCCTTCAGATATTTTTTTGAGGTAATCCGGTATGGAACTGGTTTCAAAGGCTGCTACAAAATAGGTAATGATGTAGTCAGCTTTTCTTATTTTCAGCACTTCCAGTATATCTTTAAGAGGTACCGACTGCCCAAGATAAATAACACGGTGCCCTGCTTTCTTAATAATGTAGGTGTAAAACAGAAGTCCCAATTCGTGCATTTCGTTTTCCGGCAGAAACAACAGGAAGGTTTTGGCATCTGCCCTTGGGGAATGGTCTTGCCCGTCAATGGCAATGATTACTTTTTGCCTGATCAGGTTGGTGATAAAATGCTCCTGTGCCGGGTTGATGGTACCTACCTGCCACAAGATTCCTACTTTTTCCAGGAATGCATAAATAATATGAGTTATGGTTTTCTCAAATCCCATTTTAATAATGGCTGAAGACAATACTTTTTCGAATTTGTCTTCATCCAGCTCAATCATGGAAATGATAAGGTTATTGATATAGCTATCGTAATCGCTTGATGCATTGGATATCTCAACAATCTTTTCGCAAAGCTTTGAATTGCCCATCTTAACAATTTCACTAATCTTGAACCCGTGCTTGTTTAGTGTGCTTATATTTAAAAGCTTTTTCAGATCTTCATCGTTGTAAAAACGGATGTTGGTTTCTGTCCTTTCAGGATCGACCACATTATACCTCTTTTCCCAAATACGGATAGTGTGGGCTTTTATTCCGGTTATTTTTTCAAGGTCATTTATTGAGTAACGTATCATTGCAGACTAATAATTAATATTGTTTGAAGGCTTCTTGCACAAGAAGTTTATATTTTAAGAAAAACACAGAAGATCAAATTATTGTTCTTGTTGCACCGGGTCTTGCAAAAATACCTTCTCACTGATTGATCCGGTCTGTGCAGAATTGGCTGTCTGTCTCGTAATACAAGAATACCTTCCTTTTCCAAGTGATTAACCGAATTGACAATAATTTGTTTATTGAAGCAACAAAATAAGTTAAACAATTTTTCTCTGCAAAATTTTTTTCCAGAAGCTATGTAATCCAATGTATTACATAGGATTATCTTTATTCTGATAAAGCAAAATTCCTATCCCTGCCTTGTATTGGTAAGGATTAGCTCTCTGATCAAATGATGGTTAGCAGAAAATGCGGCAAATATATGAATCTCTTTTTTGCAATTGGTGTTTATTATTTATTTTTGTGGTGTAAAACAAAACCACCAAATACAATTACCTTAATACAGGATGGAAAAACTCGAAATTGCACCAACCAGGACCACTCTTGGCATTTCGTTTGACCCCCATAAGCATCACCTGCAATTTTACGGACAATCCTATCCCTCCAATCCCATAACATTCTTTCAACCCCTCATCGACTGGGTTGAAAACTATTTACTCCTTTTTCCCAAAGAAACCATTACAATTGATTTCAGGATAACTTACTTCAACACAAGTTCATCATCTTTTATGTACCGTATACTGGAACAGTTTTATGCTACAAATAAGCAAAATGATAATGTAAAAATCCGGTGGCATTATATCAATGAAGATGATGATTGCCTGGAATCCTGGCGGGCACTGATCTCAGATATTGACCTGCCCTTTGAGCTGGTAAATGATTGATCAGATTTATGCATCCGGTGTTTTTCAACGTTAATTAATTATTAACAAAAAAATGCTTAACCCTGGGTAGAAGGTTTAGGTATCATCTATTTTTTTGCTAAATTTGAACAAAATCATTTGTACATAAAAACCACAAGCTATGGAACAAAACACTTTAGAAATCACAGAGCGTTCTGAAGTGTTTGAGTTTGCCAGTTTAAGAGATCTGGTAAATCAGGCACTTCAACAAAACTTCGGAGAAATCCGGCTGACTAACGGATTATCAACCGGTTTCCGTGACCTGGATCAGGCCATCAAAGGATTTAAAAAGGGTCAGCTCTCTACCATCGCGGTGAAACAAGGAATGGGGAAAACCGCACTTATGCTTTCCATCGCAAACAACATTGCTGTAAAAAACAAACACTCAATTGCAATTTTCTCTGCCGAAAGATCCAGTCTGAAAATTACCAACAGACTTATTGAAAGTGAAACTGGAATGTCGCTGGATAAACTGATCAATGGCAAACTTAAACCCAGTGAAAAAGACCATATGTTCTCACTGGTAAATCATATTGCCAAGGCTGAAATATTCCTGGATGATACAGCACACTTGCATGTTGATGAGCTGGTTCAAAAAGCTAAACAACTCAAGATTGACCAGAATATTGAGCTTATTATTATTGACTACCTTGAGTTATTATCATCTTATACCCATGATGATGAAGACAGACAGGAACAGCTCAGCAGAATTGTTGCTACCCTTAAGGAAATGGCCCTGGAACTTAATATCCCGGTTTTGCTCTTTTCGCAAATCCCTGGTCATTATCCTTCTAACTTTGCAAAACGACCTTCACTTAAAGATATTCCTGTTTTCCTTTCCGAGCTTTCTGATGTGGTGCTTTTCCTGCACCGGGCTGATCTGCCTGTATATACCAATGGTACTTCAGGCTCAAATCAAGATCTTGTAGAAATTATTGTAGGTAAATACGATCAGCAGAAAGAGGAGAAAAGTGTAGAGTTAAGGTTTATTGAAAGTCTTGCCAAATTTACCGACAAATGACACCTTAACTGAATTCATTCTAAATAATAGAAAAATAACCCACTGTCTCTTTTTGCAGTGGGTTTTTTTGTAATTTGCGCCAAAATTAAAAACTATCACATGGCTATACTTAAAGAAGTTGAAGAACGAAAAAATACAGTTATTCAGGTTGCAAAGCTTATGCTGGCTGCTGCACGTACCGCTCCCAAAGGCAAAGGAGCTGACAATCTTGAAATGGCTATTCTTACCGATAATGACATTCGCCTTTTAACCATGGAAACCCGAAAAATTGGGGAGCAGAAGGAGTATGACATCTTTATCAGGGATGCGGATAACGTACTTGCCCATGCCGATGCTGTAGTGCTTATTGGAACCAGGATAAAAACCCTTGGACTGAAAGTATGCAGCCTTTGTGGCTTTGCCGATTGTGCAGCGAAAGAAGAACATCCCCTGGTGCCTTGTGTATACAATACCGGTGACCTTGGTATTGCAGTTGGTTCTGCCGTGACAGTTGCCGCAAATCACCATATAGACAACCGGGTAATGCATACTCTGGGTGTGGCCGCACTTGAAATGGATTTCTTCAGTAAAGCTGTTAAGATAGCCTGGGGTATCCCCTTGAGTGCATCCTCAAAAAATCCTTACTTCGACAGAAAAAAATAATTCCCAAAGGCAAGGCTGCTTTAATTTTTTTCGCGATACATTTCGGGTGGTTCCTGCCAATGCCATAAGCATTTGAGTGGTGCGTGGCCGGAGGATTATCGCATGAATGTATTTTTATGGCTGAGATCATACAATGGTAGCATTCATCCTGGAATAGCCGGTTTTACCTCATCATTTTCCTGCTCTTCCCGTCAACAATCTTTTCCTCATTTCCCAAGAAGCGATTTGGTTTTTCAGGACAAAATTTATGTTGCATTTTGCCTGAGCAATATTGTGCAAAGCCTCATTTAGTATGTGTGATGGCTGGGTTTATTGTATATTATTGTCTTTTTGGGTAAAATTATTTATTGATCGATTGATGGATAGTTTGAACTTATTTATAGTATTATGTGTTTGAAAAGCTAATGCAGAATAAATTTAAATGTGCTAGTATTTACAGTAAATAAAAGTGTATTGGTATGAAAAGAAACTCAAACCTGGTTACAGTTGGTGGAAATCCGGTAACGCTCATGGGGAAACTTATTAAGCCCGGCAGTCATGCCAAAAATTTCATTGCCATAGGTCCTGATATGAAAGTTGTAAAACTGAGTGATTTCCAGGGAAAGATAAGGATCATTTCCTCCATGGGCTCTGTTGATACCGATGTATGTGCTGAGCAAACCAGACGTTTTAACCTGGAAGCCTCAAAGCTCTCTAATGTACAGATAATTGCCATTTCCTGCGATTTACCCTTTGCACTGAAAAGATTTTGTGCGGCCGAGGGGATTGATAAAATCATTACAGTTTCCGATCATAAAGAAACTGATTTTGGGATAAAGTATGGTTTTCTCATTGAAGAATCCCGTTTACTCGCAAGAGGTATTATCATTATAGATCAGTTCGATATGGTAAGGTATGTAGAACTTGTAAAAGAAATTGATGATCAGCCTGA
Source organism: uncultured Bacteroidales bacterium (assembly GCA_964453995.1). Classification (GTDB taxonomy): domain Bacteria; phylum Bacteroidota; class Bacteroidia; order Bacteroidales; family UBA7960; genus SKVR01. The sequence continues at coordinate 33,672 of CAYVQC010000032.1, read as the reverse complement.
CTATAACGCTGCCCTGGAATTTGTGAAAAGAATTGCATAGGTCCCAACCTCTCAACGATTACATTTTATGCACAGAACAAAAAAAAGCCGGAAAAAATCCGGCTTTTTTTGTCATCTCAGGTGGAGGTTATTTTACCTCTTCAAAATCAACATCTGTTACTTCTCCGTCGTCCTTTTTTCCACCATCTTTGCTGTCGCCCTGTTCTGATTGTTGGCCTTGTGCCTGCTGACCTTGGGTGGCATTGTACATTTCAGCACTTGCTGCCTGCCAGGCGGCGTTTATGGCACCCATGGCAACATCAATAGCTGCAAGGTCTTTGTTTTTGTGTGCAGTTTTCAACTCTTCCAGTGCTTGCTCAATAGGCTGCTTTTTCTCAGCCGGGATTTTATCCCCGAATTCTTTGAGCTGTTTTTCTGTCTGGAAGATCATGCTGTCAGCGGCATTGACCTTTTCGGTCTCCTCTTTGATCTTTTTGTCTTTATCAGCGTTTTCTTCGGCTTCCCGTTTCATACGCTGTATTTCATCTTCGCTTAATCCGCTGGAAGCCTCTATCCTGATATTCTGTGATTTGCCTGTGGCTTTGTCCTTTGCAGAAACATTAAGAATACCATTGGCATCAATATCAAACATCACCTCAATCTGGGGAATACCTCTTGGTGCTGGTGGAATTCCATCCAGGTGAAAACGGCCTATGGTTCTGTTGTCTTTTGCCATGGGTCTTTCTCCCTGGAGAATATGAATTTCTACTGAAGTTTGGCTATCCGCTGCGGTTGAGAAGGTTTCTGTTTTCTTGGTAGGAATGGTGGTGTTGGCTTCAATGAGTTTGGTCATTACCCCACCCAGGGTTTCAATACCCAACGACAGGGGTGTTACATCCAACAATAGCACGTCCTTAATCTCTCCGCTTAATACGGCACCCTGAATGGCAGCTCCTACAGCAACTACTTCATCGGGATTTACTCCTTTTGAGGGTTTTTTACCAAAGAATTTTTCAACTACTTCCTGGATTGCCGGGATCCTTGTTGATCCTCCCACAAGAATTACCTCGTCAATGTCTGAAGGTTGCATGTTGGCATCGCTCAACGCTTTTTTGCAAGGTTCAAGTGTAGCCTGGATAAGCTTATCGCTGAGCTGCTCAAATTTGCTTCTTGAAAGGGTGCGTACAAGGTGCTTGGGAATACCATCTACCGGCATGATATAGGGAAGGTTGATCTCGGTTGATGTTGAGCTGGATAACTCAATTTTAGCCTTTTCGGCAGCTTCCTTCAGGCGTTGCATTGCCATGGGATCTCTGCGAAGATCGATGTTCTCATCTTTTTTAAACTCATCAGCAAGCCAGTCAATGATAACATTGTCAAAGTCATCACCTCCAAGGTGTGTGTCACCATGAGTTGATTTCACTTCAAATACACCATCACCCAATTCCAGTACCGAGATATCAAAGGTTCCGCCTCCAAGGTCGAAAACGGCGATTTTTACATCTTTGTTTTTCTTGTCAAGTCCATAGGCCAATGATGCTGCCGTGGGTTCATTGATGATCCTTCTTACTTTTAATCCTGCAATTTCGCCGGCTTCTTTGGTGGCCTGGCGTTGCGAGTCATTAAAGTAGGCAGGAACGGTAATTACCGCTTCGGTAACCTCTTGCCCCAGATAATCTTCGGCAGTTTTTTTCATCTTCTGAAGTACCATCGCTGATATCTCCTGGGGTGTAAATAATCTATCGTCGATCTTTACCCGTGGGGTAGAATTATCGCCTTTTACTACTTCGTAAGATACCCTGGACCGGTCGTTGGAAGTTGACTCGAAGGTTTCTCCCATGAATCTTTTAATGGAAGAAACGGTCTTTTGCGGATTTATAATGGCTTGTCTTTTGGCAGGATCTCCAACTTTTCTTTCACCATTCTCGGTAAAAGCAACGATTGAGGGGGTTGTACGACGTCCTTCACTGTTGGGGATAACCACCGGCTCGTTGCCTTCCATTACGGCAACGCATGAGTTGGTTGTTCCTAAATCTATTCCTATTATTTTACCCATTGTTAATATGTATTTAATGATTCGTATCTTTTTTCCTTTGCGGCTCATTTCTTTTCAAGGATTATGCCAACGGCCCGACAATGGGTTTTGTTGCTATATTGGCATTGCCTGAAAGCCTGTCTGCCTGTTGCCTGGCAGAAAATTGCAGAGATTGCAAGTGGCTGACAGTAAGTGGATAAGATGTTTTTCGACGCAGGTATGGGAAGAAAATATGGAAAGTTCACTGGCAAGATGCCTGACAGGATCAGGTGACAAAAAGACAGTAGTGCTAAAACTCGGCAACGAGCTTTATATTGATCAGTCTTGAGGTAAGATAATTTGGGATAGCATAAAAATCATTGGATACATCGCGTATCCATAAATAGCTGATGGTGTTATTGATCTCAAGCAGGTTGAATACCTCGGCAGTAATCCACATAGAATTGAAATGGCGAAGCGGATTACTGTCTTCAAAGCTGCTCTCATCTCCGATAAGATTTTTCGAAAATCCAATATCCAGGCGCCTGTAGGGTGGCATGTAGATCGCGTTTTTAAATTTCAGGTTGGTTGGGGGCGAAATAGGAAGGCCAGTTCCATAAAACAGAGCCAGGCTAACTTTGTAGGAGGGGTTTCGGGGAAGAAAGTCCTGGAAGAAGATGCTAAAGGAGAACCGCTGGTCGGTGGGGCGGGGCATATAACCAAGAGGAACCTGGTTTCCTTCGGCATCAAGATAATAAGCACCCTCAACCTTTTCTTTGGTTTGCATAATAGAAAGACTGGCCCACGATTCAATGCCAGGCACAAATTCACCATTGATCTTCATGTCAATCCCGGTACCATATCCTTTTGCATTATTGTTGGCGTAGTATCGAATGCGAACATTGTCGAGCTCGTAGGGAATAAGGTTCTTGAAATCTTTATAATATATTTCCCCGGTATATTTGAAGGGCCTGTCCCAGAGGGTGAGGTTGTATTCAGCACCCAATAATAACTGCAGGCTTTCCTGGGCTTTCAGGTCTGGATTAAGTTGCCCCTGCAAATTGCGCAATTCTTTGTAGAAGGGAGGCTGATGGTACATTCCTCCTGATGCACGCAATACCATTCTTGGTGCCCATAATGGCTTGTAAAGCAGGGTAGCCCGCGGTGATACCAGCCATTGACGGTTGTAATTCCAGAAGTTGCTTCTGACTCCTGCGGTAAGAATAAATCTTCCATGGCTGCTTCCAAACTCCCATGAATTTTGTACAAAACCTGATATTCTGGAAGACTGAAGAAAGATCCTGGTATTTATTGTGTCCTGCATAAGGATTACATGGGGAGGATTGCGGGGAACTGAGTAGCCTGCAGAGTCTACCATGGTCCATTCGTTGAGCCGGTCATAGATGTCTTCGTACTGGTATTTGATGCCCCAACGCAGTTTAAGGTTCTCCGATGTTTCTATTTGCCCTTTATGCTCAATGTTCCAGACAATAGCATTAAGGTAATTCCTTGCATGGTTATGAAAAGACCCTGCTCCCAGGGGAGTACCGGTGGGTTGGCCAAAATCTTCCGAACCAAAGTCCGTTTCCACCCTTTCGAGCAGGTAAGCCCCTTTGATATCAAAATTCTCTGTTTCGTCAGTTTGAAAAAGGGATGTGATCAATTGATACTTTTGTCCCTGAACAGGCTCATAATTCAGTGAAAGGGCTCCCAGCGCAGTGAGAAAACGGTCGCGTTCCTGGCCCTGGAAGAATACAGTAAATTGTCTTACTTCTGTTACGGTTCCAAAACGTGTTTCCTGCTTTTCGGGTTTGAAAAGGTATTGATTGCGTGAGAAATTGCCAAGAAAATTCATTTCCCACAAAGGGGAAAAGCGGTAACTGATCAGGGTTTGAATATCAGTAAATTCGGGTTTGTAATCTCCCTGAGTGTCGAGGGTTCCCAAGAGGTATTGATTTGATTTATGGCGTAATCCAAACAGGTAGGTAAGCCGGTTGTCAAGCCTTGCGTCTTCCAGGTGCAGTGAACCTTCCAGCAAACTCATGGAAAATGATCCGGCAAATTCATCGGGTGTTTTGTAGGTGATGTCAAGTACTGATGCCATTTTGTCTCCATATTGTGCATCAAAACCTCCTGCAGAGAATGTAATGGAGGACACCAGGCTTGAATTTACAAAACTTAGCCCTTCCTGTTGGCCCGACCTAACCAGGAAAGGGCGGTAAATCTCTATACCATTTACGTAAACCAGATTTTCGTCAAAATTGCCTCCTCTTACCGAGTACTGAGAAGACAATTCACTGGTAGAGCTAACACCCGGAATCGTTTTTAAGAGATTCTCAACACCACTGCCAGGACCAGGGATAATCACTGTAAGTTTGGGGTCAATTTTTATGTATTGGCTTGATATGATTTGCTTCTCGGTGATTTCTACATCGGGCAGTGTGGTACTCAGGGGGGTGAGGAATACATTTAAGCTTCTTTTCTCTTCACTGGCAAGGGTCACTTCAATTCTTTCCTGCCTGTAGCCCAGGAAGGAAAAGAGTATGGTGTGGGATTTCCCGGATTCCAGGTTCAGAGAAAAAAAACCTTCTGCATTTGTGATGGTACCTGTACTAGTGCCTTGTATTGCTACACTCACAAATTCAAGAGGTTGGTTTTGTTCATCCCTGACAATTCCGGATAAAGTACTGGTTTGGCCTATCACCGCATGCCCGGCAATGATTACTGGGAAAAGAAACAAGAATGCTAAAAAGTTCCTCACTGAATGGGGTTGTTTTTAAAGTCTTAACAGGCTGTGCATAACAGGGGCACAAAAATAGCAAATAATATCCTACTCCCTGGCATTAATTCGTCGCACGGACTGTCTTAAATAACTAAAAAAAGGGGTGATTATTGCGATGAAGGCTGAATGATTAATCACTTCTTCTGAACCTTCCTTCACGCCATGCCTGAAAAAATTTAGCCCAGGCCAGGGGATCAAATATTTTCATGGGCGGGCGCTGCCCAGCATAATACAGCCTTTCGCCATACTCCCTGTTCATGTGGCGAAAATTAGAATATCCATCCAGGGGCATCTTTTCGAAACGTTCCCGCATTTCGGCTCTTTCCAGGTTGCGCATGGCCCGGTCTAAATCGTCATCGGGAATTTCGGTGTTGAGAAAAGCATACCTGAATTGCTCCCGTGTAGGCCATGGATAAATCACCGTTTCGGGCAGGTTTATGGTATCCCGGGTCATGAGTTGTATGGTTGAATAGCGGGTAGCGGTGAGTGTGTCAGGTACAGCATAGATCACATCTTTAAATCCTATGGCCGTAAACTGCAAGGTGTCCTTTTCTCTGACGGTGATGGAAAAAAAGCCCTGGAAATCTGTTATGGTGCCTCTACGTGTGTTTTTTACCCATACATTGGTAAAAGGTACCGGGGCCAGGCTGTCGCCGGTTACTACCAATCCGCTGAACTGTATTACCTTGCGGGGAGCTGGCTGCTCATCCTCCGTGGGAATTTCACCTGCCAGCATCGGGCCGGTGGTTATGAATAATAACAGGATATAGCGAAAGAGAAAAATCATAATTTGCAGATAACCAATGTGCTTTTGATAGATTTGCGTTGCTTTGCAATAGCAAAAAAGAATATTTTGACTTTAAAAGTATAAAGAAACAAAGTATTTGCATCGATACCCATAGAGATGGCAGAGGGTTTTGTAATTAATTAACAGGGTACCTGTAAGTTTGTTCTAAAACAGAAAAGCTGCCTCTTTGGGGAGACAGCTTTTAGCTCTGTTAAAATCTCTATATTGTAACTATTACAAGTATCCTTTCTGGCTGGCTTCTTTCAAAGCAGCAGAGATCCCAACCTTATTGATGATACGAATGGCCTTGGACGATACCTTCAAAGTCACCCATCTGTCTTCTTCAGGGATGTAGAATCTTTTTACTTGCAGGTTTGGTAAAAACCTTCTTTTTGACTTGATGTTGGAGTGTGATACACGATTACCTGTAATGGGCTTTTTTCCTGTGATCTGACAAATTCGTGACATCTTTAGAGAATATTTTAGATTGTGAAATAATTCTTATTACGCTGTTTTTTAGGGAGTGCAAAGTACGGCAATATTTTTTTTATAGGCAAATGTTTTTTTCTTTTTTTCTTAATGCACGATAAAAAACTGAAGCCCACAAATTCTTAGGTTTGCTGATTCATGAATACCACATATAATGCAGGCACAAAATTATGGAAAAATTCAAAGCTTTTCTTGAGAATTGCTTTTGTTCAAAGGTGCCATAAGCTAGGGCCTTTTCACTCAAAGCTGATTTTTATTATCTCATTGATTATTTTAAATGCTCAGGCCAACTAAATTGCAAGTATTTCATCCTGATTATCGTTGGTTAGCTTCAAAAAAACAGGTGGGATAAAGCACTTATGGAATAGAGTAGTCTCCGGTACCTCTTCTTGTACAAAAATCCCAATAATCCTAGAGTAATCCAGGAACAGTTTGTATATCATTCTTGATTGCTCTTACTTCGTTTCAGCCCATTTTAAATAGAGCTTGCAAAAATTGCCAGATCTGTTTAATTTTATGATACCAACTTTATTTGGTATTTTGCATACATTCAGGGGGTTGACTTAATTGAAACAATTTGAGCGATTATTATCAAATACTGGGCATATCTCGACTTGCTAATCAGAGCGAGGTGAAAAAAGCATTCAGGTACAAGGCAAAGAACCTTCATCCTGATGTTAACAGGAATGCTGCAGCATTGCGTGAGTTCCACCTTGTTAATGAAGCATACCAGGTATTGGGCAACAGGGAGAAAAGAAGAATCTATGACCTGCGCCTGCATAATGGAATACCTTCACAAAAGATTTACTACAAGCCTGGAAAGGTTAAATATCGCGCAAAGGGAGACCGCTATGCACATTACAACTCAGGAGCAGAAGCCGGGGGAGCTTTTGAAGCTATAGAAAAATATTTCGATCTGGCTCTTTTTATTTCACTGGTGTTTATTGGTTGTTTTGCACTGTTTTATGGTATTTACCGCCTTTGGATAAGGCCTCATGATGAAATTAATCCTTTGCCCGGAATTGTATTGGGAATATTCTTTACCGGGCTGATCATATTTGTGTGGCGAACCAAAAACAAAATCTTTAAGTCCTGACTTTTTTCAACATGATCTTTGCTGATTACACCTGCCCCGGTTTGTGTATCCACTGATGCTGGGTAATTCCCAGGTACTTTGCCCCGGCATGCCTTTTACCCCTGGAAGCCTTCTTCAACTAGTCTAAAGAATATTGGTTGACGCCAAAAACATTATTCTCTGTAAAATGTTAGATGCGTATAACAGTATTTATAATAATAGTCTATTTCTGAAAAGAATGCCCGAATAGTGTTGCACAGAATGAACAAAAGACGGATTTTTGCGATTTTAAAACAACGAAAACCTTACTTTTGCCAAATGAACCTGGTTGGTAACATAAAGAAGCACCTATTCAAATCCATGGCGGTTTTGAGTATTTGCCTTATTTTCATGCTTCTGGGCAATTATGCTGTTAATATGCACATGCATGTGCTTGAGAATGGAGCTGTTGTTACCCACGCTCACCCATACGATAAAGCTGCTGACAACGAATTGCCCAAAAAACACAGACACTCAACCGGAGAGATATTATTCTTTTTCGCGCTGAGCGTTGTTTTTGTAGGCCTGATGCTTATTATAGGCTGGAAACTGCAGGAAGCTGAAACGTACACTTTCCTTTATCGCAGTCAGGTATTCCATAGTATTAAATACCCACCCCAAAGTGGCCGTGCGCCCCCTCTTTTTTCCTTTCTTTAAAGTACGCATTATCCCCCATTGATTATCAGATCACAATGTTTCATTGACATCTGGTCATTATCTTTTTGTATTTCAGGTGTATTCTGATCAAATCCATAATATAGTGATTCTGTAAAATCGCAGGAGAGGATAATGAATACTATTCATCCCGCAATTATATTTCACGGGAGATTTCTTTTCAAATGCAGGATGAGATAGAAGTTGCGGCAGGGCAGAAAACCCTGGCCGGTATTTCAGATAATTTTAAGGTAAACAATAAAAAATTAAAAAAACTGATCATTTATGAATCTATTAAAGTTTACAATTTCAACGGTACTTTTTCTATTGATTTCATCAATAACCATGGCAAATCGCGAAAAAACCGATGCCAATATTTTTGGACATGTTGTTGACTCCAGGGGAGAACACATCCCCTTTTCCAGTATCGCCATAAGGGGCACCACCGTGGGTGTAACTGCAGATGAAACGGGTCATTTCCGGTTTATCAATTTGCCTGTAGGTACCCATGTTATTGTTGCACAAGCCTTGGGATACAGGAGTGCCGAAACAGAGATTACCATTGAACGCAATCAGTCCTTAGAGGTAAATTTTGTTCTGGAAACCGATGCACTGGGGCTCGATGAAGTGGTGATTACCGGAAACCGCAACGAAACCAACAGGCGCAATTCTGCTGTAATTGTTAATACCATTACCCCCCAGGTGCTTACGTCTACCAACTCTCTTACTCTTGCCGAGGGTTTGAATTTTTCACCAGGGTTAAGGGTGGAAAACAACTGCCAGAACTGTGGTTTTACGCAGGTTCGTATGAACGGATTGGAAGGTCCTTATTCACAGATTTTGATCAACAACCGCCCTATTTTTAGCGGTCTTGCGAGTGTATATGCACTCGAAATGATTCCCTCTAATATGATAGAACGGATAGAAGTTATCAGGGGCGGCGGATCAGCCATGTATGGTAGTAATGCCATTGCAGGTACTATCAACCTTATTCTGAAAGATCCGCAGGTAAATGCCTATGAATTTGACCTCTCCGGAAGCTCTGCAGGGGTTGGAATTGAAGATGCCGGTGATCCTTCAGAAGAGTATGCCATAAGGTTCAATTCTGCCAATATATCTTCCACAGGCAGAACAGGAATATCCATGTTCGGATTCTACCGCGACCGGTCTCCGTTTGATGGTAATGATGATGGATTTACAGAAATAACCAGGATCAGCAATCTCACCCTGGGCTCTCGTTTGTTCCATCGTACAAGCGATCGCAGCAAAATCAGCGCTGATTTTTTCAGCATCCGCGAACGCCGCAGGGGGGGGAGTGATTTTGCTCTTCCGTTGCATATGGCAGATATTGCCGAAGCACTGGATCACAATATTGCTACCGGCGCATTAACCTATGAGCAGTTTTTTCGTACTATCGACCAACTGACAGTATACGTCAGCGGTCAACAGGTGAAACGCGATTCATATTACGGTGCCCAGCAATCCCTTAGCGATTATGGATACACACAGGATCTTTCTTATGTATTTGGTGCCCAGTACCGGGCTGCACTGAACAATTCAAGCCTCATCTTTGGGATTGAAAATGATGGAGCAAGGCTGGTTGACCGTAAACTGGCTCATTTCGACCTTGATGATATCGGCTTTGATGATTCTGATCAGGAGATTGTTGTCCCTGTTGTGGGTAATCGTGAGATTGCAGATCAGCGAACCAATACTTTTGCCGCTTTTGCCCAATACGAAATTGATATTCAAAAGCTGAATATTTCTGCCGGTGCCAGGTTTAACAATTACCAGATAAAAGACCTCGAAAAGCCTGAAAATGATAAATCCGGTAATATTATTACTCCCAGGCTCACACTGAAATACGACATAAGAGATTATTTCCAGGGAAGGCTCAGTTATGCCCAGGGTTACCGTGCACCCCAGATATTTGATGAAGATTTGCATATTGAGACCTCTGCTGCCCGCCAGATCCTCCACATAAACGATCCTGACCTGGAAGCTGAAAGAAGCGAAAGTATCATGGCTTCATTCGATTACACCAACCTGGTAGGCGATACCTATATTGGTTTGCTGGTAGAAGGTTTTTATACACGCCTGCACAATGCTTTCGCCAACGAGTTTGGAGAACCCGATGCGAACGGAGTGGCGGTTTATACCCGTGTTAACGCAGAAGAAGGCGCGGTGGTGCAGGGGGTAAACATTGAGATGTTCCTTGTACCTTCTACGAGCTTTGAATTAAGAAGTGGGTTTACCCTCCAGAGCAGCCGCTTTGAAGAAGAACAGGAATTTGGCGAAAAACGGTTTTTCCGCACCCCTTCCGACTATGGCTATTTGACCACGGATTGGAGTCCAACACATGATATTATGGTTTCTCCTTCCTTAACTTATACCGGCAAAATGCTCATTCCCTATTTCGGGCCCCAGATTGACGATCCCGAGCAGGGTGAGTTGCGCCAATCTGACCCCTTTCTGGATCTGGGAATAAGATTGAGCCACAACTTCAGGTATAATGGAAATACTTTCCAGGTGTATGCCGGGATGAAAAATATTTTTAATTCCTATCAGAAGGACTTTGATACCGGTAAAGACCGTGATCCCGGATATATCTACGGGCCTATTTTTCCCCGCACCATCTTCTTCGGTGTGAGATTGGGCAATTTTATCAAATAAACTGTTTTCTTCTGGCACAAAACAATCCTTTGGAAAGAGATCGGGAATGAGGTGCTTTACCCATTTTCCGGTTTCTTTTCTGCTTCTACCAGTAAGGCATTGCATGCTTTTGAACTCAGCATAAATTCATCTTTCCCATTACAACGTATCAGCATGCTTTTGTCGAAGGGTTCAACAGCCAACAGAGTAATTCCCGAACCTATATACATATTGCGTGAAGTCAGGAAATCCAAAAACTCCTTGCTGGTGTCAGCCAGAGCAGTGAGTTTCCAGTTTGTGTTGGGTTTGCAACTGCTTAGGATTTGTAGTTTTCGTTCGGGCAGATTGCCCTCCTTGTCAGGTATGGGTGAACCGTGTGGATCGAAGCTGGGATAGTTGAGGAGTTCTTCCATACGATCGAAAAATGCTGTTGATTGGATATGTTCTATCTGTTCAGCAATCTCATGCACCTGGTCCCAGCTAAAGCCCATTTTTTCAAAGAGGAACATCTCTGTAAGCCGATGCCTGCGTAAAATATTTAATGCATGCTTTTTCCCTTTTGCAGTAATGACAATGGGCTGGTATTTCCTGTATTGTACAAGCTCCTTGCTGGCTAGTTTACGGGCCATGCTGTTTACAGTGGGAGAGCTCACATTCAGATGTTTTCCTAATTCTGCTGTGGTAACCCTTCCATGTTTATCAGAAAGTTTAAGTATGGCTTTCAGGTAATTTTCTTCTGCACTTGTGAGCATTTTACAAGAAATAAAAACAAATATACAGAATTAAATCTTAGCCAATTATAATTCTAAAGTTAGCCGGATTTAAGTCTGTACCTCGTTTTTTTCAGGAGAGATTAGGGTGTATTCCAGATTTCCCATGCTTTTTCTGCCTGTTGTTCGAGCATGTAAAGGCCATTTATGGTTTTTGCCCCTTGTTTAGCGGCCCTTTTCAGGAAAAGTGTTTCAGCAGGGTTGTAGATTAAATCAAAGAATGTCTGGTCTTCTGTAGCTGTTTCATAAGGGATGGTGGGGCAATGATCTATGTGGGGGTACATCCCCAGGGGGGTAGTATTTACAATCAGGTTAAAATCACTAAGACCTATTGTGTTGAGCTCCTGGTAGGAAATGTGCCCGGGAATTTGCGGGTTACGCGACACAAAATCTATTGTACAACCGTGTTTTTTCAATACCCACTCCACAGCTTTTGAAGCACCCCCTGTACCCAGTATCAATGACCTCCCCGGTAGATTTACATTGTTGGTCTTGAGTGTTTGGAAAAAACCGTACACATCAGTATTGTATCCGGTAGTTACCATTTTTGAGCCTTTGCGACTTATGGTGATTGTATTTACTGCCCCCACTTCCTGTGCCGTTGGGCTTAATTTGTCTAAATAGGCAATTATAGTTTCTTTGTAGGGGATAGTAACGTTGAGCCCAATCAGTGTCCGGTTATGCTTCAGCAACTCAGGGAATTCATCGATATTGCTGATAGGGAATGCTTTGTAGCTGTAGTGCTGAATATGTTCACGTGCAAACTTTTCGGCGAAGTACCTCTCAGAAAAAGAATGGGAGAGGGGATAACCTACGAGTCCGAGTAGTTTTTCCATGATAATTGATCTTTCTGTTTCAGATGGCAGAGTTTTTTTCTTTCACTTTGGCTGCTGTGAAAAGATCAAAAAGGAAAATGACCAAAAATCCCAGCACCATAAAAGCAAGGACAGAATACACCTGTGCGGGTTCGCCTGTAATTTCTGTAAACTGTGCGGGGGTTACGCTCTTTTCTACCAGAGGAACCGATATTCCTTCGCTGTTGGTATAATATTCTGTAATTTTCCTCCATGGCCATAATTTGTTAAGGGAACCCAGCATGAAACCGGTAAGCAGTGCCATGGTAGCATTGAGGAATTTTTTGAAAAACCAGGATATGATGTTGGAAAAGCTGATTATGCCAAGTACACAGCCAACGGCGAATACCAAGATCACATCTATTTTGAGGTCTTTTACTGCATTGAGAATAAATTCATATTTCCCCAGCAAAAGCAGGATAAAGCTTCCCGATATCCCTGGCAGGATCATAGCCGTAATGGCAATACTTCCTGAAATAAGAATAAACCACATGGTCTGGGGAGTAGTAGCCGGGGTAGCAATGGTAATCCATGCAGCAATGGCAGTGCCTACCAGCATTGAAATAATAGTGGTTGCGTTCCATTTGGTAATGGTCCTTCCCACATGCAGGGCTGAAGCAACGATCAGTCCGAAGAAAAAAGCCCAAACCATTTTTGGATGTTTATCCAGCAGCCACGTGATAAGACTGGCAAGTGAAAAGATGCTCAGCAATACACCTGAAAATACCGCCAGCAGAAAGTTTCCATTGATATGTTTCCATGCAGCAGCAATACCTTTGGAAAACAGCAATGTGAAAAACTGCCTGTTGACCGATTTGATGCTGTTGATAAGCTCTTCATAAATGCCGGTGATGAAAGCAATTGTGCCACCTGATACTCCGGGTATAACGTCGGCAACTCCCATGGCTAAGCCTCTTGCCGTGAGCAATGAATAGTCTTTGAAATTTCTTTGGGTCATTGATTTGCTTTTAAAGGAAAAACACTGGGTGCACCTGTTAAGATAGTACAGCCTCATTTTTTAAGGCTGCCGGTTAAATAGTGCAGTGATTGTAATTATTTTAATCTAAACTTCTGTAGTTCTGCCGGCAGGTGATCAAAGAATGTGTCACCGCGCAGCCCCAGGCGAAGGGTTTCCAGGGGGATAACATCAGCAGGGGCAATATTTCCAAGGTTTACCTGTGGGCCGAGTAGTTTTATAAACCAGACCTGCTGTGCTTTCAGGGGGGCTTCCCATAATACTTTATCGGGGGGGGTATGCATGAGAATATCTTTTACCAACTCATCATCGGCCTTTCCGGTACTTTTGTATATTCCCACATTACCGCTTTCACGTGCTTCGGCTATTACATAGCTGCTTCCTGCTTCAAGCTCGGCATTGATGTGGTGTACCCAAAGGGAATGATCGGTGAAAACGTCAGCTTCTTTTGCTCCTACTTCACTCAGTACAGTGCGGTCTTTGGCGAACCTGGATATATACTCACATTTTTGGTCGTGTGGTATTTCCATGCTCCCATCCGAAATTTCTACGCAATCCACCCCCAGGTGGTCTATGAATTTCTGGTATTCATCTACACAGTTGCGCAGCAGGCAGGCTTCAAACAAGGTTCCTCCCAGGTATACCTTTATGCCTGCTTCGCGGTAACGTTTTACTTTTTCTTTTACGTTGCTGCTCACTACCGAGGTGCCAAATCCCAACTTGGCAAAATCGACCAGGTGGCCTGCAACCTCTATTATATTTGATGCTTCTGTTAGAGAAAGACCCTTGTCCATCATCATGGTAACACCTTTTTGGCGGGGCTTCTCTTGTCTTTCAGGAAGGTGGGGTAAAATCATGTTGTGATTTAATTGCTGTATAAGTTGATCAGATTGGCGATTTCAGGAATGTTTCTGAGTTGAGGGTATTGATCCAGCATGGCGTCATGTTTGTCAAAGTCCATGGAGAGGGCTTCTTCAAGAAAAAATGCAGCTTCCTTGTTTTTTCCCTGCAGGTACATCATTGCCGCCATGCGGTAATACAATCCATGTGTTGGGTTGATTTCTTCGATGCCCGTTACAAGGGTTTCTTCAGCCTTTTTATACTCTTCTTTTTCGGCCAGGGCATCAGCATAATCGATATAAAGCGACTCTTCCACAGGGCTGGTGCCAATGGCCTTTTCATAATAATGGCAGCCTTCCTCTATCATATCTTCGTCAAAATAGATATCGGCAAGGATACACAGATATGCTGTATTTTCCGGATCCATTTCCAATCCCTTCTGAATGCATTTGATAGCGCTATGGGTGTTTCCTGACTCATTTTCACACACTCCAAGGCCAATCCAGGCATCGGTGATCTCGGGGTTGAGCTGGGTCGCCTTCTGGTAATGAGTTTTTGCGTTATGATAGTCTTCCGTTTTTTCATAACACTCACCAATATAGTAATGGATCATGGCATCGCTGTCCTGGTCTTCCTTTTCGAAAAGACCCTGGTAAATCTCAATGGCTTCATGGTACTTTTCCATCAGACTGTATGCATAGGCACAGTGAAAGGTGGCTGCCGAATGGTCCGGATCTATGGCGAGGGCAAATTCAAAAGATTCCAGCGCTTTTTCGTAGAGCTCGCTGTTAATGTATGATATTCCAAGGTTAAACCACGCTTCGGTAGAGTAGGGATGCCTGTCAATAAGCCGGCTGAAGAAATCAATGCTTTCCTGCGAAAGAGAGAGCAGGTCGAAGCAATAGGCTGCCTCGTACATGGCCAGGTCATTTTCAGGATTCAGTTCAAGGGCTTTGCGCAAATACTCAATGGTTTTGTCGTAGTTGCCCATGTTTTCGTATTCAAAGGCGATATTACAATAAACATAGTCAGGTTCGTCTGACTCCATGGCGGCTTTATTGTATTCTTCAATAGCCTTTTCATACTTGTGCAGTTGCGAATAGATGGCTCCGCGCGTGAGAAAAATCTCATAATTGGAAGGCTCCAGCCTTTCCACTTCTGAAAGTATTTCCAATGCGTGATTTTCCTTGTTTACGGAAGCCAGCAACTGGGCCACCTTAAGTTTTAAAGAAATGGAAGAGGGGTGTACCGTGCAGGCATATTCGGCAACCTTCAGAGATTGCCGGAAATGAGATTGGTACATGTAATAATCGATGATCTCTTCAAAATCTTCTACATCAAAATAAACCGGCAACTTCTGGTTATTAAGATCTTCCAGTTTCTTTACCTGCCAGGGGATGTTATCTATATTTTCGAGTGAATTGCTCATTGTCTGAATGAATTATTTTGTCATAATCAGCAGCAGTTTTGCCATCTGGTTATCCAGTGTATGTTATCAAAAAACCTGCCATGTTACGACAGTGCAAAGTTAGCAAAAAACCCATACTCCTTTTGGTATATAACCCAAAGTCAGGTTTAAATGTATGAATTTTTATCTATCAGCATTAGCAGGATAACACGGTTTTTATCAACATGTTTTTAACAATAATTGGCCCGCGTGATAATACCTGTTTCCAATTTTACAAAGGTTAAAACAATAATAAATGATAATTTTGCACCAAATTTAAAAAGTGTAAAAACAGATGTTTGACAATTTAACCGATCGCCTTGACAGGGCCTTTAAACTTCTTAAAGGCCAGGGCCATATCACCGAGATCAACGTAGCAGAAACACTTAAGGATGTTCGTAAGGCATTGCTCGATGCCGATGTCAGTTATAAAATTGCCAAGAGTTTTACTGAGAATGTAAAAGAAAAAGCCCTGGGTCAAAATGTGCTTACCGCCGTTTCTCCCGGGCAGCTGATGGTTAAGATCGTTCATGAAGAGCTTACTTCTCTTATGGGCGAAACCCAGGTAGATATCAACCTGAAAGGTAGTCCTGCCATCATCCTCATTGCAGGGCTGCAAGGTAGCGGTAAAACGACATTTTCTGCCAAACTGGCCAATTACCTGAAAAAGAAAAAATCGAAAAAAGTTTTGCTGGTGGCTTGCGACGTTTACCGCCCTGCGGCTATCGATCAGCTGAAGGTGTTGGGTGAGCAGATCGATGTAGAGGTATTTACCGAAGAAGGCTCAAAAGATCCGGTAGGTATTGCCCGTAAGGCTGTAAACCACGCTAAAACTATGGGCCATGCCGCAGTTATTGTCGATACTGCAGGACGTTTGGCCGTAGATGAGCAAATGATGAACGAGATTGCTTCGCTCAAGCAAAACCTTAACCCTCAGGAAACGCTCTTTGTTGTAGATGCCATGACAGGGCAGGATGCTGTTAATACTGCCAAAGCATTTAACGACAGGCTCAATTTTGATGGTGTGGTGCTTACCAAACTCGATGGTGATACCCGCGGTGGTGCTGCGCTTTCCATCCGCTCGGTGGTTGAAAAGCCCATCAAGTTTGTGGGAATTGGCGAAAAAATGGATGCCCTGGATCTTTTCTATCCCAAAAGAATGGCTGACAGGATACTGGGAATGGGTGATATTGTATCTCTGGTTGAAAAGGCACAGGAACAGTTCGATAAGGAAGAGGCCCGTAAGCTGCAAAAGAAAATTGCCAAAAACCAATTCAACTTCGATGATTTTCTGAAACAGTTACAGCAGATCAAGAAAATGGGAAATATGAAAGATCTGGTGGGGATGATCCCAGGGATGGGAAAGGCCATGAAAGATATCGACCTGGAAGATGATGCATTTGCCAGTATTGAGGCAATTATTTATTCCATGACACCCCAGGAAAGAGAAACTCCCGCAATTCTCAACGGCAGCCGCCGAAAAAGGATTGCCCTGGGTAGTGGCACTGACATCCAGGAAGTAAACCGGCTTATCAAACAATTTGAGGATACCCGCAAGATGATGAAGATGATGTCTGGTGGAGGTGGTAAATTCATGAATATGATGCGGGGCATGCCCGGCATGAGGAAATAAAACCAATTAGCAATTCTCCAAACAGAGAAAATTCTCCCCAAAGCAGAATAGATATGAAAATTATTGACGGAAAGAAAATTGCAGCACAGATCAAAGATGAAATTGCCAAAGAAGTAAAACAAATGATCGACCGGGAGGAGCGTCCGCCTCACCTGGCAGCTGTGCTGGTAGGCAACGATCCGGCAAGTGAAACCTATGTTGCCAGTAAGGCGCGGGCCTGTAAAGAAGTTGGTTTTGATTCGTCAACCTACAAATTCGAAAACGATACTGAAGAGGCAGAACTCCTCAAGACCGTTGAGTTTCTCAATAACGACCCCGAAATAGATGGTTTCATCGTGCAGCTGCCATTGCCCGGCCATATCGATGAACAGAAGGTGATCCGGGCAATCAGCCCCGGAAAAGATGTGGACGGTTTCCATCCCGAAAATGTGGGCCGTATGACCATTGGGCTTCCTGCTTATATTTCTGCCACTCCCAATGGCATTATGGAGCTGCTCAAAAGATCCGGCATCGACACCCAGGGAAAAAACTGTGTTGTTCTTGGGCGGAGCAATATAGTAGGACGTCCCATGAGTATCCTCATGTCACGTGCCACTAATCCCGGCAATGCCACAGTGACCGTTTGTCACAGTAAAAGCAAAAACCTGAAGGATATTACCCGCCAGGCTGATATTCTTATTGTTGCTATTGGTCGCGCTGGTTTTGTTACGGCCGATATGGTAAAAGAGGGCGCGGTAGTCATTGATGTGGGGATTCACCGCGTGGAGTCTACCTCTGCCAAGTCCGGCTTCCGCCTCGTGGGAGATGTGGATTATGATGCCGTGGCTCCCAAAACTTCATTTATTACCCCCGTACCGGGTGGGGTAGGGCCCATGACCATTGTGTCACTGCTGATGAATACCCTCAAGGCACGCAAAAACGAAATATACTCCACACCTTGACCATCAGTAAGCTTACCAACCTTAGTTCTGAACAGCAGGAGCAACTTCAACAGGGGCACCTGCTACCTGTGATGGAAATGTTTTATTCCGTGCAGGGAGAGGGCTACAATACCGGGAAGGCAGCATTTTTTATCCGCATCGGGGGCTGTGATGTGGGATGCCATTGGTGCGACGTAAAAGAATCGTGGGATGCTTCTGTTCATCCTCTTACCACCACTGAAGAAATTCTGGAAAATATAAAGAAGTATCCGGCCCGATCGGTGGTAATTACAGGCGGTGAGCCGCTTATGTACAACCTTGATCATCTTTGTGCTTTGCTCAAAGAAAACAACATCAGTATTTTCCTGGAAACATCGGGTACCTTCCCTTTGTCTGGCGTGTTCGACTGGATTTGTCTTTCTCCGAAACCCCAGGTGGAACCCCGCCGTGATATGCTGCAACTGGCCGATGAGCTGAAAGTGATTATTTGTGATCACGAAGATTTTTTATGGGCAGAAAAGAATGTTTCCCGTGTAAAACAAAAATGCCTCTTGTACCTGCAACCCGAATGGAGCAGGTATAAGAAAATGCTGCCAGCCATTGTGGATTATGTGATGAACCATCCCTGGTGGATGATCTCACTGCAATCTCACAAGTTTATGAACATCCCCTGATAAGTGGAGAATAGCACGAAGGATTCATAAGTTCTTTACCTGCTGGCATTTCTTCCCATCAGGCCCTGGTTGAGGGTGAAAAAGTGGGGCTGATTTCGCTATTTTACATCACCATGCCTGAAAAATTGTTAGGTTTGTAGTGATAATAATCAATTTACGGGGTTCCCCATTCGCTAATAATGATTTGAAAACCAGAAGGTATGAATTTGCGTACATTTTTTCTTTTAATCCTTATATTGTCTGTTTCCGGATGTATGCCAACAGTCATCTCTGCACAAAACGGCAGAGAGCTTTCCACTTCCAGTAGCCGCGCTCGCCGTGCTTTTGAAGATGCCATCCATAAATACAATCTTCGCGATATTGAAAGTGCTGAAGAAAGCTTCCTGGATGCCGTTCGATTTGATCCGGCTTTTATTGAAGCATATATTGTTATGGGCGAAATGTACCAAACTGCAGATATGCATGCAAAGGCCATTGGTGCCTTCGAGCAAGCCCTTATGATCGATCCGGAGTTTTTCCCAAACACCTATTACTATCTTGCCAGTTCTTATATGGCTATAGGAGAGTATGAGAGTGCCCGAACACGGATTACTGAGTTTCTGGAGATCAAGGGCATCAGCAATACCATGCAGGAGCAGAGCAACCAATTGCTCCAACAGGCTGAGTTTGCCATAGAAGCCGTTGCATATCCCGTGCCTTTTGATCCGGTCAATCTTGGGGCAAATATAAATGGGACAAATGATGAGTATTCCCCCACGCTTACTGCTGATGAACAAACCCTGATCTATACCCGGAAAAAGCCACGCGAAGACATGGACTACATTCACCTGGGACCCTATTATGAGGATTTTTATGTGAGTTATCGTAAAGATGGGCAGTGGAGTAAATCGGTAAACCTTGGATCGCCCATCAATACGCAAAACAATGAAGGAGCCCAAAGCATTTCTGCCGATGGCATGCACCTGTATTTTACAGCCTGTGGACGGCAAAATGGGTTGGGCAGTTGCGATATTTATTATGCCCGCAGAGCCGGGGAGGCGTGGTCGGAACCTGTTAACCTTGGACCACCGGTCAATTCAGGGGCATGGGAATCTCAACCTTCCATTTCTCCCGATGGCAAAACACTCTATTTTGCCAGCAACCGGGCAGGGAGTACCGGCCGCATGGATATTTGGGTAAGCCACCAGCGACCCAACAACCGGTGGTCAGAACCTGAAAATATTGGACCTGTCATCAATACCTCCGGCCGGGAAATGTCTCCTTTTATTCATCCTGACAACAAAACCCTCTTCTTCACTTCCGACGGGCATCCTGGCATGGGAGGACTGGACCTGTTTTATACCCGCAAAGATGACCAGGGAAAGTGGCAAACACCCGTTAACCTGGGCTATCCCATCAATACCTTCAACGATG
The DNA here is from genome assembly GCA_964453995.1 of uncultured Bacteroidales bacterium. Taxonomy (GTDB): domain Bacteria; phylum Bacteroidota; class Bacteroidia; order Bacteroidales; family UBA7960; genus SKVR01. The sequence goes on along the minus strand of CAYVQC010000032.1, from coordinate 13,674 downwards.
AAATGTCGCTGGTGGTAGGGGCATCAGGTAAAGAAGCCTATTTTGCTTCCGAACAACCCGGTGGAGAGGGTGGCAGCGATCTGTACTTTTTTGAATTGTATGAGGAGGCCAGGCCCAATCCGGTTACCTACATGAAAGGAATTGTTTTTGACGCTGACAATCGCCGCAGGCTGGAAGCCAGGTTTGAGCTCATCGACCTTGTATCAGGTGAAATGATTGTACAGGCAGGCTCAAATCCCCGTACCGGTGAATTCCTCGTGCCCATACCTGTTATGACCAACCTGGGGCTGAACGTATGGAGGGATGGCTACCTGTTCTTTTCGGAGAATTTTTCCTTTGATGATGTGCGTACAGGAGTGGATCCCCATCTCTATGATATCCCCCTACAGCCTATAAGGGCAGGCGAAACAGTAGTGCTGCGCAATATTTTCTTTAAAACCGACAGCCATGAGCTCTTGCCGGAATCTCTCGTGGAATTGCGCAAACTCCTGGAGCTCCTCAATCAAAATCCACAAATGAGAATTGAAATTGGCGGTCATACCGATAGCACCGGGTCGTTTGTATATAACCAGAGTCTTTCCGAAAGAAGAGCGCTTAGCGTATACAATTATCTTGTAGAAAATGGAATTGAGAGCAATCGCCTGGCTTATAGCGGTTATGCTGATCAGAAACCCATAGCCACCAACGAAACGGAAGAAGGCAGGGCACTGAACCGGCGGACCGAATTCAAAGTACTGGGCAATGAACCATAGTATCAACGAAATATTTCTTGTATGCTTGAGAGAATTCCGCTAAAAAACATCCTCTTCCTGGATGTGGAAACAGTGCCGCAGGTAAAAGATTTCAATGAACTCGACCCTGCATTGCAGGATTTGTGGGTGAAAAAAGCAATGAGAATTGCTCCTGCCGACGAAGCCCTTACCCCGGAGGAGCTTTATTTTGAAAGAGCCGGGATATACAGTGAGTTTGGTAAGATTGTCTGCATTTCTGCCGGTTTCTTTCATGGCGATGAGGATCATCTGAAATTTCGTTGCAAAGCTTATTATTCCGACGATGAGGCAGAATTGCTCACCCGTTTTGCCCATATGCTCACCCAAAGCTTCAACCGGGCTGATCAATATCTTTGCGGACATAATGCAAGGGAATTCGATTTCCCCTATATTGCCCGCCGCATGCTCATCAACCAGATCCCTCTGCCCGATGTTTTAAACATTCCCGGCCGTAAACCCTGGGAGATTACCTTACTGGATACCATGGACCTTTGGAAATTCGGTGACTATAAAAGCTATACCTCCCTGGCCCTGCTGGCAGCAGTGTTTAAGATTCCTACACCAAAGGATGATATACAGGGTGCGGATGTAGCCAGGGTGTATTGGATGGATAACGACCTGAAACGTATTGCTGTGTATTGCAATAAAGATGTGGTTACCACTGCACGCCTTTACCTGAAGTATTCTTTGAAAGGTGAGCTGTTAGATGACAATGTAGAATTGCTCCTGTAGCAACAGTATGATAATAAATAACCATGACCGGAAAAAGCACAAAAAAGAAGGCAGTACTATCCAAATCTACGTTTATCAAAGGGCTGCAATGCACAAAGGCCTTATATCTTTATAAAAACAGGTACTTTTTGCGCGATCCGCTCAGCCCTGAACAACGGGCAAAATTTTCACGCGGGACCGAAGTGGGCATTTATGCCCGTGATCTTTTTCCCGGAGGGGTAGATGCTTCACCTCCCACACATTTCCAGATGGCAAAATCGGTGGAAATGACAGCTGCTCTTTTGCAGGATCCGGATGTGAAAGTTATTTACGAAGCCGCATTTGAATTTGATGAAGTGGTTGTAGCCCTGGATATCCTTTACAAGGAAAACGGAGAATGGAAAGCACTGGAAGTAAAAAGCAGCCGGAGCATCTCCGATACCTACCGCTGGGACGCATCATTGCAGTATTATGTCATTACGGGCAGTGGCCTGCAACTGGGCGATTTTTCCATTGCCTATATCAATGAAAACTATGTAAAGGAGGGCATCATCAGCCCCCGGCAACTTTTTGTTACAGAAAGCCTTTTTGACCTGGTAAAAGAGCGCTACAGTGAAACTGCTGCAAAAGTTGCAGAACTAAAGGGCGTCACAATCCTGAAAAGCTCCCCTGCAGTTCCCATCGGGCCTCATTGCAATTACCCCTATCCCTGCGAATTCCACGGCCATTGCTGGAAGAAGGTTCCCATCGACTCAGTGTTACAACTAGATAAGGTTGAAGATCAGCAAAAATTCAATTGGTATCATGGGGGGATTGTGCGCATTGGAGATCTACCCGACGAAGTGATTGAAAGGGAGCTCCTCGCACAACAGATTGAAAGTATTGCTAAAGGAAGCCCGGTTGTTGACAGAAAAGCCCTTGCCGCCTTCCTGCAGGAAGCAAACAGGCAATTGGTTCTAAGCGTGTTTGACCTTGCACCGGCTATACCTTTGCTGGATGGCACAAGTCCCTACCAGGCAATTCCCTGGGGGTTGCGTCTTACCACTACCGATGGAATCCCCATTGTAACCTACCTGGATGACCCCGGTGGGTATTCCCTGGGCCAATTCCAGAAACAACTGATGCAGATTGCAGATTTGGATGATGAGATATGGATCTTCCACAAGCAAAAATTACTAGCTCTTCTGGAAAGCTGCAGTAAACTGAATCCTGGTTTTAAGGAGCTCATATTTAAATTCCAACCCCGCCTGAAGGAATTGCTTTTTCCCCTCGAAAGTAATATGGTAGTGTGGCCTGGTATGACTGCCACGGTTACACCTGAAAATATTTTACGTCATTTTGGTAAAAACACAGAAAAACTACCATCAAAAATGGCCATCAATGAAGAGGCTGCTGCTGTCTTTGAAAAATTGATGCGCCTGCAGGTCTTAAGCAAGGAAAATAATGAAGCAGAATTGCTTGAAAATTTCATGGTGGCTAAGCATGCCAATACTGTTGGTTTGTTATATTTGTGGAAGCAATTGGGCGGACTCATTTTATGATCGTTTAACTTTTTGATAAACAGGGCATAGCGAATAACAGGCTGGGGTTGAGTATTTTACATGTTTTGTTTTCTGTACTGCCGGATTGTCACCGCTTTGAAAGCTGTTGAAAACTTAATTGCCGAATTTTGATTCAGGTTAGGATCGGAATAGTTATTTTTGCCTCATGGATGAGATGAACAAAATGGAAAGAAAAGTTACCCCACGAAAACCCAAAAGCATAGGCAGCAGTTCTGTTTTGTTGGATCACGGGCGCATTCCTCCACAGGCTACAGACCTTGAAGAAGCCGTATTGGGAGCTATGATGCTTGAACAGAATGCACTTACCAATGTGGTTGATATATTAAAACCGGAAGTTTTTTATAAGGAATCACACCAAAAAATTTTCCGCGCCATCTTTGCTTTGTTTTCTGAATCAGAACCCGTTGACATTCTCACTGTTACACAAAAACTACAGCAGCGGGGAGATCTTGATGCCGTTGGGGGTGCGTATTATATTTCACAACTTACCAACCGGGTGGCTTCTGCAGCCAATGTAGAGTTTCATGCCCGTATTGTCATCCAGAAATTTTTACAACGAGAGCTTATCCGTATCTCAGATGGGATCATCAGGGAATCGTACGAAGATGCCTCTGATGTGTTTGACATTCTCGATAAAGCCGAAAAAGAGCTGTTTGCCATCAGCGAAACCAACCTGCGGCGAAATTATGCCGACATGCCTTCGCTGGTAAAAGATGCCATCAGGCAAATAGAAAACTCCCGCGATCAGGAAGGCCATATCAGTGGTATCCCAAGTGGTTTTTCTGCGGTAGACCGCGTAACTGCCGGCTGGCAAAAATCAGACCTGGTCATCCTGGCCGCACGACCGGGTATGGGAAAAACTGCCTTTGTGCTCTCTATGGCACGCAATATGGCCGTTGAGTTTAATAAAGCCGTTGCCATTTTTTCGCTCGAAATGGCGGGTGTGCAGCTTGTTATGCGTTTGATTGCCAGCGAATCTGAACTATCGGCAGAAAAGCTAAAACGCGGTGAACTGGAAGAGTATGAATGGCAACAGCTCAATGCCAAACTTGGCAACCTTACCGATGCGCCATTGTACATTGACGATACCCCGGCACTCTCCATTTTTGAACTGAGGGCAAAGTGCCGTAGGTTAAAAGCACAACATGATATTCAGCTGGTTATTATCGACTACCTGCAGCTCATGTCTGGCGGAGGGGATAAAACCGGAAACCGTGAACAGGAAATCAGCAATATTTCTCGCTCACTCAAGAGCCTGGCCAAAGAACTTAATATTCCCGTTATTGCTTTGTCGCAGCTCAGCCGCGCCGTTGAAACCCGTGGGGGATCCAAAAAACCCCTTCTTTCCGACCTTCGCGAATCAGGTGCCATTGAACAGGATGCTGACATGGTTTGCTTTATCTATCGTCCCGAGTACTATAAGATCATGGAAGATGAACAGGGAAACTCCACCGAAGGTCTTGCCGAATTCATCATTGCCAAACACCGTAACGGTGCGCTGGAAGACATCCCATTACGCTTTGTTCCCCGCTTTGCCAAGTTTATGGATTATGAAGGATTTGGCGATGAGACACACGGTGATCTGCGGCCTTCGAATGCATTTGATGCTGCTCCCAATGTGGTTACCCTACCTTCGCGAATGAACGACGATCCCGACGAGGATGTCCCTTTTTAATACTTAGCCTCCTTTATTGTTGCCTTTGATTAGATTGGACAGCCTGGTAATGTACCGCTCAAAACTCCGGGGTTGTCTGCAAATACTCTTGCCACCCAATGGCCAATAATAAAACAAAAGCTATAATTTTGCGTTTTTCTGTTCCGGTGATACTTGTTCCAGGCAATTATCTGCCCTTTCCGGTAACCTGATTTTGTAAATCTGAAAAAGATATTAATACCATGAGAGTGTTTTTTTCCACTGTATTGCTTTTTTTTGTGTTGCTTACACTTTCTCTACCAGGTAGAGCTGCACATATCCTCATTCCCATGGACAATACCCAGGACAACCATCTCAAGGCATATGGGATTGCATATTACGTGCTAACCTTCGATGTTGAAGTTAGCTGGCTGCTCAATTACCGGGGGGGGAGTTTTCTTTTTCAGCATCACAACCGTTTCGAACAGGAGCTATCTGTGAGGGGGGTAACTTACCAGGTTATTGCCGATCTTCAGGCCAATGGCATTCGCTCCGAGATTGCCCATCCCGATGTAAATATGGAAGAAATTGTATTGCATAAAGTACCCCGCATTGCCGTATACACTCCACCGCACAGCCTGCCCTGGGACGATGCCGTTACCCTGGCACTTAGCTATGCTGAGATCCCTTATGATGCCATTTATGATGAAGAGGTGCTCTCGGGGGTGCTGCCCCTTTACGATTGGCTGCACGTGCATCATGAAGATTTTACCGGTCAGTTTGGCAAGTTTTGGGCTGCCTACCGTAATGCTCCATGGTATCAGCGCGACGTACAGCTGGCCGAAGAGCTGGCCCGACAGCATGGCTTCAACCGGGTTGCTGATCTTAAGCTGGCTGTTGCCAAAAGCATTCAACAATTTGTTGCCGGAGGTGGGTATATGTTTGCCATGTGCTCGGCACCCGAAAGCCTGGACATTGCCCTGGCCAGCGAAGGTATTGATATAGTGCATGAAGTGTTTGATGGTACTCCGCTAGATCCAAATGCACAGCAAAAACTCGATTTCTCTAAAGCTTTTGCCTTCCACAATTTTCAAATTGTAACCAATCCTTACGAATACGCCAAATCTGATATTGATGTCCCCAAAACCGGAAGAGAGCAAACAACAGACTTTTTCAGTCTTTTTGAATTTTCAGCCAAATGGGATCCGGTGCCCACTATGCTTACCCAAAACCATGAAAGTCTGATCAAAGGTTTCATGGGCCAAACTACTGCCTTTAAAAGACACCTGGTAAAACCCACCGTTACCATCCTGGGAGAAACAAGAGGAAAGAATGAGGTGCGCTATGCTCATGGTAGTTTCGGCAAAGGGACCTTTACATTTTATGGAGGTCATGATCCCGAAGACTACCGGCATTTTGTAGGTGATCCGCCCACCGACCTCAATCTTTTTCCCAATTCTCCCGGTTACAGGCTCATCCTCAACAACGTACTCTTTCCGGCTGCAAGAAAGCAGAAGCAGAAAACATAATGGAGTTGAAAGTTTAGAGTTATGCGTTCTTTTTGTTTTGAGTGAATGGTTTATAGTATTTTTTTATTGATATTTTTTTAGTGCAGAATTGAAGGTTTATGGGTTGAGATAGGAATAAAACTACTCTCATTTAAGAACTTCCAATAACTACATGCTTAAAACTCGCTGCAATACTATATACTTCGCTCTATAATTCTGTACTTTAAACTCTAAACTCATAACTTCTCACTTTTTCCTTTTGTATGTCATAAATGCATAAGGATATGGGTTTTTTTCGTCTGGATCGTGTTCTTCCCTTTCAATGAGTTCCCATTTCTCTGTATCGATTTCGGGGAAAAAACTGTCGCCTTCAAAGTTGGCATAAATCCGGGTAAGATAAATGCGACGGGTATAATGAAGATTTATGATCTGCCGGTATATTTCTCCACCACCGGCTACAAAAACTTCTGAATCTTCCTTCACCTTACAAATGGCGTCTCTGATATCGTGAACCACCTCGCAGCCCTCTACAAAATAATCCTTTTGGCGGGTGATAATCACAGTTTTACGGCCGGGAAGGGGTTTGCCAATGCTTTCGTAGGTTTTGCGGCCCATAATAATGGTATGGCCCATGGTAAGTTCCTTAAAACGTTTGAGGTCTTCGGGCATGTGCCAAAGTAACTTGTTGTCCTTGCCGATCACATTGTTGTTAGCTACTGCTGCAATTGGAATAAGTTTCATGTGTTGTGTTGTTTGGGTTTGATTTGAATGGTTAGCAGTTTTAAACGGCCACCGGTGCTTTGATATGTGGGTGTGGATCATAATCCACCAGGGTAAAATCTTCGTAACGAAATCTGAAAATATCTTTTACTTCAGGGTTGATGATCATTTTTGGAAGCGGCCTTGGCTCACGGCTCAGCTGCAGGCGTGCCTGCTCCAGATGGTTTGAATACAGATGCGCATCGCCAAAAGTATGGATGAATTCACCCGGCTGCAAATCGCAAACCTGGGCTACCATCATAGTAAACAGGGCATAAGAAGCAATATTGAAAGGCACCCCCAGGAAAATATCAGCACTGCGCTGGTATAGCTGACAGGAGAGTTTTCCGTTGGCCACATAAAACTGGAAAAGGATATGGCAGGGCGGAAGAGCCATCTTTTCTATCTCACCCACATTCCATGCATTTACCAGGAGGCGGCGCGAATCAGGATTGGTTTTGATCTGATGGATCAACTGGCTGATCTGATCCACGGGGCCGGAAGCACTGTTCCAGCTGCGCCACTGAGCACCATATACGGGGCCCAGATCACCATTTTCATCTGCCCATTCGTCCCAGATGCTTACCCCGTTCTGCTTCAGGTAGGCAATGTTGGTCTCTCCCTTCAGAAACCATAACAACTCATGAATAATGGATCGAAGGTGAAGCTTCTTGGTTGTAACCAGGGGGAAACCCTCAGAAAGATCGAATCTCATCTGGTAACCGAAAACACTAAGCGTACCTGTTCCCGTGCGGTCTTCCTTTTTTACGCCCGTATCAAGCACATGCTGCATCAACTGATGGTATTGTTGCATAAAGAATGTATTGTTTGTTAGCTTGTCAAAATCAGAGCGCCCAAAGTTAAACCTTATGGAAGTGAAATGCAAGGGAATTAAAGGGAGAGTTTGTGCGCTCTCTTTGCCGGCTTCGAAATTTCTGACGAGTTAATAGTAAAGAGCAAAATCCGAAAATCCTTAAAATTCCAAATCAAATCGGAAAATTCATTCAACCCATTTATTGCCTCCAAGCCGCAGACACTTTTAACCAAAGCCCACCCATAAAACCGATCATCTCCATAATGGATTTCACTTTCTTCAGGAAAGAAGACAGCCAATCCCCAGCAACTTAAATTGCAAAACGCATCATATTACAATACACTGTTGTGTTTGTTAAGTCCCTGACAGACAAAGATATTGAAGCCTATTAAAATTACCCCCAAACAGTAATTAACTAAAAATTAACACTATCCCCCCCATGTTATAAAAATTTAATGTACATTTGAAAACCATGTAGATTGGTCGCGTATGACCAGAAAGGACTATAACCAGAAACACAGGAAGAACAAGGGGCGGGAAACTACAAGCGTCTAAACTTCATTTCCCGCCCCGGCCTCTTCCTCAAAAAAGAAAGGAGGTGCATCGGCAAAGATAAGCAATTTTAATTTCGGATAGTTGATGCAACTGGGCTCTTGAAAGGATAAATAGAGTATGACTTGAAATAATTGTTTATGAATTCTAAAGTTTTGAATTATGAAAAAGAAGTTGAATATTCTTTTATTGATAGTATTTGCTTTTGCACTATTTCTAAATTCCAAAATGGGTTATGTTAACAATGTCTCAGAAGAATTTACTGAGAATATTCATATAATGGCTTATGCCCTTGATGATGAGAAACCACCTGGAAATGAAACTACCTTGAAAAGACCATTGGCTACAGTTAATGGGAAATATTGCTGTCTTGATTATCAAACAACGAAATGTTCAGCAGTAGCATGCTCTGGATTATGATTTCTATTGTTTGAAGGATAACCCTGCCTGATTTATTTAAATTGGGCAGGGTATTATTAATAACCATAATGACTCAAAAAATGAAAAGACAAAAAATTGGATTCATTTTCTCTGTAATATTATTTGTAGTAATAGGCTGTAAACAATCCGGGAATAACCAACTAGTTCGTGAAATCTTTATAGATCCAAATGATTCAAAGGAATATAGGCTGAGTGAATTATTTAGAAGTTGTAGGTTCGTTGAGTTAGAATATGCAGATAAAAAGCCAATAAGAAGTATTAGAAAAATGTTAATTGATGAAGAAAGAATATTTATACTTAATTCAAATTTATCAATTTTTATTTACGATCTTGAAGGACAATACATTGCAGATATTTCCAGGCGAGGCCACGGACCTGGAGAGTATTTAGGAATCTATGATTTTATTTTAGACAATGAAAGTAAAAATATTTTCATTAATGATTTGCGAGGTCAAAAAATTCTGGTTTTTGACTATAACGGAAACTTTCTGAATGAATGGATAACTGGTTTGAATGCATTTTCATTTAATAAGATTGACGGGAATCTTATATATTATATTGGATGCAATATGAATGATATAAAAAACTCCAGGCTTCTTTTTTTTAACGCAGATGGGGAATTGTATTTAGATTATTTTCCAATTACAGAAAATGAAGCCAATTATCTTTATGTTGTTGACAATACTAATTTCCCAATTTATGGATCAGACCGTCTTTTTTTGTACTCGCAGAATGATACAATTTATGATTTAAACGGTCATGGTTTATCGAAAAAATATGCAATTAACTTTAATGGAAAGAATATTCCTGCTCGATTTTATAAAAATAATTTTGAAGATATCATTGAATTCTTTGAGGCGGTAAGTGAGAGAAAATATGCTGGGCTGATAGATAATTATTATGAGACTCCCCAAAAAATACTTTTTACCTATCACTATGATAAGTCTCTAAGATTAGTTTTAGTGGATAAAAAATCCTGGGAAACATTCAATTTGAAAGGATTTATAGATGATATGACCGGGATTAATATTATAAACAAAATTGATTATGGAAGTATCCCTTTATCCTACAATGAGCATGGAGTATTTTTCCAGATTGATCATACCATATTCAATGATAAACTGAACCATATGGTCATTGAAGGGGCCTTAAATGAATCCCTTGAAAAAATCTTAAACAAAAGGTCAGGTACCAATAATAAAGAATATACTAGAAACCCTATTTTACTTGTGTTTAATTGAGCGATAGGATATTGAGATATTTTATTGAATTAATTAAAATAATATTTTCTTTATGTATCATAATGAATTGATTATGGAACTTTCGATTCAAAAAATAGCCAAGGTGTTTAGTTTGTTGTTTCTAATGTTTTTGTTGACATTTTGCTCGACTACACCAGATCACTTTAATACAAAAATGCTAATAAGCTCTACCCTGGGACAGAAAATCAACCTTGATATGATTTCAGAAATTAAAAAACAAGATGTTTCCTATCAACTGTGCGATATAAAACAGCAATACGATTACATGGCCATTGTGCAATTGAAAAGTGATTGTGGTGCTTGTTTTTACAAATTTATGAGATGGAACCAGTGGATTTATTCGAATAAACATATTGCTGAAAAAATTGCTGTTTTATTTCTAATTCAAGATATAGGGTTCAATGAATTTATCTCCGATTTATTGTTTTATCATCCCGATTTTAGATTAGACTCGAATCAATTCTATTTTATGGGCATAAGTAGAAATCAAGATTTTGAATTGAAGAATAAGGATATCAATAGAAGAATATTAGATGAATCATTAATCATTGACAAACAGCAAAAAATTAGATTTATTGGCGACCCCTTTTCAACTGAAACAATGCTAATTGTTTTTAATAAATTATTTGATAGTTGAATTGAAAAGCCACTAGTGTCCCATTAAAATCGGGACGTTATTAATATTAAATAAATTTGGCTCATTAAGTCTAAAACGTTCTTTGTCATTTTGAAATTTAGTTTTATCGAAGAGGTCTCGGAGATGAGTTTTGTCGGTTAATGAAATACTCAATATTTGCAAAACCTCATAGGTGCTTCTATCGAGCTGCATGTCTTTCTGGACGATTGCAACTAAGCAATAAGTACAAATAGCAGCATAGATTTGAATTCGAACAGCGTTTTCAGCCTGGTCACAATACGATTGAACTTACTTCGATTCAAAAAGGAGACCAGGTGAGCGAAAACGTATTTGTCTTGAAGCATATGCTATCAGATTAATCCGAAGCAAAGCTAAAGATTCAAGTCCATTCGCTCTAAAAACTTTTATATCTTACTAAATTTCAAACACTTCAAAGAACTTTTTTTAAATTTAATGGGACAGCAATGTTAAAAAGCATTTAATGAGTTGTTAGGTCTTTTGCTTTCTCCTACTCGTCTCCCGACTCCTACCTGTCTGACGAGTTTGAAATGCAAAACACCCCATATGTCAATGTATGGCTTGATCTCCTAAAGGGTTGTCTGGCAAAGGGTTTGAAGCCCATTTGAGCCGTTTCTGAAAAGGCGTTAACTAAAATTTAACACTACCCCCCCATGTTATAAAAATTTAATGTACATTTGAAAACCATGTAGATTGGTCGCGTATGACCAGAAAGGACTATAACCAGAAACACAGGAAGAACAAGGGGCGGGAAACTACAAGCGTCTAAACTTCATTTCCCGCCCCGGCCTCTTCCTCAAAAAAGAAAGGAGGTGCATCGGCAAAGATAAGCAATTTTAATTTCGGATAGTTGATGCAACTGGGCTCTTGAAAGGATAAATAGAGTATGACTTGAAATAATTGTTTATGAATTCTAAAGTTTTGAATTATGCAAAAGAAAATGTTAACCCAATTGTTTATTATAAGCTTTGCCTTTGCCGGGTTGTTTTTGGTGGTCCAAAATGTAAAGGCAGATCCGGTTAGTCCACCAGGTAATGCAGCCACATGCTACAGTACCTATTCTGACCCGTTTCTGGGGATAGGTGGTACTTATATATTCAGGTGCGGTACCTGCGGATCTGTTAAGGCGAGTAGTTTTAGCGATCCAGGCATTTGTAATTTCTAATATTCTGCAGGTCAGGTCAATTGTTACAGATTGGCCTGGCCTGTATCTCTATCTGTCATATATAATTAAAGCCAAAATAAAAAACAACTCTATGAATAGATTCAGAAACAGGTATTTAATGTTGCTTTATGTAAAAATGATTTTTATCATTTTTTCCTGTAAGTATAGCGATACCAAGGTTATCACCATAGATGAATTTCCCAACAACATAGAAATACACACTACTGAATTGGATGAAATATTCCTTGATTGTCCTGAGAGATTCAATTTAGTTAATGGACTCTTGGTTACAACAACAAATTGCAATGAAAATCTATTGAAAATAATTGATCCGGAAAAAGGATATTTCGAGAGATTTATTGCAAAAGGCAGTGGGCCTGGGGAATTTTTACAACTCTATTTCTCAGGACACAGACAGGGAGATTCATTGTATTTTAGGAATTTATCCGGTGAAGGAGCATGGTTGCACCCAGTTAAAATAAAAGAAAATCCTAATTATGAATTTACCAGGATCAATGAACCCGATTTTCTTGCAAATGCTGAAAACGTATTTCATTTTGAAACCAGTTGGGCATATACTGATTTAAACGGAGAATCGTTTATGATAATAAAAGATAAACACGGAGTTGAATTACAACGTGTTGAACATTTCCCTCCGGTCAGTTACCCGGTAGAGGGTGCCACAAAAGGTTATTTGTATTACAGTAATACTACATACAATGACCATCATCGGAAGTTTGTTTCTGGTTTGAGGTATTTCCCGTATTTGATCATTACTAACCATGATGGAGCCGTAGTAAGGATTATAAAAACCGGGAAGGAATACGCTGAACCTGTTATTAGACAAGGGGAACTAACACCCCAATCAGATACAGAGTACTTTTATGATCAGGTGGTTACCACTGATGAATATATTTACGCTTTGCGAATGAATACCACATTGGAGGTACTATCAAGTTTGCAGTTTAATCCTGTACTTGAGGTTTTTGACTGGTCAGGGAATGCCATGTACGAGTTGCAATTTGACCGATTGGTAGGAGGTATTACAATTGATAATGAGAACGGTTTCATGTATGGTGGGTCCATTTGTTATGAAAGATATGTCCCGGTTTTGGTACGGGCAACTATTGATGCAAACTTCTCTGACAAGTAACCTTCACCCTGCAATTCCCTCTTATCGGATAAATCCGCCATTTTATCTTATTTATAATCACTCTAAATTTCAATAATTACAACATTACCATCCTATATAGTTTATATGTATATATTTGAAGGAATTAACATAGGTCATCACTGACTATTAGTAGTCATTGGGTAAGTACAGGAAGGAAAAGGGGCGGGAAACTACAAGCGTCTAAACTGCATTTCCCACCCCGGCCTCTTCCTTAAAAAAGTAAGGAGGTGCATCGGCAAAGATAAGCAATTTTGATTACAGGCAGTTGATATAACTGCGCCCTTGAAAGGATAGATAGGGCATTGATTTATTTCGAGTGTAATTTATCTTTAAAAATTTTGATTTATCAAAAAGAAAATTTTATCACAACTGTTTATTGTAAGCTTTGCCTTTGCCGGGTTGTTTTTGGTGGGGAATAATGTAAAAGGAATTGAGAACCCACCGGGGGATAGTGGCCCGGGAGGTGGAATAACCTGTGGACAGTTTTGTGGGCTTTGTTGGATGGAAACCAATAACGTTTCTGTATGTAAATGGGATGGTAGAATGCGATTCACATGTTGGGGTAGTTGTCCTTGATTAATATAGTTTAGGCTAAACAAGGAAGTTATTTTTTTTGGGGGTAATAGTTTTTATTACCCCCATTCATTGATTTTTTTAATAGATAAATA
>CAYVQC010000031.1:47768-49050 GCA_964453995.1 uncultured Bacteroidales bacterium | reverse complement strand
AGCACGTATCCTCAGCTCTCCCGACGAGTCGGATAAGCTCAAAGAAGGCGATGTACTGATTACCGAGATCACCAATCCCGATTGGGATAACGTAATGAAAAAAGCCTCGGCCATAGTTACCGACAGTGGTGGACGTACCAGCCATGCCGCCATTGTAGCCCGAGAGCTGGGTGCCGTGGCCATTGTGGGAAGCGAGAATGCCACCAAATCGATAAAAGACGGGCAGGAAGTAACCGTTTCTTGCGCCGAAGGCGAAAAAGGTAAGATATACCAGGGTTCTCTGGAATGGGAAGAAGAAGAAATTGATTTTGAAAAATATCAGGAGCCGGCAACAGAGGTAATGCTTATCCTGGCTGATCCTTCCATGGCATATTCCTACAGCGGGTACCCTGTGAAAGGAGTAGGGCTGATGCGCCTTGAGTTTGTAATCAATAATGCCATCCAGATTCATCCCCTGGCATTGTCCGGTTATGATTCACTGAAAGACAACCAGGCACGCAAAAAAATCAGGGAACTCACCTCTTCCTATGATGATAAGCGATCATTTTTTGTGGAAAAACTCGCCGAAGGGGTGGCACAGATCGCTGCTGCCTTCTATCCCCGCGAGGTAATCGTAAGGATGACAGATTTCAAATCCAACGAATATGCCAACCTGGTTGGGGGAAAAGAGTTTGAGCCCGATGAAGAAAACCCAATGCTTGGTTTCAGGGGTGCTTCAAGGTACTATAGCGAACAGTACAAAGAAGGATTTAAAATGGAGTGCGAAGCCATGAAGATGGTCAGAGATAAAATGGGCTTTACCAATGTAAAACTGATGATACCCTTTTGCCGCACCGTTGACGAGGGTAGGCGGGTAGTAAACCTCATGGGCGAATACGGTTTGAAGCAAGGCTGGAACGACCTGGAAATATACGTAATGTGCGAGATCCCTTCCAATGTGCTGCAAGGTGAAGAATTTGCCGAAGTATTTGATGGATTCTCCATTGGCTCCAACGACCTTACCCAGCTTACCCTCGGCCTCGACCGTGACTCTGAGCTGGTAAGCAACCTGTTTGATGAAAACAACTCTGCTGCCAGGCAAATGATCTCTATGGCCATTGAAAAGGCTAAAAAGAAAGGGAAAAAGATTGGTCTGTGCGGGCAGGCTCCCAGCGATTTCCCCGAATTTGCAGGATTCCTGGTAGACCAGGGAATCAGCAGCATCTCATTCAATCCTGACGCTGTAGCCAAGGGGATAAAGAATATACTGGATGCAGAAGGCAAATAGCCCTGAGAATAAACC
>CAYVQC010000031.1:9480-47668 GCA_964453995.1 uncultured Bacteroidales bacterium | reverse complement strand
AAAGAAACAGAGCACCTTGTTGACAAGAAGAAAATTGACAGGATGAAAGATGGGGTCATGATCATCAATACTGCCCGCGGAGCCATCTGTAAAACAGAAGATATTATAGAGGGACTGAAGGAAGGAAAAATCGGATCGCTGGGCATGGATGTTTATGAACATGAAAAGGGGCTCTATTTCGAAGATCATTCCAACGACGTCATGAGAGATGATTTGTTTGTCCGTTTGATGGGGTTTAAGAATGTACTTATCACTGCCCATCAGGCTTTCCTTACCTATGAAGCCCTGAAAGAGAATATGGAGACCACTCTTGCAAACCTTCGCAACTGGGCCCGGGGAGAAGACGCAGAGCACCAGGTTGACACGGGCGGTGCCTGATTCAGGCGCTTTCCACCTGTGTAAGGAAAATCCATATAATTACCACGGTTAGAATTTTTTATGTCTGATATTTTACTTGCTGTTCTTGGATTTACCCCGGTACTGGTTATTTTTATTCTTATGGCCGGTTTTCGTTGGCCTGCAACACAAGCTATGCCTGTTGCCTTTGGCGTTGTGCTGGCACTGGCCTTTTGGGTATGGGGTACTTATCCCGGGCATATTGCTGCTGCTGGTATCAATGGGCTGGTGATTGCCCTGGAGATCATGTTTATTGTTTTGGGGGCATTGGCTTTGCTTTTTACTTTGCGTCAAAGCGGTGCCATAGCGGCCATCAACAAGGGGTTTACGGGCATCTCGCCCGATAAGCGTGTACAGGCCATTATCATAACCTGGTTTTTCGGTAGCTTTATTGAAGGTGCTGCCGGATTTGGCACGCCCGCCGCACTTACAGCCCCTTTGCTGCTCTCCCTTGGATTTCCCGCCCTGGCCGCTGTTATGGTGGCTCTTATTGCCAACAGTACCGCAGTTTCCTTTGGTGCCGTGGGCACTCCTACCCACATTGGAGTGGCAACCTCGCTTGATCTGGAAAGTGTAAGGCAAGCCTTGCAGGGACAGCAAATGAACATGGAGGGTTTTATTCAGCAGGTTGGTGCCTGGACAGCACTGCAACATATTGTTCCTGCCATTATCGTTCCCTTGCTTATGACGGTGATGCTGACCCGGTTTTTCGGGAAAAACAAGAGCATTCGCGAGGGCCTGAAAATATGGCCCTTTGCCCTATTTGCCGCAGTGTGCTTCATTATACCTTATGTGCTGGTTGCACTGTTTTTGGGTCCTGAGTTTCCCAGTATCTTTGGAGGGTTAATTGGATTGTTGATCATTATTCCCACCACAAAAGCCGGTTTTTTGGTGCCCGCCGACAAATGGGATTTCCCCGAAAAAGAAAAATGGGACTCCTCGTGGAAAGGCTCCATCGATGTTGATCATCAGAAAGGGCAGAAGAATATGCCCCTGTTCAAGGCCTGGCTTCCCTACATGGCCATTGCCCTTTTGCTTGTTGCTACGCGTGTGGAGTTTCTGCCACTGGCCGGCTGGCTCAAATCCATTTCATGGGGTGCTTCTGATTTGTTCAACACCCAGATATCCGTCAGTTTCCAACCGCTGTATAATCCTGGCATTCTTCCCTTTATGCTGGTTGCATTGCTGTGTATTCCTGCTTACCGCATGGGAAAGAAACAGGTATCGCAGGCCTGGTCCGAAACCTTTAAGAGAGTAAAGGGTCCGGCCATAGCACTGGTATTTGCTGTGCCCATGGTAAGGCTAATGATGCAATCGGGCAACAATCCTGATGAGTTGGCAAGTATGCCCATTGCCATGGCCCGGGCCATGTCTGATGTTTTCCGGGGCGCCTGGCCCCTGGTAAGCCCTGTGGTTGGTGCCCTGGGTACATTCATTACAGGATCCAACTCTGTCTCCAACATGCTGTTTAGCTTTTTCCAGTATTCAGTAGCCGAACAAACCGAAATCTCAAAAACAATTGTTGTCAGCCTGCAGAATGTTGGGGGAGCCCTGGGCAATATGGTAGCCGTACACAACATTATTGCTGCCTGCGCCACAGTTGGTCTTACCGGAGTGGAAGGGGTGCTGCTGAAAAAAAATTCTATTCCTGCAATGATCCTGGTATTGCTGGCCGGAGCAACGGGTTTGCTTTTGAACTATTACATTGTGCCTGGTTTGTTCTGATTCCGAACCAATACCCTTATGGGATTTCTAATGCTGGAGTATATTGTTTAATCGACTAACACATGTCTTTATGCCAGAACTCAATCTGCTAACATACATCGGTTTGTTTTTTCTTATAAGCCAGGTTTTTGGTAAAGTGGCTTACCGGCTCAAAGCGCCTCATCTTATAGGATATCTTTTGGCAGGTATACTGTTTGGGCCTTATATGCTCCAAATCTTTTCTTCGGAAATGGTTGAGCAGATGAATCTTTTCACTGAAATGGCACTTGCCGTTATCGCTTTTTCTATCGGAACCTCTTTAAAGCTGCCCCGGATAAAAGGACTAAAAAGGCTTATCATTCGCATAAGCCTGTTGCAGGCCATTGCCAGTATAATATTAGTGGGGGGTACCCTTTTTGCCAGCTTGTATTATTTCTATGCTTTCGAAAGTATACCCCAGATCCTGGGAGTTAGCATCCTGTTGGGAGTGATCTCTATTGCTACAGCACCTTCCACCATCATAAGCCTGGTGCACGAATACAAGGCACAGGGGCGGTTTACCAATATATTGCTTGGCGTAACTGCCCTCAGCGATGTGATAACACTTTTCCTGTATTCATTTGTGCTTGCCATTTCCATGGCTCTGGTCTCAGACGCTGATTTCAATCTTACTACAGGATTTATCAATCCTTTGCTGGATGTTGTCTATGCCATTGCCTTAGGTGTTTTTTCGGGCATGATCATCAAATACCTTATTCGTTACTTTCGTGATGATGAAATCCTGTTGGGATTGCTGCTGGGTTCCCTTTTCACTATTTCCGGCATTGCCTTCGTAGTTGGGTTTTCGCACCTGCTACCCATCATGGTATTTGCCTTTTATGTGGAAAACTTTTCTGGCAGCTCGCTGCCCCAAAGATTTCATAATTCTATCAGCAGCATAGAAAAACCTATTCTGGGAGTGTTCTTCCTTTTGGCGGGCGCCCATCTGGATATTTCACGTGCATTTTCTTTCGGGGCCCTGGTAGCTATTGTTTTTTTTGCAAGACTCGTGGGAAAGCTGGGAGGAACTATGATAGCGGTACGTTCCAATAAAGAAATCAACAGCAAAACCGGTTTGGCCTTGCTGCCTTCTGCCGGTTTTGCCATCGGCCTGATTCTGGAGGCCCAGAACCGGCTTAATGAATTTATCCCTGAATTGGCTGCCCTTATGCTTAGCGTGGTGTTGGGAAAAACCCTCATCAACGAACTGATCTCGCCGTTTATGGTCAAATGGGTGTTGAAGAAATCAGGAGAACTATCAGCTCAGGATTAATCCGCATTGGGTTATGCATTCCTTCTGTTTTGGGGGATGTGGAAAATCCTCTACATCGCATGAGCGGCAAGCCAGACCAATTTGAATATGTTTGACATTACTCCTGGGGAACACGATGCCACGTAGGGGCTGCTTGTAGCTTTACTGGTCAGTGATACAGGGTGCTGAAAAGAAATGGGAAGAGGGGCTAATGCTTATTGCATTACCGGGCTGGTAATACCCGGTATAATTCTTGGCAATTTGGTTTCATAGTAATCGAAAAGATTCAATTGTTTTAATTTTCAAAAATCAAAATCTTATTGTTATGAAAAACATAGCCAGATACGCAGGCATACTTCTGCCTGTATTGCTTTTTGCTTTTGCATCATGCGAGATGCAACCCACCGAAGAAGAATTCCGCGAGAGTCTTTCGGAAATAAACCAGGAGATGCAGAATGCATCAGATATGCTTGGTGAAGCCATCGAAGCGGAGGAAACAGGCCCGCTGGTAGAAAAAAGTGATGAAGCTCTTAATATCATCGAATCCCAGCTGGACGTTTATATGGAAGAAACAGATAAGGCGGTTCGCAGGATTTATGAAGATACACGCACCAGAATTATTGATATGAAGCAAAAGATTGCTGAAATTGATTTCAGGACCGATCTGCTGCAGAATACCGTGGAATTTACTTCCGATCAGGTTGCTCCTCCCGGCGAAACGCCAACCGTAAGAAGGACACGCCCTGTGGGGTACCGGTTCCCCTATGTTTATTCAGAAGAAGATGAAGAAGTTGTAAGGGATCGTATTCAATATGGTGAAGAGGTTGAGGGCGAACTGAAAGAAAACCTGCGCGAGCTAAAAGGTGAACTGGATGCTTTCATCCAGGAAAGCCTTTAAGAATCAGGAATGCAAAAAAAACCATCCATGCTACGATTACCGGCAGGATGGTTTTTTTTCAATGACAGCTTTCATCAATTAATTTCCCGTTTTGATCACCCAAAACCTAAAGGAATCATACTGAAAATACTATCATGAGCAACAATTCATCCCAAAGCAATGAGAAAAAAGCTTATCTGGACTCATTCGAAAATGTGGCAGAAAATCTGTCAGCAGACTTAGAAAAGGGTCTTTCAGATCAGGAGGCTGAAAAAAGACTCAAAGAACACGGACGAAACAAACTGAAGGAACATAAGAAAAGGAGTATCTGGCAAATACTCCTTTCCCAGGTTTTGAACCCGGTTATTTACCTGCTCACTGCTGCAGCCATCCTGGCTTTTGTGTTTGGTGACATAGCAGAAGGCATTGCCATTGTGGTTGTTATTCTCGTCAATACCCTCATTGGCTTTTGGATGGAATACAAAGCCGAAAAATCTATGGATGCACTGAAAAAAATGGATAAAATTGAGTGCAGGGTTTTGCGTGATGGCGAGGAGAAGGATATTGATGCCGAGGAAGTTGTTCCGGGTGATATTCTCATTGTGGATTCAGGAGATCTTATAGCTGCCGATGCCAGGATCTTTCATACTACCGAACTTGCCGTAGACGAATCGCCCCTTACAGGCGAATCGGTACCGGTAAATAAAACCACCGATGCCCTGGAAGAAGAAAATAGTGTGGGCGATCGTACCAATATTCTTTACAAAGGTACTGCTGTTACCAATGGGTTTGGCAAAGCCATCGTATATGCCACAGGCATGGATACCGAACTGGGCAATATTTCCGACCTTGTGGGTGGAGAGGAAAAAGACGAAATCCCCCTGCAGAAAAAACTTAATAAGCTTACCCAAAACCTTATTTGGCTTACTGTAGGACTAGCCGTGGCTTTCGCCCTGTTTGGCCTGCTGGCCGGTAAAGAACTGTACCAACTCATCCAAACGTCCATTGCCTGGACCATTGCCGCTATCCCTGAAGGGCTTCCCATTGTAGCCAGTATTGCCCTGGCCCGGGGGATGATTAAACTTGCCAGGAAAAATGTGATTGTAAAAAAACTGGAAGCAGTGGAAACCCTGGGCGAAACCACAGTGATTTTTACGGACAAAACCGGCACACTTACCCGCAATAAGCTTACCGTTAAGGCTTTGTATTTCCCCGAAGACCAAAAGATAAAGGTGAATACCTCAAATGAGGATGAATCATCGGATGATGACCAAAAATCTCAAACTGATGAAGATAACGAACACTACAGTCATTTCCTGAAAATATCGGTACTGGCAAATGATGCCAGCCTGGGTGAAGATGATAACGATGATGACGAAAAAGGGGATGAGGATGATGACCAACAGCACGAAGGCGATGATGGTGATCCGCTGGAAATTGCCCTGCTGCAGTATGTTAGAAAACATCACAAGGAGTTGTACCAGGAGTACCGGCAACTGGAGAGAAAACGACACGATCCGTTTGATTCTGACGATATGGTGATGGGAGCTGTATATGAAGAAGAAGAGGGGTACTATATAGCTGGAAAGGGTGCTGCCGGTGCCATAACAAAAAGATCTGCGAAAATTCTTATAGACGGAGAGGAAAAAGACTTTGAAAACGGTGACAAAGAATCCTGGCTGAAAAGGAATGATGAAATGGCTGATGATGGGTTGCGTGTTTTGGCTTTTGCCTATAAAAAGACCAAAGAGCTTCCTGCCGATAATGAAGATGAGGAATTTTTGAAGGACCTGGTGTTTTTGGGGCTGGTAGGATTTCTTGATCCTCCGCGAAAAGAAGTTATAGATGCCATTTCTCTTTGCAAAGAAGCAGGGATAAAGGTAGTTATGGTTACGGGTGATCATCCTGGTACTGCAAAAAATGTGGCTGAGCAAATCGAACTGTTTGATGATGACGAAAAAGAAAAGAATATTGCGCTTTCTGGTGATGAGCTGCAACAGGCGCTGGACAATAATGAAAACGAAAAGCTTGTCAATACCCTTATTTTTTCCAGGGTTAACCCTGAGCAGAAACTAAGCCTGATCGATCATTTCCAGGAAAAGGGGGAAATAGCTGCCATGACAGGTGACGGGGTAAATGATGCTCCTGCCCTGAAAAAAGCCAATATTGGCATTGCCATGGGCAAGAGAGGTACGCAAATAGCCCAGGAAGTTTCGGATATGGTGCTCAAAGATGATGCTTTCAGTTCCATCGTGAACGCCATTGAACACGGGCGGATCATTTTTGGCAATATCCGAAAATTTATCATTTATCAGCTCTCTTATCACCTCAGTGAGATCCTGATTATCGGGCTCATTAGCTTCACCATTTTTACACTTCCTCTTTTACCACTTCAATTGTTGTTTCTCAATTTGCTATCTGATGTATTTCCGGCACTGGCACTGGGCGTGGGAGAAGGAGACAAGAGTGTAATGCAAAAATCACCAAAAAATCCCGATGAACCCATCTTAAACAAAAAAAACTGGCTGCAGATCGGTCTGTATGCAGTTATTTTGATGATCAGTATTTCGGGTGGATATTTTTACGCCCACTATGTCTGGGAAGAGTCAGAGGAGATAAAAAACAACATTGCTTTCTTCAGTCTTGCCATAGCACAGCTGATTCATGTTTTTAACATGCGCGAAGCCAAAGAGCATTTTTTCAACAACCAGGTTACCCGCAATAAGTATATCTGGATGGCTTTGGCACTTTGCTTTGCAGCCTTGTTTGCCGCTTATTTCATTCCTCAGGTTGCCGAAGTACTGTCTTTTGAACGGTTGGAATGGAGGGCATGGAGCCTGATTATCATTTGCAGTCTTATACCATTTGTGGTAATCCAGCTGCTTAAATTGTTGCGGGGAAAGTAAATCTCTGATGTGTTATATCCCTTAAAGGCAAAGGTTAAAACAACAGAATTCTTTGCGCCAAAAGGATGCCAGCAGGACCAAAATTATACCTCCTTTTTCAGACCCTCAGTCTGAATTTCAACTCTTTTGCCCATTCATGAGGTATAAGGTAAAACGAACCGGATTATATGCCGGCAAATCCCTGTGAGATTTATTAAGAGCAGCCCGTCTTGCAGCCAGGGAATTGGCAATGACAGTTTGGTGAGGCATTGCGAAAAGTTTTTCAATTCTTTTGGAGTTGATGTTTGGGATGTGCAGGCCATGCGCACGGATTGGTGTTTTTGTGGTTCCCTGCATGTAAGACCATCAGGAAGTTGCAGCAGCATTATGAAGATTCTTCATGCTTGCCTTCAGAGGTTAATTTTGCATGGCTCTTGGGTTTAAACTTGTAGCCATAGCGTTTGGTGTATATCCAGGTAAACTCGGCTCCAAAAAACAAAATCCAGCATGAGTAGGATACCCACAACAGGATGATGACTATGGAACCCGCTGTACCATAAACGTTGCCGGGGTCGGCTTTACCAAAATAGTAGGTTAATACCTCTTTGCCTATTGTAAACAATACGGCTGTAATGATCGAGCCAACCCATACACTTCTCCAACCTATGTGCACATCGGGTAAATATTTAAATATGAGGGCAAACAAGAGCGAGATTACTCCCAGCGAGATCACTATCTCCGCTACATATAATATATAAAATGCTATTTCCGGCATCCATTGGTTTATATAATCCTGCAATACTCTTAATAATGCCGAAATTACAAAACTGATCAACAGCAAAAAACCAATGGCTAACACAAAACCGAAACTTCGGGTGCGGTCGATGAGAAAGCGCACAAATTTTTTTTGGGGCTCAGACTGTACCTGCCATATTTTGTTGATGGAGATCTGCAAATGAAAAAAAACACCCGTTGCACCAAATACCAGGGCACTAATACCCACAATGGTTCCAATCCATGATCCCTCACCAATACGTGAGTTTTTCATGATGGAGCTTACCGACTTTGCAGCCTCCTCACCCATGGCAGTCTCGATTTCAGAGTAAATCTCTCCTTCTATCATTTCGGTTCCGAAAATGTAACTTAGCATGGTTATGATCACCACCAGCAAACCTGGTAGTGAAAGTATGGCATAATAGGCTACCACAGCGCTCAATCGCCAGGGGTCGTCCAAGTTCCACGCTATTCCTGCCTGCTTTATCAATGAAGGAAGGTGCTTAATACTGAAACGTGATTTTTTATCTTTGGTCATGATGTGCAATAGATTTGGTTCTGTTGCTCATGAAGCTTCCAAAATCGTTCCATCAGGAGAATCTTTTCAATCTTCATAACCGGAAATGCTTCATCTCCTTTGGCTTACCCTTAGTTACCATATTTATTCGATTAAAAAAAAGGTTTTTCCAGGAGTTTATGGGCTGTTTTTATTTCCTTTTCTTGTGGAGATATTTCTACAGCATAGCTTTGTTTGCACAGGAATATGAGCCTTGCAATTCATATTCTGATCACCGAAACGGGAGTTTTGGTAACTGTAATTTTTGCCTAATGCCTGATTATTAAGCCATGACAATGACTTGGGTTACCCCTGTGTAAAGGCCCTGAAAAAATGAAAATTACACGGTACAATAATTGGCAATTGATATCGCAGAAACCAAATTTAATTCATAAACTATGATATCTAAGCTGTTAAACAAGACAAAATCAATCAGCAATACCCAATGGCTTCTCCTGGGCCTGTTTCTCTTTGGTGTTGCTTGCGGCCCCAATAAAGAACAAAGAACCCTGCAGGAGAAAATTACGGAAATCAATACCCAAATGCAGGAAACACTGCAAAAGATGGATGAACTGCCCAATGAGCCTGATCTGAATAATTTTAATGATAAAACAACAGTGCTCCTGGGATCGCTGGATAGCCAGATTGAAGAGTATCATCTGCTAATGGATAAAACAAACCAGGTCATTGATAAGGAAGCACGTGATCGAATCATCAGGATCAAACAGAAGAAAGCGGAAATAGAATTTAAGCTTGCCCTTCTTGAGGACGCCGGTGCATATATCAGAGAAAGCAAAGAGGATACACTGACCTATGCCGACACCGTATTAACATCGCGCAATGCAAGTGGGTCTGCAGTAACGCATGAGCTGGAGCCTCTTGCCACCGACGAAACAGAAGTGGGAACCATGACCGATACCCTGATGACCCGGGTCAGGATGAACCAATGGCAGTATGGGGGTAAAGATTTCAGAACAGAGCTGCTGGATGATCTGGAGAAGATAAAAGCTGAAGCTGAACTGTTCAGAAAAAGAAACCTGCAGTGATCTCAAGGGACTTGATTGCCTCGGCATAGGACAAAGGCTAACGATTTCCCTTCTTATAAACTCAAAAGTCAAAACCCAGAAATATTAAAAAACACACATTATGTTAAAATCTGTAAACCCATACACAAACGAAGTACTCGCTGAATTTGAACCCATAAAGGTAGCCGATCTGGATAGTAACCTTGATCGTGCACAAAATGGTTTTATCAACTGGAGGCAAACCAGCTTTGACAAGCGCAGCGATATGCTGATGACTTTAGCCTCAACGTTGAAAAAAAACAAGGAAGCCTATGCCCGGCTTATAAGCCGCGAAATGGGGAAAGTTATAAAGGAATCAATAAAAGAGGTGGAAAAGTCGGCCATGGTTCTTGATTATTTTGCCGAATATGGCCCTGAATATCTGGAAGAGGAAAGAGTGAAAGCGCAGGAAGGGCAGGGGGTAATTATCTATGAACCCATGGGAGTGGTATTGGCTATTATGCCATGGAACTACCCTTTCTGGCAGTTTTTCAGATTTGCCGCTACAACCCTCATGGCAGGCAACAGCATTTTGCTCAAGCATTCCTCACAGGTGCCCATGTGCGCCCAAAAGATACAGGAAATATTTGATGCCGCCAATTTCCCCCAGGGGGTTTTTCAGAACCTGATTACCTCATCTGCCAATATGAACAATATCATCAAGGATTACCGGGTACAGGCTGTAAGTCTGACAGGGGGTGTTGCGGCAGGTGCCGATGTAGCAGCCCATGCCGGTAGTCAAATAAAAAAGACAGTGCTGGAGCTGGGAGGCAGTGATCCCTTTATTGTTTTGGAGGATGCAGATGTGAAAAAAGCAGCCCGCTCGGGGGTAAAAGGGAGAATGAAAAACTTTGGGCAAAGCTGCGATGCGGCAAAACGATTTATTGTTCACAGGGATGTGTTCGACGAGTTTCTAGAGGAGTTTAAAAATGAAATGGCCGCCCTGACCTTTGGCGATCCTTTAAGTGAAGATTCCGACTATGCTTCCCTCTCAAGTAAGCAGCAAAAAGAATTGCTTGATCAGCAGGTTGACAAAACTCTGGGAAAGGATGCACAAATCTACTGGAAAGAAATGAAAGCCCCCGAAGGAAGTGCCTTTTTCAATCCCATGATCATTACCAACATCCAGTCAGGAACACCGGCTTACAATGAAGAGCTCTTCGGCCCGGTTGCCCCGGTTTTCAGCGTAAAGGATGAAAATGAAGCGTTGATGATTGCCAATGATACCGAATATGGCCTTGGGGCTTCCATCTGGACCAATGATTTTGACAGAGGCCGTAATATGGCAGATAAAGTGGAAGCAGGAATAGTGAACATTAACCATGAAGTGCATAGTATGCCTGAACTGCCCTTTGGCGGCGTTAAAAAATCAGGAATAGGAAGAGAAATGGCAGGTGAGGGGATAAGGGAGTTTACCAATAAAAAAGCCCTGTGGTATCCTACCAGGGAATAAACGGTGAGGGTTGCTGCCATATATAGCCCCTGGTAAGAAGATGAATCAGTAAACTCAAAATATACTTTCTATTATGGACGGAAAAGAAAGAATGATAACGCAACACCTGTTGGGACGTGATATTGACAATGACAGGGTACTTCGGGCTATGCAGGAAGTAGAAAGAGAGATTTTTGTTCCCGAGGGATTAAAATACAGGGCCTACGAAGATGCGCCACTCCCCATTGGCGAAGGACAAACCATCAGCCAACCTTATATTGTAGCCTATATGGCACAGATACTAAATCCCCAGCCCGATGAAATAATGCTGGAGGTGGGTAGTGGTTGTGGCTATAATGCTGCAGTACTTGCTCAGCTTTGCTCTCATGTATACAGCGTGGAAGTGATTGAATGGCTGGCAAAACTGGCAAAAAGGAATCTGGATGAAGCAGGAATAAAGAATGTGTCGGTAATGCATGGCGATGGGTATCATGGCTGGCCCGAACATGCACCTTTCGATAAGATAATGCTTACTGCTGCAGCCCCGAAAATCCCCGACAAACTAAAAGAACAACTAAAGATCGGAGGGAAAATACTGGCCCCTGTGAGCAATTCCTACCAAAAGCTAATCCTGCTGGAAAAGAAAGGTGAAAATGACTATATCGAGCATGATCTGATTTATGTGCGCTTTGTCCCCATGACCGGTGAAAGCCAAAGGCACGAATAATAATCATTTGCATTGATTTATTTGTCTGGCACTTGCGCCCCGGTTGGCTCAGCGTCCCTGTTGATAATTATTAAGGTAAACGTCTTCGACAGACCAGCGTCCAGGTTGGCCTTCGACAGGCTCAGCGTCCCAGGTTTGCTCAGTGTCCGTGTTAACTCCTGGCTTCATATCAAATACCCCATGGATATGTTTCGGGGGTGAGCTGTTCTTCAGCTTTTGTTTTTATGGGGTGCAAAGCGCTGGTTTCATCAAGGTAAATAAATGCATCGTATCGCTTCGGGATGAGGCTGGGCACATAGTTTCCATAGTAATCCGTCTCAGGTCTGTATACCACGCCAATAGCCCTGTGGTTCAAGGGACTCATCATGGTAGGGTGGGTGCGGATATCTTTGGTGAAGATCAGTTTGTCATCAGCAGAGGATTGGTGCAAAATGTATTCCCAACTATTGAGCCGTGCAGCGGGTACTTCCATTTTCTCCATTACACTTCCCCATTTTTTGCTGGCCATAACGGTGCCTTTATACGAGCCAAAACCCACGGAAAAGACATTGGATTCACCCCATTTTTCTCTGGTCAGTTGTCCTACGTTGAGCAGCCCGTTTTCTTTCATGTCGGTAGCACGTGCATCTCCGATATGGGTGTTGTGTTCCCATACAACAGCTTTGGCCTTAGCATCGTGAAAATCGAGAAGGCGCTCCAGGGTATCGGTCATGTGTTTGTCTCTTATATTCCATGATAGAGGGCCACCCCCGATCATTGCCCTGAAATATCGCTCGGCATTCACGGCTGTCATTGCATTTTGTTCAATGTTAAACGGGCTCTCAGGGTCTGTATTGTAGGTAGGTACCTTTGCTCTCACTTCACGCAGTAGCTCTACTACTTCATCTTCACAGCTTTCAGGGGCAAAGCGCGATGAGGTAGCATAATCAGTACCTTCCCTGTTGTAAGGTTCAAAACATTGCAGGGCATTTTCGGCTGTTCTGAGGGCATCAGGGTCGTTTTTCTCCAGGTAGTTCCTGATGGTATCCAGCGATTCCCACAAGCTATACACATCAAGGCCGTAAAAGCCAGCCTGGTGGTGATAGGTTTTGCCCTTGTTGAATTTTTTCAGCCATTCCATTAAAGCAGCAACCTCCCAGTTGGCCCACATCCAGGTGGGCCATCTGTGAAAGTTGCTTAAAACATCAAGTGCTGTTTTGGCGCTGTTTTCACGGTGGCGAACATACCGGTTGATTTGATAGCAATCCGGCCAGTCTCCTTCTACTCCTACAATAGTAAAGCCTTTCTCTTCTATCAGTCGCCGGGTGATACGTGCACGCCAGGTATAGTATTCATGTGTGCCATGCGATGCTTCACCCAAAAGAACAATACGGGCATCACCAATCTTTTGTAACAAAGGGTCAAGACTATCGTGCAAATTATATGAATGTTCGTTGAGGAAAGGTTCGATTTCCTGTGTTGCCATATTATGGGAATTTTTATCTGAAAAAGTCATAGGATTTGTTTTTTGTTGTGAGTAAAATAACCGGATTGTCTGTACGTAACTGCTCATCAGGGTTCTCATGAAGAGATGTAATGGTTTACTGTAAAGATCGTTATCAATATCTCTGGCACGGCCCTCAAGGGCATTTTTAGCCCATTGGGGCACACCTTCGCATTATAGCGGGTGACTGAATTATGCTCCAAACTTGGCCAGTTTTCCTGCGTGCGCCATGGCTAGGGTCATGATCTCCTTCGACATTATTGTTCCCAACTCACCCTGAAGAGCTGTTTCTTCATCGAATCTGTGCAGGAAAGGACCCCTGATGCCAGGACCTTTGAGTAAAACCGGCACAGGATGCCAGCTATGGGCCCCGAGGGGTGCCGGAGTGGAGTGGTCGCCCGTGATGATCAGAACATCCGGTGCGGCTTCGGTTAGTTCCGGCAGCGCTTCATCCAGAGCCTCCAGCGCTTTTATCTTTTCTTTTACATCGCCATTTTCGCCGGTTTTGTCAGGGTCTTTGAAGTGTGCAAAAACAAAATCATATTCTTTCATGGCCTTTATCGCATCGCTGATGATATCACCCGGTGTTTTGGGTTGCGAAAAGATTTCCATTCCCAGCAGACGGGCAATACCCCGGTACATCGGATAGCCTGCCACTGCCACCGGATTCAGTTTGTAGCGTTCATGAAACGAAGGCCAGTCGGGTAGTTGGGCAAACCCCCTGCTGAGGATCATATTGGCAGGGGATTCGTCTTTGAGGATTTCGCGCACCTGGCTGAAAATGTTCCTGGCAATTTGGGCTGTTCTGCTGTTTTCGTATGGGGGCCTGGCAGGATCATGAGGTTCTTCGCCAATTTGCTGCGGATCGGTATCTGCCACTTTATCGTCTAGATCATTTCCCCGGAGTACCAACAGGGCACGGTGTTCTGATTCTGTTTCAAGAAATACCTCCACATTTTCATCGATGGTAAGGTTCTTTTTTATTTTCTCAACCAGTTCGTGGTTTTTTTCTGAAGATATTCTGCCAGCCCGGCGGTCAGTGATTTTTCCCTGGTTATCCAGGGTACAGAAATTCAGTCGTGCTGCCACGTCTTTTTTTTGAAGGTCAAAGTCCAACCCCAGGGCACTCAGCACGCCTCTTCCAACCTGGTATATTACCGGATCGTACCCAAACAACCCCAGGTGGCCGGGGCCACTGCCCGGTGTTATACCTGGAAAAACCGGATGAGCCAGACCCAGCGCTGAATTTTGGGCGAGCCTGTCAAGGTTGGGAATGCGGGCCATATGCAATGCTGTACCTTGTCCATCGTTATCAGTATCACCCAACCCATCAAGTACCAGCATTACTATCTTTTTATCGTTTGCCTGCGCAAGCGAGCTTATGAGTTCTCCATATTCATCTTTCATAGTGGTAGGGTTTTAAGAGATTAGTTTTTTGAATTCTTTCTCGTCAATCTGCTTAATGTTCCTCTTGCTGGCTTCATCCAGCTTACTCCCCGGACCTTCACCCACTACCAGGTAGTCAGTATTGTTGCTTACCGATGATGTGGCGCGTCCACCAAGCGATTCAATTTTCTCTTTGGCTTCGTCGCGGGTAAATGCATCCAGCTCCCCGGTAATTACAAAAGTTTTTCCCCTGAGCTTATCTGACTGGGTAGGTTTCTGCTCCTGTATCTTTAATCCTGCCTTTGTAAGCCTCTGGATCATGGCCATATTGTTATCGCTGTCAAAAAAATGCGCTACGCTTTCTGCTGTTTCCGGTCCGATCTCATCGATCTTATTCAGATCTTCTTCACTGGCACTGGAAAGTTTCTCAAGAGACCCGTAATGCATGGCCAGCACCCTGGCCACATGTTTTCCCACATGCCTGATTCCCAAAGCATAAATAAACTGGTGCAGATCCGGGTTCTTTGAATTTTGAATGGCCTGATAAAGCTTTTCAGAAGATTTTCTGGCAAAACCATCCAGCTGTTCAATGTCGGATGGTTGGAGGGCATACAGATCCGGTATGTTTTCAACAAGCTGTTTGTCAACAAGTTGTTCAATGATCTTTTCGCCCAGGTTTTCAATATTCATGGCATTGCGCGACACAAAATGGCTAAGGCTGCCCTTCAACTGCGCCTCACACAACAAACCGGCCGGACAGACCGTATAGGCTCCTTCACGCACCACCCGGGAGTTGCATACGGGGCACCTCTCGGGCATGGCAAAGGCTTTTTTTCTCTTTTCTCCTTTTGTTTGCACCCGCCCGGCAATTTCGGGTATAACATCGCCGGCGCGCATTACTTTCACGGTATCGCCGGGGCGAACATCCTTTTTCTTTACTTCGTCTTCATTGTGCAGGGTAGCGCGGCTTACCGTTACCCCACCCACTTCTACAGGTTCGAGCAGCGCAACGGGTGTAAGGATTCCGGTGCGGCCTACCTGTACAATGATATCGACCAGGGTAGTAACTTCTTCCCGGGGCTCAAATTTCCAGGCAAAAGCCCATCGCGGGCTGCGCCCCCGGCTGCCCAGATCGCTGCGAAGTTTGCGGTGGTTGAGTTTGATCACCATCCCATCTATCTCGTAGGATATTTTCTCCCTTTTTCTTTCCAGCTCCTGGTAAAATTCTTTGATTCCTTTCAGGGTAGAGCTGCTCCGGCTTTCATCATTGATCTTAAGTCCCCATTTTCTGAATTGGCTTCGCAACTCCTGCTGGGTTTCAAAATCATCGTCTTTGCTGTTGCTGCCAATAAGCTCGTAAAAGAAAATATCGAGAGGTACTTCAGCTACTTTTCCCGGATCCAGTTGTCTTACAATTCCGGCAGCAGCATTACGTGCATTGGCAAAAGGTCTTTTGTTCTTCTCAATGCGTTCTTTGTTGAGTTGCTGGAAATCGTCTTTGCTAAGATATATTTCTCCCCGTACCGAGAGTTCTTCGGGAAAGCTGTTGCCGGAACGCAGTTTCAGGGGCAGTGATCTTATGGTTTTTACATTATCTGAGATATCCTCGCCTTCCTGTCCGTCGCCACGCGTTGCTGCATAGCTGAATGTGCCTTCGTGGTAAACCACTTCTACCGAAAGCCCGTCGAATTTGGGCTCCAGGAAAAATTCCGTTTTTTCTCCCTTTGCTTTTTTGCGCACAGCAGCCACAAAATTTTCCATCTCCTCTTCTTTGGCCGAGGAGTTGAGGCTAAGCATGGTTGCCACATGTTTTCTCTTCGACAGTTTGTCAAGCGGCCTGGCACCTACTTTTTGGGTGGGCGATACTTCGGACTGTAAATCGGGGTACTTTTCCTCCAGGCTGAGCAGGCGCTCAAAAAGTTCGTCATATTTGCGGTCGGAGATAACAGGATCATTTTCCACATAATATTGATGGTTGTGATGATTGATGGCTTCGCGCAGTTGTTCAGTTTCTTTGCGTGCCTCCTTTTTGTTTACATCATCCACATCGCGGAAATCAGGAAACGGAGTTTTTAAAAACGGATTTTTGCTCATAATACACAGCTTTGCTTGTCGCCGGTTATTGTTTTTCCTGGCAGTCGGGGCAGTAGTAGCCTGTCCGGCCCGAGATTCTGATCTTTTCTACTTTGCCTTTGCCCCGGGGGCATTTTTCTCCTTCCTTGCGCTTGGGCAGCAAAAAATCACCGGGCATACTGCTTACATCGGCCTGCTTCTCAATAGCCGTTTTCAGTACCTTGCCCATTAGCTTGAAAAGCTCTTCCTGCTGTTTTTCACTCAGATCAGAGGCTTTTTGACGCGGGTGAATACAGGCCTGGAAAAGAATCTCATCAGAATAGACATTCCCTATTCCACTCAGGTCCGACTGGTTCATAAGAAAGCTTTTTACTGAAGCTTTGCTTTTTTTGATCCTGGAAAGAAAATCCTTTTTGCTGATCTCAAGGGCATCGGGCCCTAAGTTCTGCTCTTCTATATAATGCCCTGCATCATCCGTTAGCTCAACTTTACCCAGTTTTCGTTTTGAAACATACACGAGTTTGTGTTTATTGCTTAGTTTGAATATGCATTTGGCATAAGAGGGTGTTTCAGCGTCCTGCTCCAGGTAATTGAGTGTACCGGTCATGCCAAAATGCAATACCAGGGCATATTGGTTGTCCATTTCAATAAAGAGGTATTTGCCTCTGCGCAGAGTTTTCTTTATTTCATGGTTTTTTACGTGCCGGTTCAGGCTGCTTTTGGTGGCATCAGTAAATTTTTCATCTTTTACTGTGATCTCAGACACCTTGCTGCCCCTGGCTCTGTCGGCGGCTTGTTTGTATATTTCTACGTCGGGCAATTCGGGCATATCGTTGGGTTAAGTTTTTTGATCCGGTAAATGAGTGCATTTAATCTTTCAAAGCTTCTGCTGCCCTGATCATCTGGCTGGCATAACCCCATTCG
The DNA here is from genome assembly GCA_964453995.1 of uncultured Bacteroidales bacterium. Lineage (GTDB taxonomy): Bacteria > Bacteroidota > Bacteroidia > Bacteroidales > UBA7960 > SKVR01. The sequence continues at coordinate 30,096 of CAYVQC010000031.1, read as the reverse complement.
TTGTCGTACCAGCTCATTATTTTTACAAGATTACCTGCAACCACCTGGGTCATTTCCAGATCAACAATGGAGGCCCTGGAATCTTTAATAATATCGGATGATACAAATTCATCCTCACAAACACCCAGTATTCCCTTGTATTTGTCTGATCGGGCTTCTTCTTCAAATATTCTGTTGATCTCCTCTACTGTAACATCTTTGCTGGTTACAAAAACAATATCGGCAATGGACCCAACGGGAACCGGTACTCTTACTGCCACACCATCAAATTTGCCTTTAACTTCAGGCAGTGCTTTACTGGTAGCTACTGCAGCACCGGTTGAGGTGGGCACCAGATTCTGAGCTCCGGCCCTTCCTCTTCTTACCTTTCTCGAAGGGGAATCAACAATGCCCTGACTGGCGGTATAGGCGTGAATGGTTGTCATGATGGCTTTTTCAATGCCTACTCTTCTGGACATTACTTCCACTACGGGAGTTATGCAATTGGTTGTACAGCTGGCACAGGAGATGATCTGGTCACTTTCTTCACTGGAATTTACACCATGAACAATTGTTGCTATTTCAGTGCTGCCCGAAGGTGCAGACAAGATTACTCTTTTGGCACCTGCCGTCAGGTGTTTTTGCAATCCTTCCTGTTTTGTGAAAATCCCCGTGGATTCAAAAACCAGTTCTACACCAAGATCTTTCCAGGGAAGTTTTTCGGGGTCTTTCTCGTTCAGAGTTTTGATTTTATGCCCACCCACCGTTAGTGAATCTGCATCGTATTTTACTTCTTTTTCATATCTCCCATACACTGTGTCATATTTCAACAGATATGCGAGGTTGGAAACGGGTACCAGGTCATTGACTGCCACAAGTTCAAAATCATCCCGGTCAAGAATAATTTTTAATGTGGCCCTTCCGATTCTTCCCAGTCCGTTTATGGCTACTTTCTTCATAGCTACTGTATTTTAGTGAGACATCTATTTGTTGGCAGAGCTTAGGCTGATGCATATTCTGCAACACCTTAAAGCGTAAGAGCAACAGCAGCTTACCTTGTGTATGTAAGGTAATGGAATGCAGGCATGTTTTGCTTTACTGCCGTCTTGTAATTATCAGGCAATGATTGTTTCATCTACCACATCCATTACTCCTGCAGTGAGCATGGCCGTGTCGAAAGCTTCTTCTTTCATCGAAAACAAGGGTAGAATACCCGTAAGGTGGGCAATACCACTTTTTACAGATACGTTGATCCTGCTTTCATCAATAAGTATATTCCGTTTGAAAGCCTGTTTGATATCATTTTCGATCTCAGTGTCTTCGTATGTTTTTTCAAGGAGCACACTCAGATTGTTGTTTACCTGCCTCACACCCTTTGTGGCAAAAGCAGTATCTGTTGCGAGTTTCTTTTCCCAAAAGCTATTTACCATACCCGTGAGGGAAACGATACCCTTATTCGATTCCACGGTGATGTTGGTGGCATCGATCTGGTCATGCCACAAGAGCTTGCTTTCGATCATATTAATGATCTCGGTATCGCTGGGTATTTCTACCTCTGCCGGGAATTCAACTTCAATCATATTTTCTACCTGGATCACACCTGCCACGCGATAGGCATCCTTTTCGGCAGCCAGTTTTGCTGCATGGGTAGGTACCACACCAGATAACTGTACAATACCTTCGGCCACGTTTACGAAAACATCATTGGCATTAACGCTGTCATCCCAAATCAAATAATCCACTATTTCCTGTTTGATATATTCATCTGTTTTTGTTGCCATATTTATTGATTTAAGGTTTTGAAAATTCTGTCTGCCAATTAAGCATGCCAAAACATATTCCAATCTCATTATGGTGTAAATAAAAATCATGACAAAGTATTTGGCTGCTAATCAGTGCTTAATCGGGGATTGTGTAATTTATTTTAGTGCCGGGATAACGATCCTGTTTAAAGTATAGAATTTGTTGCCCACCTGTGAACAAAACCCTACATGTGAGGTGAGTTCAACTGCGGCTATTCATTGGAAAGGGCTGGTTTTGCTTTTAAAATTGAATCAGGCAATGGTAATATCATCTTTTACATCCACTATTCCGCCCGTCATCATGGCAACGTTGAATGCCTCTTCTTTCATGCTGTAAACAGGCACAGCCCCTGTGAGATGAGCAATGCCATCTTCTACGGATACATCAATTTTACCGGCATCTATTAAGACATTTCTTTTGAAAGCTTTTTTGATATCATCTTCAATATCAGAATCAGCATAGGTTTTCCCAACCACAACGGCAAGATTGTTTTTTACATGCCGTACACCCTTTGTGGCAGAGGCAAGATTTTTTGCTAAGCTTTTCTCCCAAAAACTTTTCACATTACCTGTGAGGGTAACATTCCCTTTAAAAGTTTCAACCCCGATGCCCGAAGCATCTATCTGGTCATCCCAACGCAACTTGTTTTCAATCATGTTGGTAATTTCATTATCCAACGGGATGGCTATTTCCGGCAGCAGTTCCACCTCAATAAGGTTTTCAACTTTTGCCACGCCACCCACCCGGTATGCATTTTTTTCGGCTGCATTTTTTGCTGTATAGGTCGACACCGCGCCGGATAACTGAACCACTCCCTTATTTACTTCTATATTAATGTCATTGGCATCTACTCTGGTGTCCCAAACCAACAGGTTCAGGATCTCTTCTTTAATAAATTGATCTGCATATTTTATCATAACAATTGGATTTTAGATTCATGGTTTATTTGGTTGCCTGCAGGTCCTGGGGATATTCCACTGGGATCGAAAAAACTACCCTTTATAAAGCTCTTTCAGCGTTTGGGCATTTTTTACGGCATTGCCATGCTTGTCGTTGTTGAAATAAACAAATACCTGTTCTGCACTCTCCAAATCCTTCAGGCGTTTGCTCCACTCCTTCAATTCCTTTTCGGAATAGAGGTAGTCGTACCATTGCTTTTTGCCATGAAACCTTACATAGGCGGTACTGTGGGTGGCAAGGGTATCTTCAGGCAAATCATCGGGAGCTGACAGCATGCAGAAAACAAGATTGTTTTTTTGCATGAAATCATACACTTCCTGATCGAACCATGACCCATGACGAAACTCAAGTGCATGGATAAAGTCTCTGTCCAGCTCCTGACAGAGGGATTCAAGCCTTGAAATGTTTTTATGCAGATTACCTGGTAATTGCCAAAGCACACAGCCGGCTCTCTTTTTAAGAGGTTTGAGAGAAGCCTGGAAGTTGTCCAGTTTTTCTCTGAAGGATTGGTCTACATTGAATTTTTTCATGTGGGTAAAAAAGCGGTGAGCCTTGATGGAAAAAAGAAAATCATCAGGAGTTTGATCCACCCATTTTTTTAGGGTATCCTTCTCGGGGAATTTGTAGAATGTATTGTTAATCTCTACGGTATCAAATTCTTTGGCATAAAAGGAGAGCCACTCATCCTGTGATAAGTCATTGGGATAAAAGCTCTCCTTCCAGTCGTCATAAGAATACCCGCTGCAACCAATATGGACTTTCATGGTATAGAATTTTTACATGCAGGGATTTTGCCTGTTGATGAATGGTTGAGGCATACATCCCTGTTGCTTTAGGTTTCTTGCGGTACAAGGCTGTTGCTTGTCCGGTAATGTGTCTGTTACGAGCTTCTTTCTGAAGGGAAGGCCCGCTGGTAATAATCCTGCAATCCCTTTTCAAAGGCTTCCTCGATGGGTTTGCTCAAATCAATTTCGGGTGCATTTTTAATTACTTCCGTATCCACATCAATGGAAACCTCTTTGGTTGCATAGCTGATGTCTTTGAGCCAGTTGAGCTGCAGGATCACTTTTTTGCTCCATGGACGCCAGTTGCTGGTGTCAATAATGAGGTAGATGAGCTGCCAGTCGGCATCGTCGGCGATAATATCTTCCACATGGCCCAGGTGCCCATCGGTGGCAAGAATGTGATACCCTTTCACCTCTTTGAAACTCCTCAGGTTTGTGTCCACATCATCTTCGTTGAATTCCTTGGCGGGTACTTTTATGGGTCTTACCGGATAATACATACCTGTGCCGGTATGGGTAACCATTTCATCAGCCCAATAGGCGCCAAACTGGTAATATTCCATCAATTGCTTTTCATATTCGCGCGAAACGGTGGGCCTGTCTTCTGGTGCGGGGCTGTTTTCTATCGTTTCATCAGTTACATCAAGGGGTGCCTTTTCATCATCCCAGAGGATTTCGCGCATGGCAAGCATGGGAAGCAATACTCTTTTAGATTTGAAAAAGCTGCCAAAGTCGGCATCGATGTACCGTACTTTCCAGGTTTTTTCGTCGAAGAGGAAGTCTTTGATTTTTCCTTTGGTTCCGTCCATGGTTTCTATGGTAAAACCTTTCATGTCTTTTAAACTACGTTTCATAATGACTATTTTTTTAATGAATGAATTACTAAATGAGAGAATTAGATTTACAATGGTAATATGCTTGCAGGTGTTTTGCTACAGTCAGAAAGCTTCGGTATATTCCTGCATCAATTGAATGTATCCTTGGGCATCCTTCTGTTTCTTTTCATCCTGAGGATGCTCCCCCAGGCTTAACAGGGTAACTTTGGCCCTGATATTGGCCCTGTAGCATTTGTAAAAGTTGAAAAGAGGCTCCGGCATATCCTTCGGCTTCAACCCAAAGGCTTTGCTATAGCTTTTCACAAAGAAGTCACTCATCTCTTTGTTTCCATAAAAATCAAGATCAACGCACAGGAAGGCAATTTCATTCAGGATGTCGATGTAGCGGAAATCGTCATTGAATTCGATACAATCGAAAATCACCGGGTCGTCATAAAGGAAAATATTGGTGGCATTGAGGTCGCCGTGGCAATCTCTCTGGAAATCATTGAGAATTCGGTCGTTAAGGTAGCTCCTGTTGTCATTGAGGTATTTTTTTGATTTTTCAACACAGTGGGTTACTATCCTCTTTAATTCGGCAGAAAGAAGTTGGCTCTGTGTATCACTGTTGATTACATCGCTTAGGGCTGTAATTTCTTCAATCAAACCTGCAGTATTAAAAGCGTTTTTCACCACCTGGGTATCCTTGTGAAACTGTGCAATTTTTTCGGCCAGCTTTTCGAGCTGTTTCTCAGATACCTGGTTTTTTTCCAGTACTTTGTGCATCTCCCTGTCGTTGTCCATTCGCTTCATTTGTACGGCATAATCAATGATTTCGTCATCATTGTCCGGGGTTTCCGTACTTAACGACTGGGTAATAGGAACCACCCCAAGATACATATCGGGTGCCAGGCGCCTGTTGAGCCTGAGCTCCTGGTCGCAGTAGAGCTTACGTTTTTTAAGGGATGAAAAATCGAGAAATGAAAACTCTACCGGACGCTTTACCTTGAAGGCATATTGATCGGTAACAACAATCCAGGAGATGTGGGTTTCATAGAAGTCGCTGTTGTAGCAACTATCAGGAAACCGGCACTCTTCTTTCATTTTAAGAATCTGATCTTTGTTCATGAAGGTAGCTTTTTAGTTTTTCAATCAGTTTTGCCCCATCATTCTCATCTGACCACAGAATCAGATGCGGCTCCTGTGGTTGATCAAAATGGCTCTTGATTTTCTGGTATACTTTGAAATCGGCTTCACTGTGCTTGCGGTCTGACTTCATGCGTTCCTTTATGGTATCTTCTTTGGCCCGCAGTTCAACAAAATATATCTCCTGGTTGAGCTCCCTGGCTTTCTGCCGGTACTGCTGCCGGTTTTGTCTTTTTTCAAAGGTACCATCAACGATCACATGCCGGTTCTGTGTTGCATGCTGTGCCATTTGATGCAACATTTCATCATATACCAGCTGTTTGGAATGCTCGTCATATTCTCCCTGCAGGTTGAGCTCCTTTCTGATGATGTCGGTATTAAGATGTATAGCATCCCATTCTTTGGCGGCTTTTTCAGAAAGGTAGCTCTTACCAGAGGCTGGAAGTCCAAAAAAAATCAATATCATTTATCTATTTTTTGTTTATAGAAAACATTCCCCTTTCTGTCAGTGTAAACTCCCCATGTTAAACTGATCTCATCACTGAGAGTGTCTCCATAATTAGTACGGAGCCATTGCGTAAATTCCTCGATTTCTTCCTTTTCGAGCCATGCAAGCGATTTGTGAATTTCCTTTATGAAAAGTTCCCTGTCGTTCGCTACATTTTGGATTACCCATTTTTGATGTTCCAGCATTTTCATGTTCGTTTAATTTGATTGGTTTATAGATTTCCTTGTACACGGTTTATTTCTGTCTTGCCTCTGCCGTGCCATCAGCGGATCGGGATTAATTTCTTTTCAGTAACTTTTTCAAGGCTGTCCACGAGCGTGTATTGATGATGTCATCTTTGCTCATCCATCCTCTCCTGGCTTGTGCCACACCGTATTTTATATACTCAAAATTTCCGGTAGTATGCGAGTCGGTGGAAACTGCCAGTTTCAAACCTATATCCCTGGCTTTTCTAATGTACTTATCCATCAGATCGATGCGGTCGGGGTTGCTGTTGATCTCCAGGAAGCATCCGTTGTTGGCAGCTTCTTTCATTATTTGGTCCATATCGATGTCATACCCGCTTCTTTTGTTGATCATGCGGCCGGTAGGATGACCCAGGATGTTGAAATAAGGGTTCTCCATGGCTTTCAAAATGCGCCGTGTCTGTTTTCTGGAGGATAGGTTCAGATTGTAATGGATGGAACAGATCACTATTTCCAGTTCCTTTAAGATATCGTCGGGCAGATCAAGGGTTCCGTCTTCGAGGATATCTACTTCTATCCCCTTGATGATTTTGATCTTCTTCATCTTTTTGTTCAGCTCATCAATTTCCTGAATTTGTTTTTCCAGGTCATTTGCATCCAGCCCCCCGGCCATTGCCACTTTTTTAGAGTGCTCGGTAACTGCGAAATAGCTGTATCCTTTTTTAAGGGCGGCTTCGGCCATTTCTTCCAGGGTGTTTTTACCATCAGTGGCTTTGGTGTGTGTATGCAAATCACCCTTTATATCTTTGAGCTGCACCAAAGCGGGGAGGTTGTCTTTTCGGGCCGCTTCAATCTCACCCTGGTTCTCTCTCAGCTCAGGCTCAATGAATTTTAATCCAAGTTCCTGGTACATCTCCTTTTCCGTTTTCCCTGCTTTTCGTTTCTTTCCTTCGAAAATGCCATACTCATTGATTTTCAGATTATCTTCTTTCGCCATTTTCCGCAACGCCACGGTATGGGCTTTGGAACCGGTAAAATATAAGATGGCTGCCCCCAGCGAACTTGTGTTTACAATACGAATATCTACCTGCAGGCCGGTTCGTAAACGTACCGATGAGCGGGTTTTCCCGTGCGACAATACATCCTGCACCTCTTCATAATCCACAAAATGCTGCATGGCTTTTTCCGGTTTCCTCGCTGTGCATATAAGGTCGATATCGCCTACCGTTTCCTTCATCCTCCGGTAGCTGCCCGTTAGGGTCAGGTTCTTCATTTCCTCTTCGAGATATTCGAGCATGGGTTGTATCATTTCCCCGGCTTCATGCAGCTTATACCTTTTGGATCCTCCCTTTTCGGAGAATTCTTCTATTTCCCTGAGGATCTTTTGTGTGGTCTTTTCGCCAAAGCCATCCAGTTTTTCTATTTCTCCGGCTTCAGCTGCTTTTTTCAAATCTTCGAGCGATTCAATGTCCAATTCCTGATAGAGGGTTTTGGTGCGCTCCGGGCCCATCTGCTCCAGTTTCATGATGTCCCTGATGGTTTCAGGTACCTTTTCCCTGAGTTTTTCCAGTTGCTTTAATTTGCCCGACTTAACGATTTCGTAGATTTTACCAGCCATGCTCTCCCCGATATCCGGGATGGATTGGATGTCCTCTTTGCTTTCAGCCATTTTTGATACACTCTCCGATAAGCCCAGGAGGGTATTTGCTGCTTTCCGGTATGAATTGATGCGAAATTGGTTCTCTCCCCTGATTTCAAGGTAGTCGGCAATTTCATTGAGGATATCAGCTATTTCTTTGTTGTGTACCGGCATAGTTTCTCTTAGGCTTTTTGGGGTGATCATCTTTACCGGAATCTGGTCTGTCAAGCAACGATGACCTACCACTGGGTTGTATTACAGCGAACAGGAAAAATTCATGGAGAGGTAAAAGACTTTGCTGCTGACTGCAGGTACCACAATGTCAAAGGTTATTCCATTTCGGTCATATCAAACACATAGGTTATTGGTTCGATCTGACGGCTTGCTTGTGATTGGCTGCATCTCAGTCAATTCCGGCAATTGGGGTAGGCTGGTGTGCAAAGTTTTTGTTTTGGGGAGTGTGTATGCTTTTACCCAAATGGGATGATTTGCAACACCCGGGTCTTCAGCCAGAGATTTTGTCGAAGATTTTTTCAAAAGATCAGGGTGCATATTATTGATGGAATCTGCTGCGGGTTATGAAGGCATCGCAGTATCAATTCCTGCCTTGCTGCAACTGATGGTCAATGTGATTGATCGTCGGCTGTTTGCTTTCGGAAAACAGGAATTACATGGACGGGATAATGTTTGTGGGGTACAATCCTTCATGAGGTTGGCATAGTTCATGAATTCAAATGGTCAATTCAAATCATTATTCATTAAAATAACAGATCACGATGAAAAGGTTAACGATTTACACAGTGGGTATAATGCTCCTGTTCAATGCGGGTGTGTTGTATGCCGAAAATGAAACAGAAACCTCTACTTCAGATTTTAGCCTTGAAGCGGTTCAGGTTATTGACGATGTAAAGGCAGCAGATACTGATTATCTGGTCGAACGTATAGAATATATCAACGAGATGGATAAGTCGGATCTGGGATCAACTGAAAAAAGAGAATTACGCCAGGAAGTGCGCTCCATTCATAAGGAGCTGATCGAAAGAGATCCCTATATTTATATATCCGGGACAGCACTGGTTGTGATCATTATCCTTCTCTTGTTGCTCTGATGCAAATGATCTGACAGCAGTATTGCTTAAGCAAAAGCAACTGCCGTTCCGAACCGGATGTAAGAGGCTGTCTGATAAGCCATATTTAACCTGGATTATTCAGCTTGTCGAATGGATTGTCTTGCCGATATTCAGGAGTCATTTCGACAAGGAGACAATTTTGAGTTTTTCAGACAGCCTCTTTTCTTTTCAATAAAGCAGGAGGGGTATGTTGGCAGTTTCTGCCAGTTTTTGGGTGTTATTGCCGGAAAGAAGATATTCTGAAAAAAAGGAGTTCTTGTTTTTGGGTAAGGCTGCCATGTCGGGGCCCTTGCGGTTGCAAATGCTTTCAAAAGCAATATTCATATCGTCGATATGAACGACCTCAAGGGCCTCAATGTCTGTTATATGGGCATAGGGTTGCAATGCGGCCTTCCACTTTATAATTTCATTGTCATGTCTGGAATTGTGATTTACTCTGACCACTGCCGAGGTTAAGACCCGCGTCACCAGGGGGTCAATCCACTTAAATAGTTTTTCTGTTTTTTTGTTTGTTTCCTCCTGAAGGTCTGTTACCAGGCAACATTTGTCAGGTTGAGTGAATTTTTTCCCTGGCGGAATGATCAATATCATTGTGTCGAGCTCAAAGAGCACCTCAAGCAGTTCCTGAAAATCCACAACCATAGAACGACCTGGACGGGTTGCTGTAACAACCAATGGATTCTCTATGTCCTTAATTTGCTTTGCAATGCAGTTTTCAATATCCCCGATTTCTGTAACGGTGTTAACCCGCAGGGGGTAGTTGAGCACGGAAGCTTCCCTGCTGAGAAAATGAGAAAGCTTATTGCTGGTAATTCCTTTTTCACGGTCAAGGATTTCCTCGTGTGTTAGTTTGCGGTCGGGTGTTACGCTCTGAGAATCCGAATAGGGGCTGTAAGTTCCCTGAATAATTGACGGATCAAAACAATGCAGAATATCCACCTTTGTTTCTGTATGCTTTCCTATGTTCAACCCATAGGGTATTATGCTGTGCGATGTTTCTGTTATATCGCTTATAATGACTGTTCTCATCATCCTGTTTGTATTTAAGGGTTATTAATTTTTATTTTTATTTGATTTTTGTGTGTTTTTAATTTTTGCTTTCTGATGTTTTTTCCCCTGGATGCTGCCTGACAGAGATACTGCAACTGCTATTGCAGAGCCTTTCTGATCATGTAAAATTCATTGATATTGTCAGTTTCCAGGATCCCTTTAAATTCTCCATTGTCCATCACCGGGGCCATGTCGTATTTATGTGTACGCATGTATTTTAATGCTTCGAAAACAGGCAGATCTGATCCAACCCCTTTTATTTCCGTATTCATAACATCTTCAACTTTTCCTTCTTTTCCATAGTTTCCCAGGCCATTGATCAGGTCGCGCTGCGTGAGCAGTCCTGCATAGTTATCTCCCTCTTTTATTACGAAACCACGGCCCGACATATGTTGAAGCTTTTTGATTGCCTTTTCCAGGGTGTCATTGGGGGCAAGTATCTCATAATCGGTAAGGATGATTTCATGCACCTGGTGGTTTTGCAGTACATTCTGGTATTTCATAATTTCGTATTCTCCCCGTGCGCCAAGCAATACGAAAAAACCGATAATGACCAGGAACGGGTTGATGTAAAAGCCTGCAATGATAAAAAGAATGGCAAATACCTGCCCGATGTTCTTGGCAATGCGGGTTGCCTTCATCCTGCTCATCCTGACAGCAAGTGCTGAACGGACCAATCGCCCTCCATCCATGGGGAAAGCCGGAATAAGATTGAAGGCAACAATGAATAGGTTGGCTGCCAGTAACATAACCGGGAAATTTCTTCCTGTTATATACGTTAGCTCAAGATCTTCGGCTGATACCGGTTGAATGTAAGCGATGTACAATCCCAAAATGCCCGCAATGACAATGTTAACGGCAGGACCTGCCAATGATACCAGGAATTCTTCTTTGGGTTTCTCGGGCATTTTGGTGATGTTGGCCATTCCGCCGATGGGCAGCAGGGTGATGCTGTGCACTTCCCCTCCATACCTGATGGCTGTCAAAGAATGGCCAAACTCATGCAATACAACACAAACGAAAAGGGTAAGGATGAAAAGTATGTGCATCAGAATCTGGACCGCTTCAAGACCCTGTCTCATGGTAACAAATACAATCCAGGCGATCAGCAGGGAGAAACTCCAGTGAACGGATACCCTGATCCCGAAATATTTACCAAGATGTAATGAGTACTTGCTTTGCATGTGTTTTTGTAATTTGATTTGCCGATAATGTTATATCCTGACGGTTGTGGGTGCTCATCGCAAAACGCAATTGTTATCAGGGTTTTTCTGCAATACTGAGCAAATGCTTTGACTGCTGAATGAGATGGATATCTTCGCAATTTTCGATGATGAAATCCATCCAGGCTTTTTGCAGTTCGTCATCCATGGCATGGTACAATTCGAATCGCTCTCCAAAAATTCCTTCTGCTCCAGCCAGGTGCAGAGGTTTTAGCCCAACCTGCTCAATAAGCGAATTAATTTCTTCCGGATGGGCAAAGTAGGCATTGGTGAAATACTCGGTATCTTCCACGAAGTGATTGTCCGTTCCTGTTTCCCATAGTTTTTTTGCTCCGTCGTGGTAAAGAATGCCTTTGGGGTTGTGTTTAGCGCCATATACCAAAGCCCCTGTCCGTGTCATAAAGGATGAAAACAGATATCCGCCAGGCTTCAGGTTGTCAAATGCCAGCTTCAGCATCTTCAACCTATTCTCCTTGCTGATCATATGATACAGCGGACCCAGAATGAAGATGCAGTCCCAGGTGGTGTGTTCCCAGCGGGTGCTTTCCATGGCATCAGAGCTTTCGGTGAAAATGATATTGCGATGCGAACCCAGTCTTTCACGCACAAGTTCTATATTTTTCTCTGACAGATCATTCAGTCCCACAAAATAGCCTTTGTTCAGCAGCAACTTTGCTATTCTGCCGGTGCCGCAAGCCACATCAAAAATGGTGGAGCCTGGTGTGAGATACTTTTTAACGAAATGCATGGTTACGGGAATTTCAAAGGGATGTTCATCCAGTCTCTTATCTTCATCGTTTACATGTTCGTTGTAGTATTTTTTAACATCATCTATTTTGTCCTTGCTCATATGCTGGTTTTATAGGTTGATATCTTGCGTGTAGTAAGCACACAGATGTGTTTTTTTTAAAGTTTGCCGGTCCTTAACATACAAGAACCCCGCGTGCAAACGAGCCTGGCTTAGCAGGCACTGAAAACTTGCTATATGTATTTCTTACCGTATTGATCTGCCATCTTTATAGCATTGAAAACAGCCCCGGCAGTAACCGGTAATGCTTCATTGTGGATGGTTTCACCTTCTTTAACAGTGGCTTCAGCAACTTTCATAAGGTCATCGTCCGAAGCATCCTTCAGACCGATCTGTTGAAGGGTAACAGGTAGTCCGACACTGTCGCAAAAGCCATAAACAGTGTCAATGATTTCCATCGGTTTATCGGTAAGAAACAATGAAGCCAATGTGCCTATGGTCACTTTTTCGCCGTGAAAATAGTCATGGGTTTGCTCAAGTATCGTTAAGCCATTGTGAATGGAATGTGCTGAAGCAAGGCCGCCACTTTCAAACCCAAGGCCGCTGAGGAGTGTATTGGCTTCAGTAACTTTTTCAAGGGCAGGGGTTGTTATGCCCGCATCACAGGCTTCTTTGGCAGCCTGGCCATATTCGAGTATTGTTTCAAAACACAACTGCGCCAGGTAGTGTGCGGTCATAGAGCCATGGTTGCCGGTCATATTGGGAGCATATGCGTTTTTGCACGCCTCTGCCTCGAACCATGTGGCCAGTGCATCACCCATTCCCGAAACCAAAAAGCGGGAGGGTGCATTGGCGATGATTTGGGTATCAACGATAACAACATTTGGGTTTTGTGGCAGTATCAGGTACCTGTCCACTTCTCCCTTTTCAGTGTAAATCACTGATAGGGCACTGCACGGTGCATCAGTAGAAGCCAGGCTGGGTATTATGATCATGGGCTTTTTCAGCTCATGGGCTACAGCTTTTGCCGTATCAATGGTTTTTCCACCACCAAAACCTACTACTACATCCGATCCTTCATCCCTTATGATACCGGAAAGTCTTTTTATTTCCTTATCGGTACATTCTCCTTCAAATCTTTCCTTGCCCGGTTTCATTTCTTTTTCAAGGTCCGGGTAATAATCAGGCAAAATATTGTCGTACACAACCGGATCAGCAATGATAAAACCGTTTTTACCCAGTCTTTTTATTTCGCTCGTTAGTTCTTTCAATGCATTGGGGCCTTGTACATACCTTCCCGGGAATAACGTTGTGGTTAGCATAGCTTTTTCTTTAAGATTATTTAATGATATTTTCTGGAGGCGACAGTGAAAAAGTCGCACCAAAATTATCCCTTCCGGCATTGTGAAGTATTCATTCAGAAGCTTTTCGGTGGCGTGGTGTCTGTAAATATTTAAAGGTAAACTTGTTGGAGGAGTGTGTGAGCTGATTTTGCCCCGCAAAGGGTGGTGGTTTTTATCGCCCGGCAAAAAGCAGGAATTAATCTGAGGCTTATTTTACCCACAGGAAAGAGGTTTCGTGGGGAAAAAATTGTACATCCCAAAGCCCGACAGGTTTTATTCAATGTATCATGTTCGATCATTCCTGCTATTTTTGCACATTAAATTTCTCTTTCAAATCCTCTCAAAATGAAGTTCAGAAGATGGTACGCTTACCTTGAAGAATTGCTTAACAGTATTACCCATGGTATAGGCATCCTGCTAAGCATAGCCGGGCTGGTGCTGCTGGTAGTGTTTGCCAGCATCAGGCCTTATGGTGATGTGTGGAAAATCGTAAGTTTTTCTGTGTATGGTACCAGTCTTATCCTTATGTTCACTGCATCAACTCTTTATCATAGCTTTCAAAACAAAAAGGTGAAAGAGTTTCTCAATCTGCTCGATCATGCTTCTATTTTCATTCTCATTGCCGGAACCTACACCCCATTTATGCTGGTATCCCTGCGAGGCCCCTGGGGTTGGTCTATATTTGGAGTTATTTGGGGGCTTGCCATTGCCGGGGTTGTATTCAAGCTCTTTTTCTATACTGACAGGCTGAGAAATATTTCGGCTATCATTTACTTCCTGATGGGATGGATTATCCTTATTGCCATCCGACCCATGATTATGGAAGTACCCACCGAAGGATTACTGTGGTTGCTGGGTGGATGCCTGCTTTACAGCCTTGGGATTCCTTTTTATATCAAAAGGGAAAAGCGATTTTTTCACGTTATCTGGCACCTTTTTGTGCTGGCAGGCGCCATTACACATTTCTTCTCCATATTCCTGTATGTATTGCCTGACGTATAAGGTTTGAAATATTGCTGATCAGATGTTGCAAAAAGTAAAAGAAGCTCTGTTGTCAAGGGCTGACCAGAAGAAAAAGGCTGGCGGGCTTGCAAAGTTTTTCCGGGCATTTCCGGGGGGATATGGGGAAGGGGATACCTTTCTTGGGGTAAATGTTCCCGAACAAAGAGCCATTGCCAGGCAGTTTTACCATCAAATCAGCCTGGAAGAAATCGCAGTTCTGCTTAGAGAAAACATCCATGAACACCGGCTTACAGCACTGTTTATGCTGGTGCTCAAATTCAGCAAATGCAAAACTGAGCAGGAACAGCAGGCCATTGTACAATGCTACCTGCAAAATATTGATGGCGTAAACAACTGGGACCTTGTGGATTCCTCCTGTTACCATATCCTGGGCCCGTGGCTTTTAAACCGCGACAAACAGTTGCTCTACGATTTTGCTCATTCAGGTGATCTTTGGCTGCAACGCATTGCCATGATCACTACCTTGCATTTTATTCGCCTCAAAGACTACCACCATACCCTTAAGTTGGCAGAAATTTTGCGCAATCATCCTCACGATCTTATCCATAAGGCTGTGGGTTGGATGCTGCGCGAAGTTGGCAATCGTGATTTTGATGTGGAATATACCTTCCTGAAAAATCATTACCACCGCATGCCACGCACCATGCTCAGGTATGCCATTGAGAAATTTGATGAGGAGGTACGCCAGAAATTCCTGAAAGGAAAAATATAAATGCAAATCCACACTCTCTCCTGCTGCGCGATCAGGTCATGAAAGCATACACCTTTCGAATTGTATTCCTCTTATTTGCTCAGGTGTATAGACTGAAACCTGGAAGGTCTTCATCCTCAAGAAATCCATTGTGAACAAGTACCTGCTTACCCGGTAGGTTTACATTGGGTATCAATGAATTTTTGCTTGTACAGACTCTTTCTTATTCTTATTGTTACATCTTTAAAGTATAATTTTATGAAAACTCTTGTTTTTTTCATCACATTGCTTATCCCCATGTTGGGAGTTAGCAACCAGGATAAAACCGAATTTAAAGTGTATGGCGCATGTGAAATGTGCAAGGCACGAATAGAAAAGGCCGCCGAAAGTGTTCACGGTGTGCATGCGGCTGACTGGGACATGAAAACCCAGATGCTGACTCTGGATTACGACACCCAAAAGGTTGATCTGGATGATGTGCATCAGAAAATAGCCGATGCAGGGCATGATACCGAAAAGGTGCGTGCCAGTGATGAAACGTACCAAAGTCTTCCGGCATGTTGCAAATACAAACGACCGAAAGAGGAATGAGCCTGGTTGTAATCAGATACTGCAAATCCTACCAAAGCATGCCGCAAGGAACACAAAGGTAATCGCAAGCCAAACCAAGGTAGTCATTTCCTTTGCCCTACTATTGCATACTTTGCGGTTTATTACGAATAGTATACATGAACTTTAACTCTTGCAAAATGAAAAACCATAACCCCAACCAAAAGCATCAGAAGAAAAACAAGGAAAAGCAAGAATCAGGCAATCACCATCATGATGAGGAAAAGGATCAGCATCATCATGATGAGGATGATAATCATGATGATCATGATGAAAAGGGACATGAAGACCATTCGGACCACGATCATCAGGATCATCATGCCCATATGATTAAGGATTTCCGCACGCGGTTTTGGGTGTCGCTGGCATTAAGTCTGCCCATTGTGGTACTGGCGCCCATGATTCAGGGTTTACTGGGCTATGAATTTCGCTTTGAGGGAGACAGGTATGTGCAGTTTGCTCTTTCGTCAATTGTGTTCTTTTACGGCGGATGGCCCTTCTTCAAGGGTCTGAAAGATGAGCTCAAAGACAGGGCTCCGGGCATGATGACTCTTATTGCCCTGGCCATTACCGTAGCTTATGTTTACAGCTCTGCTGTAGTTTTTGGCCTGGAGGGGAAAATATTTTTCTGGGAACTGGCAACCCTGATCGCCGTGATGCTGCTGGGACACTGGATAGAAATGAAATCGGTTATGGGTGCTTCCAATGCCCTTGAAGAACTGGCAAAACTAATGCCTTCAGAGGCTACACGTATCAATGACAATGATGAAACGGAAACCGTTTCCCTCTCAGACCTGAAGGCCGATGACCTGATACTTGTAAAACCTGGTGAAAAGATCCCTGCGGATGGGGAGATCAAAGAGGGTGAAACCAATGTTAACGAAGCCATGATTACCGGTGAATCCAAGCCAGTAACCAAAAAAGAGGGGGATGAGGTGATTGGTGGTTCGGTCAATGACAACGGCACCATAAAGATCGTTGTTAAACATACCGAAAAGGACTCTTATCTATCCAAAGTTATTGGCATGGTGGAAGAGGCGCAGGAGTCAAAGTCAAAAACCCAGAACTTTGCCAACAGGGCAGCCGGTTGGCTCTTCTATATTGCCCTGGGAGGGGGATTGATCACTCTGGCCACCTGGCTTGCCCTGGGACGCGAATTTGAATTTGCACTCGAAAGAATGGTTACAGTAATGGTGATATCATGCCCACATGCCCTGGGGCTGGCAGTTCCACTTGTAGTGGCAATCTCCACATCCGTTTCGGCACAAAAAGGTTTGCTCATTCGAAACAGAACAGCCTTCGAAAATGCAAGGAAAATTACTGCTATCATCTTTGACAAAACCGGAACCCTTACCAAAGGAGAATTTGGTGTGTCACGGTACAAATCGGTCAATGATGATCATTCCGATGATCAGATCCTTTCCATAGCAGCATCCCTTGAATCACAGTCGGAACATCCTATTGCTTCGGGAATACTGAGTAAGGCTGAAGAAAAGGAACTGGATTTTGAAGAAGCCAAAGATTTCAGCAATATCAAGGGTAAAGGAATAAAAGCCAGCCTGAATGGCAAGGAAATTAAAATTGTGGGGCCAGGCTACCTGAAAGAAAATGAAATGGAGCAGCCTGAAGATGCATTTAAAGATGAAGGAGAAACGGTGGTGTTTGTCGTGGTGGAAGAAAAACTGGCCGGATATATTGCCCTGGCTGATGAGATCAGGGAAGAGTCGCACGAAGCCATAAAAACCCTGAAAGAAAGAGACATAAAAATCATAATGGCTACCGGCGATAATGAAGAAGTAGCCAAATCAGTGGCAAAAGCCCTCGAACTGGACGACTACCATGCACAAGTGCTTCCGGACGACAAACAGGAAATCATTAAAAAAATGCAGAAGGATGGCGAATTTGTGGCCATGACCGGCGATGGAGTGAATGATGCTCCTGCTCTTGCCCAGGCCGATGTGGGTATTGCTGTGGGATCAGGTACCGATGTTGCCGCAGAAACTGCCGATATCGTGCTGGTAAACAGCAATCCGAAAGACATTGCCAGCCTTATTCTGTTTGGAACTGCCACCCACCGCAAAATGATCCAAAACCTGTGGTGGGCAGCAGGGTACAATGTGGTGGCCATCCCCCTTGCTGCCGGGGTGCTCATTTCAGCGGGAATATTGCTTAGCCCCGCGGTGGGTGCTGCCCTTATGAGTTTGAGTACCATCATTGTAGCTATTAATGCGCAATTGCTCCGAAGACAGGTAAGCTAAACGGTCGTGGAGCACTTCAACAGGCTCAGCGACCCCTCTTCAACAGGCTCAGCGACCCGCAATAGAAGGTCATGTGCATTGTACCCGCTACTTCGAATGAGCCAAAAAGACGACTTACATCTCAAAATATTCACCTTTTGGTGGACGGAAACAATTTTCTTTGTAATATTGTTATTGATTAAATATTGATATTATGGGAAAAGCCATTGTAAAATGTATGATTGCCACCTATGCCGAAGACTCATACATCGTAGAGGTTCCATGCGATAAGGAAGACATTGATGAGATCATTATTGCCAGGGCATGGCAAAAGGTGAAAGAGCAGGAGGAAGCCCTTCCTTATGGACATCGTACGGCTGAAATTATTAAAAGGACAGATGGTGATTGAACCATGCCAAATAGGAATTGCTGTATTGGGATGCATCTGAATGCATCCCTTTTTTAAGACCATTTTCTTCATTGTTCCGGGGTAATATTTAAACGATGACAGACAGTAGAAACATTCGCAGTATTGAGCAGGTCAAAGAAGAAGTGATTCACAATTCACTCATTGTTGCCTCAATATTAGGATCAACGGCCTTTCTCACCACAAGTTTTTTCAGGTATCTCAATAACAACTTCAACGTATCGTTGATTTTTGAATCCCTGGTGCTGGCAGTGTTGCTCATAGTCACACTCAGAAGGGAAAAAATAAGCGTGAGTACCAAAGCCTATATAATGGTTGCCTTGGTACTTATATTGTCTCTTTCCGATATATACATTTACGGGTTGCTTTCATCCACCCGGATTTACCTTGTTTTGGTGCCCTTGTATACCATTATATATTTCCCCTTTTCGCGGAGTCTTATCATCTACCTGATCGCCATGATTAGTTTCCTCGTTATTGGTTATTTCCACGGCAAGGGGATATTGCAAATTCCGCGAGGGTATGAGCCTGATATCTATCTTTTCAGGGTGTTTCCATGGTTGATCAATGCCCTTCACATTTCGGCTGTTGGGTTGATAATTCTTTACCTTACCCGTAAATTTTTTGTGTCATTCTCTGGTTTTATTGGCCATTTAAAAGCGCAAAACAAAGTAATATCAGATAATGAAAGGAACTACCGGGAGGTTTTCAATTCAACCAGCGAAGCAATTTTTATACACGATGCCAGCGATGGCCGTATCTGCGATGTGAATGACGTAATGCTCAGGATGTTTGGCTATGAAACCAAGGAGGAAGTGCTAAGCCTGACCCTCAGAGATATCAGCGCAGAAAATAATACCGGCATCAATCAAAAGGCCCGGCAACTGATACAAAAAGCAATAGAAGAAGGGCCCCAGGTTTTTGAATGGCATTCCAAAAGAAAAAATGGAGAGTTGTTTTATTCAGAAATTTCCCTTAAAAGTACCGAAATAGGGGGAAAGGGAAGGGTGCTGGCAGTGCTGAGAGATGTAACCGAAAGAAAAATGTCGGAACAGGCATTAAATGAAAGTGAAGCCCGCTACCGGATCATTATTGAGGCCTTCCCTGAAATCATAATGGTAAGCGACCTGAATGGTAAAATTATTTTTGCCAACAGTGCACTTGGAAAAATTACAGGCATTACACCCGAAGAATATAATAATCCGGAGCGAAAGGCAAGAATATACCATGAGGATACTGAATATGTGAGAAGTGAGATCGAAAAGCTTCTTTCAGGGCCTGATGTACATACCTCCATTATTGAAAACCGGTTTGAAGATGCCTGGGGTAATGTAAGATGGTTCAGTGGGATCATTTCAAAGATATATTTTGATAACCAGCTTTATTTGCAAACCATCAGTCGCGATGTTACTGCAAAGAAACAGGCTGAGGAACAGCTCGAAAGATATAAAAATCACCTGGAAGCACTGGTGCAGGAACGTACCGAAGAACTTGAAGCAACCAATGAAGAGCTGATGGCAGCCAATGATGAACTCATCAGCCAGCGGGAAGAGCTCGAGGCTACTCTCAAAAAACTGCAGCAAACACAAAAACAACTTGTTCAGTCTGAGAAGATGGCTTCCCTTGGTGTGTTGGCCGCCGGAATAGCCCATGAGCTGAACAATCCCCTGAATTTCATTAAGGGCGGAGTTACTGCTATTGAGACTTATGTTTCTGATAGTTTTTCGCAGTCTTCCGAAATTTCCAAGCTTATAGAGGTAGTAAATGAAGGGGTGGCAAGAGCCAGCCTTATTGTTTCCGGCCTGAACCACTACAGCAGAAAAAATGACCGGGTATTTGTGGAAAGTGATATTCATGGAGTAATCGAAAATTGTTTGATCATTCTCCAAAATCAAATAAAAAACACGATAGCCGTTGAGCGGATCTATGTGGATCAACCCCTTATGATCCATTGCAATGAGGGGAAAATACACCAGGCCATCCTGAACTTATTAACCAATGCTGTTCAGGCAATTACAAACAAAGGTACCATAACCATTAAAACTCAACTCAATAAGAACAATTTACACCTTTCGATATCTGACACGGGTGTAGGAATTGCAGGGAAAAATATGAAAAAAATATTTGATCCCTTCTTTACCACCAAAGATCCAGGTAAGGGAACAGGTCTGGGACTCTTTATTACCCATGGCATCATTGAGGAGCACGGTGGAAAAATCCATTTTGAATCGGAGTACGGTAAAGGAACAACCGTGTATGTTAGTATTCCTGTAAGGTAGTTTTTTATCGATGATGACCCACTCTGGTGAACTCTT
>CAYVQC010000031.1:0-9380 GCA_964453995.1 uncultured Bacteroidales bacterium | reverse complement strand
TCGTCTCTATGGTATATACCTTGTTAAGCATCAAAAGCAGAATAAAATGGCATACGTGGTTACGGCTAACTGCCGCACACCAGGCCATTTACCTGCTTTTGTTTTTTAAGACCGTCTTCCTTGCTGTAGAAGACATTTCAAGGCTTGAAATATTTTGATCTGTCTGGTTTGTAATACGAAAAAAACCGTAAGATACAATTCAGGATATGACCTTTATTGCCATAAATAACTGTTCTGTTTTTCAATGAGATGAATCGGGAATAGCTAGCTGATCTTTAAATGGATTTGCCAGACCCATTAAGAATTTCAGGAAAAACCTCATTATATAAACTCTACTCCATATCTTCCGCATATCTCAGCTATCAGGGCAAGATCAGGGGGGCCGGCCGGCAATTGTGCCAGCTCTTCAAACATATTCTCCATTCCGGCAGGGAAAAATCCGAAGTCTACTTTGGCTTTTTTAGTACCCACAACCTTCCATGTATGTGGAATCCCTTTGGGGCAGTAAATCATATCGCCGGCTTTTAAAACTTTGGTTTTATCACCCAGCCAAAACTCCACCTCTCCGTCAATGACTTTGAATACTTCATCCTCATTGGCATGCACATGCGGTGGTATGCCTACGCCAGGATCATTATACTGTTCAACAAGTGCGTATTTTCCATCTGTTTCATTGCCGGTAAGCTTTACAGTCATCTGATCTCCCAGCACATTAAGCTTTTTTCCTTCTCCATTCTTTATAATCTTAACATGATTATGTTTGTTTTTTTTTACTGCAGATGCCAGGGCTAGTGAAGGCAACAGAAGGGTTGCTGTAACTCCGGAGGCAACATTCCTGATAAAGTCACTTCTTTTCATGATTTGTTCGTTTTAATGTTTAGAAAATTATGTTTATGTAAAGGTTGTTTTTCTTAACATAAAGTTCTGAAACATAATCCGTAAAGCAGATGTAAAAATGGAATCTCATCATGCAAAAATGGATTATTTCTGCCTGTAAGCCAGGGGTGAATGACCCGTGTTCTTTTTAAAGAAGTTACTAAAATGCTCAGGTTCGGAAAAGCCCAACTGAATGGATATCTCTTTTATGGAAAGATTGGAGAATTTCAGATCGCGGCAGGATCTGATGAGTAACTGCTCACTGATAACATATTTGGCCGTAACCCCCATTACTTCTTTGACAATGCTATTAAGATATTTGGGAGATATATGCATCAATTGTGCATAATCTGACACCTGGTGAAAAGTTTCCAGATGTTGTGAAACGAGATGCTTAAACCTGCTCACAATCGATATGTAGTGATTGTTGCTGCCCGATGTTACCCGCAGATTGCATTTGCTGTCGCAATAAATCAAAAGGGTTTTCAATAGCGAAGATGCCGCAACCTCTTTTTTGGGAATCTGGGATTGCATCATTTCAGAGATCATCTCAGCAATGGAGTTAATTCGATCTCCGATTTTCGGACTCAGCACTATGCGGGGGATTTCTCCCGATGAAAAGAAGATATCAGCATGTTGAATATGAAAACCTTCGGGATATTGTTGTCTGAAAAATTCATGAGAAAACTTTAATATCCAGCCTTTGGGCTGCAAACAATCAAACCGTAGATTAACTTCCTTGCCGGGATGAAGAAATATGATGGAGTAAGGCAAAGAATCAAGTTCTTCAAAATCAATTTCAATGTTTTTAATACCGCTTTCCAGCCATAAGATCTGATAATCTTCCGCTTCGGTAATTCTTCGATGTTGCCGGGTAAGCTTTTGAAGACTGATAGATCCGCCAAAATCCGCATGATCCGAAAAACGGATAACCTTTTCTTTTATTGCTGTTGAATTCATGATGTAAATTTTTTAATTGGCTTGATCAATCTTGGAGACGAAAAATCCAGTAAATACACAAACGCTCGTTTAAATATACGTTTTTTATTGCTGAAACCCAAATACTTTAGAATAAAAATCCGTTGGAATGAATCAGCAGATTCAAACCAACGGATTTTATTACATCACACTTAATGGGATATTTTCGACTCATTAGAAGCAATTCGTACATACAGGATGAACCAAAAAACATCAGTCCATATCACCCAAATTGCAGCTAACATTTGGATTATAGGGGAAAAACATTCCCAGTGGATTGTGCTTCCAAACCCATACATGGAGGCTGTAATGATCTACCGGAACCGGTGTTCCGCCAACATCAAACGGATGATTAGCGAATTGCGGATGTGGTTGTCCCACGTCTATGACGATGTATTCAACACCGACGAGTTTAAATTTACCCTTTTCGTCTCGTTCGAAGAGCAATGCTTCAGGCTTTAATGGGTCAAAAACAGGATCCACCAGGCTTTCTTTGACGAAATGATAGCCCATGCCTGCACCCAATTCTTCATTATACACACAGTGGGAAGCTTCTACATAACCATCCGCGATAGCAACTTCAACCCGATGGTATTTTGCAGTTACTCTTCTGACTTGTGCCAGGAGTTTTTTTTGTGCAGCATGGCCCTGTTTCAGATCAGTCTCCTCGTTAAGCTCTCTGTTTTCTTTGTTTAACTGAACATCTTTTTCCAAATCATCTATTTTTTCGGTTGAACAAGCGGCGATGATGAAAACTGATATAATTACCCAAAAAGGCATAAATATGAATCCTTTGTTATTTGTCTTCATAATTTTAATATTTAATGAATACTTTATTTATTTCATTGCAAAAGTCATAAACAAATAGCTTTTTGTACCTGCACAAAAGGATGGGAAAAATGCAAAAATGGGATCAGGTTTTTCACAAGGAATTAAATCATGGCTGTACGTTATCGAACAATTTTCTCCTGAAAGTGAACAGAATTTAGTCAGTATGAAGTTGGTCTTGGATGTTGTAACGTTCTGTTTCATTGCTCTATGAATGCATTGGTACAATTTTCACTGGGTTATGATGGATTGTTGCCTGTTGATATGAATAAAAAAAACCCTGTAAGATGAAGACACTGGATGAAATGACTACAGAAGAACTGGGCAGGTTGTTCCCGGTCGTAATTGCCGATTACAGCGCGGCGTGGCCTTTATGCTTTATTGATGAAAAAAGACAGATTCTCAAAGAGCTGCAAGGACTCCCGATACACCGCATTGAGCATGTAGGAAGCACTGCCATTCCGGGGATGGCAGCAAAGCCTGTAATAGATATTATTTTGCAACTGGAATCCCCCTGCGAAGAGAACTCCCTGATTTCAGCCTTTCGTATGATGGGTTACCACTTCATCAGGAGGAATGACAATCCACCACCTCATCTAATGTTTGTAAAAGGCTATTCACAACAGGGTTATGAGGAGTTGTGCTTTCATGTGCATGTAAGGTACAAGGGGGTTTGCAGAGAGATCCTTTTTAAGGATTTTCTTATTCAGCACCCACAATATGCAAGTGAATATGAGGATTTGAAAAGACAATTGGCACACAGGCATAAATATAACCGCGAACTTTATACCAAAGGGAAAACTGATTTTGTCAGTTCAGTGATGAAAATGGCATCACCGGCCAATAATTCGTAAGATCATGTACAGGTTGAATGTCCCGGTTTCAGTATTCACATGTAAAGAGTAAACATGGAGTTTGAAACCAGTAAACTAAGCTAAAACCTTCGTGATGTCAACCTCTCGCCTCCCAGGTAGGTGTCATTAAAATACTTTTTCAAAAAATCCAGCACATTCTGAAAGAGTATCTTATCAGCAAGTATTTCCGGTTCATAACCAAACATAAGATTTTTCACCTCCTGAGCGTTCAATCCTATTTCGGCCAGGTCGAAAGGACGACGAAAGAATTGCACCAGGTGCTGGGAAAAGCCCCACAAACTGGTATAGTTGGTGTAGGGGCGCAATGGCTCAATGACCCCGTCCATATCAGTACCCAGGCAAATAGAATCCCAGGCTTCCTTG
The DNA here is from genome assembly GCA_964453995.1 of uncultured Bacteroidales bacterium. GTDB lineage: Bacteria > Bacteroidota > Bacteroidia > Bacteroidales > UBA7960 > SKVR01. The sequence continues at coordinate 5,460 of CAYVQC010000031.1, read as the reverse complement.
TAACCTGCTGCCCTGATAAACTGAAAGATGTTGCTCATGATCAGTTTTATGGCAACATCGCGAATTTTATCATTATTGCGCGACCAATAAGCCTCACTGAGCTGGTTTTTTGCAAGCCCTCCCGGAAGCCGTCCTCCATGGAACACGATTCCCACCAATCCTCCTGAACGGGCAATGATGCGGGCCTCTTCATCGCTCATGTTGATGGCCTGCCGGCTAAGGTAGTTTTTTTGCCAGGTATAACGGGTGTCGGGTACATTCGATTCCTCCAAACTCTTATAACCACTCAGAGCTGCGTGGCTGCAGATTACGGGGAGCTTTTCTCCCTTCGACCAGAATTTCTTTTCCAACATGGCGAAAAATTCCTTGCGAGCCTGTACACTCATGTGTTTCACATCTATCAACACACGGCGTCCATTGTTTTTACTTAGAAGCAATTCCATTACATCCGATCCCAGCCGGCTGAATCCCTGGTTTTTACAGCTGAGCTGATCCAGCAGATCATCCATCCCGGGTTTTATAAATGTACCCGAGGCAAAGCTTTTGGCGTGTCCCGCCAGGAGGTTTCCAAAATGATGACAAAAGGTAATGAAAAAAGGAGCATGTCTTCCGTTGCCCCATTTTTTCATGTGAAGGATATTTTTCTCAAAATCGGGCATGAGCCGATTGTAGATCTCCGGCCGGTCGGCATCGGCAATGTTTAGCTTAAAATCGGCATGTTGCTCATAATTCCCCAGCGAGTGAGCTCCCTCTATGGTAAGAAGAGTAGAAACAACTCCGGCACGATTGAAATTGTGTGAAAACTCATTGTAATCTCCGGCAATGCACATTCTGGCATCTGTATCCTGCTCCAGCAAAAAATCATACTCTTCCAGAAGTTCCTCCCGGTAATAGTCAAGGCCCCTTTTCTTTTGGATGCGACTGAATATCTTTTTTACTTTCTCAATGTCAAAGCCGGTAACACAGGCTGCAAAATCAGGCATACGCTTCCCGCTGAGTATAAGCTTGATGATGAGATGCTTGCGTTGCGGAGCGAAAAAATTTCGCTCCACCGGACCCATGGCCAGGAAAATACCACCTACATTTCCGCGTAGGGCCTGCTCAAGATTGGTCTGGGAACGTTTGGTGGTGCTATTTACTGCACCGCGCAAAAGATTGTTAAGGGTTTCGCAACTGGACGACTCGCTAAATTCTTTCCATATTCCCTTTTGCTCTCGTGATGTTAAGTTTGAATTGAAAGGCTTCATCTGAGGGTGGGCGTGAATGTCGATCATACGGCTCATGGGCTGCAGTTTTAAGGGTTGCTGAATAAGTATATGTAAAGAAACTGTATTACCATTGGTGTGGTGAAAACAGCAAAAAAGATGAAAGTATCTGTTAAATTACTCTATTTACATGATAAAAACAAGAAGTACGCCTTATTATTGAACTGCTTAAAGCAACCTGGTGAAATATATTTGTGAACAATCCAAAGGGAAAGTTTTTCTGATGTTGTTTGTTGCTGTAAGCACAAAAACTTCATCAATGGCCACCGCGATTTTATATCCCGGCAGGGCTTTGAGGCTATTTGGATGTGCCTTGCTATCCCATCAAATAAAAACAGAAAATTTGTTTTCTTCAACCCGGCAATAACAGGAACAGGCTGCCAGGGTCACAGGTAAATGTAGAGCATTGTAACTACGCTGTTGTTAAACGTTCTTTTAAATGTTAAATAATTCACAACTCCTATGACATGCCATTTTGAATGCATAACTTTGCATTCTGAAATATTTGCAAAATGAAAATAAAAGCAGGAACATATAAAGAATCTGAAGCCCCCTTTTGTCAGATCAAAAGTAGCTGGCGGCAGCTTCAGAAACTCGATCAGGAATTGCGGCGGATAGCCGATATTAGCCTGGATGAGGCTATTGTGCTGTGTTGCCTGTCGCAACGTTGCAAATGCCAGGGAGATGTGGCGGGGGAAACAGGACTTACCGCCACCCAGGCATCAAGGGTGCTTGCACGGCTGGAAGACAAAATGTTTATTGAACGAAGCATAGACAAGGCCGATAAACGTAAAATGATCTTTGATCTTACCCCGGCCGGGAGACAAACCCTTGAATCGATTACTCCTATGGGTGTAAGGCATCTTGAATCGTAAATTTTTACCCACTAACATATATAAATCCTAATATGAAAATACTTATTATAGGCGGTGTAGCCGGAGGTGCTACCACCGCTGCCCGACTCAGAAGAAACGATGAAAACGCTCACATCATTATGGTGGAAAGGGGGGATCATATCAGTTATGCCAACTGCGGACTGCCCTATTATATCGGTGGTACCATCGCCGAACGTGAAAGCCTTTTTGTGCAAACTCCCGAAGCATTTTCCCAGCGATTCAACGTTGACGTGCGTGTTAAACAGGAGGTCATTGCCATTGATACCGGAAGCAAATCAGTAAAAATCAGGAAACTTTCCAATGGAGAAGAGTACAATGAGTCTTTCGACAAACTTGTTCTCTCTCCCGGAGCAGAACCCGTGCGTCCTAATCTTCCCGGTATTGAAACGGATGGAATCTTTACCCTTCGTAATGTTGCCGATACCGATCGTATAAAAAACTATATCGAAGAACATAAAATTAAAAGGGCTATCGTGGTGGGAGCAGGTTTTATTGGCCTGGAAATGGCAGAGAACCTTCATCAGCTTGGCATTTTTGTTTCCATTGTAGAAATGGCCGAACAGGTGATGACTCCCCTGGACTACAGCATGGCTTCACTGGTACACCAGCATTTAAAAACCAAAAATGTTGAGTTTTTCCTTAAGTCAGGTGTTACCTCCTTTCGCAAAGAAAACGGTGGTATTGCCGTTACCCTGCAAAGCGGCCGCGTTCTGCAAAGCGACCTTGTGATTCTTTCCATTGGGGTGCGGGCCGACAGCCAGCTGGCAAGGGACGCCGGGCTGCAGTTGGGAAATACCGGTGGTATAAAGGTAAATGAGCATCTGCAAACTTCTCATCCCGATGTTTATGCCGTAGGCGATGCCATCGAATATCCAAACCCCATCACCAACATCCCGCAAATAACATACCTTGCAGGCCCAGCCAACAAACAGGGACGTATTTGTGCCGATAATATTATCCGGAACAACCAATATACCTATCAGGGGTCTATCAACACGGCCATAGCTAAAGTTTTTGATATTACCGTAGCCTCTACAGGGGTGTCGGGTCGCACCTTGCGCAAAAACAATATTCCGTATACTGCTTCCATTACCCACTCCGGATCCCATGCCGGATATTACCCGGGAGCTATTCCCATGAGCATCAAAATTGTGTTCCATCCCGAAACCGGGAAACTCTATGGTGCTCAAATTGTTGGTTACAATGGAGTAGACAAACGTATCGACCTGCTGGCTACTGTAATCAAAAATGGCGGGACTATCTATGATCTTACTGAAATAGAACATGCCTATGCACCGCCATATTCATCGGCCAAAGACCCTGTTAATATTGCAGGATTTGTGGCTGAAAACATAATCACCGGCAGGGTAAAATCCTGCTCATGGCGTGATATCGAAAAAACAAGCAGCAAAGATACCCTCCTGCTCGATGTACGAACCCCCGATGAATATTCACTGGGCACCATCCACAATGCTCTGAATATTCCGGTGGATGAAATCAGGGAACGTATGGAAGAAATTCCCCGCGATAAAAGGGTTATCGTTTTTTGTGGCGTAGGCCTTCGCGGCTATGTGGCCTGTCGTATCCTTAGCCAGCATGGATTCTCCAATGTGGAAAACCTTAGCGGGGGGATCAAAACCTGGGAATTTGCCATCCAGAAACAGAGCAACGAAGATATTTATGAGAAAGATTATGTGGGCATTGATGATAATATCTATCAAAGAAATATGGCCAGTCAACATCCCATAGCTGAAAAAATCGCTTCCCTTCAGATCGATGCATGTGGGTTGCAATGTCCCGGCCCCATTCTCAAGCTTAAAAACAGTATGGCCGAAGCACAACCCGGTCAGGTGGTTGAAGTAAAGGCTACTGACCCTGCCTTTGACTCCGATGTAAAGGCATGGGCAAACATGACAGGAAATAAGATACTGGAAGTAACACAGGCGAATGGAGTAATTACTGCACGACTGCAAAAAGGTTCATCCTCTGCCAAATCTTCACGCCCCATAAAAGGAGCTGACAACAAAACCATGGTGGTTTTCAGCGATGACCTTGATAAAGCCCTGGCCTCTTTTGTTATTGCTAATGGTGCTGCATCAACAGGAAAAAAAGTTTCCCTCTTTTTTACCTTTTGGGGTCTCAATATCCTGAAAAAGAACAACAAACCACCCGTTAAAAAGGACTTTATGGCACGTATGTTCGATGTTATGCTTCCCGGTAGCAGCAAAGGATTGAAGCTCTCAAAGCTCAATATGATGGGCATGGGTAGCAGCATGATGCGCAACATCATGAAAAAGAAAAATATCGACTCTCTGGAATCACTCATTGCCCAGGCGCAGGAAAATGGTATAGAGTTTATTGCCTGCACCATGTCGATGGATGTGATGGGGATCAAAAAGGAAGAACTCATTGATGGGGTGCAATTTGGTGGCGTGGCTACTTACCTTGAGCGTACCGAAGAGGCCAATTTGAACCTGTTTATCTGATCATCGGTTATTTTGTAAAAGCCTGATGTAAAGGGATGTGATCTTGTGTAAGGACGCATCCCTTTTTTCTTGCACGGAAACTTTTGTCGGGTGAATCAGTGATTAAGTTTTCGAAAAATCCAAGTGATTTGTCGGTGTTGTCTGCAGGTAACTCGCTATGGTTTATTTCTTCTACACACTATTTCTTTGGTATATTTTTTGTATCTTTGCACCTGCAAAACCCATACGAGGGGCTGACATGGATTAGACAGCAAGTCGAGTGGGATTGTAAGCATGCCGAGCGTTGTGAATATGGCTCGTAAATCCTAATTCTCAAGCCTATAAACGGCAACGATTACAACTACGCAATGGCAGCTTAATAGTAGCTATTAACTGCTTGCTGTTTCCGGAGAAGCGACGCCCGTTAGCGTCTCTTAGGAAGCATCGACAAAATACGGGATAAGGCAGGTAAGGCTTCGGTGCCTGCACGAAAAATAAAGAAGCTTTGGCTAAGGATAGGGCCGCCTTTTCCCGGTCCAAGGCCGAAATCCCAACTAAAGGCTAAGCATGTAGAAAGCAGTTTCGCTGCTTGTTTGGACCAGGGTTCGATCCCCTGCAGCTCCACAAACCCAAAAAAACCTTCACTGGTAAAAACAGTGGAGGTTTTTTTGTCTCCGGCTAATTTTACGGAGCAGGGCAGGGTGGAAGACAAACCATTGCTGGGGTTATTCTAAATCAGCAGGTTGTTTGATCATAAAGTTTTGTTTTCTTTGTCAGATATGTAGATAAAATCCTATTTTAGCTACGGAAAACAAAAGTATGAAGACACACTCC
>CAYVQC010000030.1:47308-51289 GCA_964453995.1 uncultured Bacteroidales bacterium | reverse complement strand
CAGGCGCGTAGCGCTGACATTATGGTAGCCTGACAATGGTTTTTAAAAAGGAATGCGCTGCGCATAAATGATAATTCAAGGAATAACCGGTGATGACAGCGCAATGGAAAACCTTTTTTTCAATGAGACTAAAATCCCTTAAGCTATACCTTGCCTGCCTTCCGTCGGCTGAAGCCTACAGCAATGATAAACCGACGGCAAAAGAAAACCAGACTGCAATGCCAGAAAAACCCAGGCGCGTAGCGCTGAAATTATGGTAGGTAAATAGGGAAGACATATAAATGCACCCTCACAACGAAATAAAAAACGCCACAAGGAAGGGAACCAGGATGGTGAGCACGATGCCGTGGAAAAGGGATACCAGGGCAAATTCCCGTCCTGAGACATTCGTTATAATAGGCAATGTGGTATCCATGCTCGTGGCTCCGCCCGAAGATATGGGGGCCAGTTTCCCGAAAATATGTACAAACAAAGGCGCGAACAAAAGGGTGATCACCTCCCGGATAACATTGGAAAGCAAGGCAATAACTCCCAGTTCAGCCGAATGGAGTTCAGTTATGATCACACTCGACAGGCTGTAATAACCAAAACCTGATCCTACGGCAAGCAATTCGGTAAGGCTGAATTGCTTTATCCATATCCCCAAAACGGATACCCCCAGCAATGTGCCTATGATCGTAGAAAGAGGCACCATCAATATCTTCACATTGAATGTTGCCAGGGTTCTGAGTGCTTTCCTATCGGCACCCACTCCCAGGCCCACCAGGAACATAAGCAGATACAACACCCAGGAACTGTATTGCCCGGCATCGAGCCACTGGGGAAACTGACTGAGCCGCCCGGCGAGAATCCCTAGCACAAAAAATCCCAAGATGATAAAACTGCCTCTCATGGCTTGTTCCTTTCACCCTCGGCAAAAGCAAAACGCCAAAGCAACCATGCTGTAAGCAAACTCCCCCCTACTGCCAACAGGGTAATCAGGAGGGCCATCAGTCCTAGTTCGGGCAGCTGACGCATAATATACTCATCACCCCCAATGGCAAGACCCAGAAAAAACAACAACAGATAAATCACCCACATAGTAAGGCGGGCATTCATGCGTAAAATCCTCTTTTGCCCGCGGAGCAGGTACCCGGCAAGCATTCCGGCAAACATAATGGCAACAACAGTGAGCATGATCTCTCTTTTTTGCCGGCAAAAGTACGAAAAGTAAGCTTTTTTAGCCCTGTTGAAGGGATTTTAACTTCCTGGCAAGGTTAAAAACAGAAAATGCTAGTCTTCTCCTGCTGTAATGATCAGGACAGTCTTAAATTGTTGAGAAAGTCTTCAAGCGATTCTGAGCTTTCCAGCCCCAGCTTCTTTCTGAGGCGGTAACGTGCTTTTTTTATCCCTTCCTGCGAAATATTCAACACACTGGCCACTTCATGCGAATTAAGATTCATCTTTAGCAAGGAGATCAGCCTGATTTCTCCCGGCGATACTTCCGGAGCAATTTTCTTTATTTTTTCACCAAAACCTTTGTGCAGATCTTCAAAATAGTTTTGGAAACGCTCCCAGGATTGCTCGTTATTAATATCAATATTTATTTTATTGATAATTTTTTTCTGCAGGTTGCTGTTGGGACATTCACTTTTCAACTCCCTGATCATTCCTTTTAGCTCCTGCAACAGGTCATTTTTTTGGGCAATATGCAGCACCTGGGTAGTTAATTCTCTTTTCTGGAGTGCCAGCATATTTTGGGTAACCTGGTGTTCCAGCTGCCTTCTTTTAAGTTTTTGCCGCAGGAGCAAATGAACCAAAAATACAGTTAGGACGGAAGAAACCAGCAAAATAGTCAACAGCAGAATCTTGCCTCTTTGATTTCTTTCCCGCTGGGCCAGCAAATCAATCTGAAACTTCTGGATCTCAATCTCCTGGTCTTTTTGCTCTGTTTCATAGATGATACGCAACTCTTTTATCTGTTCCAGCGCTTCTTTTGCAAAAATACTGTCAGACAATTGCTTATGTGTTTTATAATCTGAAAGGGCCAATGAATACAAACCCAGCTGCTCATGGCTTAACGATCTTTCCAGGTAAGCTTTGCTCCTGTCCGGCTTCAGGTTCAATTGTTGCGAAATAAGGATGGACTCATCGAGGCTTTGTATGGCTTGGCGGGGATTTCCGGTCTTGTTGAACAACATTCCCAAGGTATTTAAAATGGCTACTTTCCCCGGCAAGTCTCCAATGAGAGATGCAATGTCAAGACCTTCCGCCAGGGTTTGGCGCGCCAAACTGTATTGGTTGCGAAGTAAATAAAGATTACCAAGGCGGTTTAATGCGGTAGCCTTTACATTGAGGCTACCGGCACTATCAGCTTTGGCAATACTTTGCTGTAAAAGTTCCTGTGACTCATTGTAATTTCCCTGCATCAGAAAAAGATCTCCAAGGTTGGCCAGCATCAGCGCCTGGTACATAAGATCGTTGTGCTCCTGATAAATCTGAAGGGCTTCTTTGCTATGTTCAATGGCATCTGTAATATTGCCCAGTTCCTGCTCGATAGTGGCAAGCTGGAGCAGGATATCGGCCATACGAACAGGTTTGTCAAATTCTCTCATTAGCCGCAATCCATCCACAGCATAGTTGTATGCAATATTTAAATTGCCCTGCTGCTGATTGATCTGGCTTTTCATGGCATAGGCTGTTGCCAGCCGGTAACGGTCATCTTTTCTCTTCAGCAAGGCAATATTGATATCGTTGAGCGAATCGGCAGCAGTAAAATTGCCCGTACCCAAATACAATGTAGCCAGCCCGTTGACTGCCAGCACCATACGCATTGAATCGGCAACTGAAAGTGCCAGGTCATAAGCCCGGTTAAAATAGATCCCTGCAGAATCGTACTGATCTGCATTATTATGCAACACACCCATGTGGAAATTGGCCAAACTCTTCCATTTTCCATATTCCAGATCCCGGGCAAGTAAGAGGTTTTCCCTGGCAAATACCATGGATCTTTGCGGGTCGCGATACATGAATGCGTTAATAAGATGCGTAAGCGTTGCAAGTTTTGTCGTGTCCATGGGTTGAACCTGGTATACCTGCAGCAGGCTATCGATACGGGCATTCTGAGGGGAGCTCTTTCCGGGAAAAATTAGAACTACCAACACAGCAACAACAACATATTTTCTCATAATGGTAAGGGTTTGCAAAGTATTACCTTGACTGTCAACATACTATAAATTTACTAAAAAAAATTGCTTTCTCCTTCGTACAGGGAGAAAAGCAATTAGCAAATGTATTAAAGGTCATAAGGATCCAGCCAATCACCAGGCTTCCGGGATAAATCACTGAAGCATTGTGATGGAAAAGCGGGAAACCATTGTTCCCGCCGCCTGGTGCCATAGCATCATAGGTACCGATGGTGCAGTTCCAGACTTCACCATTGATGATCTCCACAGATGTTTCCTCACTTACCGGTTCTTCGGAAGTAGTGGCCAGTTCAAAACCACCACCTTCTGCAATGACATCCTCAAAGGTAATGGCTGTTTCTTCTTCTTTCCTGCATGAGACAATAATCAGGACGACGAGAGATAAATAAAGGATTTCTTTTATAGTGTACATGATTTAGGTATAAATACTTTTTGATGATTACCCGGCATGTGGCCTCTGATGTAGCAGCTCCATGGCCGACCATTTACAGATTAAATTTACTTCCTGATACATCAAACTACCTAATTTCAGGGGTGGACAAAGGGTGGACAATCGCAAAAACCAGCGTTGCCAGGGTCTTTTTTACAGGTGGGTCTTAAGAATGTGGAATGATCTGTTTTTATCTTACTTCTGGTGCATAATAAACAAAAAAAATACAGACGTTAGGGGAAACCCTGCACCGATATATCTCCAAGGCGCGTAGCGCTGGCAGCATGGTAGACGTAAAAATGGTTTTAAAAGAAAAGTGCTGCGCTAAATAGGGATTTAAAAGGTCAGGCGGTGATGACAGCGCAA
>CAYVQC010000030.1:0-47208 GCA_964453995.1 uncultured Bacteroidales bacterium | reverse complement strand
GCTTTCAACTTTACCACATCTGCGGCAATGGGCACAGGTTCGGTATAGAGGGTTGAGCCTGCATGGGGTTGGGAACCGTCGAGGGTAAAGCGGATCGTCAGGCCGGGGAATTCGGTGTTGGCCCTGAGGATTCCCTCCCTGATGGTAGCCCCGGGTAGTGGCACGCGGTAGTGATACCCGCCGAATAGCTGTGACAGTTTAGCCAACTCCCGCTGGCCAAGTGTATTGGCAAAAACGTTCCACTGTTTTCGAACCAGCTCATTGCGGCTGCGGGTAATCGCCATGCTTTCCCAGGTTCTCTCGGCACCCCATGCCGATTGCGCCAGGCCTAACAGTTTTGGAAGAAGGTAATACTCCAATCGTTGCGGCCCAATGATGGTTTCGCTCCACAGCTGTCCCTGTATTCCCAGGATATTTTCCCTGGCGCCGGGCAGCAGCCGCTCCATACCCATATACTCGGTTTCGGGTTCAATGATGCGTCCCATGTTGTCTTTAAGGGTAGTGGAGAAAACGTTTAGCGGACTGTAGTGCCAGGCACTGTACGTATTTACAAATCCGGCCCAATACAAACCAGGCTCCAGGGGATCTTTGTTGTAGGCAAGATCGAAATACAGGGCAGTAACGTGGCTCAATACCACGGGAAAACCCCTGTTGGCAAGGCGGTAAGCCAGATCCTGGGCACCCCACAAATTGTTCCACACAAACGGAATGAGATCTCCCCCCACAAACTCCACATTGGGAACATGCGAGCCGCCGGGGGTAGTTTTCAGGGCAACCTCTTCCCAGCCGGCCATCTTCAACCCGCGGGCACGAAGTATGTCCATAACCCTGCCCGTAAAATAGGTGTGCATATTGGCCGGTTTATCTATATGAGGCAGCTGTTCCAACTTTTCCTCAATCATGGGCGATTGCGACCAGGCTCCTGCCGGTACCTCATCACCCCCCATATGAATGATCTGCAGAGGGGCTTCTGCCCGGGCATATATCTCTATGATCTCATCCACCACAGTTTCAACAAATTGGTATACCGATTCACTGGCTACATTTATTACATTGTCGTTATAAAGCTGGGCCGACATGTACTGCGATGTTTCCTGTGGGTCAATCAGCCGGAATTTTTTGGCCGCTTCCTGGTCGCCTTCATCCAGCAACCTCTGGTAACGGGCTTCCATGGCCATGATGGCAGCCCTGGCATGACCTGGCATATTTATCTCAGGGATTACAGTAACGTGTCGCTCAGTGGCATATCGCAGAATCTCTTCAAACTCTTCCTGGCTGTAGTAGCCGCTCCCATAGCGGCCTTCAAGCCCTGCTACAGGCCCAGATCCATAGGCAGGATGCAATGCCGGAGAACCAGGGGTGGTATGTGCCCTGTGAGCACCTACGGATGTAAGTTCGGGGAGGGCCTCTATCTGTAGTCTCCATCCTTCATCGTCGGTAAGGTGAAGATGCAAGGTGTTGAGCTTGTAAAAAGCCATGATATCGATCACCTTTTTGAGGCTTTCTGCTGTGTGAAAGTTACGCGCCACATCCACGTGCAATCCCCGCCAGGAAAAACGGGGTGCATCTTCGATACGGATCACGGGAATACAAAATTGAGCACCGGCCTCCTGTGCGGGCTGGTTGGCCAAAAGGCTCACCAGGCTTTGCACGCCGTAGAATACCCCTGCAGGATCGGAACCGGTAATGGAGATAAAACCTTGCCCGGTAACTTCAAGCGTATAAACCTCGGTAGTTTTCCCATCAACTGAAAGGCTCCGGTCCAGCGCCAGGTGAATACCTGCAGAATCACCGGGTACTGAAGAGTGTAATGAAACTTCCATACCAGTAAATTGCTTCATTTGCTGTTGCAATATGCGGGCGCTGAAATCAAGCTTTTCGTCATGATAAATTACCGGGGGTATATCCATACAAACACTATCTTCTGCCGAGGTATAGAAAAAGGGCTCAGGGATAACGGGCAACAATTCCTGTGGGGGCAGCAAGGAGAGGTCTTTATTGAGGTAATATGAAAGCTGGGGGTTAGGAACAGGTTCGTTGTCACGTTTGTGGCGGGTGAGTTGTTCGGGCCGTTCAAAAGGAAGTACAGTAAAGTTGGCTGGTTCCATAATGGTTTGTTTGCCATCGGCAGCCGTAAATACAAAATACAGGCCGTGGGGTGCATCTGTTTGCTTGATCCACCAGAAATTCGATTCATAAACAATTTCTTTTTGCTGCCCCGGTTCCAGCAAAAAGTCCTCAGCCGGAACAATGCGGTACCAGTCGCCGTTGATATGTTCTACGGTGGCATTGGCTTGTGCATGGGTGTGCAGAACGGTTCGTGGGGTCTGGTTGTAGTAGAGTTCCCAGTTGCTGCCATCAAGGCTTTCCTCGCTGTTATTGCGAATGATAAACCTCGCTTTTACACCGGGCTCTTCCTTGTAGGTATTGCTGATCACCTCCCAGGAAATATCAATTTGGGCAGGACGGGGAAATTTGCTGCTGGTGCATGAGATGCTACACAAAGCAATGACCAGAAAAGTTAGTGGTTTGAGCAGGCTCTTATCAGGGATCATGATGGTAAAGTTTTCTATATCTTTTTTAACGCAGGCAAAGCAATGAGGTTTCGGTTTTGGGCTTATAAGATGGTGGGATGGAAGGATTTTTTGGATTTTAAGATTATGGGATGGGGAAATGGGAAGATTTTTGGATTTTAAGACTGGAAGAAAGCCATTCCATACTGGCCACCCCAGGCCCGGTATACGCACAAAAATACGCTCTCCCCACCCGTAAAAGTAAAAAGTCCAAAAAAGGGATTATTTTTGCCGGCATATTCACAGGATTATTGAATATGAAAAGTTCTGTGTGCCTGTGAGGATTGATCGCCAAACTTTATTGTGAAACGGGCCACAGGCTTCTTACCTGCTAAAGTGGTGTATGAACAGAAAGGCACCTAAAAGCAGGCGATCTGGCAGTACAACTAGATAAAAGGCCGTATGGATTTTTTTAAAGGCAGAAAGGCTGTAATAGCAACAAAGCACAAAAAGGATCTGGTAATTGCTCCCCTTCTTGAAAAAGAATTGGGCCTGGTTTGTATTACCCCACAAGATCTGGATACCGACCTGCTGGGAACGTTTTCCGGTGAAGTGGAAAGAATCGGTGATCCTGTTGCTATTTTGCGCAGTAAGTGCCGGATGGCAATGGATGCTACCGGTATAAATATAGCTGTAGCCAACGAAGGATCTTTTGGTGCTCACCCCGGTATTTTTTTTGCCCCTGCCGACGACGAAATGATTATGCTCACCGACCGTGATAATGGGATTGAGATCATTGAAAGAGAACTCAGCCTGGAAACAAACTTTGATGCAGCTGAAATAAGATCTGTTGATGACCTCATCGTATTTGCCACCAAAATTGGGTTTCCCTCTCACGGGATAATACTAAAAAAGGCCAAAAACAATTTCTCTGGCATGACCAAGGAAAATCGTTCCCGGGAAGAATTGATCCAAAATTACCACAAAATAAAAAATGCTGATGGTGCAGCATATGCTGAAACGGATATGCGTGCAATGCATAATCCTACGCGGATGAAAGTTATTGAAACACTTACGCATAAGCTGGTAAGTAAAATAAAATCTATATGTCCGCAATGCAGCACCCCGGGTTTTGGTGTAGAGGATGCCCCGAAGGGCTTGCCATGTGCCATGTGCGGACTGCCAACACGGTCAACACTAAAGCACATTTACCGTTGTCATAAATGCAATTTTCAACAGGAAAAAATGTTTCCCTTTGAAAAGAAGGCAGAAGACCCCCAGTACTGTGATTTTTGTAACCCCTAAAGTTGAAAAAGAATGAAAAAACACCTTACTTTACTTGCATCGTTTGTAATTATGCTGTGTATAGGCAGCGTGTATGCCTGGAGCATCATTGCCGCAGAGCTGATAGAACACTATGATTTCTCTGGTTCCCAGTCGCAGGTAATATTCGGAGCTGTAATTGCCATATTTCCCGTTACCATGATACTTGCCGGCAGGATCAGCAACAGGATAAAACACAGGTATTATGGTTTTATTTCAGGTCTGTTGTTCTTTTTGGGGTATTTGCTGGCGAGCCATTCCCAGGGAAATTTCATTGTTATGCTCACAGGCGTAGGGCTTTTGGCCGGTATTGCCACCGGTTTTGGTTATTGGATGGCCCTTACCACACCCGTTCAATGGTTCCCCGACAGAAAAGGACTCGTTACAGGCATCGCGGCAGCAGGTTTTGGGTTAGGTGCAGTTTTTATGTCACTCATTGCTGAAAGAATCCTTGACAGTGGCAGGGATGTGCTTCAACTGCTAAAAATTATCGGCATCAGCTATGGTCTGATCATTTTTGTTTTATCCAATCTGATCTACCAGGCTCCGGGAGCACCAGGTATTCAGCTTGAGCGTATTAAAGCTACACCATTCATTCGCACACCCATTTTCAGGAAACTCTTCCTTGGTATATTCCTTGGTACTTTCGCCGGCTTGCTTATCATTGGCAGTTTGCGAATTATCGGGGGGCAATACGACATCTCCAACCACAACCTGGTGCTGGGGGTTTCCCTGTTTGCCATGGCCAATTTCTCGGGCAGGCTCACCTGGGGTTTCCTGAGCGACCACTGGGGTGCAAGCATTAGCATATTTTCTGCCCTCCTGCTCCAGGCCCTGGCCATTGTTGCCCTCAACCTTTTTACCCTTACCGACATTTCCTATATGATTCTCAGCGTGCTTATCGGATTTGGTTTTGGTGGAAACTTTGTTCTTTTTGCCAAGGAAAGCGCGCAGGTATTTGGGTTGCAGAATCTTGGCATCATTTATCCTTATGTTTTCATCGGCTATGCTATAGCAGGGTTTGCCGGCCCGCTCAGCGGAGGGTTTTTATACGATCTTACAGGATCCTATACCAATGCCATATACCTGGCTTCCGGAATAAGCCTGCTGGGTAGCCTGCTTTTTTTAGATCACTTTATCAAACTCAAAAGAAATGAACCTGTTAAGCAATCTTGAAACAGCGGCGCACTATATCAGGGAAGGAAAGCTGGTAGCATTTCCCACCGAAACTGTTTACGGGCTGGGCGCAAATGCTTTGGATCCCCTGGCAGTGGCAAAAATATTTGAACTCAAAGAACGCCCTTCCTTCGACCCTTTGATCATCCATATTGCCAGCATCCAACAACTGGAACAACTCACTACAGGCACTGACGAACGGGTTTACAAACTGGCAGAGAAATTCTGGCCGGGCCCCCTCACCATGGTTTTGCCCAAAAGCGATAAGGTGCCCGATATTGTTACAGCAGGCCTGGCAACCGTAGGGATAAGAATGCCGGGCAATGAGGTTGCTTTGGAACTGATACGAAAGTCGGGCTGCCCCATTGCTGCCCCCAGTGCCAACAAGTTTGGGCGTATCAGCCCTACCTCGCCTGCCCATGTTAAAAAACAACTACCCGGAGTAGATTTCATCCTGGAAGCAGGAAAAACCACTGTTGGAATTGAATCCACCATTATTAAGTTTACCGATCATGGCTTCCAGATCCTTCGCAATGGCATCATCACCCAGGAAGAGCTGGAAACATTGGTACCCTTTGATGCACAATCTGAAGTTGAAGCATTGTCTGCACCCGGCATGCTAAAATCCCACTATAGCCCGCGCAAAAAACTGTTGATTGCCGATCCTGCCCTGCAAACAGACAAAACTAAGGCAGGACTGATCTCTTTCACCCAAAAGCTGGAAGAAGGGTTTAAAAAGGTGATCCGGGTTTCGGAAAAAGAAGACCTGAAGGATTATGCTGTAAACATGTTTGAAGCCATGCACACTTTTGAGGATGATGATGAAGTGGAACTGATCATCGCCGAACCAGTAAGCGAAACCGGAATCGGTAAAGCCATAATGGACAGGTTGCGAAAGGCAGAGTTCAGCTGGAAGGAGGAAGGCAAGGCCTGACCCCGGCAGGAGCTGACCCATTGCTGATCTTCATAAAATCAAAGAAGTCTTTCGACCCGTCACAATCTATGCTATTCAGAAGGAATCATTAGTGTTCCCGGCTACCCACATCGTATAAAATGGCCTGTAAGAACTCCTCCAGGCGGATTTTCATATAGCGAAGATCTTCCCGCATATCCACCATCAGTTCCTGTCCGTGGCGAATCTGAATTTCGGTAGTGGTTTCTTCATATTGGCCGCCCTGGGAAGGAGTGCGCACAAACGCTGTATCATTTTGGGAAAACCTTTCAGCAGCTGCATTGGTATTTCCATTCCCCCTACTCCCTGCATCCCGGACAGGGTCAACCGTTTCCAAAAGCGCCAGTTTAAAGGCTGTTTCAACCCTTTTCTCTTTCAGTTCGATAACGAGATCCCGTGCATTTTTGTCCAGTTGTTGCCCGGTATTGTCCATTTCATCCAGGTAGGCATCAAGCATCTGGTTGAGCCTGCCCAGCACATCACGCATATTTTTTTTGAACTGATCAACATCTTCCTGGTAAAGAGTTTCATCAATCATTTGTATCACTTCCCTGCAGTCTTTTCTGATGTCTTCCAGGTTGGTGGTATCTGCCCGGTAGGCCTGATCACATGCCGGTATAAGGAGTAATGCAAGTGATACTGCCACCAGGAAAGTTATATGTCTTTTCATTGTATGATAATTTGGTTTGAAAACCGGTTACGGCACCATAGTCTGCACCAAAAGATCTGCGCTGTTTCCCTCCACATGGTCAAGGTGCGATGCTGTTACAACCCCTCGTCCTTGGCATGAGATCTACCGATTATGTAAGTTTCTGCACGTAGGGGCAAATACAGTACCATTCACATCAGCGACAAAAGTACCAGTAACCCGCCAGCATGCCAAACAACCTTTTTCCTTCATCAATCGTCAGCAACATGTTTCCTCTGCTACCACCTGAGGCCAGGCCAGGCAACCCTGAAAAGTAAGTGCTTTTGCAACAAAATGGCAAGCAACCATGCGATTATTGTAAACATCATGGGGTGCTAAATCCACACCAGGCCCGCTGGCAAACCAGCCTGCACAACGAACCCAAAGCCCCAAAGGGCCATTATTGGCGGGATGCAACACAATCTTGCCTTCACAGAGCGTGTGTAAGGATGGATAATTGTTTAAGATAATGAAGAGTATCAGGCCGCCAAGAATCATCCCGGCCCATAATAATCCTGCATCTTTATTCCATGAGCAACAAAGCAAAGAACCAAACCGACCATTACCCGGCATTGATTCACTTCAGTGATGAATATCCCGGCTACAGCAGAAGAAGGCATGGCCGAGGATTTACCATTTTCGATGAACAAGGCAACAGAATCACCGACAAAAGTCTTATTGACAGGATAAAAAACATCGCCATCCCTCCCGTCTGGAAAGAGGTATGGATATGCCCTGACCCCAGGGGGCATTTGCAGGCCACCGGAATAGATAACAAGGGTCGGAAACAATATCTTTACCATGACAGCTGGAACCGGTTCCAGCAGGAAACCAAATTTGACAATCTGGCGGCTTTTGGCTATGCATTACCAGGTATCAGGAAAAGAATTCAAAAAGACCTTGACCAGCCCCAGTGGACCCGTGAACGGGTAATTGCCCTGATCATTGGTATTCTCGATGAAACCTACATCCGGATCGGGAACAAGGAATACCTGCACATGAACCAAACCCACGGTCTTACTACCCTCAGGCGCAGGCATCTCAGCGTGGGTTCACGCGGGGCCGTTTTTAAGTACAAGGGAAAACACAAGAAAGAACATATTGTAAGGATTAGCAATAAACGATTTGTGAAGCTGGTAAAAGAGTGCTCCGACTTACCGGGGCATGAAATATTCCGGTACAAAAACGACAACGGAAGTATGACACCGGTAAATTCCTACGATGTAAATGAATATTTGAAAAACATAACAGGTGATTCCTTTACCAGCAAAAACTTCAGAACCTGGGGTGCCACGGTGTCGGCGATCAAAAGGTACCCCCATGCAAAAAAAAGGGTAAAAGAGAATCCCCGCCTTAACCTGAGAAGGGCTATTGTAAAGGAGGTGGCTGCCATACTGAACAATACCATTGCCACGTGCGAAAAATACTATATCCACCCCGGGGTTCTTGACGCATTGGACAGTTTTCACTTTTCGCCCCACAGGTATAAGATTTCCCTTACGTCCAATTTATTGGATTTTGAAGAGAAAGTGGCCCTTGCCATAATCGGTTGATTCATCAGGGTGGGTTTATTGTGGCCATTCTTCTACAATACCACAAGGGCTCTGCTTGCTTTCAATCCCCTCCCCGCTGCTAAATCCCTTGTATTCAATACAATAATTACAACACCACTGATAGTGACATGCTGTGGTACAGTTTTTTAACTGCATCGGCAGGCTGCTATATCATACATCACTCAGGCTATCCGGCAAACTGCAGGATACATTACATCATTCACAGAAACTGAAACAAAACTATTATGCCACGACCATTATGGAAAGGAGGAATCAGTTTTGGGCTGGTATACATCCCTGTAAAACTGTACAGCGGTGCCCAAAGCCATGACATCGACCTGAATATGTTGCGAAAAGGCGACAAATGCCCCATCAAATATGTGAGAATATGCAAGAAAGATGGAAATGAGGTACCATGGAAAAATATAGTAAAAGGCTACAAAGAAGAGGACTACTATGTGGAGCTTACCGACGCTGATTTTCAGCGGGCTAAAAAAGGAAAAAGTGAAAGTATTGAGATCGAAGACTTTGTGCAAACTGAAGAAATCAACCCAAGGTATTTTGAAAAACCTTACCTGCTTGAACCCGAAAAAGGTGCCGGTAAAACCTACAACCTGCTGCGAAAAGCTATCTTCGATTCGGGAAAATCGGGTATTTGCCGGTTTGTGTTGCGCAGCCGTGAACACCTGGCACTGCTCATGGCCGATGAAAAGGTTATGTACCTTACACAGATGCGGTTTTATGATGAATTACGAAAACCCGATGAGTTGAAAATTCCCTCTACAAAGCCTTTAAAAAAAGAAGTGGATATGGCCTTGGAACTCATTGACAAAATGAGTGGGAAATTCGATCCGAAAAAATACAAGGATACTTATCAGAAAAAGCTCAAAAAGATTATTGAAGCCAAGAAAGAAGATAAGGAAATCAGCGAACCCGAACCAAAACCAGAATCCACCGCCGTTGATGACCTCATGGGCCAGCTCAAAAAGAGCCTGGAAATGAGCAATTAATCATCGCATGGCATCCTGCTTTTCGCTATGAACCAAAGGGATGAAACCCGGGGATACAATATGAGCGCACTTGATGCATACAAAAACAAAAGAGATTTCTCACAAACGCCTGAACCTGCCGGAGATTCTTCCTCTCACCGGAGGGGAAACCGTTTCGTGATCCAGAAGCATATGGCCCGCAGAGAACACTATGACTTCAGGATCGAAGTGGGCGATGTGCTGGTGAGTTGGGCCATACCCAAACAACCCGTAACTGACCCCGAAAAAAAAAGACTCGCCGTAAAAACTGAAGACCACCCCCTTGAATATATTCATTTTGAAGGCACAATCCCCAAAGGCAACTACGGGGCAGGCACTATGATGGTTTGGGATTATGGATACTATTATTCTGCTGATGATGGTTCCCTGTTGTCGGATGATGATATGGCCCATATGCTGCAAACAGGAAAGGTTAAACTCCATCTGCAGGGACAAAAACTCAAAGGTAGCTTCAGCCTTGTAAAGATCAGCAAAAGCGAAAAGGAGGAATGGCTTTTCATGAAAAACAAATCCGAACAGGATATCGACTATTCTGCCAGGAGTGCTTTGACAGGGAGAACAATGGAAGAAATTGAAATGGCAAATGCAACTGTCGCAACCGAAAAAGAAAAAAAAGACAGCACCGCTGAAAGCAAAAACCAGGAATCACCGATTGCCCATAAAAAGGATTTCCCCGGTTTTGTATCGCCCATGTTGGCAACACCTGTAGAAGATGCTTTCTCTGACAAGGAGTGGATCTATGAATTGAAACTGGATGGTTACCGGCTGATCGCAGCCAGGCAAAACGGGAGCATTACCCTTTACTCGCGCAATGGCAATGACTACAGTGAAAAATTTCCACTGGTAGCACAGGAATTGAAAAACCTGAAAGCAGACTTTGTAGTGGATGGCGAAATTTGCTATATGGTAAACGACCGGCCGGATTTTCAGAAGCTGCAGAATGATAATTCCCGGCAGGATCAACTTCACTATTATGTGTTCGATATCCTGTGGCTCAACGGGCATGACCTAAAAGACCTGCCACTGATCAAAAGAAAGGAATTGCTGGAAACACTCCTGGCAAAGCCTGGCAAACACATACATTACCTGGAGCACATTGACCATGAAGGAGAGAAATTCTTCAACAAGATCAGGGAAAAGAACATGGAAGGGATTATTGCCAAAAACAAGGCGAGCACCTATCATCCCGGATGGAGGTCGGCAGAATGGCTCAAGATCAAAAATGTGCAACGTCAGGAAATGATCATTTGCGGCTTCATTGCATCGGGGAAAAATGACAGGGAATTCAGGTCGCTTTTGTGTGGGGTACACGCTGGAGAAAAACTCATTTACACCGGAAAAGTAGGTACCGGGTTTAGCCAGCAAAAGCAGAAAAATATCATGAAGCTGCTCTCTGGCCTCATTATCCCTGAGGCTCCCGTTGAAAACCCGCCCAATGAGCAGGGGATTACCTGGGTGAAGCCTGAACTGGTCTGCGAGGTAAAATTTACCGAATGGACCAACGAGAAAGTAATGAGACATCCTTCTTTTATTGCCCTTCGCAATGACAAGACGCCCCGGCAGGTTCAGTTCGCCACACCCATCAAAACGCCTCCCTCAAAAAGCAGGGTTACCCTTTCCAATCCTGGCAAAATTTTCTGGCCCGAAGAAAAGATCCGCAAACGGGATGTTTTCATTTACTACGAAAGCATTGCTCCGGTAATCCTTCCCTATCTCAGAAACCGTCCCCAATCATTGTACAGAACCCCCGACGGTATTGGCAGCAAAGGATTCTTCCAGAAAAATGTAGAGGACCTTGCGCCCCGGTGGGCCGAAACTGTAACCCTGGGCAGCGATGACGATAAAACCATCGAATACCTCCTGTGCCAGGATATCGACACCCTCCTGTTTATGGTAAACCTGGGATGCATCGAAATCAACCCCTGGAATGCGGCCATGCCCCAACCCGACAATCCTGATCTGATGGTTTTTGATCTGGATCCCCTTGACATTGATTTTTCTGCGGTAACAGATGTTGCCTTAGAATTCAGGAAATTGTTTGATCAGCTCAAAATGCCCTCGTTTTGCAAAACCTCTGGTGGCAGGGGTTTGCACATTTACATTCCTATTCAACCGGATTACAGCCACAGGCAGATTCAGAATTTTGCAAAAACCCTGGAAATGCATGTGCATAAAACCACCAGGAGTATCACCAGTCTCGAAAGGTCGCCTTCAAAAAGAAAAGGTAAAATTTATCTGGACTACCTGCAAAACGGCAAAGGGAAAACCATGGCATCGGTTTACAGCATCAGGCCGCGTCCGGGGGCCCCGGTGTCCACTCCCTTACTGTGGGAAGAGGTAAACCAAGACCTTGACCCTTTGGATTTTAACATCCATACCGTTCCCGAAAGAATTCAGCAATGTGGTGATCCCTGGAAAGAACTTCTCACAACAAAAACAGATCTTAAACAGATTATCAGCCGCATGCAATAAACAATGCCACACCCGGCTACTTGTTGTGCCACAAAGGCTTTTGCTTTCTCAGAAAAGGTCAAAGTTTAAGAGAGGAGCACCTGCATAATTGTTCTTCATATAATTTGCCCGATCGTTGTTCCAGTTCAAACTCTGATCGATCACTTCAAAGATGTACTCTTCAATTTTCTCAGGGTCCTGGATAGGCTTTTGTAACCCACTGAAGAATGCACCGGGCATGATCTCACCCTTGTCATCAAGAACAAACCCCTTGCTCATCAGGATGGTTTCTTCCATCTGGGTTTTGGGTGTTTTCTTATCCTTGCATGTGAAAAAGTAAAACCTGATGGTTTTGTCATTGTGGGTAAGGGTTTTTTCCTGGTAAAAGGTGAGGGTCTGGTTTTCAAGGTCTACATGATCCAGCAGAACCACCCCTGATCGAGCCAGGTCAACGCCATTTGCCTGGGGAAGTGGAAAATCGGGAGCTTTCCCTGAAAGCAACACAGTGGCGGCAAACAACGTTTCCTCCCTTTGCAGCAGCTCATTGGCAAAACCGGCATCAGGCTTTTTCTGGTTGAGTTCAAGATTGAGCATCTCCAGGTGAATTTCCGGTATGGCAAGATCGTGAATACCGGCCCACCATTTGGCAAAGCGTTCCTCTTCAATGAACGGGTAAATGAGGTGCAGGTATGTGTTGAGGTTTCGGGTAGCCCTAACTGCGTCGTACCCCTGTGTTTTCTCCTTCTTCCCTTTCCGGTTGTTTACCCAGCTCCTGGTTCGCCTGAACTCTAGTTTTGCATTGGCCAAAAGCATATCCTTTACCGGCTCCAGTTTCCGGGAGTCAAAATCCTGGCTTTGGGTCAATTCTCTGCCAAAGTGCAATACAGGAGTTTTGTACTCTTCAACCATAATAAGATCGAAAACCCATGGAACAAGAGCCTGGCTGTAGCGGATATTGTCCTCAAATTCCCTGAAAAGACCTGCGATTTCATTTTTCTTTTCCGGAATTGGAAGGTATTGATCGATCAGCTCCATGATCATTTTGTAAGCCTGCTCATTCTGCTGTTGCGCCAGGCCACTGAGCAATGAGATCCTGAGAGTACTGTTCAGGTCGTCTCTCAGGTAGGCATCCTGCACAAACTGATGGATTTGCGGGTGATCTACAGCGGCTATCTTCTCTAGCAGCACTTTCAGGTCATCGGTATCTTCATTCTTCAGCTCCAGTACATCCAGAATTTCCTGAATTATCTCAATATTTGAGGCTTCAAAGATGAGATAATCTGCAGAGCTGAGGGCCGATGCCTTTATGCTGTCATTGTCACTTTTGAGGTGCTCCAGGAACAGGGGCAATTTGTTTTCCATTACAGAATAGGGAAAAATGGTATCTGAAGGGGAGAAACTCCCGAAAAGTCTTTCCACAAAAGTGTTATCATTTTGGTAGTTTTCCGGCACCACGGTTTCTAGTCTGTACCCCATCCCATCCTTGAAAACCATCATTCTCCTGAGCTGACCCAGGGTTCCTTCTCTACGTACATATCCCTCAAAAACGTGATAGTCTCCTTCAGCTACATGGTATTGCTTTACATCATTGAGAGACCAGGGGTTCATGTTTATGATGCCGAGCTCTTGTTCCCAAACCGACATTACCGGACCGGCCTGCACTGCTCCGAAATAACGGGCATTTGTGCTGGTTTCCCAGTTCATATCTATGGATTTTGATACAGGCAACCGGTAATCTTCTGTATCGCTTTCAGATGACTGTTCCACAGTGGTGGTGTCATTATTTAATGCCAGATTTGATTGATTTTGCAGGTAGCGCCTGTTGAGCCTGTAGAAAAGTGAATCAACCGATGCCTCAGTTTGATAGGGATGATACCGGTAAGTAAACAACTCAACCTTATGACCGTTGGCCGAATAAAATGAGTAGGTTTTTTCATCAGATGAAAACCATTGGTTTTTTTCCAGGGGCTTAACCCTTTCATCTGGTGTATTGCCCATGAACAACAATTCATTTTGCTTAAAAGGAACTTCCAGGCTGAACCCGAATTTTTTATCCTCATAAAGACGGAAATCTGTATCTTCCACGTAGGGCACCAGGCTAAAGCTGCTGAAAAGCTTTTCCTGCTGACTCTGGCTGCATTCTATACATCCCGTCAGGTAATAGAAATTCCCATGGATTGCTGTCATAAGATAAATGTCCTTACCATGCATTTTGCTTTTTGAGGTAAGGGTATTAGCGGTTTTGTTGGTTATTGTATACTCGCTGGCATCGTATTGAGTGTAAAACTCTTTTTGTATTCTTTCCAGCTCATATCCTGAATCTTCAAAAAGGAAGTCGCCAGGCCTTTTTACCGAAAGAAAATAAAAGGAATGGTTAGTGGGATCAAATGCCTGTATTTCTATATCTTCAGGATAGGTAGGGTTCTTCTTGCTACCATAAATGGTGTGGTAGGCGGGCAATGACACTGTGAAACCTCCCCTGGAAGGTGTTATAGTTTCCCAGTTTTCAGAAGGCTCTTCTATGGCGATGTCCGAAAATACTTCATCCTCAAAACGGGTGGTATAATCCCCTGGCCCGATAATGCTTACCGTAATGAGCTCCAGCGGGGTGAGGTAAAAACGATACCGCTGATGGTTACCCGAGCGGGTGGTATTTCTGATATCGTAATACTTCAAATGCTCATGCTCCACAAATTCTTTAGAGATGATTTGCCCGGGGATGTTTTCGAAAAAAAGACTGTCGAGGCTCAAATGGTTGAACCGGTCTGCTGGCTTCACCACGAAATCGTTCAATGGCGTTCTTTTAAGGTTGATCGCGCCGCCGTTTACCAGGTCGGGGCTGCTGGTATTGGCACCATTGTGAAGCAACAGGCTGAACATAGGCAGGCTTACCATGTGGTCGTAAGAGGTAAACACCTCCAATTGGGGATCCAACACAAGGTCATCAATTTCCTTCTTTTTTTCACGCCCCCAGTCGGTATATTCATCGTGCACGGGCGTAACAGTGTAGCCCATGTCTCTGAGCATTGCAATGGCACCTTTTTCACCTGCCAGGTGGGCAACACCCATGGTGGCAAAAAGACTTCCGGTGCGGGCCAGGGAATCGATGCTTTTCACCATGGTTTCATTTCTTTTGTAAAGAATCTGGTTGCGCCATTGTAATGGCATGGCAAGCTCCATAAACCGGTAAATAATCTCAATGTCCTTTTCGCGGTAAAAATCGCTCAGTGCTTCTTCGGGAGTCCTGTTCTTAAGGATTTTCATCATGGCTTGTACCGTTTGTTCCGAAGGCATTTCAAAGTCTTCGTAGTTGATGTTATGCATGATGGCAAAAGACTCCTTTACCCGCTCAAGGCCAACAGTTTTCTTATTGAGTTTTTTACCCACCTGGAAGATAAACATGTCAAGGTAGGTTTGCTCCTGGAAGTCCTGGTTGTGGGCTGAAGTGCGGAAGAGAAGATTATTGGTGGAGTAGGTAATGCCCATGAAATGATTTAAAATATCCTGTCGCTGCAAGGGCTTTACCCTAAAGCTGCTGTAAAAAGGATTTTCCGGACCTTCCATCATTCCCCACATATCATGAAGAAAGTTTTCTGCCGGATTATTCAGTAGCTCATCAAGTTTTGCCCACTCTTCAAAATTGCTTTCGGTAGCCACAATATCAGCCTGAAGAAGATGTTCAAAGAAAGCATCTGTAAGATGATAGGAAACCCTATCGCTAACATGCATGGTACCATACAGGTAAGAATTCTTTTGCAAACCGTTGCCTGATATTTCCCATAGCAGGCTTTTGTTATTTTCTTGTCCGTAAGCAGCAATGCCAAAAAGAAATGAAAAGAAAAGAGGGAGCACAACAAACTGTTTCATAAGTGATGGAATTTGGTTTTGTTTTCGATGATGCGAATATACCAAAAGAATTACAATTATCGATATAATAAATATTCTTAAGGGCAATATTTAGTTCATTCTCACAAATAAAAACAAAACGCATTTTTAGCGGAATAATTGAGTATTTTTACGCCCGTTTAAATCTAAAAAAACAATTTCGTGAAAGAACTAAATATCGGGGGCCTGGTAATACCGGTTCCCATTATACAGGGAGGCATGGGCGTAGGTATCTCCATGTCGGGTTTGGCATCGGCAGTGGCCAACCAGGGTGGCGTAGGCGTAATATCTGCCGCCGGCCTGGGGCTGGTGCACCGCAATAAAGCAATGGACTATATAGAGGCCAATATCGAAGGGCTGAAGACCGAGATCCGCAAAGCACGCGAAAAGACAAAAGGCGTTATAGGAGTGAATGTAATGATGGCCATGACCAATTTTGCTGAGCTGGTGCGTACCTCCGTTGCCGAAAAGGTGGATGTAATCTTTTCCGGGGCGGGTTTACCCATGGATCTCCCCAAATTTCTCACACCAGGAAGTGAAACACGATTGGTACCTATTGTTTCGTCGGCACGTGCTGCCAAAATTATATGCGAAAAGTGGAAGTCCCTTTTTGACTACCTTCCCGATGCTATTGTGGTGGAAGGCCCGAAAGCAGGAGGACACCTGGGTTTTAAAAAAGAGCAAATCGATGATGCCAGTCATACCCTTGAAGAACTGGTACCCCAGATCTCTTCCGTTGCCATGTCTTTTGAAGACCGCTACAATAAAGCTATTCCGGTTATTGCGGCCGGAGGCATTTACACCGGCAAAGACATCTACAACATTATGCGGAAAGGTGCACGGGGCGTTCAAATAGGAACCCGCTTTGTAACATCGGAAGAATGCGATGCATCAATGGCTTTCAAACAGGCCTATATTGATGCAACCCAGACCGATATTAAGATCATAAACAGCCCGGTGGGAATGCCGGGACGGGCAGTTCACAACAGCTTTATTGAGAAGGTGAAAAATGGATTGAAAACACCCCTCAAATGTCCTTTCCAATGCATCAAAACCTGCGACGTTTCCAGCAGCCCCTATTGCATTATTACTGCATTGTATAACGCTTACAAGGGTAATATGAAAAACGGTTATGCTTTTGCCGGCACAAATGCATATCTGGCCACAAAGATCTCCTCCATCAGAGAAATATTTTCTGAGCTGAAGCAGGAGTGGCAGGACGCCTGGACCGGTGACAAAGACTCCGGTTCCTAGATCCGGTTTATAACAGCTGCAGTTTGGTTACTACTTCTATGCCCCGGGTACCTTTTATCTTCAACAGGTACATTCCCGGGGCAAGATCATTAAGGGGTAATACAAGATAGTTGTTGTTGCCGGCATGGTGCGTCAAAACAATCTGCCCGTTTTTGTCTATAACCTCTACCGCAGAGATGGGAAAGTTGGCCTTCAACGAAACATTTTCCTGTGCAGGATTGGGGTAAACCTTTACCAGGGGAGTTATCTCCAGGTCAGTAATTGCAGACAAAGGCTCAAAGACAGCAACCAGGTAGAGATCGTGTGCGGGCATGGAAAAGCTGTACGTTTCATATTCAGAAACAACATTGCCCAGGGTATCGGTCCAGAACCTGAAATTATATCCCGCCAGCGGATTGGCCTGCAAACTTACGGACTGACCGTACTGGAATATGTCTGCCTGTGGATTGACAGATACAGTACCGGCATTTGCATTGTTTACTGAAACATTGAGCTCATACTCCTCCGGGGTGAAGTTGCTTACAAGGTTAATGGTTTGCTGCAAATCTTCAATGAGATATTCCTGCATGGTATAGTCAGGAATAACAACACCATTCACTTTCCACGATTCAATGGTATATCCGGTAGCAGGCATGGCTTCAAACAGTACATCAGATCCGGCTTCGGCCATGAATCCGTTGCTGATCGTATTACCGTCTATACTTGCCTGCACAACACCCTGTCCTGTACCTTTGTCAAAATGCACTGCAAAATGAGTAGGTATTTCATTGAACACGGCTACCAAAGTATTATTCCCGGATGAGGTAACCCAGGAAAACTCCTGCTGCTCTGATATGACGTGCCCCTGCTCGTTTTCCCAGTACAAAAATTCATACCCATCATTGGGTATTGCGGTTAGGGTAACCTCAAACCCCGGGGGATAAACTCCGGCACCGTTTACAGAACCTCCCTGGGGGTCGGAAGCATATGCATACAGCGGGTACACTTCTTCTCCCATGTAAATATTGAGGTTGAGCTTTTCAAAGTTACTGATGGAAACATTTTCCATAACAACATCCGGATAACCTTCTGCAGAAAAAACAAGATCCCACGTGCCGGCCATCACCGGTCTGCTGAAATTGCCGTAGGGCATGGAGGTAACCACATGAGAGTTGCGGTTGTCATGGTTTGCCAGTTCAAGGGTAGCAAAGACGGGCTGCTGGGTGGAGGCATCTTTTACAAAACCATGAAAACCATAGGTAGCCTGGCGGATGTAGTTGATCAGAGAACGATAGTTATACTCCCAGTGTGCTGGCAAAAGCGTAGGAGATAGCAACTTCTGGTTACTCAGTTCCATAGTTAATTCACGGCAGGAATGATAATAATTGAAGTAATCCTGCCTGCTGCCATACACCACATACCAGTCGCCACCATGGGTTACTCCGTCGTTCTGCCCGGTCATGTATCCTGCGGGAGAATAGGCATGCACCGTGTCAACGTATTGATAACTAACAAATCCCCACCACTCATGATCGGCATGTACGACCTGGGAAGAAAGCCAGCTGTCCCAGGGATAGTTGAGCAATTCAATTCCTCCGTGCATATTGGCCGACATGGTAAAATTATGTTCCGCACCAAAATCCATCATCAGTTGTGTTTCAGGTTGAATGGGCATGATAGGAGGATCGGGATAATCGGGATGCGGGCCCGGATAGTTGCGGTTGAGGTCTTTTCCATTGGCATTGGACCGGGTAGCTCCCTGTACCGTAGAATTATTGTTAGTATAAGTACCATCAGGATTTTCATTGGGGCAGATCCAAATTTCTACCTGGTTCATCAGGCTGGTAATATCATCATTTACCCCATAATTGCTGATAAGGTGATGAATAAGCCTCAGAGAGAGGATAAATCCGGTAGTTTCATCGCCATGCATGGTTGAGGTATACATAAACTGGGGCACAGGCCTGGGTGTATCAACATCAGGTCCGATCTGGGCGAAAAGAAGATCGCGCCCCATAACCGACTGGCCAATATTATGAATCTTTACCAGGTCGGGATAATCGTTCTCAAACTGATACATCAGGGCTACATAAGCTTCGTAAGTAGGGTAAAAATCCCAGTTTCCGATCAGGTTCTTATCAAGTATCTGATGTACATCCAGCATATTAAGGTCGAAATCAACATCACCCGGGCTTTTTTCTAAGGCAAAAGGTATTTCTTCGGCAACAAGATATTCAAATGCCTGGGCATTGATATAGAGTAGAGCAACCTCATCCTGGAAATAATCCAATGATGCATTTCGGACAAGCTCGGGTGTTATTCTCTCTGCCTGCATACTTATATATACTTCAGGATATTGTGCCAGTTTTTTACGAATGGTCTCTATTTCCTGGCTGGATTGAGACAATGCCTGTCCCGGGACAAGGCATACCACCAGGATAGCCAGGAAGAATATTTTCAGGTATAGTATGTTAAGAAAATGGTTATGTACTTTTTGTTTGGCTGTTGATGCAGCGCTCCAAAGAGGGTTGGTACTGGCGGGCATGATTTGTGCTTTTTTAAGATTTTTGTAAGGGTATAATGGCACAAATTTACGAAGCTTTCAAAGATATGATCCACATTAATTAAAAAAATATTGGAAAATCAGTAAAATACCCATTAGCAACCTTACTAAAATAGTTATTTTTACTGCTTTATCGGTTATGAACAGATCATTCAGAATCACCATCATAAAACCAAAAAAACTTACTATGAAAATCAAAATTTCACAGTTTTTCAATTCTTTAAGTGCGGTTTTCATGTTCATCATGCTTTTCTTTACGGCTGAAACTGTGGCCCAATCACGCCTTTATAATGCGGTGGTAGAAAACAAGCAATCGCGGGTAAAAAGATATCTGGCCCGGGGCGACAACCCCAACGGCGATGGTAATCCACAATACATTCCATTGATCGGAGCCGCCGAGGTAAACCATTATCATTTGGTGGTATCGCTATTGGCCAACAATGCCAATATCAATATCCAGAACCATATAGGTTTTACCCCTTTGATGGAGGCAACTATTCAGCGTAACCACAGGATCATGAATTATCTCATTACCAATGGTGCCAACCTTGAAATGAGGGCTAATAATGGTGCTACAGCATTGATGATAGCAGTAAATGCTTCCAACACCAGGGCAGCTAAAACACTGCTGGAAGCAGGCGCAAATCCCAATACAGCCGACATCAAAGGAATAACCCCCCTGATGCGGGCTATGGAACTGGGAGACAACATCGAATTGGTACAACTTCTGGTGGAATACAATGCCGACATGAACGTGCGCGATCCTGAAGGGAAACCTGTTTTGATGGTATATCCCTACCGCAACCGGATCCCTGCGCATCGCGAACTCATTAACCTTGGCGCTGATGTGAATATCCAGGATAAAGAAGGAAAAACACCCCTCATCAAGGCAGTTATGGAAGGGAACATAGAGATGGTTAAACTGCTGGTAGAAAACGGAGCCGATCGGTTTATTACCGACAATAACGGTCTATCGGCCAATGATTATGGCCTGGCTCAAATGGAAATCCGGGAATATTTTCAATCGCTCGACCAGTAGCACTTACCCCGGTTTTACTCATAATTCCGTTTTGGCATTTTAGGGCAGCATTTATCAATTTATCGATATATGAATATAAAATCATACTGGAACCAATTGCTCCTGAATATAAAATTTACCATTATGCTATCGGCTCTTGTGCTGGTTATCATTGCACTTCTGGGAGTAGTAGTATATCATAGCCGTAAATCAACAGAAATTGAGAGCAATAGCGATCGCATGATGGCTCATGCGAAAGACCTCCAAACTATGCTTGAGCTTAACTTTCGCTCAAAAAGCAAAAGTGTTTCTTTTGCCATGGCATATGCAGAAAATGTGCTTGATGATGCCGGGGAAATTTCTCTGGATACTCTAGCCGAATCACTCATAGTTACCAACCAGGAAACAGGAAATACCAGAAGTATAAGCTTCTACCCTCTTCTGATAAATCAACAACAGCTATGGAACAATCACTCCATCGTAGATCAGGTGATGGAACAAACCGGTGTGCTATCAACAATTTTTCAACGCATCGATGGAGGCTTTCTTAGATTATCAACCAATATTCTTAATCAAAGAGGACAAAGAGCCATCGGAACATATATCCCCGATAGCTCACCCGTAGCGCAAGCACTTCTGGCCGGAAAGAGCTACACAGGGAGGGCATTTGTTGTTAATGATTATTACCTCACGGCCTATGGACCCCTGTTTCTTGAAGGTGAAGTGGTGGGAAGCCTTTTTACAGGAATGCCTGAAAAAGATCTTGGTATTCTTGAGGAAAAGTTCAATGAAACCACCTACATGGAATCAGGATATCCATTTTTGGTTGATATTGACGGCAACATTCTGATACATCCCACAGAGCAGGGAGTAAATATTGCCCAATCAAATGTATTTCAGAAAATGCTTCAAAACCCTGAAGGCAGTTTTGTATACGTCTGGCCAGAAAACGCCCCCGATGCCCCAAAAAGAAGACTTTTCTACCGTTTCTTTGAACCTTACCAAACATTTGTGGCGGTTAGTATATCTGAATTTGATTTTGTGGGCAGCATTCTTCGTCATGTAAGAATATTGATCTTTTCAGCTATGTTTTTTTCCATCTTTCTGGTGTTCTTTTCCATAAGACATCTTATGTCGCGAATTACCACTCCTATCAACCAGATATCAGAATACCTGGAAAGGCTTTCGCTAGGTATCCAACCGGAAAATTACACCATTCAACGCAAGGATGAAATAGGCAAAATTGCTGCCTCTCTCAACAGGCTTATTGATGGAATGAAAGCTACGGCCAGGTTTGCCAATGAAATAGAGAAGAAAAACTTTGACCATGAGTTTACCCCTCTCAGTAAAGACGATGCACTAGGCAATGCTCTCATTGACATGCGCAACAGCCTGAAAAAAGCCGAAACAGAAGAACAGAAAAGAAAGCAGGAAGACCGGAAACGCAACTGGGCTACCGAAGGACTGGCGCAATTTAGTGACATTCTCCGACGGAACAACGACAACATTGGAGTGCTTTCATCCAATATCATTCGCAACATGGTGAAATACCTCAGCATCAACCAGGGTGGTTTGTTTGTGCTCAATGATGAAGACCCCTCTGAGAGGTTTCTTGAGCTTACAGCCTGTTATGCCTTCGACCGGGAGAAATTCCTCACCCGGAAAATTCATGTAGGAGAAGGAATTACCGGGACATGTTTTCTTGAAAAACAAACCATCTACCTGAAAAAGGTACCACAGGATTATATCCACATTACCAGTGGATTGGGAGAGGCATCACCGGATTCTCTTCTTATTGTGCCCCTGAAATTGAACCAGGAGGTGCTGGGGGTAATGGAGCTGGCCTCTTTCAATGAGTTTGAGCCCCATGAAAGAGAATTTGTTGAAAAAATAGCTGAAAGCATTGCCTCCACCTTGTCGGGGGTTAAGATCAACATGCGCACTGCCTCACTGCTGGAGCAATCGCAGCAACAAGCGGAGGAAATGAAAGCCCAGGAAGAGGAAATGCGCCAGAACATGGAAGAACTCGAAGCCACCCAGGAAGAAATTGCACGAAAAAGTGAAGAGCAAAAGCTCAGGGATGAACAAATGCAGACCGAACTCCAAAAGCGGGTAGAACAAATGCGGGTGCAGGAAGAAGAACTCCGTAAGGCACTCGAAACCATGGAAATGAATCAGAAAGAGATAGAGAAACTGAAAGAAGAGCTTTCAACTCTGGTGGACAATATGCCCGGCATAGTTTATCAATGCATCCCCGATGAGGATCTCACCATGGATTTTATAAGTGATTACTGCGAAAAACTTACCGGTTATAAAGCCTCTGATTTTATTGGAAACAAGAACATAACTTATGCCAACCTCATACACCCCGATGACAGGGAAAAAGTAAATGCTGTAATAGATAAAGCTATAAAAGGCAAAACCTCCTATTATACAGAATACAGGCTTAAGCATAAAGACGGAAGCTACCACAAGGTAGGAGAACACGGCTCCCTGCTCATGAACAAGAGCAGGGAGATACATCATCTGCAGGGAATGGTATTTCCGTTAAATGAATAAATTCTCATGCTCACTTTTTATCGGAATTAGCTCCTTTTCTCATTTTAGCATACACCTTTATCAACGTTTCAACTTTTGGTGTTGATAAAGGTGTATTTTTAGGGTGTTTGGGTTCCTTTTTTTTCTTCACACGATTGTGTACCTTTGCAAAATATTTTTTTGGCCCCTAAGAATAGGGCTCTTTACTAACAATCAACACTTTAACCATTGAATTCAACCCCCACTACTACCAAAGTTAAGCTCAGTTTGGTTTCAAGGGAAATTTCCCGGAGAAGAACCTTCGGCATCATCAGCCACCCCGATGCAGGTAAAACCACCCTTACAGAAAAACTGCTTCTCTTTGGCGGAGCCATCCAAACCGCGGGTGCTGTAAAATCCAACAAGATCAAGCAGGGAGCTACATCTGATTTTATGGAGATCGAAAGACAACGGGGAATCTCTGTGGCCACCTCCGTTATGGGCTTTGAATATCGTGGGGTAAAGATAAACCTGCTCGACACACCCGGCCACCAGGATTTTGCCGAAGATACCTACCGGACCCTTTCGGCAGTAGACAGCGTAATCCTGGTAATCGACTGTGCCAAGGGAGTGGAAACCCAGACTGAAAAGCTTATGCAGGTGTGCCGTATGCGCAATACCCCTGTGATTATTTTTGTTAATAAGCTCGACCGCGAAGGGCAGGGTCCTTTTGATATCCTTGATGAAATTGAAGAAAAACTAAACATAAAAGTAAGACCTCTTACCTGGCCCATTGGCATGGGGAAATCATTCCAGGGTGTTTATCATCTTATCAACAAAAACATCTATTTCTTCAAGCCCAACAAACAAAAGCTCGAAGAAGAAGTTACCGAAATCCGGTCGCTGCACGATACCAGGCTCGACATGCTCCTTGAAGGACATGCAGATATGCTGCGCGAAGAAGCCGAGCTGGTGGAAGGGGTGTACAATCCTTTTAATGTTGACACATACCTTTCGGGAGAAGTGGCCCCTGTTTTCTTTGGAAGTGCACTCAACAATTTTGGTGTGAAGGAACTGCTTGATACATTTATTGATATTGCCCCCTTCCCTGCCCCCCGACAAACCAACGTGCGCGAAGTAGAACCTGACGAAGAGGCTTTCAGCGGCTTTGTATTTAAGATCCATGCCAACCTGGATCCCAGGCATCGCGACCGAATTGCTTTTGTAAGGGTTTGCTCCGGAAAATTTGAAAGAAACAAAAACTACCTGCATGTAAAACAGGGGAAAACCTTTAAATTCAGCAACCCCACCAGCTTTATGGCCAACGACAAAAACATTATCGACGAGGCATACCCGGGAGATATCGTTGGCCTTTATGATACCGGCAACTTCCGCATCGGCGACACCCTTACCGAAGGGGAAAAAATGATCTATAAGGGGATTCCCACATTTTCTCCTGAAATATTCAAGGAACTGGTCAATACGGATCCCATGAAATCCAAACAACTGGAAAAAGGTATCAGGCAGCTCACCGATGAGGGGGTGGCCCAGCTTTTTACCCAGCAGCCCGGCAACAGGCGCATTATCGGTACGGTAGGTGAGCTCCAGTTTGAGGTGATCCAGTTCAGGTTATTGCACGAATATGGTGCTTCCTGCCGGTTTGATTACCTGAATTACTACAAAGCCGTGTGGATCACCTCTGACAACAGCAAACAATTGCAGGAATTCATCACCCAGAAATACCGTAATGTGGTTACCGACAAATATGGCAACCCGGTATTCTTGGCCGAGTCGGAGTGGCTTCTGAGAAGATCCATGGAAAATTTCCCTGATCTGAAGTTTCACTTTTCGTGGGAGGTGATATAGATATGAATTACTACCGGTTTTTTCTTCACAACCGCAAAATCCTGATCTTTGCTATACTGCTTACCTTTTATTCGGGTTTTGGCCAAACTTTCCTGCTGTCACTTTACATCCCCGAGATCATCAGCGAATTTGGCATCAGCCAGTCGGTATTCAGCTCCATTTATGCCATTGCAACGCTATGCAGCGGATTTACCATCATTTTTGCAGGCAAGCTCATAGACCGTATGCCCCTGATGAAATTCACCCTTTTGGTAGTTGCCGGTATCATTGCGGCCAACCTGGTAGCAGGTTTTGCTTTCAATCTGGTACTGCTGTTTCTTGGATTTTTCATGCTGCGGTTTTTCGGGCAGGGGCTTCTTTCGCATACCTCAATGACCACCATGGGGCGCTACTTTACCTATGCCAGGGGGAAAGCACTCAGTATTGCCTATCTTGGTTTCCCATTGGCCGAGGCACTTTTTCCCATTACCATTGTTTCGCTTATTGGTATGATTGGGTGGAGAGAGTCCCTGGGAGCAAGTGCTGTCTTTATTGCCATTACCTTAATTCCCCTTGCCTGGTACCTGCTTTCTTCCACCAATAAAAGTATGGTTGTAGAAACCCCTTCCGCAAGGGTTTCAGGCAAGCAGGCCCAAAGCGAAGTTCCGGAAAGATCGTGGCGGCAAAAAGAGATCATTGCCAACATCAATTTTTACATTTTCGCACCTACTGTTTTCATCGTTGGTTTTACACTTACAGCACTGTTTTTCTTTCAAACCTTTATTGCTGAATTTAAGGGCTGGACCGTAGAATGGATGGCCCTAAGCATTGCAGCTTATGCCATCTCATCTTTCTTTTTCTCCATTGTTTCCGGCCCGCTGATCGACCGTTTTACCGCACGGCGGATCTTTCCGTTCGTATTGCTGCCACTGGCAGCAGGGCTGCTCATTCTCATACTTTTCGATCACCCGGTGGCTGCTGTCTTTTTCTGGTTAATGACCGGAATAACTGCAGGAGCCAATCCTACCACCGGCAATGCTCTTTATGCCGAAACCTATGGCGTAAAAAGCCTGGGAAGTATCAGAAGCATCTTCACTTTCGTAATGGTGGCAAGTACCGCTGCGGGACCGGTGGTTTACAGCTTCCTCATCAAAATGGGGTTTACCTATAACCACATACACCTTATCCTTATCGGCGTTATTCTTGCCAATATACTCTTTATTTTGGGGGCATATGCA
Source organism: uncultured Bacteroidales bacterium (assembly GCA_964453995.1). GTDB lineage: Bacteria > Bacteroidota > Bacteroidia > Bacteroidales > UBA7960 > SKVR01. The sequence goes on along the minus strand of CAYVQC010000030.1, from coordinate 21,204 downwards.
CGGCAATCGGGCCGCCAGGGCATTTAATGATCGTCTTCTACCCGGCTTTCAAGAGATTTAAATCCTTGCCCCAGGATTTCGGAAGCCTCTATTACTGTGAGAAACGCCTTAGGATCAATCTCGTTTATATATTCAGTAAGGATAGACAACTCACGACGTGAAACATTTACAAATATGATCTTTTTTTCTGCATTGTTATACATTCCTTTTCCTTCCAGAAAAGTGCCACCTCTTTTCAAGTCATGCAGAATCTTGTGGCTGATTTCCTGGTATTTGTCTGAAATGATAAAAAGAGTTTTCTCATAGCTGATCCCTTCCATGGTAACATCTATTACTTTTCCGGTAATAAAGATCACAATCCATGAATACAAGGGGATATCCCATTGACCAAAAGCAACAAGTCCAAACAATACTATAACCGAATCAATTACAATAAGGGTTTGGCCTACGGGTATGCGGGTATATTTTGTAGCCAGCATCGCCATAATGGAAGAGCCACCCGAAGAAGCTTTTGCTTTAAAGATCAATCCCAGGCCAAATCCGATGAGAATACCTCCAAAGATAGAAGATAACAATGCTTCATCTTCTACCAGTGGCCGGTTGCCCCAGAAATAGGTTAGCCCGTCAATGAAAAGGGAGGCGAAGACAAAACCTACAATGGTTTTTACGCCGAAACGGGGCCCCAATACCCTTATGCCAATAATGGTAAGTGGAATATTGAATGCCAAACCGGTAAGTCCCACAGGGATCAGTCCATCGGTAAGGTGATACAAAACAATACCAATACCATAAACACCGCCGGGAACCAGCTTGTATGGACTGATAAACAGCACAAATCCTGCAGCCATTATAAATGACCCGATCAGGATTAGTGAATAAGCATAAAACCATTTGCGTGAAAAAAGTTTCTCCTTGGTAACAAATGCCATGGCTAATAAATTTTATGAATTTTTACTATTTTTTTGACGCGCAAAGGTAATGAGTTTTTCTCTTGCCGGATACCGTTTTTTCAGTATTAATACGGTACGCTTTGCAACCATTATTATTACTTTTGCTCTTTCGTTTCTAAAAGGCAAAATCACAAAATGGACAACCAGAAAATGACCCCGGTAAAAAGCGCCCTCATAAGCCTTTTTCACAAAGAACCGGCAAAAGATCTGATCGTACAACTTGCAAAAGCAGGTGTAAAACTTTTTTCAACAGGGGGAACGCTCGAATACATCCGCAAGCTTGGTTATGATGCCGTTGCGGTTGAAGAACTTACCGGATATCCTTCGGTTTTCGGCGGCCGGGTTAAAACACTGCATCCGGCCATCTTTGGCGGCATCCTCTACCGCCGCAATAATCCTTCCGATCTGGAGGAATTATCAGCCCACAACATTCCTCCCATCGATTTGGTTATGGTTGATCTTTATCCCTTTGAAGAAACGGTGGCAAAGGGTGCCTCGCAGCAGGAGATTATCGAAAAAATTGACATCGGAGGTATTTCACTCATCAGAGCTGCTGCCAAAAATTTTGCCCACACCCTGATAATTGCCTCCAGGGATTCCTACAAAGAAACTCTTGAGATCCTTCAACAGCAGGGTGCCAATACCACTCTGGAGCAACGCAGAAGATTTGCCTCTCAAGCTTTTAATATTTCTTCTCATTATGATACAGCCATATGGGAATATCTTGCAGAGGATAATCAACAGGCTTTCAAGAAAAGTGTACAACAGGCCAAACCTTTGCGTTATGGAGAAAACCCGCACCAGGAAGGTTTCTTTTATGGCAATCTGGCCGATGTGTTTACTCAGCTTCATGGAAAAGAGCTATCCTACAACAACTTGCTTGATATTGACGGGGCCATGGCCCTGATAGCAGAGTTTGACGAACCAACATTTGCTATCATCAAACATACCAATCCCTGCGGCGTGGCATCGCGACCCACAATTGGTGAAGCATGGAAGCTGGCACTGGCCTCTGATCCTGTTTCTGCTTTTGGCGGAATTTTAATTGCCAATCGTAACATTGACAGTGATACTGCGTATGATATCAATGAACTGTTCTTTGAAGTGATCCTTGCTCCCGGCTATGATGAAAAAGCCCTTGAAATACTAAAGCAGAAAAAAAACCGTATTATTCTCAAAATAAATAATGCAGCGCGTCCTCCCTGGCTTTTCCGATCGGCATTGAATGGGGTTCTGGCCCAATCGGCCAATACAGCTACCACCCCCTCAGAAACCTGGAGCAATGCCACCCTGCTGAAACCCGACGACAAGATGACAGAAGATCTGGTTTTTGCCAATAAGATCGTAAAGCATGTAAAATCCAATGCCATCGTGCTGGCAGGCCAAAAGCAACTTCTGGCTTCCGGCACCGGGCAAACGTCAAGGGTTGATGCCCTGAAACAGGCCATTGTGAAAGCTGTGGATTTTAATCATACCCTAAAGGGTGCTGTAATGGCCTCGGACGCTTTCTTCCCATTTGCCGATTGCGTGGAGATAGCACATCAGGCGGGTATTAATGCCGTAATTCAGCCCGGTGGGTCGGTGAGAGACCATGAATCAATAGATTACTGCAACAAACATGATATGACTATGGTCATGACATCTGTAAGACATTTTAAACACTAACAATTCTTAATCTTAATTTTTACTGAAAATGGGCTTATTTTCCTTTCTTACCAAAGATATCGCCATTGACCTGGGAACGGCCAATACCATCATAATCCATAACGACAAGGTTGTTGTGGAAGAACCTTCTATTGTTGCTATTGAAAGATCAACCAATAAGGTGATAGCCGTAGGACGACGCGCCATGATGATGCACGGCAAAACCCACGAAAATATCAAAACGCTTCGTCCGCTGCGCGATGGCGTAATAGCAGATTTCCAGGCTGCTGAAGCCATGATCAGGGAAATGATAAAGATGACTGAGGCGAAAAAACCATTTTTTCCCCCATCGTTAAAAATGGTAATCTGTATCCCTTCAGGAATTACCGAAGTGGAAGAAAGGGCCGTAAGAGACTCCTGCGAACAGGCCGGAGCCAAAGAAGTAAGGCTTATTCACGAACCCATGGCTGCTGCCATTGGTATTGGTATTGATGTACTTGAACCTACCGGAAATATTGTTGTGGATATAGGTGGTGGTACCAGTGAAATTGCCGTAATTGCTCTTGGAGGAATTGTTTGCAACAAATCCATAAGGATTGCCGGTGACGACTTCAATTATGACATCGAAGAATACATGCGTAAACAACACAATATCCTCATTGGTGAACGTACCGCAGAAAAAATAAAAATTGAAGTAGGTGCTGCAACTACAGAACTGGAAAACCCGCCTGCTGATATTGCCGTTCACGGACGAGATATGATGACGGGTATTCCCAAAGAGATCATCGTGAGTTATACCGAAATAGCCCAGTGCCTTGATAAGTCGATTACCAAAATTGAAGCGGCAGTGCTCACCGCACTGGAAATGACCCCGCCAGAGCTGGCTGCCGATATTTACAGAACAGGTATTTATATGGCCGGTGGTGGCTCTTTGCTCAGAGGGTTGGATAAACGTATTTCGCATAAAACCAAACTGCCTGTGCATGTGGCTGAAGATCCTTTAAGGGCTGTAGCACGCGGTACAGGTATCGCCCTGAAAAACTTTGATAAATTCCCCTTCCTCATCAAATAATTGAAAAGGAAACAGGCACAACCCCAACATGCGCAATTTATTCAGATTCATAGCCAGGAACTACTTTTTCTTCCTGTTTGCCGGGCTGCAGGTGGTGTGCTTCATACTGATCATTCAAAACAACTTTTACCAGCGTTCTGCCTTTATTAATTCCTCAAGCTACCTGGCCGGGAATATTTTCAGCGTAAGAAATAACATTACACAGTATTTCAACCTGCGAACAATAAATGAACAACTGGCCAGGGAAAGTACCATAATAATGGAAAGCCTGCCGGGTTCTTATCTGAAAACCGACCAGCAGGTATTTACTTTCATGGATACCCTCTACAGGAAACATTACAGTTATATTCACGCAAGGGTTATCAATAATTCTGTAAAAAACAGAAATAACTACATAACCCTGGATAAAGGCCGGCTCCATGGAATTCGACCAGACATGGGCGTAATTACTTCACAGGGTGTTATTGGCATTGTGAGGGATGTTTCACCCAATTTCAGCTCGGTAATATCTTTTCTTCATTCCGATATGCAGATCAGTGCCAAGATCAAAAAAAACGAGCATTTGGGAACCGTATTATGGGATGGCTATGACCACAAGAAGGCTACCATGTTGTACATTCCTCCTCACGTAAATCTTGAAAAAGGAGATACAATTATCACCAGTGGTTTCTCACACATCTTCCCCGAAGGCATACTTATAGGCACCATAAGTGACTTTGAAATACGCAGAGGCGACAACTTTTTTACCATCGAAATAGACCTTGAACTGGATTTCAACAATCTTCAATACGTATCTGTAGTAAAAAATCTTTACAGGGAAGAGCTTATAGAACTGGAGGAACCCACAACAACGCAATAAAGAATGTAACCCCCGGAGCAATCACTGAGTATCCGGCAATGATAGTTTTACATGGATTTGAATATTTTCAAACATATCGGGAGATTTCTAATTCTGATTGCCATTCAGGTGGTTATCCTGAACCATATCTATTTTGGTGGTTATATTACTCCCTATATTTATCCTCTTTTCATCCTGTTGCTTCCTTTTGATGTTAAGGGATGGGTATTGCTGGTAACAGCATTTTTTACCGGGCTTACCGTGGATATTTTTACAGACTCTGCCGGCATGCATGCTTCTGCTACCCTTTTTATGGCTTTTTTCAGGCCTTATGTCATCCGCTTGATTTCCATCAAAACCGTTTTTGAACCCGGCACAGAACCCAGGATAGAAAACAATGGAATCGGTTGGATTTTCCTTTATACCCTATTGCTCATTTTCATACATCACCTCGCCCTTTTCCTCATTGAAGTATTCAGACTGGATGAACTGCTGCAAATTTTGCTTAGAACCCTGTTGAGCAGTGCTTTCTCTGCGGCGATTGTAATGATCGCCCACCTTCTGATGGGCAAAGCTCCACGATCCAGATTATAATGGCAGGTAGTGCTTCTCCCGGCACCATCCATCCTGGATTGCTTTTGCATTTGCGCAAATAAAAAAACATCAAAATAAATAGACTTCCCTGTTAACAATTATAATAAAATTGGCATATCAATCTATAAATTCGCGGTTAAAAATTCTTAATAGGTAAGGTACCAAGGGCCTTTCTCTTACTTTTGCAACGTTATGTAATTAAAGTTTCCGAATTGATTGCCATGAAAGTAATACCTCCCGTTTTATTACTCTTTGCCGCGGCACTTGTATTGTCATTTATTTCCTGCAATGATAATAACAATGGTGACCATGCAAAAGGAGACATGGTTATCAGCGGTGATTTCTATCAGCATATACCGGAGTTTATCATCCTCGAAGAACTTACTCCTTCCAGTGTAATTGAAATTGACTCAATATTCCCCAACGAAAAAGGCCACTACGAATATTCCTTATACCTGGAACAGGCAGGCTTTTATCGTTTGCGTACCCCCAATGGAGCATTCATCACTATTTCTGGTGAGCCCAATGAAAACATATACATTTCAGCAGACGGACAAAAATTTCGCGAAACCTATGAGATAAATGGTTCGCAAGGCTCACTTATCCTTTGGCAACTCAACAAAATGGTTCTTAAAGGGCTCCATCAGGCTGATTCCCTTCGTTCAATATACCGCGAAAACAGATATGAACCAGGGTTTGCAGAACTCAAAGAAGAATTGCAAAGTTCTTACAACGATATTAAGGAGGAGCAAACCAATTTTGTAATAGATATCATTGAAAACAACCCGCAGTCTCTTGCCTCAATTTTAGCTCTTTACCAGTATTTTGAAGACCAAATGCTGGTTAGCGAAGAAGAACATTTCGAATATTTTGAGAAACTGGGCCAGTCACTCTGTAATGTTTATCCTACAAATAAGCATGTAATGAACCTGAAAAAAAGGGTGAATGAAATCAGGCTGGACCGGCAAAATCAGATGATCAATGAAGAAAACCTTGCCATTGGCAAAACAGCACCCGATATTACCCTCCCCGATCCTGAGGGAAACCTGATTTCACTTTCTTCGTTTGAAGGAAACCTGGTACTTATCGATTTTTGGGCTTCATGGTGCCCTCCGTGCAGAAAAGCCAACAGATTGTTGCGAAACCTCTACGATAAATACAATTCTGCAGGGTTTGAAATATATGCCATTTCTCTGGACCGCACCCAGGAAAAATGGACCAATGCCATCAAGCGGGATAATATATCCTGGACCCAGGTAAGTGACCTCCGGTTTATGAATTCGCCCGTGGTAAACCTGTACAATGTTACTGAAGTCCCTCATTATGTGCTGCTGGATCACGAAAGAAAAATCATAGCACGAAACTTTACTATCCAGGAGCTGGAAGGACTGATCAAAGAAAACCTTCGCCCCTTGCCATAACTTCATTATTTTTGCGGAAATCTTTTCCCAATGAAGTGTTATCCGGCCCTATCCTTTATTTTTCTGCTCCTTACAGGGTTTTCTCCAATTGACACCAAGGGAAATCAACCGTATTTCCAGCAGCAGGTAAACATTGAAATTGAGGCTACCCTCAATGATGCTGATGCCACTCTTGCAGCTCATGCCACCATTGAGTATATAAATAACAGTACCGATACCCTTAAGCATATTATTTTTCACCTTTGGGCAAATGGCTATAAAAACAACGAAACAGCTTTTGCAGAACAGCTTCTGAAAAGCGGAGAAACAGATTTTCATACTGCTCTTCCCACTGAAAAGGGAGGCTATACCCACATTGAATTCCGCTCCGGCAACTCATTGCTCAACTGGAGCAATTACCAGGAACACCAGGATATTGCCCTTGTTTACCTCGATCAGCCCCTACTACCCAGGGACACAGCACTGCTTAATATTCAATATACACTGACATTTCCCCATGCCCGGTTTTCACGATTAGGCCATCACAATCAATCTTTTTATGCCACCCAATGGTACCCCAAGCCGGCAGTTTACAATACCAGTGGGTGGCAGGCCATGCCCTACCTGGACCGCGGAGAATTCTTCTCTGAATTTGGAACCATGAAGGTTTGCATTACCCTTCCCGAAAACTACATTGTGGCTTCCACCGCGGTTTTACAAAACCAAAAGGAGATCGACTTTCTTACCACCCTGGCCCGCAAAACAGCTATGCAGGGCGAAGATGCCATGGATGCATCTGCCCAGCCCCCTGCTTCTTCAGAAGAAATGAAAACCTTATGCTTCATCATGGAAAACACACATGATTTTGCATGGTTTGCCGATAAGCAGTTCCGTATGCTGGAAAAACAGGTGTCCCTTACCAACGGCCAACAGGTAAATTGCCAGGTGTTTTTTACCCATGATGCCTCACAATGGCAAAAAGCCAGTGATTACCTTGCACAAGCAGTTGTTTACATGTCAGACCTTATTGGAACGTACCCCTGGAAAGAGATCAAGGCTGTGCAGGGTATTTATAGTGGCGGGGCCAACATGGAATATCCGGGCATCACGGTTATCGGGGAAAAAACCAGCGATAAAGATCTGGAAAGAGTAATTGTACATGAAGTAATCCACAACTGGTTCTATGGGATACTGGCAAACAATGAAAGAAAGGATCCCTGGCTCGACGAGGGTTTCTCAACCTATTATGAGCGTCGTTTTTTTGAAATGAAGTACCCGGAAGAACCTTTACTGGGCAATCTCTCTTATATCCTTCCCGTTTCACTTACCGGCCTGGGCGAATTAAAAAGCACCAAAGCTCCCTACCTTTGGTACATGCTTAAAGCAGCCCAACATCTGGATCAACCACCTGGAGCGCACTCCACACAGCTTTCAGCGCTCAATTATTACGCAATGACCTATTTTAAGGCAGCCATGGCCATTGCTCACCTCGGAGAATATCTTGGCCGGGACCGGTTTGACAAGATCATGAGAGAATATTACCGGCGTTGGCAATTCAAACATCCCTCGGTAAAAGACCTGAAGGATGTATTTGATATCTACGTGGATGACGACCTCAACTGGTTCTTTAACGGCCTGATCGGCTCGTCGAAAAAGGTAGATATTGCCATTGCAGGTTTTTCAGAGGCCACCAATGGTTATATGGTGCGCTTGCAAAACCGGGGTGAAATTCCCCTCCCATTCACATTATCGGCCTTCAGGGGTAATGACCGGGTAGCCTCCATGTGGATTGAGCAATTCTCAGGTAAAAAACAAGTGGAAGTTCCTGTGCAAAATGTAAGTCATTTCACCATTGATCACAACCGGCAGATACCCGACATAAGAAGGAAAAATAACCTCCTGAAAACTTCGGGGTTATTCAGGAGGGGCAATGGGCCCTCCCTGGCATTTTTGGGTGCCCTCACCGATCCGCAGAAAAACAGGATCTTCTGGGCTCCTGTTGTGGGCTATAACAGCAACGATGGCATTATGCCAGGTATGGCTTTTTACAATTATGTTTTCCCGGTTGCTTCCACCGACTTTTTTTTCATGCCTTTCTACAGCACCCGCCGTGATGCTTTTAGCGGAACTGCCTGGCTTTACAGGGATCTTTATCCTAAATCCGGCAGGATTCATTCATTGCGGATAGGCACCAAATACAAAACCTATGGTCTTGCTGGTGGAAACATGCCCCTTGCCTACCATGCTGCAGAAACGTCGCTTCAGGTTAACATTAACGTTCCTCTAAGCAACAAAAGGATAAGTACATATGCCAGGATCACCAACTTCTTAATTAGCCGTGAGCTATGGCATTTTCCTTCGGGCATCAGGCAGGTTAAAACACAGCGGTACTATGCAAACCGGCTTGATATTATACATAACAACCAGCAACTGCCCCAGCCATACAGTTTTGGATTTAGCCTGTTGCAGGGGAAGGATATGATCAGGGCAAGCATTTCGGCAGAGGCTCTTTACCCTCTGTTTCAAAACTTTAAAGGACTTCATGTGCGCTTTTTTGCCGGAAAGTTTCTTCTTGCCCCCTCAGATCCTTCTTATCCCGATTTCAGGTTTAGCCTGCAAGGGCCAACACCATCACGTTCACCACTCTTCGAACATCAATTTCTGGGTTTCAACAGTGCGCCAGGAACATTCTGGGGTAATCAGGTTGCCGGTCAGTTTGGTGCATTCAAATTTCCTAGTCCTGTCGGACTTACATGGAACTGGCTGGTTGCTGTGAACCTGGCTCTCGACTTACCGGCAATCCCATTAGTAAGGCTGTATTTTGATACCGGTACATACCACCTGGCAGGGCAGCAAATCATTAACTCTGAAAGATTTCCATGGGTAGGAGGACTACAGTTAAAAATGTTCAACGACTTGCTGCAGATTAACTTTCCTGTAGTGATATCAGCAGATATAAAAAGAATCGCCGAACTCAACAAGCTCGACGATTATTTGCAAAGAGTAACTTTTTCTGTACAACTTCAACGGCTCAACCTTATGGAAGCCCGCAGAAAAATACACCTGCACCTGTTCTAGGCACAGGGCAAAGATCACCACAAATTCACAACAGAAAAAGCATCTTCCTCGATCCTGACATAATAATCCGAGGGGTGGTTCCAGGAAACACCCGGCGCTTTCTCATTTAACTCCGCTACTCGGCGGTTTTTAATATCAAAAACCATTACTCCGTTGTAATTATACACCGGTGGGTAATAGAAGTGTGCAGTCACCAGAGGTTTAGACGGAGATGGATTTTGCAAGTGATGAATTACGTTGAGGGGTTCAAATATTACTTCTCCCTTACGAAAGCTCTTGGGGGGATGGCAAGATAACTGGGCATCATCGGCATCGTATACAAAAGAAGTTTCAGTCAGAAGGCCTTTCAGCACGGCAATATAGCCCCAGAAATTATTATGCTGGTGGGCAGGTAGTTGATACTCGGGGGGCCACACATTGAGAAAAACCCGAATCGGCTCATCCATGATCACTACCCTGTGGTAGGTATCAAATTTACTCTCATCCAGGTATTGCATATAATCAACATTGGCAAAGTCGAATCCATTGAGGGTAATCTTCAGAATATTGGGTTCAATTTCCTGGGTGCCGAGCTTTTTGAGTTTGTTAAGAATCTTTTCCATAGTTTAATAGTTTTCTTTTTTATATGTTGGTGATGTACGTTATTATGCCTCAATGGCTAAAGATGCAAGGCTAAAGATACAAAATAAAAGGATAACTGGTAATGGGTGGTGGCTCAAAAGTGATAATCCCACCCTGTGCCTGTTCACAAGCTGTATTGTATCACAGTGATTTCCTATCTTTGCTTTTTAAAACAGAAAAGTGTGAGTAAAAAGCAATCAATAATATATTTCGTTTCAGATGCCCACTTAGGCATTCCTAATTATAAGCAAAGCCTGGAGAGAGAAAAAAAACTTGTTGCCTTCCTTGAAGCTGCGCGACTGGATGCCACCGAAATTTTCCTCCTGGGAGATATTTTTGATTTCTGGTTTGAATATAAAACTGTTGTCCCCAAGGGTTTTGTAAGATTATTGGGAAAAATCGCCGAAATTACCGATTCAGGCATTCCGGTACACTATTTTACCGGCAACCATGACATGTGGATCTTTGATTATTTCAGCAAAGAGCTTGGGGTGATTATGCATAAAAAACCCCTTGAATATGAAATAGATGGCAAATTGTTTTTAATCGCCCACGGGGATGGGCTGGGACCGGGAGATTACGGTTATAAAACTATTAAGGCGGTTTTCTCAAGCCGGTTATCGCAGAAAATGTTCTCATGGTTTCACCCTGGCTTTGGCACACGGCTGGCACTGTTTTTTTCCAAAAGGAGCAGGCTTGCCAATGGCAAAAAAGATGAAATCTTCCTGGGAGAGGAAAAAGAAAGACTTATTCAGTATTGCAAAGAAAAATTAAAAGAGAAACCTTTTGAGTATTTTATTTTTGGCCACCGCCATCTTCCACTGGATATTCCTGTTGGCGCCAATGCAAGGTATATCAATACAGGCGAGTGGGTCCAAAGTTTCTCTTATGCAGTTTATGACGGCGAAAAAGTCACCCTTAAAACTTTTCAAAAAGGATAGAATTTTTGTGTTTGTCAGCTAAAAAACACCCTGTATCAGTATTTTTTTACGCTTTGTGTCATTTTTTTCTTGGTTTTTCGTTTAGTTTAACTAATTTTGGCAACGGAAAAAGGAATCAGATGATGAATAACTGTACAATGTGCTCACAATGTGAGCTTTTCAAAGGCACTATTAGCCTACCGGAAGATGTAATGATCATGTATAAATATCATTACTGCCTGAGTGAAAATAATCGCTGGAAAGAATGCAAACGCTATTTGTTTTCTTCATTCGGCACTTTTTGCCCTGCATTTGTAATGCCTAACTCGCTTTTGAGCATGGACCAGATCTGGCAAAAAGTTCAGAGGGAATATGTTGTTCCTTGCTAAACTACTTCAGCAACTACAAAGGTACTTCCACCTACAAAAACGAGGTCATCGCTTTGTGCTGAGGCTTTTGCCCCAGCCAGTGCATTGCTTACGCTTCCGTATGCTATACCTTTCAGCCCGGCTTTCAACCCTTCTTCGGCCAGAATGGTACTTTCCAATCCTCTTGGAACATCGGGCTTGCAATAATAATAGGTTGTATTTTCCACTGGCAACAAACGCAGAATACCTTGTACATCCTTATCGTTCATCATGCCCAAAACAAAATGCAGGTGCCGGTGCGGGGTGTTGCGCAGGTTTTCAAGTACATACCTGATCCCATCTTCATTATGTGCAGTATCACAAATCATCAGGGGCTTTTCTGACAATTTCTGCCATCTTCCTGCAATTCCGGTATTGGCCATTACATTCATCAAACCTACCTTTACATCCTGCATTGTGATGTTGTATCTACCCTGGAGCATAAGCTGTTGCAATGCTACAAAAGCTGTTGAAAGGTTTTCTACCTGGTAGTTTCCAGTAAGATCCGAGCAAATCTCATACATTCCATCATAAGCTGAAAGGTCAACACAGAGGAGAGGCTTTCCATTTTTTGCGGTTAGTCCATACTTTTCAACCTTGCAAATATCTTCAGTAAATAGAATGGGAGCATTTCGCTTTGATGCCATTTCACTAAAAACCTTTTTAGCCTGGGGTCTTGCCTTTCCAATAACTACCGGAATGTCCTGTTTGATGATACCTGCTTTTTCAAAGGCAATTTGTTCCAATGTATTTCCCAAAAGATTCATATGGTCAAACCCAATGTTGGTAATAACCGATAGTTCGGGAGTAACAATATTGGTAGAATCAAGTCTTCCCCCCAATCCTGTTTCAACAATGGCAATATCGACTTTTTCTTTAGCAAAAAAATCGAAGGTCATCGCAATGGTCAATTCGAAGAAAGAGGGTTTCAGTGTTTCAAAGAATGGTTTGTGCGAAGCAATGAAATCTGTCACAAACTCTTTGGGGATCAACTGCCCGTTGATACGAAAGCGTTCTCTGAAGTCTCTGAGATGGGGAGAGGTACACAAACCGGTTTTATAGCCTGCTTGCTGAAAAACTGAGGCAAGCATATGGGCAACCGACCCTTTGCCATTGGTACCGGCAATATGTACCGATGTGAATTTATCCTGCGGATTATCCAAATAGTGTGCGAGTGCCCAGGTATTATCAAGATTTGCTTTGTAAGCAGCGGGGCCAATGCGCTGAAACATAGGCAGCTGACTATAGAGGTAATCGAGTGTTTGCTGATAATCCATCAGTTGAGCCTGATAAAATTGTAGGTGATGGTACCGGTTTGTTCGTGAGGAGCATCACTTTTCACATCAAAACGTGCATTGAGGGCTGCTTTCTCGGCTGCTTCCCATAACACCCGGTCGGAGGTGGTAGTACCTCTCTCTCCTGCCCTGGCTCTAACTACTTCTCCGTTGCGGTTTACTGTAATAGCAACTACTACTCTACCCTGGGAGAGAGTAGTATAATCGGGCAAGGGAAGAAAGTTGGCCCTTCTTCCGGTAAGGCTGAATTCAATACCATTGCCCTGCCCGCCGCCGGTGGTGGATGTTCCATCAGTAGAACCATCGGGACTTCCTTCATTGCCTGTCTGGCCTGTTTGGCCCTGTTGCTGGGATGTAGTGGTTTGCCTGTCGCGACCCGGAAATAGTGCATTGGGGTTTACCTGCGGTTCGGGTTCGGGTTGGGGTTGCTGCTGTGTTTCCTGTTGCTGAGGTTGCTGATTGTCGGGGGGTGTTACCTCGCGCGGCTGCTCACTTTCCCTTGGCGATTCAGGCAATGCAACGGCTTCTTCGGTATTTTGTGTTGCAACATCTTCGGTTGCAGGTGTAGCTTGCGAGGGCTGTGGCTGAGGGGGTGGCGGCGAAGAGGTAAGAGGTTGTCTCTGTCCTGTTCCCTGATCTGTAAAGCCAAGATTTACCAGTACGCCTTCTTCTTCAGGAAGGGGTAAAGGGGTAGAAAGACCAAAAAGGATAAATATCAACAACAACACACCATGAAAAATGATGGTTCCTATCAGCGCCTTGTTGTTGTATTTCTTCTTTTCTTTCATCATATAAATGAATGGATTTCTATCCGGGTTGGTATTTGCTCACCAATAGATTAACCGGTATTATCTTCGGGGTTGCGTAGCCAGGATTACCCGGTGGCTGGTTTGAAACATGCTGTTTATATTGTTTACAACATCAATAACACCCACAATATCCTGAACGGGAACACTTTGATCCGAACGCAGTACTACAGATCCTTCAGACTGATCCTGTAGGGCAACAATCAGGCCGTTTTGCAAAGCATCGAGGTCGACAGGTGCTTCTTCAAGAAAGATACTCCGCTCTGCATTGATATACACGGTCACAGTTTGTCGTGCCATCGTGCGGCTTTCGCTGGATGGCAATAGCAGTTTGATGGCATTGGGGGCCACGAGGGTTGAGGTAAGCATAAAGAAAATGAGCAAAAGAAAAACAAGGTCAGACATGGATGCCATGTTGAACTCTGCTCTTCTTGGGTTTCTTAGTTTAATTGCCATGCTGTAAATGGATTAAGATGCCGGTTCGTGCAGAAGGTCCATAAATTCAGTTGCCCTGGCTTCGAGCATAAACACAACCTTTTCTATGCGCGACACAAGTATGTTGTAGCAAATATAGCCAATGATGCCCACTATCAGTCCGGCAATGGTTGTGATCATTGCCTCATAGATTCCACCTGCCAAAAGGGCAATGTCTATATTGTTTCCGGCCATGGACATATTGTAAAAAGCTCTTACCATTCCCAGTACTGTTCCCAGGAAACCCAGCATGGGAGCTGCACCTGCCACGGTAGAAAGAAAGGCAATATTTTTCTCCAGTTTAGAAACCTCCAGTTTTCCTACGTTTTCTATAGCAGCATTGATGTCATTCAGGGGTCGACCGATGCGTGTAATTCCTTTTGCAATCATGCGCGAAAGAGGCGACTGGTTGTTGCGGCAAAGTGACTTTGCACTGTCGATGCGGCCCTCGTGTATAAAATCACGGATATTGTTCATGAAATTATATTCTTCCCTGGAAGCTTTGCTGATAGCCATATACCTTTCAATAAAAATATAAATGGCCACTATTGATAACAAAAGGAGGGGAATCATAACGATTCCTCCTTTCATAGCAAGGGAAAAAAAACTAAGGGTTTCTTCGGCGGGCATTTGAGTATCCAGCGTATCGGCGGCAGCCTGGGAGCCAAGTTGCACTTGTAGTAACAACGATAGTATCATGAAAAGTTAATTTTTCCGGTTTCTTTTTGGTTTAATAACTAAGAATGAGCATTTTTATTTTGTTGGCGCAAAATTAATAAATGTTTTATCATGAAGCGATTTTGCCCGTTTGCCAGATGCTTCTTTATGTTTTTTTCAATGAATGCAACAGGTATGGGCTGGTGTGATTGTGAAGATAGCTTTTCCCTGTTCCATTACTGCAAAGTATGAAGCTAAAAGCCTAAAACCCTGAGAGTGTACCTGCTCCACTTGAAAAATTATTAAACTTCAAAATATTGATTTACAAGAATTGACAAAAAGGGTTAACAAAATATTAAACCGTTAAGGCTTATGAGAATGTATAAACAAAACCATCAAAAATGATTATCTTTGCAACTCGAATTTTTAACCTTAAAATAAAAATAGATATGGGACAAATTAAAGTTGCCATTAATGGCTTTGGAAGAATTGGAAGATTAACTTTAAGGGCTTCTTTGAACAGAAGCGATATGGAAGTAGTTGCAGTAAACGACCTTACCGATAGCAAAACCCTTGCTCATTTGCTGAAATATGACTCTGTACATGGTAAATTTCCCGGAACTGTAAGTGTTGACGGTGATGACCTTTTGGTAAATGGAAAAAAGATAAAGGTGTATGCAGAAAAAGATCCTGCCAATTTGCCCTGGAAAGATCATGGAATTGATGTCGTGGTTGAGTCAACAGGAGTATTCCGTACGCGTGAGAAAATCAGCCTGCACCTGCAAGCCGGAGCTAAGAAAGTTGTACTTTGTGTTCCTTCGAAAAAAGCTGACGATGTAGATGCTACTGTTGTTTTGGGTGTAAATGATAATGACATCAAACCAGAACATAAAATATACTCCAACGCCTCATGTACTACCAACTGTCTGGCTCCTTTTGCAAAAGTACTGCATGACAAATTTGGTATTAAGCGTGGTTTGATGAATACCATTCACTCTTACACCAACGACCAGATCATCCTGGATGCCCCACACTCCGACCTGCGTCGTGCACGTGCTGCTGCCATGAGCATTATCCCCACAACTACAGGTGCTGCAAAAGCTGTAGGACTTGTAATTCCTGAACTTAAAGGAAAACTCGATGGTTTCGCCATGAGGGTTCCCACTCCCGATGGTTCTGTTGTTGACTTAACAGTTGAACTTGAAAAAGAAGCCACCAAAGAAGATATCAATGCAGCTATTAAGGAAGCAGCAGAAGGATCAATGAAAGGAATTCTTGAGTATTGTACTGACCCTGTTGTATCTACCGATATTATAGGAAACACTCACTCATCTGTATTTGATTCGCTCATGACACAGGTTATAGATGGTAAGTTTGTAAAAGTTCTTTCCTGGTATGATAATGAATATGGTTATTCAAACCGTGTTGTTGACCTGGTTGGTAAAATTGGATCATAATTTATCCTTTGACCTTATTATTAAAAAGGCCAGTTTTCGCAACTGGCCTTTTTTTATTGTGCTCATCAGGAGAATACATTCCTCATGCGCTGATAATCCAGATAATAAAGTAGTTTTACGGAGAAGCTGTTTATCTGTGGCTGTTCAAGGGTATTCATGAGATTTTCAGTATAGCTGCGTACAATACTGGCAACGTTACTGTCAATATTGTTTTTCCAGGAAAATGTTAACTGGCTGCCGGGGGCAAAATGCCAGGTAAGAAACATGTCAACAGTAAATGCATTGTAATTGATGTCTTCTGTTCCCGGGAAATCTGAAGCAGGATCCAGACGCCCATCAGTGCGAAGACGATAATAATCATCTGCATAATCTACCACCGACCAGTAATGACGCAAATCGAACTGCAAAGAAAGATTATTGGTAAAAACATACGATAATTCCAATGTATTAATAAAGGAGTCGGTATCACGTTTTCCAAAAAAAATGATCTCGTCATTCTCCCTTCCCACGTAGCCAATATCACCATTGCGATGCGCATATTCTAGCTCCAGGGCAATATTAAATCTGTCGCTGGCCCTAAAGGTAGGTTCCAATTCCATGGCAAATCCATCCTGTAGTTCTTCTGACATTATTCTGAAATAACTCACATCCCCGTCCACATATACTCTTTTTCTATAGTCTGTAGAATAGGTAAAGTAGAAATCATAGGATGCATCAGTTTCATAAAACCTCCCTGTAACACGCGGTTCATAATAATCACGGTTGCCCAGTGGCCGGTAATTAGTCCTGAAAAACACAAAGAAACGGGTATCAAAAAGGGCGCGCAGATCATATTGAATATTGAACCCCGAGAAAGCATCTGGTGATTGTAGCCGATTAAGGTTTACCTCGATCTGATTTGTTAGATTCAGAAGACGCCAGAAGGGATCAAAAATATTGTGGGAAAGACTTACTTCATCCATTACAAAATTATTGAAAGATAGAAACCCCAGGTCGTTGGGGTCGTATCGATCACTTAAGACAAGCCGGTTATAGGTATACTGCCAGGTCCCGCCTACTTTACCTGCGGCAATTTCATATTTGTATCCAAATGTATCATCATTTGCAGTATCGTATTGCTGGCTCAGCGCGGCACTACCACTTATGCGATACATATTGCTTTTATCCATGATACGGAATTCAGTACCCGTTACATTGGCAACATAACCCGGTTGTGAGCCCGTAACATTTGTATTGATCAGACTGACAAAGGAGTTATTGGAAAAACTCTGATCCGCCACCACTACACTATAATTGGTAAAAGGCTGGGTGTTATAATATCTTCTGTTTCCGGTAAGGGTATCGAGGATAGTAGCCCTGGAACGGGCCGTCATGGCATTGAAAAAGCCCAACCCCAAACCCTTGGAAGTGCGCCCCGATATTTTAGTAGCATTAATAAGTCTTGTTTCAAGGGGATTTTCCAACACGATTTCCTGGGGCTCAATTTGCTCAAAAGCCAGCCCATACCCCCTGGGCCGACTACCGATACGTCGAGAATAAAAAAGATCCGCCTTCCCGAAAAGCTCAGTACCTTCAGTAAAGAACTGTCTGTTTTCATCGTATTTCACCTCATAAGGAGTAAGGTTCAGTACCCTTGCATCCGAATGTACCTGCCCAAAATCAGGAACAAGGGTCATATCCATGGTAAAACTATTGCTTATGCCGAATTTAAGATCCATTCCTGCCACAAAATTATTTCCCTGGTATTGCTGTCGGTCATCCTTTTCAAGGTATGCAGAAACATAGGGAAACAGGGCCAAGCGTAAAGGAGGTTCTATACCCTCAATCCCTTTTACCAAACCCATAAAGGCGAGAGGTTCACCAATACGCCGGTTTACGAAGTTCCAGCTAGACTCTTCGCGCACCCGACGAATCTCCCGCCAGAAATTGATCCCCCATTGCTGATTATCTCCACGGGGAAAACGCAATGCCGAATAAGGGATTTTCATTTCCACTGTCCATCCTTCCTGGTTTATTTCCACAGCACTTACCCATACAGCATCCCAATTCTCATCCCTGCCCGAGCCTCCGGCTCCTGAAATGTTTATATCAGTTTGCACTCCTGATGCTGACACCATAAAGCGGAATCCATTGATTCCGTCATCAAAAGGATTAATATCTACCCAAAACAGGTCGGCATTGATATCATCTCCGGAGTCTCTTGCTCCATATTCGGTAGAGATCTTATCTGCTTCATCATCATTCAGTCTTGCACCTATATAGATAGCCTCATCATCATATACAAACCACACATAGGTAGATTGCGAAGCCTCACGATCATTATGAGGCTCATACTGAGAAAAACCGGATACAGGATCAGCGATCTGCCAAACATCATCATCAAGCAAACCATCGATAACCGGTGACTTTTCGGCCCGAACAGCAATAATGGTACTTCTTTCCTCTCTTGCCCGCAGAGTGATGGTTTGCAGCAGCAATAAAACAGTTATAAGTGCTAAACGATAAAGCCCCTTTGTTTTCATATGAACAATATCTTTTATAGAAAGGCAAAGATAGAAAAAGCAAAATGTTACCCGGGAATTACTCCTTCTTAATTGCTGTTAAACTTAACAGATGGATGGGCTGGAGTAAATACTCCAAAAGACAGGATATGGACTCATTCATTATTACTACATGAGACCAGAACATGAAAAAAATCATTAAGCCTTTCAGAATATATTGATACTCAAGAACAAGAATAAATTTAAAGAAATGAAATACTATTTTATCAAATTTTAAAGTCATTTTAAAGTTTATATAAAGGTTTTTATCGACGTTTAAAAGCAATTTATTTTTGAATTTTCGCTTGAACAAGAAAAAATCTTAAAATATCAATTCGCCTGCTTTAAAATCTTATATGGCTGTTTATCTGAACCTTAGATAATTTTTCCATTAAAAAATTACGGGTTATTACTAATAAAAAATTACGAGTATATTCTCATTGAACTAAAGTAAAAAGGGAAATACTTTTATCCAAATGAAATTTTAACGACTATAAACAATTATTTTTTGCGGATAAAAATAAATCATAAATCAAAACCTCCAATGCCTATGGAACATAAAACCTAACTTTTAATGATTACCCTCCGACAAAAGGTTCACTCCTCATTCTAACAAGTAAAAAGCACAGAACCTTTTTCGAAAAATCAAACAATTGAATCAGTTTAATTAAAAAAAGTCCTTATGAAAAAAATCAACTTTTTTACAATGATCCTAACACTGCTCGTGTTGGTGTTTTGCTGTACCAGTAAAGCAACGGCCGATGATTATGTGTATGGAGAAAACCTCGTTACCAATGGAGACTTCTCCCTTGGAAATGTAGGTTTTGTAACGGACTACATTTTTGTAGATCCTGAAACCGGTGGCCCTAACAGCCTGGTGCCCGAAGGTACCTTTACGGTAGCCAACGACCCGGGGCAGTTCCACCCAAGCTTTACAGGTGCTCCTTTTGTAGGAGAGAATTATCTTATCGTTAATGGTGCTACAAATAACGAAGTTTGTGGTGATAATCCCTGCGACGACACCTGGATTGTATGGCAGCAAACAATTGAAGATATTGATCCCACCAAAGATTATATCTTCAGCTTTATGCTTTCCAGCCTGGTAACTACTGCTCCTGCACAACTCAACCTCTCTATTTTGATCAATGGAGAAGAGTTTGCCCAGGCATTTATCGCGCCCGATCAAACCACTACATGGGTAGAGCATACATGGACCAATATGAACAAGTCCAACAGTGCTACCATTACCATTATTGAAACCACTAAAGTTAAAACCGGTAATGACTTTGGCATTGACGATATTCAGTTCTACACTGTAGAGCCAGCATGTCCTGAATTTGACGAAGTGGTAACCATTGAAGTAACCGACGTTACCTGCCCTGGTGACGATGATGGCGAAATCAAACTTACCCTTAATGGTGCCAAGCCTTTCAACGCCTGTATCTCTGCAGGTTGTGAAGAAGACAATCAAGACAAAGACTTTACTCCCCTTAAATCTTCTACTTATACCTACAGCGGTTTGCTGCCAGGGTATTACACTATTACTGTTGTTGATGCAAACGGCTGCGAATATACTGAATGTGTATTGGTAGGCGAACCTGATCCTATCAGCGCCGAAGTTAGTTTTGACCCCATCCTCTGCTTTGGTGGTACTACTGATGTAACCGTAACAGGTATGGGTGGCAATCCTCCCTACACTCTCTTCAACGAAGAAAATGAGGAAGTTGCTACTTTCGACCTTGATTATACTCTTGAAAACCTTCCTGCCGGTATATATAACTGGACCCTGGGAGATTCTCACGGTTGCGAACCTTTTGCTATTACTTTCGAAATCACTCAACCTTCTGACGTTGATGCCTCTGTAACCTTTGGTGGTGAAGCTGGTGAAGATTGTGTAAGTGAAGAAATGCTTGAAGGCGGCCAGTTCAACAACTCTGGCAATGTAAATATTACCTTCATGCACAAAGTATATACTCCTGGTGGAGACTTTTTGGGATATCGCTTCAGAGCCAGAAATGGTACCGAAGAAGCCATTACCAATGTGGAAGTAAGAGTAGGTGGAAATGCTCCTATCTGGAGTGCTGCCTCTATTGAAGCTCAAACAGAAGTTTTCTTCCTGTACCCTGATCCGATTGCAGGTGTTTCTATTTTCTGGGATGGTGGCTCAAAAGGCACTGCCAGCACCAATGAAAATGAGGTCAAAGAAATTTGTGAGGATCTGCCCTCTGAAATCCTTTGCTACGGCGATGAGATTCTGGTTACCGTTTCCGCAACAGGTGGAACTGCTCCTTATCAGCTCTTTGATGGAGATAATTTTGTAGCTGATCTTATTGATGGCTCATACAGCCTCATGGTAGGTGCAGGTACTTATATTTGGACTGTTATTGATGCTAATGGCTGCGAAGAAATTGTAGAGTTTACCTTAACCCAACCTGAGCCATTGATGGCTAC
>CAYVQC010000029.1:39147-52384 GCA_964453995.1 uncultured Bacteroidales bacterium | reverse complement strand
ACTGATTATGAGTCAGCTACTCTAACCAACTGAGCTATGGGCCCTTCAAAAACTTATCGTTTGGCACCTTGTTTTTGAGTGTGCAAAGATAAACATTAATCTGTTTCGCAATAAAAAAATTCAAATTTTATTGTGCCTGCCCGTCCATGTGAAATGCTTTATACCCTTGACCGGGAAAGACACGCGATGCCTGGGCCTGATGGTCGCCGCTGAATATTCTCCTGGTATGCCCGGTCAAATCTTATACACCTGCCTGTGCACCTGCACTTCAAAGAATTTTACAAACACTTCGCGGCTAAGTACTTTGGGCCAGAATTCCGGCTCGTGCCATTCGCGCAGCTCATTTTCAAGGAGGGTTTTGTAGTTGTTGTCGATGAAACGATACACATCTTCCTGCGTATGCAGATCCTCCACCAGGTAGGTGCCAAAATCGCCTTCGTAATGGTTGTCACTGTCAGCAATGGCGCTGCGGTTAGCCCCGGCAAGCCACTGGTAGAAGGCATTCTGGCGTACAAGTACCAGTGCGCTGTAGTTGGTAGGTTGTATCTTTTTCATAGGTTCTGCTGGATTATCAAACGAGCAAAGTTATGTTCTTTTATAGGAAGGTACAGCGATAAAACCTTTAATTTTGCCACTTCATTAACCAGAATTGCTTATGAATATCAAAAATATCATTTTCGACCTGGGCGGCGTACTGCTCAACATCAACTACAAAGTTACCATTGAGGCTTTTAAGAATCTGGGAATCACCAATTTTGAGGAATTGTTTTCACAGGCCAGTCAGAACCAGATATTCGACGGGTTGGATACCGGCCGGTTGTCTCCTGCCGAATTCCGCGACAGGTTGCGCAAGGTCAGCGGCCTTGACCTTAGCGATGAGCAGATCAACACCGCATGGAATGCCCTGATCCTTGATTTTCCTGCCC
Organism: uncultured Bacteroidales bacterium; assembly: GCA_964453995.1. Lineage (GTDB taxonomy): Bacteria > Bacteroidota > Bacteroidia > Bacteroidales > UBA7960 > SKVR01. Next base: position 51,458 of record CAYVQC010000029.1, on the reverse strand, counting down.
AACGCATCACCCTGCTGGAGGATACAGCCCAACACTACCGGACCTTTTTGCTGAGCAATACCAACGCCATCCACTACCCGGCCTACACGGCCATTCTGAAAAAAGAACATGGGTATGAAAGCCTGGCCGGGCTTTTTGAGAGGCACTACCTCTCGCATGAAATAGGAATGCGAAAACCTGATGTGGAGATCTATCAGTTTGTATTGCAGGAAAACGACCTGAAGGGTGATGAAACCTTGTTTATTGATGATACCCTTAAGCATGTGGAAGGAGCCCGCAAGGCGGGTTTACAGGCTTACTGGCTCGATCTGGAACAGGAAAAGGTGGAAGATCTTTTTGATGGCGGCAGGCTGCAGGAGTCTTTTTTCACAAAGCTTCAAAATCAGTTACAGCAACCTGGTCAATAATATCCATGATTTCGCTGGCCGACAGGGAGGTAACCAGTTTCATCCTGATGGGCTTGAAGTTGCGTATCCCTTTAAAATAGGTGCAGTAGTGTCTTCGCATCTCCAGTATGGCGGTCCGTTCGCCTTTCCATTGTATAGACATCTGCAGATGCTTTTTGCATACTTCGGCCCTTTCGGCAAGGGTAGGAGGAGCAGGTATAGTGCCCTGGTCAAGGAAAGTGCTGATTTGCCTGAATATCCATGGATTGCCTATGGAGGCCCTGCCGATCATTATGCCATCCACGCCGTAAGTATTGATGGCGTGCAGGGCTGATTGCGGATCTTTGATGTCGCCGTTGCCAATGATGGGGATATGCATACGGGGGTTGTTTTTCACCTCACCGATCAGGGTCCAGTCGGCAGTGCCGGTATAAAACTGGCTGCGGGTGCGCCCGTGAATGGTGAGGGCTGCAATGCCTGTGTCCTGCAGCCGTTCGGCAATGTCTACTATGTATTTGGAGTGCTCATCCCAGCCCAGTCGCGTTTTTACGGTAACCGGAGTATTCACTGCCTTCACAATGCTGCGGGTCATTTCTACCATTTTGGGGATATTCTGCAGCATACCCGCACCTGCCCCTTTGGCAGCCACTTTGCGGACCGGGCAGCCGAAGTTGATGTCGATAAAGTCAGGCTTTGCCTGTTCTACCACCCTTGCAGCTTCTGTCATGGCATCAATATGTGCCCCGAAGATTTGGATGGAAACAGGTCGCTCGCCCGGATAAATGTCTAGTTTTGCAAGGCTTTTGGATGCATCGCGGATAAGGCCGTCGGAAGAGATAAATTCGGAAAAAACCCAGTCGGCACCCATTTCACGGCACAATACCCTGAAAGGAGGATCAGTAACATCTTCCATGGGTGCCAGTATCAGGGGCACCCGGTTGAAGGTTATGTTTCCGATGGTTACCTTATTTGGATGATACATTTTTTAGTAAGAATTTTGATGCTGTCGTTTAAAAATGCATTAGGTTTGCACCTTTACAAACCCGGCAATGCCTATAAAAACGGATTGCAAAATTACAAATCCCGATGGAAAAACAACCTATTCTCCACAATATCCATCCCTCCGGTCAGTTAGTATTTACCCTGGCAGTAGCATTTTTTACGGTTATGATCATCGTTTTTTTCGGTGCTTTGCTGGCGGTACCCTTCACAGGCAGAAGTGCCTTTACCATGTTTGAAGGCATCAACCTGGGGGAGGGGGAAGGATTGAACCTGATGAAGTATCTCCAGGTGATCAGCCACCTGGGTTTATTTATAATCCCCTCGTTCATTGTGGCGTGGTTTCTGGGCAGGAATATCCGGCATTATCTTTTTCTAAGCCATATTCCCCGCGAAAATATTCTGCTCATGTCGGGGGTGCTTATTTTCGCCGCTGTACCTTTTATCAACTACATGCTGGAGCTCAACCTGCAGTTGCAATTGCCCGCTCCTTTCGAGGGTGTGGAAAACTGGATGCGCACCATGGAAGAAGATGCCGAACAAACTACGCGGGCATTTCTCAGTGTAGAAACCACAAGGGGCTTGCTTTTCAACCTGTTTATGATTGCAGTAATCCCGGCTATTGGCGAAGAGTTGATGTTTCGGGGGGTGCTGATGCGCATTTTTATTCGTTGGGTAAAAAGTCCGCATCTTGCCGTATGGATTACAGCCACTCTTTTCAGTTTGATACACCTGCAGTTTTTTGGCTTTTTACCCCGTTTGATCCTGGGAATACTTTTCGGATACCTTGTGATATGGACAGGGAGCCTGTGGCCTGCCATCATCGCCCACTTTGTAAACAATGCTGCAGCAGTGGTCTTCTTTTATTTCTTCCATCAGCATCTTGGAGAAGGTGCCCTGCAGAGCATGTCTGAGGGTTCGGCAGGGGCTGGATTAGCAGTGGGAAGCCTCATGATTACCTTACTGATCATGTATTACTTTTACCGCAATAGAACTGCCCCCCCCGCAGAATTGCAAGGGGGGCAAAGTTCAGGTTTATGAACCAACCACCATACCTTCCATGGATTCTTTCAGCTCTCTTGCGTGCGAGAGGAATTCATCCACAGTCATTTCTTTAACATACAATAGCCCGTGAGAAGCCCTTATCCGGGGGTCTTCGTTGAGGTAGAAATAATTTTTGCCCAAAAGCAGCTGCACATCCTTGAGTTGTTCTACCCATATTTTCTGTGCCAGCGAGCTGAATTTGCCGTTGAGTTCATAGCTGGGGAACGATGCTTCCACCTGGGTTACATAGCAGTTGGTGAAGGAATCGTTCATTTCGGCCATGGCATTGAGTGAAACGGGAAAGATGATATTGGCTTCGGCCGGGTTGAAGCGATACCACACATTGCGGTAGCCCCAGATACGAAGATGGGAGAGGTCTTCTTCCTGTTTCCACATCCTGAGGGCTTCGGCAGTAGCCTGCAGCACTTTGTAGTGGGTGTCGGGGCCGCTGCCTTCAGGGTCGAATGTTAGGCTGAGAACGGTGGGGCGCACCTCTTTGAGCAGTTGTAGCACAGGTTCCACATCGCGGCCCAGTTTGGGCTGTTCGGTAAAGATGTCACCTTTGTAAAAACCCAGGCGCAGGTGTTCCACATTTTTCACCTGTACACCAAAATGGGCCCATACCAGCTCTTCCTCAAACTCACGGATCATTCCTTTGAGCTGCTGTATTTTGGGTGGATTTTTCTCTCCGTCATAACTGTTTTTCAGAATCACGATCACCTCATTAAGTGTGTCGCGCAGATGGTCAATATTTTTTACGGTATAGGTTTCCACCAGTGCGCGCACCATACGGTGGCAAACACCCCTGCGGCATTCTTCATCATTGCCCGAAGCAACATTGTTGAGGTAGTGATATACATCCTTATCGCTTTTCAGTTTGTAGCCTACCTCAAAAAAGTCGGGGTATTTGATCATCTGGATACGACCCTTGTCGATGAGTCGTTTTGTATCGTTGAGCAGATCGGTAACAAAGCGGTTGGTAACGGCCGTAAATCCACTGGTAAGCACCGCAAATTTAAACTTGTTGGAGGGGGTACTGATGTGTTTGGTGATGAACGGCAGGATTCCCAGGGGGATGTCGTCGTGGTGGGGGCCAGTGTGTAGGAACACCTGGTTTTCTTCCGGGCGCAGGCCCCGGTGAATTTTCTCCTCTATGCTATTCATTACCTTTTGCACAATACTTTCATCCAGGTTGGGGATCATGCTGGCAACAGGGTCTTTTTTCAGGTCTTCGAGCACCAGCCGGTGTCCGAATTTTTCCAGTTTCTTGCATACATCCACAATCGCCTTTTCGCTTTTCTCGTGCGTCCATTCGCCTGACTGGAAATAGCGCATCACCATATCGGTAAGCTGGGAGGCTGCGCCCTGGGTAAGGTAAAAGCGGCCATTTCTGAGCTTGGCCAATACAGATGCCGGATAGAGATTGGACATTTTGTTTTCGAGCGATTGTTTTACCACATTGGCCTTTGCTTCACCGGCAGCAATGATAATGGCCACTGCTTCAGGGTTGTAGGTAATGGTTTCCAGCCCAATGGTGATAACCAGTTTGTTGCGGCTGATCTCAATACCGCCAAGGTCGGAGGCTGCTACGGCCTGGGTTTCAAAATTGGTGGCAGTGAGGCGTGTGGTGCTGAATTCATCAGAACCTCTTACGTTAAAGGCAATATGGCCATCAGGTCCTATACCTCCCAGGAAGAATCCAATACCCCCCTTGTCGCGGATCTGCTGCTCGTAGTCACTGCACCAGTCATCGATCAGGAAGATGGATTTTTGCTGGATCTCTTCCAGTGGCGACCGGGATTCGCGGTAGCGCAGGGAAAGGTCAATATTTCCGTCGGGGAAAACTTCGGAATAGTGTTTCCCTTCTGCCAGGGGTATTTCATCACTGTTGATCAGCAGGGCCCTTGACTTATCCATGCCAAAATCGCGCAGGTAGAAATTGTTTACATAATCGTAAAAACTATTGTGTTGCTTGCTGTTGATAGGGTAAAACTCGTCGATCTGAACAAACTGCAACCTGGTAAGGTCGGGCTTTTTTGCTACTGTAAGGCCGAATTGCTCGCGAATTTCTTCTCCCTTTTTGTTTCCCCAGTTCTTCAACATATAATCAGTCCATTTGATGAAGAATTCCGGGGTTTTCCCTGTAGGAAGACTGATGACCCCTTCAGGGTTTTCTGATACCCACTCCAAAAACCGCAGTGAAGTGATTAATCCCAGCCGGGGAAAGTTATCAACAACGATATAAGGTATTGTGGTGCTGGTTTCCTCGATGCCAGATCTCTCGATAAAGGTTTTTTCGACATTTGTATAATCAACATCTGCTCTTTCAATCCTGGAAATTTTTCGTATCATAACGCTCGCTTTATAATTGTTTAAGAATCTGGATTTATTAGGCTTATGGTATAAATACCGTATTTAGGTCTTTTTACACGTACGATGAAATCGTCTTTGCAAATATACGGGAAATAAAAAAATATTTTGCCGGGTTTTTAAAAATTTTTAATTTTGCAGGGTAACTAAAAAGTCAATTGGTGTTTTAAAAGGATACCGGAGTGTTTCATCAAATTTGCAGCCTATGAAAAAGATTTGCTTACTATTGATAATGTTCCTGTTACCGTTACTAATGCACGCTCAGAACATAGTGTGGGAGGATGTATCTTCAGGCTATGAATTTCCGGAAGGTTTAAAGCTCTTTCATGGCACTGTAAGCGGGAATGATCAATTCTTTGCATATTACTATGAGGTGGATATGAACGTTCCGGAAATTGCAGTGAGACCTTACCTGAGCACCACGACGATGCAGGTGAATGATTTTTCTGAGAGTGTGGGAGCTTACGGGGCTGTAAATGGTGGTTTCTTTTCCGGATCCAGTTCTGTATCGTCGGTTGTGTTTCCCAATGAAGTTCCCGCGCGCAACCTCATTTCGGTAAATCGTACCGTGGGAGGGGTGAGTCGTACCTATCCTGTAATCCGCTCTCTTTTTGCCCTCAACAACGACCGGTCATTATCTACCGAATGGGTGTATCACCATTCCTACTCTTTCGACGATATTTATCTTTATAATGAACCCCTGCAATATACCTGCGATGATCCCGATCCGCTGCCTGTGCCATTAAAAGCCGATGGCAATCAATACGAAGATATCGCTTACGGCCTGGGTGGTGGTCCATTGCTGGTAAAAAACGGAGAGATCGTTTTTACCTACTGCGAGGAAATCTGGTGGGGGTCGGGTGTGGATCTCAACGTTAACCGGCCCCGGACAGTGGTTGGCTACACTGCCGATGACAAAGTGATTTTGTTGGTTACCAACCAAATGAAGGTGGAAGACCTTCCACAGCTTATGCTCGATCTTGGGTGTGTGGGGGCAATGAATCTTGATGGCGGTGGTTCCACTGCCATGGCAGCCGGCGAAACAAGCATTTTCGATCAAAACCGGCCTGTGCCTACCATTCTTGCCATTGTACATTCCGATTCGCTAACCCTACCCCAGGAACCCACTTTCGAAAAGTTCATTGATACGGAAGATGAGGGGGTTACTTCCAGCGGTGAATGGTTCCCGACAGCCAATGACGGCTACTGGGAAACACCTTCGATGCTGCACGGCCTTGCCAGTGATGATGAATACTACGAATTTCCCCTTGGCCTTACTGTACCCGGCGAATACGAGATATATAGCTGGTGGACAGCCCACGCCAACCGCTCTACCGATACTCCCCATTTCATTACCCATGCTGATGGAGTTACCGAGGTAGCTGTAAATCAAAGTATCGGTGGATCTATGTGGAACTATATCGGTACCTTCCAGTTTAATGGCACTCCAGATGAAAAGGTAAGGATTACAGCGGGTGGTACTACCAACCAATATGTGGTAGCCGATGCCATCCGTGTCGTTTCCTACGATCCCGCTTTTGGCACCAATACCATTGCTACCATCAGCGGGGTTGACGATATTTCAGTGCCTTTCGGAACCCTACTGGCTGACGCCCTGGCCATGCTCGATCCGCAAACTACCATAACAGACTCCAGCGGAAACACACATATGGTAGATATTACGTGGCAAGCGCCAGATTATCAGTCAGATATTCCAGGCGATTATACCGCAACAGGATCTTTTGAGCTCCCCCAAGGTGTTGAACAAACCACACCTCCTACGCCCCTCGAGGTGCAGGCAATAATCACTGTATTGGAAGATGATGGTACTACTGTTTTAGATCGTTTCCAGGCTGATGTTTCTGTTTTTCCAAATCCTGCAAAAGGGGTTTTTACGGCACGAGGAAAAGTACCCGGCGAGCATGCTGTACAAATATTAGATCTTGATGGCACAATTATTTACCAAACCCTGGTAAGTGGTACGTTCAACCATGAGATCAATCTGGTTGGAAACCCGAAAGGTGTTTATATACTTCGTATTAGCGGAAAGGCAGGAGTGAAGCTGCAAAAGCTGATAATACAATAATGTTCTCTTCATGTGTTTAGTTTTGGTTACCCCGGGTGTGTGAAAACCCCGGGGTTTTTTAATGATTGAAGCATTAGTAGGGGAAAGCCATGATCTTACCATCGGTAGTGGTAAGCCACAGATACCGGTTGCTGCGGGTTTCGAAAAAATTTACGGCAGTATTGCCGGTTTTATGTTTCCACAAAACTTTCCCTGTTTTCTCCTCTGCCGATACAATTACCCCATTGCGTGTTGCAGTATAAAGGCGGCCATCCTTTGCCACGATCGGTACGGGGTTGTGGTCATAGCCATAACCGGCATCTTCCACCCAGAGGGTTTTAAAGTCGTCAGCGCCTGCTGATACGGCAATAATACTATCATTCATTAACTTGGCGTAAATTCTTTCTCCATCCTGCGATATTCCCATGGATTCCCTTACCTGGTGGCGGTTGGTGCGCCAGAGTTGTTTGCCATTTTCCAGCGAAAGGGCCGTCATAAACCTGTCGGGGGCTACAATAAATACCTTGTTGTGGCTGATTACCGGAACCACATTGCCCGGCGAGAGCAGGGCAACCGATTTGCCATTGTTCCATTTCCAGCGAAGTGTACCTGATTCCGAATCTACACAATATACGTGAGTGTCCCAGGCGGTAAAGACGAGGTTCGTCTCCCACAGCGCCGGTTGCGACTGGATCAAACCTTCAACACCATCGAACCGCCAGAGGATAGCTCCTGTTGCAATATCCAGCTTATACATGGCCTTGGTGGCGGCGCCAATGTACACGTCATCCTGGTTTACCAGGGGTGTTGCCACGATGGGAGCGGCAAGGTGGGTCTGCCAGTGGATCTTGCCGTCGGCAGGGTCAATGCCATAAACCCAACCCCCGGTATCAGCTGCAATGATAAGATCTCCTGCATGCACCGGTGTACTGTAAATGTTCCCCCTGAGTGGGGTTTGCCATTGTACACCACCCGAAAGGATACCAATGCTTTTCAACCATCCTTTGGAATCACCGTAAACTACGATTGTATCTCCCAGGGTAAGCGGGCCGGAAAAAACAGATACAGTATCCTGGAAGAAAAAAGCGGGTTGAATATCCCCGTAAATCTCATTGACGGAATAATCGGGCTGGGATGAAACGGGAATATCTTTCGTGATGGAAGGATCGTTCAGGGCAAAACGAATGGCAGGTTCAGCCATGGGTTTTGAAACTATTTTTTCATGAACCCAAAGGCTGTCGGGTGAAACTGTCACCAGGTTGTAGCCTGGCGTATTTTCTCCCCGCAAGACCAGCGAACGGCCCATGATGCCAGGAATACCGTCGAAGCTAAGCAGCTGGAGCCTGTGGCCATGACCGCAAAAAGCTGCGACAGTGTTGTGCTGTTGAAGGATCTCGGTAATTCGGTACCATTGATCAAGGCCTTCTGCCAGGGGATAATGGGCGAAAAAAAGAACGGGAGTACCCGGGGTGGTTTCATTTTTCAGGGTCTCTTCCAGCCAGCGGATATCCTGTACTTTTATATGACCATCTCCCATACGCATGTATGGGCCTGTATTTAGCCCTGCCAAAGCAAATGGCCCTTTTTTGAAAAAGAACCGGTCATCATCCCACAGGGTACTGAAAGTTTGCATTGCACTTTCAGACCAGTTGGATTCATGGTTTCCGGGTAAGACATATACAGGTACTGTAAGTCCGGAAAGGATCTCATTCACATATGTAAGCTCTGAGTCAGAGCCCTGGTTGGTAAGGTCGCCATTTATGATCACCATGTCGGGTGGTGTTTCATTGAGTTCAGCCACTACATTTTTCAGGTGCTCTGCATTATCACTTCCCGGTGTTACATGGATATCGGTAAGAAAAGCAAAATGCACAATAGTGTCTTGCTGGTTTTGACCCCCTGCAAAAGAGTTATGAGGGTTTACTGCAAGCATTATTGCCAGGAAAAGGATCATGATCTGTTGTTTCATAGCTGGGGTTTTTGAAAATTTTGTCAAAAGAGTATGTCCGGTTGTTTTATTTGCTATTTTTGTTTTTAAAAAATTTAAAAAACAGACATCAAAAATAGTCTATTATCCGGATAATTTCAAATAAAAAAACAGATTATGAGCAAAGTAAAACAGAGTATTGTGTTGATAATGTTGTTGTTGGCTGGTTTGTTTCAGGCCAATGGGCAGGTTAAGACAGGCATTGAAGTTTTAAGGGAAAATAGTTTTGCCCCTTTGGTAGGCAAAAGGGTAGGGCTGATCACCAATCCTACCGGTGTTGATAGCCGGCTGAAATCCACCATCGACATCCTTGCAGAGGCAGAGCAGGTTGAACTGGTAGCCCTTTATGGTCCTGAGCATGGAGTAAGGGGAGATTATCCTGCCGGTGAATATGTGGAAAACCAAAACGATCCGCGTACAGGTGTTCCCATGTTCAGCCTGTATGGCAAAACCCGCAAGCCCACCGCCGAAATGCTCCAGGGGGTAGATGTGCTGGTATACGACATCCAGGATATCGGTTCACGCTCCTATACTTACATCAGTACCCTTGGGTTGGCCATGGAAGCAGCTGCCGAGCAAGGCATAGAGTTTATGGTGCTTGACCGCCCCAATCCCCTGGGAGGGAATAAGTTTGAAGGCCCCGTGGTGAGAGAGGGTTTTTTCTCTTTTGTGAGCCAGTTTCCCATTCCCTATGTGCATGGTTTTACCGTGGGTGAACTCGCCCGTTTCCTCAATGGCGAACAATTGCTGGCCAATGGCATACAGGCCGAACTTACGGTTATCCAAATGGAGGGCTGGAACAGAAGCATGTCATTTGATGATACTGGTTTGCCCTGGGTGATGTCCTCTCCCCACATCCCGCATTCCCATTCCGCATATTTTTATCCTGTATCAGGAATCATGGGCGAACTCATCTCTGCATACATCGGTATCGGTTATACTTTACCCTTCCAGGTTTTTGGCGCAGAATGGATCAGCAATGCTGAGTTGTTTGCCGACAGGATGAACAAACTCCAGATCCCTGGCGTAGTTTTCCGCCCCATCCATTTCCGCCCCTTTTATACCGATATGAAAGGCAGCCGTATGCAGGGAGTTCAGGCACATATTTTTGATCTGGAGGCCATGCCACTTTCCCTCATCCAGTTTTATGTGATGCAGGAAATGTATGCCATGCACCCCGAGTACAATCTTTTCGAAATGGCTCCAACCCGTTTGCGCATGTTCGACCAGGTTGCCGGCACCGACGAGGTAAGAAAAACTTTCCAGCAAAGATTTAGGGTGGAAGACATCCAGGATATCTGGACCCGCGATATCCCTGCATTTTTGGAAAAGGCAAAGCCCTGGTTCATATACTGAGGCAGTTAATATCTTATCCCCACGACAAAATCGTGCCACTGAAAATTCTCGGGCATTTTGTTTGTGGTATGAAAAAAATGTATGAACAATGGTGCAATTTTTGATGTTTTGCTCAAGCCAAACACATTAATTCCATTTTTTATAAATACCTCAACGTCATGCTCAAAAGGATATTTCTGCTGTTTTTGTTAACGGCCCTTCTTTGTACCCCATTTCACCTGGTTGCTGCTGATGATGAAGAGCCGGATGTAAAAGATATCCCTTTTCGCGAAAGGATTATCGTGGGAGGTAACCTTGGTTTGCAGATCAGCAATATCAATATTATGGTTGTGATTTCCCCCCTGGTGGGCTACCGCATTACCAACCGTCTTACCTCGGGTGGTGGGCTTACCTACCAGTATTACCGCGATAGCGGCTGGGCCGGATTAACCGGTTTTACCACTGTTACGCATATCTACGGAGGAAGTGTGTTTTCCAGGTATCAGATCACCCGTGATTTTTTTGCCCATGCCGAATATGAAGCCCTTAATCTCGATTCACAGCTCAACTGGGAAGTTAATCCTGAAACCAGGAGCAGATTCTGGGAGCACAATTATTTTCTTGGTGGGGGATACAGGGCAGCCCTGAGCGATCGAACCCATCTCAACCTGATGGTACTGTACAATTTTAATAGAGACAGCAGGGTGTACTTTCAAAACCCCGTATTCCGTGTTGGTATTGATGTAAGACTGTAAATTTACCCCTCTGTTGCCTTCCCTTTTCTACCCCTGCCAGCTACCCTTCTTTTACCCGGTATGCTGTGAACTTTTGCATAAAGAATTTGTTTGCTTTCTGAATTGAACCTTGAAATCCCTGAAGTTGAGATATGCTTCAGGTTTTTTTTTGAATTACAAACAAATTAAGCTGTTAACATTATGAATAATGCACAATTTTATTATGACCGGCCGCAAAATGAGCCTATTTACGGGTATACAGAAGGCACACCTGAGCGCATTGCCCTGGAGAAGGAGCTTGAAAGGCAAAGCAACATGCAGATTGAAATCCCTTTGATTATTGGCGGAAAAGAAGTAAAAACAGGAGATATAGGCAAGGTTGTAAGCCCTCACAACCATCAGAATGTAATCGCAACCTACCACAAAGCCGGACCCAAAGAAATACAGATGGCCATTGATGCTTCATTGGAGGCGCACAAACAATGGGCAGTAATGTCATGGGTAGAGCGGGTTTCCATTGTATTGAAGATTGCCGAGCTCATCAGCAAAAAGCACCGTGCCCTTCTCAATGCAGCCACCATGGTAGGGCAGGGGAAAAATGCTTACCAGGCCGAAATTGATGCTGTTTGTGAAACCATCGACTTTATCCGTTTTAATGCACATTATGTTTCGGAAATCTACAATGACCAGCCTCACAGTGAGGTGGGTAATCTGAACAGGATAGAATACCGGCCGCTGGAGGGGTTTGTTTTTGCAGTGACTCCCTTTAACTTCACGGCCATTGCTTCCAATCTTGCTCTGGCACCTGTAATTTTAGGAAACACTGTAGTTTGGAAGCCTGCTACCACAGCCCTTTTGTCAAACTATTACCTGATGCAGATTTATAAGGAAGCTGGTTTACCCGATGGCGTGATTAACTTTATTCCCGGACAGGGCTCGGTAGTGGGAGATGTGGTAATGGGACATAAAGACCTTGCTGGTATTCACTTTACCGGAAGTAACAATACCTTCAACCACTTATGGAAAACGGTTGCCGGCAATCTGGAAAATTACAAATCGTATCCGCGGGTAGTAGGGGAAACGGGAGGAAAAGACTTTGTGTTCGTACATCCTTCTGCACGGGTAGATGAGGTTGCCACAGCTCTGGTACGCGGGGCGTTTGAATACCAGGGGCAGAAGTGCTCTGCAGCCTCACGTGCCTATATCCCCGAATCTCTTTGGCCCGATATCCGCAAAAAAATTGACAGAAATATGCGATTGATCAAGAAAGGTGATGTTAAAGATTTCTGCAACTTTGTCAATGCCGTTATCGATGCAAAGGCCTTCAAAAGCATTACCGGATATATCGAAAAAGCCAGGGAAACTCCAGATGCCGAGATCATTTTTGGTGG
>CAYVQC010000029.1:21360-39047 GCA_964453995.1 uncultured Bacteroidales bacterium | reverse complement strand
AGACAATCCGGAACCAACGATAAGGCCGGAAGCTATCTTAACCTGCTGCGCTGGATAAGCCCCAGAACCATTAAGGAAACTTTCCTGCCGGCAACCGACTTCCGTTACCCGTTTATGCATGAACAAAAATGCGGATGTAGCTGATAAAGCGGAAAGAAGCAAAAAAAAATCCCATCCTAAGGAGCAATCCAGGATGGGATTTTTTTGTGGAGTTACCCTGTTAACAGGGTTTTATGGATTTTAATAGCATTTCGGTGATGTGCTGCTTCCTTTCTTCAATAAATGCCCTGAACTCTTCATCATTTAAATGATTGCGATCCATGATCAGGGGTCTGATGGCGAAGGGGAAGGTGATCATACTGATCATATCTACAAAAAAGTGCGAAGGATCGGTTTTGCGGATTTTACCTTTTTTCCCTTCTTCAATAATCTGGTTGGTAAGCTTTTCTCTGCCATAAAGATTACTGATCACTTCCATTTCGGTGATTTTTTCCCTGCTGCGGTGCAAGATGGCCATGAAGAATGATACCAGCAGTGGGTTTCTGTTGAGCATATCAATATATGCAGCCACATATTGGCGGATCTTCTCCGATAATTCAAGATCTGAATCAAGGATCTGGATCAGGTCTGATGTGTTCTTTTTTACCAGGTCGGTAAAAATAGCATCAAACAGATTTTCCTTACTCCGGAAGTAATAGTTCATCAGGGCCAGGTTGATCCCTGCCTTGGAAGCGATATCCCGCACGCTGGTACGGTCTACACCTTTTTCGATAAAGAGCTCAGTAGCAGCATCAAAGATTTTCTGCTCAGTGTTTTTATTCTTAGTCATAATGTTTTGATAATAAGGTTGATACGGATGTTTAAGATAGTGACGCAAATGTAACAATAATATTGTTTTAAACTAAATTTAAAACAAAAAAAACCATGATTTACGTTTCCTTGTGATTACCTGCAATATTGTCATTAGTGTGAAAACAGGCGGTATCAATTACAGATTACCATGGAAAATTTATCAGATTGTGGTAAGTTTTCTTTGTGGGATATGGCCGTGCAACCTGTTATCGCTCTATGCAGGGGTCTGTTAGCCGCTCTATGTAAAAAGCAGGAGCTGCGCCTGGTCGAGCTCCAAACCCAGACCCGGTTGGAGCATTAACTTTTTGAGAAAGGATCAGGACTGGGATACCAAAGCAATTATATTTCGTTGTAAACCCTCCCAATAAAAACCCTGGAATTTTCGTTATTTCAACCATAATACGAGGGGGCATGTTTCAAAATGACAGTAAAGTCGGGTGCATTACCTGGGCCTCATAACGATAAACTATAATGAATATTTGTGTTGTTATAATTTCTCCATAAAGTAAAAGCATTAATTTTACCGCTGAAACAAAAGAAGTTTACTGTTCAGGATAATTTCAAAAAAAGCATATGATGCAACAAATTTACATTGTGCTGATCATTTTATTCTCCTGTCTGTTTGGTCAGCAGGCCCATACTCAGGTTTCCCCACAAAATCAACTTACCCTGGAAGAGGTGATTTCCATTGCCCGCGAACAATCGCCCGATGCACTTGCTGCACGGCATCGATTCAGGGGCAGTTCCTGGCAGTTCCGCTCCTTCAGGGCTGCCTACCTTCCGGGATTAAGGCTGGATGCCACTTTGCCCAACCTGTTCCGCAATATCCAGGCGATTACCCTTCCTGATGGTACCGATGTTTATGTAAGGCGCAGCCAGGCTTCCTATTCAGCCAATCTTTCCCTGAATCAGCGGATCGGACTCACCGGAGGGCAGATCTTCATGAGTACCGGCCTCGAGCGGATAGATATCTTTCGTGAAGATGGCAACAGAACCTCTTACCTTTCTACACCGCTGAATATTGGTTTTACTCAACCCATTTTCGGGTTTAACGAATACAAGTGGGAACGGAAAATAGAGCCTCTTCGTTTTGAAGAGGCCAGGAAGCGATATGTTGAAGACCTGGAAACCATTTCTCTGCGGGCCAACAACTTGTTTTTCGATCTATTGCTTGCCCAGATCAATATTGAAATCAATACCCTTAACCTCAATAATAATGATACGCTGTACCAGATCTCCAAAGGGCGTTTCTCATTAGGCCGGATTGCAGAGAATGAATTATTGCAGATGGAGCTGAATGTGCTCAATTCGGAAGCCTTGTTGGAGCAATCGCGGATTGATTTTGAAGCTGCCCTGTTTCGTTTTCGCTCTTACCTTGGATTGGAGAATGTGGAGAACATTTCGCTGGTAATTCCTCAGGAAAGGCACAATCTTCAAATAAGAGTTGATGAGGCGCTGGAGCAGGCGAGGCAGAACCGCTCAGATATTTTAGCTTTTGAAAGGATGCAGATAGAAGCACAAAGTGAGGTGAGCAGAGCCCGTGCCGAAAACGGCCTCAACGCCAATCTTTTTGCCGTATATGGACTAACCCAAACTGCCGATCAAATCGAAAATGCATATGTTGATCCGCTGGATCAGCAGCAGCTCAGGGTAGGTGTTCAAATCCCCATTGCCGACTGGGGGGTAGGGCGTGGCCGTGTAAAAATGGCCGAGTCTAACAGGGAACTGGTAAATACCACTGTGCAACAATCCCTGATAGACTTTGAGCAGGAAGTTTTTCTGCGGGTGATGGAGTTTAACATGCTCGAAAGGCAATTGATTATTGCCGCAAAAGCAGATACCATAGCAGAAAAGAGGTACGAAGTATCGCGCCAGCGCTACCTGATAGGACGTATCGATATCCTTGAACTGAATATTGCCCTGGAAGAGAAAGACCGCGCCAAACAAAGATACCTGGCAGCATTAAGGAGCTATTGGAGAGGTTATTATGAGATGCGGCGTATCACCCTGTATGATTTTGTCCGCAATACCCCCATAACCCTCAATTTCTCGGAGATATAACCAACTATAGTACAACGAACCTAGCCGGGAAACTTACCTACCTGGCTTTAACAAAATCAGTGATGATCGTTGCTGCTTTTTCAGAGGCACCATTAGCGCCGAGCTTTTCGCGCAACAGGGCATATTTCTCCAGTATGGTTTTTCGCCTGTCATCATTTTGAGTGATTTTTCCTAACTCATCAGCCAGTCGATCCTCTGTGAAATCCTGTTGTATCAGTTCCTTTACTACTTCCTGGTCCATGATGAGGTTTACCAGGGAAATATATTTGATATTTACAAGATTTTTGGCTATAACGTATGAAAGCCGTGCAGCCTTGTAGCATACTACCTGGGGTACACCGATCAGGGCTGTTTCAAGGGTGGCAGTACCGGAAGTAACCAGTGCAGCATATGCATTTTGCAAAAGGTTGTAAGTATCGCCGGTTACCAGAGGAATGCTTTTCTCTGAGGGCGGAAGGAACTGCTGGTAATATTCACGGTTGTGAGCGCTCGTGGCAGCAATAACAAACTGGTATTGAGGAAATTGACTCGCCATTGTCCCCATTACAGGAAGCATTCTGCTGATTTCCTGCTTTCGGCTACCCGGTAATAGAGCAATGATCTTTTTATCAGGAAGATGGTATTTTTCCCTGAAAGACGGGGTGGCAGCAGCGCCGATATAGGGTTGCAGGGCATCAAGCAATGGGTGGCCCACAAAATCAACCTTGTATTCATGCTGGCTGTAAAAGTCTTTTTCAAAAGGCAGGATTACCAGCATTTTGTCGATATCGCGCCTGATCTTTTTAATTCTTGACTTGTGCCAGGCCCAAACCTGGGGCGAGATGTAGTATATACTCCTGATGCCTTGCTGTTTGCAAAATTTTGCGATGCGCAGGTTGAACCCGGGATAGTCAATAAAAATCACTGCATCAGGCTGATATTGAAGGATATCGGATTTGCAAAAACTGATATTGCCCAGGATGGTGCGCAGATTGGTGAGCACCTCTGCAAATCCCATGAATGCAAGGTCGTTGATATGCTTTACCAGTTCTGCTCCCTGTTTTTTCATCATATCTCCGCCCCAGGCCCTGAAATGAGCTTCCGGATCCTGTTTGCGAATCTCTTTGACCAGGTTGGAAGCGTGAAGATCGCCCGAGGCTTCACCGGCGATGATATAATATTTCATCCGCAGTTTGTTTTTGGGTTAGGAAAGAGTTCCGTGGGTATCCATGTTGATTGTGACTGAGCAGCAACGAATGCTGTAAAAGCCAGGGTATGCTTCAAGGCAGAACGCTCAGATAACATGCATATAAACGAAAACTCCTGCATATGCAAAGGTCGCCAGCAAAATGCCCCGACCGGTTTTGTCGTATTTCAGGTTTACCATATAATACCGGAAGGTGAACATATTCACAAAAATACCCATCAGCTGCATGGTTGACTGCTTAAGGAAGTATATGTTGAGGGTTTCATCAATGGTACCCCACTGCCGTACCACAAGAAAGACAATTCCGTAAATGATTGCCGGCACTACCACTCCCAAAGCAATCCCCAATAACCAGTTATCTTTTTTAAGCATTGAAGTTCCAGTCTTTTAATTTGCTGATCAGATTGTGTGCTGTAAAATCGTATTGTATAGGAACCAAAGAGATGTAATTGTTGGCCAAAGCCCATTCGTCGGTTTCATCAACATTTTCGTGCAATTGGAACTTTCCGGTAAGCCAGTAATAATCTTTGCCCCTGGGATCTTTGCGATGATCAAACTCTTCCACCCAGTTGGCATTGGCCTGCCTGCAAACCCT
This sequence comes from uncultured Bacteroidales bacterium, assembly GCA_964453995.1. GTDB lineage: Bacteria > Bacteroidota > Bacteroidia > Bacteroidales > UBA7960 > SKVR01. The sequence continues at coordinate 34,353 of CAYVQC010000029.1, read as the reverse complement.
AACGCCTCTTATTTTTTCTTCTTCTACAGCGGGAATATTCACATTAAGGCAATTTCCGTGAGGCAAACCATTCTTCAGCACATTGCGCACAATCTGCTGAATATACTTTCGAGCAGCGATAAAGTCGGCATCGATTCTGAAGTCCAGCAATGAAAAACCAATGCTGGGAATCCCTTCCATGGCCCCTTCAATGGCTGCCGACATAGTGCCGGAATAGATTACATTGATTGAGGCATTGCTACCATGGTTGATTCCCGATACAAGAATATCGGGTTTGCGGTGTAGTACTTTGTTTACGGCCAGTTTTACACAGTCAACGGGAGTGCCGCTGCAGCTGAATTCCTGGTGTTCACCATCGATATCAATTTTGTCAAGCCTCAGTGGGTGTGTAATGGTAACGGCATGGCCCATGCCACTCTGGCCTTTGTCAGGTGCCACCACCACCACTTCCCCGATATCCAGCATAAAGGCAATGAGGTTTCTGATGCCCGGCGCCATAATGCCATCGTCGTTGGTTACTAATATTACGGGTTTTTGCATTTTAAAATAAATTTTGGCAAAGCTATTAAGATTTAGTGTTTTGGCAAGCCAGGGGTATCATAATTTTAAAACTATATTTTTTGGTTTGGACTACACCTCGGTAACACCCCCCGAAACGATAAATTTCATAAACTCGGCAGAATTGGCTACAACAGGAACCACATTCTGTGCCGGTACAATAAACATGTTGCCCGAAAAATTGTAAGAGTGGGGCAGGTAAACAGCCACGAAATCGTTGCCGATACCGATGCTTTTCAAATCCTTTTGTGTAATAAATCCAAGTTTACGTATGTTGCTCTCCCGGCTCATGATTACCATGACAGGTTCAGTGAATTTTTTCTTCTGCCCCACAAAGGCCGAAAGCAGATCTGAAATTGAAGTATAAAGGATCTTCACCAAAGGGATTCTTTCAATTACTCTTTTGAAAATAAAGCCAATAGGTTTTCTGATGACTGCTCCCCCGGCAAAACCGATAAAGGTTATCGAACCGATGATGATCAGCAAACCCAATCCGGGAATAGTGGTGGGCAGAAGGCTGTCTAAAAACTCCAGCAATTTATAAATTACAAAAACTGTGATGGAAATAGGAGCTACCAGCAGCAGGCCCTGGAAAAAGTAATTGGTGATTCTGCGCAGAAAGATTTTGTGTAACGCTTCGGGTTGCATAAATACAGAGTTAATTTGAATGAGAAATATTTAAAAAAGCACAACAAAAATAAACAAGGACACAATGCCGTTGTTTGTTTTTTGCTAAATAAAACATTGCAAAAGGTTAACTGTTTTTAACTGCAGTCACATTGGCAGTAATTGGTCGGTTGGCCTGCTTTTTGACAACTATTGCCCGATAATTTTAGGATTAGAAATTCAAACACTTTAAAAAATATGATAGGAATATATGTCATTTTCGGCATTTTTTTATTGCTAAGCTGGTTGGTGTCCAGCACCCTCAAATCAAAGTTCAACAAATACTCCCGAATGGGATTGAGGTCAGGGCTATCAGGACGCGAGGTAGCTGAAAAGATGCTTCGCGATAGCGGAGTTAGCGGTGTAAGGGTGATCTCCACCCCTGGTAAGCTTACCGACCACTATAATCCACTGGATAAAACCGTAAACCTCAGCCCCGAGGTTTATAACGGTCGCAGCATTTCAGCAGCAGCAGTTGCCGCCCACGAATGTGGTCATGCCGTGCAGCATGCCCGCTCCTATGCTTTCCTTAAAATGAGATCAGCATTGGTGCCGGTCATCAGTGTAAGCTCCAGGTACATGCAATGGGTATTGCTCATCGGTATTCTTACCATCCAGGCGTATCCCGGTATATTGCTCGCTGGTATTGTTATGTTTGCTCTTACCACTCTTTTTAGTTTCATCACCCTTCCTGTAGAATTTGATGCCACCCGCCGGGCACTTGTGTGGCTGCGCGATACGGGGCTTACTGTGGGCGAAGAACACAGCAATGCAAAAGACGCGCTCAAGTGGGCTGCCCTTACCTACGTGGTAGCTGCCCTGGCTTCACTGGCAACTTTGCTCTATTACATCATGATTTTCCTGGGTAGCAGAAGGTAAAAAAACATCGCTAATTATTGCAAAGAACCATTGGCATATTTGGTTATCTTTGCAGCCTAATTTTTTTAACCTCTGTGATGAGTAACCGGATCAAAAGAGAGAAGGAATATCATAATAAAGCATTCAGTGAAGGAGTAAGAAAAGCTGCGGATAAATACTATAGCATACATGCTACTTCTCTGGCAAAGCTTTACCAGAAACTGGAGAAATATGCCCGCGGCAAAAATGTACTGGAATACGGGTGCGGGCCAGGATATAATTCATTCTTCCTGGCTCAGCATGCCCGGAATCTTATAGCTATCGATATTTCGGATTATGCCATTGAAACAGCTGCCCGAAAAGCGCGGGAGATGAATGTTTCCAATGCGCGTTTTATGGAGATGAATGCCGAAGAGCTCGAATTTGAAGATAATACTTTTGACCTGGTATTTGGAAACTCCATCATTCACCATCTCGACCTCGAAAAATCATACAGTGAAATAGTAAGGGTATTGAAACCCGGGGGGTATGCTGTTTTTTATGAGCCACTGGGGCATAACTATTTCATCAACCACTATCGTCGTGCTACTCCCGAGATGCGTACCGAAGATGAGCATCCCTTGCTGATGAAAGATATTTACCTGGCCCACAAATATTTCACCGAAGTAAAAACCAGCTTTTTTCACCTTTCTACGCTTGCCGCAGTTCCCTTCAGAAATACTTTTCTCTTCAGGCCGCTTCTCTCACTTTTCAATGTTTTTGATAATTCCCTTTTTACCATGCTACCCTTCATGAAAAAATACGCATGGTTTTGTATTGTGGAATTGAAAAAGGAGCCATAGACTTTGCTCAGGGGAGTGCATAATGCTATTACCGCTCTTTCGACAGCAAGGGTCATTCTCTTTTCTGCTCAGTATACGTTTCTGCCAGCGTATCTTCTATGGTTTGCCATAATTTGGCAGCAGTATGATCCCAGGAAAAAACGGATCTCCTTTTTCTGCCTTTCTCAATCAATTCTTTCACCAGGTTCTCATCTTTGCTCAAACGGGTCATGGCGCTGGCAATGGAATCTACTGATGCTGGATCAACAAGAATAGCTGCATCGCCGGCCACTTCGGGCATGGAGCTTACATTGGAGGTGATAACGGCTGTTTCCGCATGAAAGGCTTCAAGGATAGGGATACCAAACCCTTCAAAGATCGCAGGGAATACCAGGGCAATAGCAGCAGAATATAACCGGTTGAGATCCTGCACGTTTCTTCTTCCCAAAAAGAGTACATCCTCTTTAAATTGCATTTTCTCATAGCTTGCGTTGATCTGGTCGGTCCACCACTTTTTTTGGCCAACAATCACAAATTTTGTGTTTTGGGTATCATTCTTTTTGAACAGGTCAAAAGCTTCGAACATGCGGGCAATGTTCTTGCGCGGAATAAGGGCTCCCACATAAATAAAGTAAGGGTTTCCCTCACTGAATTCGGTGCGGGTTTGTTTGTCGGTTTGTTCACCAAGGGGTTTGTAGGAAGTATTGCAGCCGTTGTGCATTACTACCACCTTTTCGGGGGTTACACCGAAAGTCTTCACAATATCTTCTTTGGAATACTGGCTCACCGTGGCAATTCTTTTGGCTTTTCTTGCATAGCGAGGGAAAAAGAAGTTGTAGTAGTTACGCGTCCAGAAAGGGATATCTTTGGGGAAATGGACAAAGTTCAGGTCATGGATTACTTGCACACAGGGAACTTTGGAGGAAGTTGTCATCCAGCCGTCGGGCGAGAGAAAAAGATCGGCCTTCAGGCGTTTGAGCAGCACCGGAAGCAGGATCTCAAAACGCAGAAACCAAAGGAAAGGATGCCTGGACATGGGAGATAGTATCACCGTTTTGACATTGGGCGAAAACTGAAGCTCCGGGGCGGGCTTACGGTCAAAAACAAGGTAAAAGGTATGTTCGGGGTGTGCGGCAGTGATGCGGCTGATGGTCTCCCATGTAAACCATCCTATCCCGTCGAGCCTGCCATAGAGCAGCAATTGGGTGTTAACTACAATATTCATAACAGATGGATATCTTTTGCGGCAAATGTAGGGAAAAAAATGGCGTAGTACCTTTAGAATTGCTCTCCCAGGAAGATTTTCATTTCGTGGTAAAGCCTGGAAGTTGGCAATCCTACCACATTATAATAGCAGCCATCGATTTTTTTCACACCCGCCATTCCAATCCATTCCTGTATGCCATAGGCTCCTGCCTTATCGAAGGGTTTGTATTGGTCAATATATCCGCGGATCTCCTCGTCGGACAGCTTGTGAAAAAAAACGCGGGTAGTTTCGGTAAAGCTTTTCTGTGCTTTGGCGGAGGTGATGGCTACACCGGTAATTACCCTGTGTTCACGATTGTTTAGCCGGGATAGCATAATGAAGGCTTCTTGCGGTGTTGCCGCTTTGTTGAGTATATCCCGATTCAGCACCACAATGGTGTCAGCGGTAATTACTATGGAATCAGGATTTAGATGTGCTTTAAAGGGTTCGGCTTTTTGGCGGCAAAGAAACAAAGCTATCTCTTCAGGGGCTAATTGGGGTGGGAACTTTTCTGCTGTGGGAATCACCCAGGTACGAAATGTGAATCCTGCAGATTCCATCAGTGCCTTGCGGCGGGGAGACTGTGACCCCAGGATCAGGTCATATTTCTTAAGCTCTTCGAATAATTGCATTTATATACAGGCTGAATATTGGATGTTTCACTTGCCAGGGTTTTTTTTATCTCTTCCGTTTCACCATACACTATTCTGGATGATACTGAATCCTTCTCGCACATAAAAATAAAACACCACCATAGATAATATACCGGCAACCATGGTGAGCTTGGAATACCGGCTCAGGATTTTGTAGTCTGATTTTTCCACAGCAGTAATGGTTTTGTTGATCATAAAGATCATGGGCACTTGCACCGCAATGATCAGATAAGTAAACAGCAGGGCAAAATCTTTTCGGATAAGGTAAACCTGGAAAAGAACCAGGAGTACAATGGTGGAAATTGTGATGGTGACGATCATCGTTTTTGTTGCCCTGATGCCTGAAACAATGGGGATGGTACGGCAGCCGGTTTTGGCATCGCCCCTGATATCTTCAGTATCTTTGATAATCTCGCGGGCAAGGGTAGTTAGGAATGCAAATAATGCATACACCCCGGCCATTATATTTATGCTATCAGCAGCAGGATGACGGCCTTCCAGGGTGATACCAAGGGCATGATAATCAAAGATCCAGACAATAACGATCACAAAACCAGCCAGCAAAGAGACTATGATATTGCCGATGAGGTATTTCTTTTTGTAGCGGATGGAGTACATCCACAACAGGGTAGGAATAACAAGAAATATTATGGCAAGGGGCCATTGGCCAACCATTACTGCCACCAGGCTGCCCACCAGGACTCCGGATATATTGAAGACAGAATGAAAGAAAATAGCCGAACGGCGCGATACCTGCCTGCCCAGGATGATCTTTTCGGGTTTATTGATGCGGTCGGCCCTGAGATCGAAGTAATCGTTAATGGCATAACCGGCAGCTGTAATCAGCAGGGTTGCCAGCACCAGGAGAAAAAACATGAAGTGCGACATCCCCGGTTCAATCTGGTAACTGTTGAATACAGGCAGCACTATTGCATACCTGAAAAGGTATTGCGTAAGGGCAACAACCAACAAATTAGGCCAGCGGAAAAGTTTCAGATAGGCCAGCATTCAAAATGATTTGAGGATCCTGTTTGGATCCTGTTATTATTCAATTGTTGATCTGAAGTTATGCTGATCAGACTTTTTGTTTCACCAAAGAACCTCCTGCTTCTTTTACCAATGGAAGCCATCTTCATCAAACCAGGTTTGCTGCACTTTCATTACCTGTTCCAAAACATCTCTTACACAACCTTTTCCACCGGGCTTGGGTGAGATGTATTTGCTGATATGTTTGATTTCTTCTGCAGCATCGCTTGGGCAGGCGGCCACGCCCACCTCGCGCATGATTTCGTAGTCGGGTATGTCATCACCCATGTACAGTATGTTTTTCATCTCGAGCTTATCCTGCTCTACTATACGGTGAAATACTTCCAGTTTGTTTCCCACGGCAAGGTAAATTTCCTTGATGCCCAGCCCTTTAAACCGCTCTCTTACAGCTTCAGAATTTCCGCCTGAGATAATGATGATGCGGTAACCTTTTTTTACTGCCAGCTGAAGGGCATACCCGTCTTTTACATTCATGGTACGAAGCATTTCACCCTGGGTGGAAAGGAGTACAATTCCATTGGTCATCACACCATCCACATCAAAAATGAAGGTTTTGATATCGGCAAGCAGTGTTTTATAGTTGGGCATAATCGGTTGGGTTTATTTTTTTGCGTTTTTCATTATACTTTCACTCATAAAAGTATAAATTTTCCGGTAATCGGGCAAAGAGGAAAGTTTATTAATATGTTTGCTGATGATCCTGTGGTCTTTTCTGGCGGCAGGTCCGGTTTGCACTGTTGAGGGTTGGTTCTGCATTGCCTTTCTTACAGTTTCCTCTATCAGGGGATGCAGGATATCGAAAGAGATATCGTGGGTTTGCAGTATTTCATCGGCAATGGTAAAAAGATGATTTACAAAATTGCATGAAAAAACTGCAGCAACATGGATTGCTTCCCGTTGGTCTGAATTGACAAACCTAATATCATTGCTGATGGATGAAGCCAGATCGTGTAAGCGTATCGCATTTGGTTGTGTATCAGCCTCTATGCAAATCGGGATATTGGCAAAATCGACAGTTACATTTTTTGAGAAGGTTTGCAGCGGGTATAAAACTGCGGCCTTTAGTCCTGCTTCAGTAATGATCTTCATGGGTTGACTTCCTGAAGTATGGGCAACCAGAGAGTCTTTATGGGGAAATTCTGCCAGCAACCCTTGCAGGGCATCGTCTGATACGGAAAAAATGTACAGATCAGCGCCCGGATAGATCATTTTCATCTCGGTAGTATAATCACTGTTGATCGCATCAGCAAGCTGCCGGGCCGACTTCGCGGTACGACTGTACACCTGCACAACTTTTTTCCCGTTTTGTTGCAATGCCTTTCCCAGGTGTGTTGCAACATTTCCGGCTCCTACCAAAACAATATTTTCAATGGTTTCCATACACAACTCCGGGTTTTTTCCCTGCTTTAATCTATGACACGGATTCTCTTGTCTTCCAGCGTTTCCTGAAAGTCATCCAGAATCCTACCAGCATAACAATACAGCTGAGCCATAACAGATTGATGTAAGGAAATATGATGGTTTTTATAATGATGAATTCGGGTTGTTCCCTGTAAAGATCAACCATGATGGTGAATGGTTTTTCACTTACCTGGCTGAACCGGAAGCGGTAATCAAGGTCACGGATTACGTCATCGTGGTAATGCACTGATCTGCCGCTGAGCACTAATCGCGGGTTTACCCGGAAAGTGTCCCCAAAATGCGTAATCACATCTATGCCGGCTTCAACCACCACATCTGCTTCACTATCTTCACTGTTTTCAAGTGCTTCTATAGCACTTAATACCATTTTGTTATTATCGATCACCAGGGTGTCATAGCGTGTCATTTCAAACTGGCCCAGTAATTCGGGTTCTCTGGGTTCTCCCTGGTTGTCAACATCGGCAAAGGTAATATAGGTAAACACATCTTTGCCAGGGTAGATCTTTGCATAGGGATTGTAAACATTACCCATGGTTTCGTTGAGTTTTATGGAAGGGAGCGATTCAAAAACAAGATAGTACTCACCATCTTCATTTTGCCTGAGAAAATCAATCTGGTAAAATATATCCTCACCCTCGCGATAGTTTCCTTTATAAGTAACATAATAACTGCCCATGGGCAGAATCTCATCCTTAATAAGAAGCAGGTTTTCATTGGCAGGAAATGCCTCGCCAAGATTATATCCCGAAGTATTTTTGGAAATGATCTCTTTTTGGGAAAAAGTAAGCAAAATGGCTATGAAAAACAGGGCTATCCCCAGGTGACTGACCAGTGCGGGAGTATTCCCGAGTGTTTTTCGAAAACGAAGCAACATGTCGAGGGAGGAGAAAAATGCAAACATGCCGGCGAAAAGAAATATTATATGAGCAGGCTTTCTTACCTGGGTGAGCAGTATAATAAGCAGGGCAAATCCTGCTGCCATTGCCACCGAAAGGGCAATTCTGCGAAAGAATTCAGAGAGGTTGTTTTTTCCCCATTTAAGAAAGTGGGCCAAACCCATCAGAAATGCCACTATAACGGCAAAGGGTAATTGCCAGGTGTTGTAATGCTGTACCACGTCGGTTGGTGGGCTCAGTTCACTGCCAAATATCTGGTTCCATACCGGTATTGAGGTGGTGAAAATTATCTGGAATGATGACAAAACCAGCACCATGGCGGCAATGAACAGCCAGAACTCTTTGCTGATAGGTTCATTGTTTTCTTTGGAAGGAATTCTTTTGTAATGCCTCAACAAAACTACCATTGACAGGATCAGCAGGAAGAACAGATACACAAGGATATGTCCGCCCATGCCATCGTTGCCGAATGAGTGTACTGAAGTATCTGAAAGCACACCACTGCGGGTAAGATAGGTGCTGTATACTACAAATGCAAACGCAAGAAAGGTAAAAAGGAAGGCGGGGAAAATATTCTCCTGCTTTCTTTTCGCAACCAATTGAAGATGCAATGCTGCTACCAGGATCAACCAGGGCACAAGGGATGCATTTTCGATAGGGTCCCATGCCCAGAACCCACCAAAGGTGAGCGATTCATAGGCCCATACTCCACCCAAAAGAATTCCTGCTCCCAAAAAGAAAATAGCCAGGTTGGTCCAGGGTAGGGAAGGGCGAATCCATTCAATATATTTCCTGCTCCACAAGCCTGCAATTCCGTAGGCAAAGGGTACCAGTGTTATGGCGAAACCAATAAACAAAACCGGGGGGTGCGACATCATCCAGAAATTGCGCAGCAGGGGGTTTAGCCCATTTCCATCAAGAATCATGGTGAGGTAATGGGGGTTTTGGAAAAAGGCATTGGCAGCATTTTCAGGCACTTCGCGCAGCAGGGTGAAGGGGCTCATGCCCACTTCGGTTCCCCAAACGGTAATCCCCAGCAGCATAGATGACATGAGAAACTGGGAGGATCCCACGATGGTCATTACCTTTTTCTCCCACAGGCCGGCATATTTCAGGATAAAAAGACCTGCCACAACCTGGCATAGCAGCCAAAAGAGCAAACTCCCTTCCTGCCCGGCCCAGAAAGCCGCGATCAAATACCCGGGGCCCATATTGTTTTCGGTATGTGCCCACACGTACCTGTATTCATAGTACCGGTTTACCAAAAGGTACATCAGCATTGCCGATGCTACTATGACAAAAAGGCTGTGGGCTAAGAACATATAACGGCCCCAGTGCTTCCAGCGTTGGGTATCGGCAGGATTTTCTCGGGCCGATTGGAAATAGAAAAATACAGATAAAAAGGCAGTAACCAGGGAAAGTAAAAGGGAAAAGTGTCCCAGCTGACCGGGAAGCAAATGTTCCCCTACATATTGAATGTCCATTGATGAAGATTGGTTAGTGATTGCAATACAGGGCAAAAATAAAGAAATAATTTTCAATAAGGCATTTCATTACCTGAATAAATCATATTTATGCCGAAGGGATGTAAAGATAATGAAATCGCCCCTTAAGAGGATGGTGGGTGTTGCTGACATATGAAAAAAAGCATGCTGTATCCCGGCAAAAAGGGCAAAAGCAGTTTATAACCCATGAAACACCAGGGTTGAAGAGAAGAATAAAAGGCTGTTTCAAAAGCCGGATTTAACCAGGGTCTTGCTGATCAACAGCAGTCGTTTCGATACGCGTAACGATCCTGTAAAATCCTTTTGAAACAGCCCCTTATCTTTTGGCTGAATTGACCTACCACCTGAAACTAGGTAATGTTGATTCCTGCTTGCGGGCGAATCCGGCTGCAATATTTACCCCAAAATGAATGTTGAAATGCTGGAAGGTATGGGGCTGCAACGCCGGGAAAAAGTTGTCGGTGATCATGTATATCTGCAGGGGCCCCAGGTTTGCATGAAAGCCGAATCCAATATTGTGAAAATTTCCATGAATCCATGAATAGCTTAAAGTAGAGCCAAAGCGGTTTATAGGTTGAAAATTGTACGACAGTGTTACGGACGGGTACAGATTTCCGGCATACATTTCGCCCCGGCCCAGTATAGCAAACTTATGCATGTGGGTAAGGTGGTATGCAGCGGAAACAAATACCCTGGGATTCATTGTCAATGTATAGGCATTTGTGGTTTCCTGAAGATCAAAAAGGTTTATAATGCTGTCTGTAATCTCATCAATCCTTTCTTCGCCTACTTCTCCAAAAATTTCATCAAAGTCAAGGCCGTCAAAATCCAGTTCACCTTTCACAGCAACATTTTCCACGTCAGTTTTCCATTGCAAAAAACCCAGATCGCGCACACTGAAAGCCACCGACAGTTTTTCCATGGGTTGGTATACGCCACCAAAATCAACGGCAAAACCCATGTTGCCAAAGTTGGTAACATATCCTGTTTGGTCAAGATCATCCAAATTAAAATCGCCTGTTATATCTTCCAAAGGTGCAATGACAATCGGGAATGATTTGTTGATAAGCATATCGGCTCTTAGAGAAATGGAGTAATTGTCTTCTGCTGTAAAAAGGCCAAGATTGGTGCGTTCAAAGTTCAGATTGGCCATTCCCTGCAGCACCTTAAGCCGTGCTCCTGCGGTGATCTGGTCGTTCCATTTCCTGGAAAAGCCAGCCGCAAATTCCCTGAAATGAATAAGATCCATGGCAAATCCGCCAATTTGAGCTTCTGTTCCCTGTTGCCGGAAATAGTCATTGCCTTCCACGGCAAGCCGTATAAAATCTTTTGAATAGCCCATGCGTGTTTCCACCCGCTCGCTCATGCTGAAGGTGAAATAATTCTTCTGCCTGGCCCGGAATCCAAAACTGAGGATGTCTACATTCACATCAAAAACCATAAACTCACGATCCCTCAACAGGTCTAAAAATGACTCATCATCAATATACAATCCTCCGGTATCATTTTTCTTCAAAATATCTTCCATGGCAAAACCGGTATTGGCAATGCCGGTATAGATTGAGGAGATTCCCGGCAAACCCACAAAATAATTAGGATTGGGCTGCAAGCCGGGATTTGCAAAGGTAGACTGTGGTATTCCCTGCATCCAGTAAAGGGTATGGAACTGCTGGCTTTGGGCAGGCATGCCCATAATGGCCAGGAAAAATACCAGGAGAGAGAATTTGGCGATATTTCTGCTATCTTTTGTTTTCATAAAAACTCATTTTTTTTTAATGTATTTCTCAACCCTTAAAACTCTGTGGTTATTCTTGCTTTGCCTCTCACTCCCATCTTTAGTCCAAGACGATAATTGTCAAGTATTTTCACCACCGATCCGTTATCATAATCCCAACTGTTCATGGATGCTTTCAAAACAATGTTGGTTGCTTGTTTAAGAAGTTCTATCCTTTCGTGGCTTATGGTTTCTGTTAAAGTTGACTCAGCAGCTTCGGTAACAATGCCCGAGATGGGATCTACCGGAGCAGCAACAAGAAACTGGGGCTGATCTTTAAAGAGGGTATCCAGGGGTTGATAGTTTTCGTCAACAGCTATGGCCTGTACATTTACTCCCAGTGGAAATTCATTGGAAACACTGAGTTTCATCTCGGCCCATTCCAGTTCTTCAGGCAGTTCGGTAAGGGTTAGCTCTGTGGTATCGCGCAGCTCATATATATTAACCAGCCCCCACAAAGGCAGATTTACCTCCATATCAATGGAAAGGTTGCTGTCATGTTTAATCCAGTTGGTAGTTTGTCCGTCTGCATCCGGATTGATCAGTCCATTTACATTATAGAAAAGTTTCCGGGGCGACTGCCCGGTGATTTCGAACAGGTTGGTGTTGTCGTGGTTGAGTTGCAGGTTGGTGATCCTGTTCCCTTCTTCAGGGGTTTGTGCTGCTAAAACCCTCCAGGGCTCATTAAAGGCACTTCCGCCAAGGGGCAGTGTATCACTGTCAATATCTACAGCATAAAATTCTGAAGTAATCAGATCTATTTCAGCCCCGAAGGAATTGTTGAAAGTAAAGTCGATTGTGGGGTTGGCGAAATGAATATTTCCGTTGGTAGTATTGTTAAACAACCCCAGGCTTACAGAAGTGTTGCCTATGGGGAATGCTATCTGATCGATGTAACCTTCCAGGAGATCAAACTGCAAATTGGTAAGGGATTGTGAAAAATTGATCGAATAAGGTGCATTGACCGGGTTGCCGTTTCCTGAAATGGTGATGGTGTACTCTACCTGGAAAAAATTTGCATCATTGTCAAAGTTAATGGAGCTGCCTGAAAGATCTGTATTCCCAGGCGTGTCGAGAGAAACAACATCGCCGATGTTTTCTCCGCTGCCATTGTCAGAATTAAGTATCTGGTAGGTGGCAGTCAGATCGTAGCCATCCTGCTGAAGCTCGTCGGCTTGTATTGTTACAGCAAAATTTCCTTCAAGGAAACTGATATAGGAAAGGATTTCACTGTTATCAAAAGAGATGAGAAAAACCTTGGGGTCAAGGGTAAGGCTGCCTCCGGCCACCGGGTCAATACCAGTGAAACTCACATCCTGCACCTGGTCATTGATGTGGAAAAGATCTGAGGCGCTAAGGGAAAAAACTTCACCCATATACACCAGGGTGATCAGATTCTCGTCATCAACATTGATCTGATCAAATTCTCCGATCTCAAACAAATCGTCGATGCTGATACTGGCATCAACCAGCGGAATGGCAAAAACAGGATCATAGGTATAATCCTGGATATTATCCATTTCGTCCCAATAGCTGTAATCACACGA
>CAYVQC010000029.1:0-21260 GCA_964453995.1 uncultured Bacteroidales bacterium | reverse complement strand
CGGTCAAGGATATGAACCCTGCCAGTAGTATCAGTGGCAAACAAAAAGTCCATTCCCTTCAGCCTGATGTGCTGTAAAGGCTGGGCAATCAAATGTTCTGAACGCTGGTATTGCCATCCTGCCACGGGTTCTCTGCGGAGGCTGTAGTTGTATATACGGCGGTTTTCGCCAGGAAATACTATCCGGTAGTTCTTATTCTGCTCATAGTCAAATACTGCAATTCCTGCCGAAGCTGGTGCCGGAAGCCGCATGGGATAACCTCTTACATAATCTCCGTTGCGATCAATAAGGTGCAGGTAGTTTCGGGTATTGAAAAGGTACTGGTATCTGTTGTTTTTATAAATATCTACCTGGAAAATATCCGACATAATTGGACCGGATATTTCCCTGCTCCATAGAATATCTCCTTCCAGATCAATTAGGTGCAGGTTGTTGGATTGGTCCTGGAGGATTATCTCCGTTTGATCTGTATTGTGGTTTACCACGCGGTAGGGGCCAATATGCACCGGGGCAGGAATTTCGGTTTCCCAATGCAGGGGTGAGGTGAATTCATACTCTTCTCTTTGCAACATCATAATATTTGAGAAAACCATAGGCCCCGGAGATGGCATGATTTGCATGCAAAAAGAATGGTGAATTGTACCTTGGGTATTCTTTCGGGTGGGCGAAAGGGTATGCAGGTAAGTCTTCAACCAGTTGCCGGCACCACCCTTGCCGGCATGATAAACAAAAATATTCTGATCGGGCTGTAAAAACTCATGCATCAGTTCTGCTTCTGTGCTTCTTTCGAAGCTGTATCCAAACCGGATGGCATCCTGGTATTCCATAAGAATTTCCGGCGAATGGGCTGCCAGCAAAAACTCACCTGACCATGAAAGAAACTTAAAATCTTCAGAGATAAGGCCAGATGTTAATACGGGTAGCAGTCCGGGAATATTGCTCTCATAAATCTGTAGATCATATAGCCTGTTTTCTTCCCCTGGCAGGGATTGCTCACTGAAAAATATTTCAAGAGCCGGATGCTGAAAAAGCTCCGATATGCCATTCATCCCCACCAATAGTACTCCATTGTCAGTTTCCTCCAGATCCCTTACTACCCATGCAGCCTCCCCATTCCAAAGGTCCAGGCTGTCAGGAATAAGGGTAGTGATATCCTGAAATCGGGACCGGAAAGTGTAATAATCCTCTTCTCTGTTGTTGATCCTGAGCCATTGCTCATAATCCCGGGTAAACATTTCCTTGTCAGAGAAACCAAAGTATATCAAAAACCTGTTGTCAATGGGGATCTGCTTCAATATTTCTGTTTTTACCGCTTGCTGATGGCCAAGGTTATCGATAAATTTCTCACCGTAGGTTTCTGATTGGGCAAACCCGGCAAGCAACAGTTCTCCTGCATGATAAGAAACGTCCCATCCCTGCCAGCCTGCCATGTTGGTACAACTTACATCAAAGGGATATCTTTCCATGGGCAGATGAGAGCGAAAATTGCATGCAATTTCTGTTCTTGCATACAAATTGTCAGAAAACCTTCCAGAACTGTTTCTCAGTTCCCTGAAGCGGGTGTCGGAAATAATGGTACTTTCCTGGGGGAGCTCTGTAGTAATGGTCGCAGAGGATATGAGAAGAATATTATGATGCAGGCAAAAGAATATTTCTTTTTCTGTTGATGGGTGGGTTAGGATAAAACCATCTTTTTGGTTTCCTGGCAGCGGGGAAAAAGAAAAGTCAGGGAACAGGCTTTCCTGCAGAAAAGTTTTCACCGCAGCAGGGTCATAGCGTGGCACCAGTACCAGTTGCAAAAGGTAATCCTTTTCGTGGGTTTCCGAAGGATGCACCGAAAGCAATACCTGGGCATTGTTCCAGTAATGGAGACCCTGCTCATCAACAGAGAGGACAGAATCCAGCCGGTTAATGAAATCAGAAGCTTTTCCCCCTGATAGCGCCGCATCCATATCCTGGCCCAGGGGGCCGGTGCGGGTAAATGACTCGCGAAACAGCGATGGATTTTTGATATGGAAGACAATTTCTGCATCAGAGCCTACCAGGGTAAAAGGATCCAGACTGTTTTCCAGTGCTTTCTGCTGAAAGTTTTTCAGAACAAAATACACAGAAGTAATGATAACAAGGGTTATCAAAACCAGAATGACGGGGACTGCAGGGATTCTCCTCATAGACAGGCTTCGCTATGGCGCCTGAAGCGCTACTGTTTTATTGTTTTAATGCTTTGTACTGTATGGTTGCTCCGTATCTGTATAATGTATGCTCCATTTTCCCAGGAGCTCGTGTCGATGGTATGGTTCTGGGTTTGGGTTTCTTCAAGGTTTACAAAATGGCTGTATATTTTACGTGCACTCATGTCATACACTGAAATTTCCGTTTTTTCTGCCACCGGCAAGGCGTAGGCAACGACCAGGTTGCTGGTGAAGGGATTGGGATGCACACTCAGGGCGAATGGGTCTGCACCTGTAAATTCTTCCGACGAAGTGTACTCACCATTGAAAACCAACAGGGCCAGCTGGGCACTTGCCTGCAAATCGTTGAGATGGTCTCCGGCCAGCAGGGCAAAAGCAACCCTTAGGGTATCGTTTGGTTGCAGGTTAAAAGGGCCTGTAGATAAAAGGGTGCTGATATCATTGTCTTTATCAAAGAAGCCGGAGTTGTCGCGATTGCTCTTCATGGCAGTATATTTCTGGAAAGAGGTAAACCCGTTGTTGATACGCATACTGCCACCAAAACCCTGGTTGTCGAAAGCATAATGCTTCAGGTTGGAGTGGCTCAGAAGTTGAATCCCGGTAAAATTTCCGCCGGCGGCAGAAAATGCGTACCCCAGTTGGTTGTCAGGGTCAAAAGCTCCCCTGTGATTTCTTACATCCTGAAGAGCCCAATCGGCAAAAAAACCTGCATAAAATCCCGGCTGGTTTTCGCCGGAAATATTAATAATGTCGTATTCCAGGATCAGGAATTTGTCGAGTGGAGTGCTGGAAAAAGAGTACAGGGTATAATCCACTTTGATTCCGATATCAAAATTCTCTGCGAGGCTGTCGGTAAAACTACCTTTAACGACAATATCACCCAATTCACTATCCTCAATGATTCTTGCATTTTCAAGGGAAAAGAATGCGTTGGAGAAGGAGTCCTCCACAGGCCCGTAAATGTTATCTACCACCCTTGAGGTGCTAACCCCTGCAATAAATCCTGCGCATTTGATCAGTGTACGGTTTTGGTTTGCCGACCCGTAGAGAAAACCAACCCCCTGGTTGTAATTGGGGTAGTTAAAGCCAATGTTGCCTTTGCTGTTGATGGTTGTCAGGATCTGGTTGGCCTGAAAGTCGAGGTAATCAAGGTTGAAGGTGATGGTAAAGTTTTGCCTGCCGGCAAAAGCACTGCCCCCGTTTATGAATGAGATGGTAAAAGTGATCTCGTGGCTAGCCGGAATATTTTCACTGATACGGATAAGGAATGGGTCTTCAAAATTATTTACATTTTCCATGTGGCCCACTTCTCCTAAAACCGATTGGTTGTTAAGAATCTCTACATACTCCGACTGGGATGACAATATTGCTGTAATACTGTTGGTGGGTGCCAGCAGATTGATGAATTCGGCTCCAAGCTCAAAGGTTTCGCCGGGGCTGTAAAGCTGGTAATGCTCTGTTGAATGCTCCAGGCCGGAAAATAACAGGTAAGGATGGTTTGTTTCGGTGAGTGCCCTGTATATGTTCAATCTTCCCGTTCCCAAAAGCTCGGCATAGGCGGCATTGGCAGGTATAGTATCGATGATGTCGGTAGTAACCTTGAGTTGTGCTGCAATTTGCAGGGCATTGTATTCGGGGAAGTGTGACCTTAGTAATGCAGCTGCTCCTGCAACAATGGGAGCTGCCATGGAAGTGCCGTTGGATGCAATGTATCCATTGGGCCAGGTAGAAAAAATGTTGGCCCCTGGTGCTGCCAGGTCTATGTTGGTGCCGTAGCTCGAACCGTCCCATTTGTAATCGTTGATGTCGGTTCCTGCCACACTCATTGCATTTCCATATGATGCCGGGAATACCCTAACTTCATTATCATTGTTTCCGGCCGAAGCAATCACTACTGCATCGCGGTTCAAAACAGCATAGTTGATGATATCCTGCCCGAACTGACCCGGAGAAATTGTTCCACCCCAACTGCAGTTGATAACGTGGGCACCCTGGTCGGCAGCATAAATGATTCCTTCGTAGGCACGCACCAACCGGCCGTCGGCATCACTCACCTTTACAGGGAGTAGCCTGCTGTGAAAACCAATACCGGCCATACCTGTGCCATTGTTGGTGCTGGCTGCGGCAATGCCCGAAACATGCACACCATGTGCATTAACATCCCATTGCGGGTTATTGTTGTTTTCGCCAAGATCCCAACCATGAAAATTATCAACATATCCGTCATTATCGCTGTCTTCTCCATCAATAGAATCGTGGTAGTTGTATGCAATGTCGTTTACCAGGTCAGGATGCAGCAAATCTATTCCCGTATCAATTATGGCTATCACGATGCTGGTATCGCCTTTTTCAATTTCCCAGGCATCATAAGCTTTGATGTTATCAAGGTAATACTGCGAGCCCATCAAGGGATCATCTGGGGTGTACATAGTTTTGGGAATATACCAGGGCTGTGCATATTCTACCAATCCCGACATGCAGAGGCTGTTGATAGCTTCTTCGAGCGTTTCTTTGTCTGTAATGGTAGTGGAGTAGATTCTGCTTAGATCGCTGTAGGGCTGTCCAGAAAAGTGGAATGACTTTGCGGGGGGCTGATGGTGGGGGAAAAGTTTTTTCGTTTCCAGGGCCCCAATACGGTGAAAAATGCTTGCCATTTCATCCAGGGTAATCTCTTCTGCTTTCAGGTAAGGACGAGTTTCCTCCTTCATTTTGAAGATAATTTTTCCTTCCAGGTAATCTGCCGGGGTAATGTTTGCAGGCATAGTAAAGCACTGTGAAATGATTTGCTGGCCCTGCAAAGGAAACCAAAACAGGATGAAAAGAATCAATACCGTTATTTTGTGAAAAGAGATAGTATATTTTTGGTTCATTGCAATGATGGTATTTGATGACCCTGGAAAATTTATGAATAATTAAGTGGTAAATTTACAATAAACGCATGAAAGAATCATAAAGGGAAACCCTGTTTTTCGCACTGTAGAAATGACTTGGTATCAGTTTGTCTGAAAAAGAATTGAGTAATGGAATTACAGCCAGAAATAATCCCGGAGGTAATATGTTTATCTGTGGCTTATGGAGCAATATCCTTAAAGGCCGGAATATTTTCAAGGAAATGAATATTCCCGGTTTCTGTGTTGATTTCACAGCAATAGTGCAGCAGGCCATTGGTAAGAAGAAGATACCGGGTTTTAAACGAAAAATTGTAACGTGCTGCCTGTTCAAAGGTTTGCTGATTGATAGTTACATGAGGAGCCTTACATTCCACCAATACCAGGGGTTTAGTGTTTTTGTTGTAGATAACCGCGTCGGCACGCATTTTTAAATTGTTGTATTTCAGCGAGGTTTCTACCGCAATAAGTCCGGCAGGGTACGCATGGTCGGTAACCAGCCATTTCAGAAAGTGCTGGCGCACCCACTCTTCAGGAGTAAGAAAAACCCACGAATGTCGAAAGGTATCAAAAATGAAAGTTTTTCCTTCCTTTTGAGAAATTTTAAATGGATATGCCGGCAAATTCAGGGTTTGCATGTATAGTATTTTTTGGTGATGCAAAATTAAAAGAACCGGTTTATGTTGTAAAGTTTTTATGACTATCCCTTAATATTTATGCCGCAGTGAATACTGATTCAGCCCCAATACCATTTAATCTGACAATCGGAACTTTGATGAATTATTTTAAACGCGGGAATATAAAGTATAAGCCCGGCAATCAAATTTTAAAACATGTTGAGGGGGCAGTGCATATACACAAAAGATCGTTCCATCGGTAAAAAAATACCTGATAAACCCGGAAGATAAGTTTGGTTTCGTTATTTTTGCCTACGTCAATCATTTTCCACAGTCTTTTTATCCAATGGAAGTTGAATTGCCGTAGCAATTCATTTGATAATATCTTTATATAAAGTTTTTATAGATGAAAACTCGGGAAGAAATTGTTGAGAACTGGTTGCCCCGGTACACAGGAACTAAAATTGAAGAATTCGGTAAGTACATCCTCCTTACCAACTTTAACCAATATGTAAATCTTTTTGCCAAAACCTTTAATGCGAAGATCAACGGCCTTGATCGTGTAATGCCCACATCCACCCATGACGATATTTCCATTATCAATTATGGAATGGGGAGCGCCAATGCAGCTACCATTATGGACCTTCTCAGTGCTGTAGAACCCAAAGCTGTATTGTTTCTGGGTAAGTGTGGTGGTTTGAAAAAGATCAACCGGTTGGGAGATCTTATACTCCCCATCGCCGCCATAAGAGGTGATGGTACTTCCAACGACTATTTCCCCCCCGAAGTGCCTGCACTTCCTGCCTTTAACCTGCAAAAGGCGGTGTCTACCAATATCCGTAATCATAACCTGGACTATTGGACCGGTACAATTTATACCACAAACCGCAGAGTATGGGAGCATGATGATGAGTTTAAAAACTACCTGCGCAGGATCAGATGTATGGGAATAGACATGGAAACCGCAACTATTTTCTCGGTGGGCTTTTACAATAAAATCCCCACTGGTGCACTGCTTTTGGTTTCAGACCAACCCATGATCTCATCGGGTGTGAAGACCGAAGAAAGTGATAAGATCATCAGCCAGAACTTTGTGAATAAGCACCTGGAAATAGGAATTGATTCATTGCGCGAACTTATCAATCAGGGGCTTACCGTAAAGCATCTGAAATTTGACTATGACGAACATTAATAATCTGTTTTCTTTTAATTGATATGAAAGATCTTTCCTGGGAAGACATCCGTAAAGAGATTCTGAAGAAAATTTATCATCCAGTTTACTTTCTCATGGGGGAGGAGCCCTTTTATATTGATGTGATCTCCAAAGTAGTTGAAGATAATATTCTTGATGAAACAGAAAAGGAGTTTAATCAAACTGTTTTGTATGGACGCGACACTGATATTCCCACTATAATCAGCACGGCCAAAAGGTTCCCCATGATGGCAAACCACCAGGTTGTAATTGTAAAAGAAGCACAGAACATCAAGGATATTGAGGACCTGGAGCCATATATGAAGAATCCGCTCAAAAGCACCATCCTGGTGATTTGTTACAAATACAAAACCCTCGATAAAAGAAAAACCTTTTACAAAGCTGCTAAAGCTGCCGGAATTGTATTTGAATCGAAAAAAGAATACCAGGATAAAATGCCCGATTGGATTGCCCGTTATGTTAAATCACATGGCTACCGAATTGGAGATAAAGCCACTCAATTGCTGGCCGATCAATTGGGAAACGATCTTGGAAAGGTGGTAAATGAAATAAAAAAAGTATTTATTACCCTTCCCAAAGGGGGCGAGATCACTCCAGGGTTGATTGAACAAAATATTGGCATTAGCAAGGATTTTAATGTTTTTGAGCTACAGAATGCTTTAACGGAGAAAAATGCATTCAAGGCATTTCAGATTGCAAAATACTTTGCTGATAATCCCAAGGCTAACCCTATGCCGGTTACCCTTGCCGTTTTGCATACGTATTTTGTAAAGATATTCCGTTATCATAATCTCAAAGATAAAAGTACCTCCAATGTAGCTTCCGAACTCGGGATCAACCCCTTCTTTGTGGGCGGGGTGCAGGCAGCAGCAGCAAAATATCCGTTAAGGAAGATATTTCAGGTGTTTTCTGATTTGCGCCAATATGATGTGAAATCAAAAGGGGTCGATAACCAGTCAACAGATCATGGTGAATTGCTAAGGGAACTTATTTACAAAATACTGAACTAGAAAATCAATACCTTCGGAAGAGCCAGGCAAAAACAATCTTTTTCCGGAAAGGTACAATTGCAAAAAAAAACTGAAAGATATGAATCATTGGTTGGTTAAGTCTGAACCTGAAGCGTATTCATGGCAGCAATTCCAGCAGGAAGGAAAGGCCGTTTGGGATGGGGTAAGAAATTACCAGGCCCGCAACAATCTCAAAGAAATGAAAAAAGATGACCTAGTACTGTTTTACCATAGTGTTTCGGAAAAGCGTGTTATGGGCATAGCCAGGGTGGTAAGGGAGTACTACCAGGATCCCACCACCGACGATCAAAGATGGGTTGCTGTTGACCTTGCCCCGGAAAAAGCCCTTCCGCATCCCATAACCCTGGAACAGGTGAAAAATGATGATCGCCTCGAGAATATTGCCCTGGTAAAACAGTCGAGGCTTTCGGTAATGCCCCTTTCCAGGGAAGAGTTTGATGTAATCGTTCAGCTTGCATATGATCAGTAATTGAATGGGTTATGAATCATGTAGACGTAATATTAGCCATACCACTCACCATTGGAGCCATAAGAGGCTTTTCAAAGGGTTTTTTGCTTGAAATAGCTTCCCTCATCGGGCTTATAGCCGGGGTATATATTGCCGCAATGTTTTCAGGAATAGTGGGCAATATTCTCATGGAATACGTAAGCTGGAACCCCAATGTAATTAAAATCGTTGCCTTTGTCGTAGTGTTTATACTGGTAATAATTGTCGTTAAACTTATTGCCCGTATTATTGAAAAGCTTTTTAAACTGGCAGGGATCAATTTTCTCAACCGAATCGCCGGTGTTGTAGCCGGAACACTCAAAATAGCTTTTATCCTGAGTGTTGTCCTGCTGTTTTTTAATTATATAAACCGCGACAGAGCCTTTATGTCGGAAGAAACACAAAACAACAGTTTTTTATACAACAAAGTCTCTGCTCTTGTTCCTTCATTGCTCCAGGGAAGCGATATTACCTCTTTTCGCGAGGCGGTGGATAAGGTTACACAAGAAGCAACAGAGGAGTAAAAACGGGGAAGTATTTTACAGGTTAATCTACTAAATAAGTAATCTTATGGAAGACAAATTTTGGGAAACTATTCGGGAAGAGTTCCCTGTTACCAGGGAAGTAGCTTATTTTCAAAGTGCCGGTATGAGCCCTATACCCAACAGGGTGTTGAAATCGGTAACCCAGGCGTATGAAAAAATAAACCGCTACGGAGATATCCATTTCTTGCAGGATGTGGAGCGTTCTGAAAAACTGGCAGGCAAATTATCGGGAATGATCAATACCACAGCAGAGAATATTTGCTTTGCCCACAACACCTCCACTGCGTTCAGCTTTATTGCCGCAGCCCTTAAGCAAGGCATGCCCTTCGATTTCAACCTGGTATCGCTTGAGGATGAATTTCCATCTACCAATATCCCTTTCGAATTCCAGGGGATCCCGCTGAAATTTGTCAAGCCCAGGGATGGGGTTTACCTGATTGAGGATATCCTTGATGCCGTTGACGATAAAACCATGGGAGTGGTATGCAGCTATGTGCAATATTCTACCGGTTTCAGGCTTGATGTGGAAAAACTGGGCCTTGCATTGTCGGAAATGGACCTGCTCTTCATGGTAAATGCCACACAGGCCTTCCCAATCTATGATATTGATGTGGAAAAAATGAATATTGATGTTCTTACTGTATCTTTCCATAAATGGGGCTTGTGTGGGGTTGTCGGAACACTGTTCTACACTTCACCGGGATTCAGAAGCATGTACCCCAACCCCATGGCAGGCTGGCTTAGTGTGGTGTCTCCTGAAGATGATTTTATTCCCACACAAAAAAATGAGATCTTCGAGCAATTAGATCATGCCGGCCAGTTCAACTTTGGCACCATGAATTTCCAGGCCCTCTCAGGGCTGGATACTGCCATCGACTTTATCCATGAAATAGGGAGGGAAAAGATCCGCAACCGCATTCAGTTTCTCACCGACTACCTGATTGAAGCCTTAAGCGAACTTCCCGTTAAGATTATTTCTCCTGTGAAACATCCCGATCAAAGATCGGCCATCGTTCTTATTGATCTTTTGCAGGGAAATAATGCCGAAGCAGTTGAATTTTTGCGCAAAAACAATGTTATTACTACCATTCGGGCAGGAAAAATAAGAATATCATGCAATTTTTTCAATAATACAGCTGAAATTGATAAGCTGGCAGAAATGCTTGCTCTGTTTTGTGAAATAGAAATCAGGTAATTATTTTTGAAGAGAAGCCAATCCTGGCGAGGGTACTTATTTTTGTTCCTGTAAATATTCAAAATGGGCCAGGATGATCCTGGCTTCAGGCCACGAATAGCTTTGCCCCATCGCTGCTTTAAAGTCGGATAGGGCAGGGGGTGCTTCAAGGGAGTGCAGGTAACCCATTGCTGCTTTGATTTTTGCCGGGTCGGCCAGTTTTTCCGCTGGAATTGTTCCTGTTCTTACATACCGGGCCAGGTGCCCCTCAATGGTTGAAATAGCCAGATTTCTTTCGGCTGCAATCTGTTCAACCGACAAGCCGCTCTCAAAAAGTTTGAGGGTAATCCCGGCTGTAGGAACTTTGGCAGGCTTATCTTTTTTTACTGTTTTTTGTGTGTTGTTTTCATAATAAGGCGTAAGATCGTTGTTGGCGCAATACTCCATTACCATGGCGATAAGATCTTCTCCATACTTTTCCACTTTTCTCTTTCCCAAACCTTTTATAGCCATGAGTGCATTCAAATTGCCGGGCAAAGTATTGCTGATATCGATCATCGATTGCTTTGGAAGGATCATATACAGCGGTTTTGCCAAATGAATGGCCACATGGTTGCGCCATTTCTGAATCTGCTCCAGCAGCTGCGGATGTCTTGAGATCTCCTCACTGACAATGTTCCTGGGTTTTCGCCTTTTTTCGGTGCTGTCCTGATCAATGGATGCTTTTGCCCGTGCTTCTAGATACGCGGGTGATGAAAACCCATTCTGACAGGCCTCCAGGCAGGCTTTCTTTATCGCGGCTTCTTTCATCAGGCGCTCAAACGCTTCAGTAAGGGTTTTGCGAAGCTGTTTGTTGTCGGCTTCAAGATCCATTTTGTTGAGAAGCTTTACAACCCCTTCCTCCAGTTTCGGGTTAAAATAGTTGCAGGCTTTTTCAATACGTTGCTGCAGCTGATGGTTCTTTTCAATCTCCTTGTTTTGGGTTAGGTGCCTGTTGATCTCATTGAGGAAGCGCGAGGCTACTTCCATAAGTTCCTTCTGCAGGAACCCCGAAACATCTTCTGTAATCTGTAATGCAGAGGGGTGAAGTACCTTCCCGTTCTCATTTATCAGTTTCTTCAAATAATTCAGTCGGTAATACAGTGGTGAGAAATTGAATAATTCCTCAAGCAACTGGTGCTGAAACTCAAATCTTGCCGCAAGAAGTTGATTATCACCCGGTTGGTTGCGACTGATGGATTGGTTGAAATCAATGATGCTGAAGTCGCTTTTTACTGCATGGGCGTTCAGTTTTGTGCTTAGCACAAGCCCTTCCAGTGTTTTGCAACGGCTCAGTGCAACATATACCTGGCCGTGAGAAAAAGCAGCGGCAGCATCAATAATGGCTTTGTCGAAGGTAAGACCCTGGCTTTTGTGTATGGTAATGGCCCATGCCAGCTTCAGCGGAAACTGTGTAAATGATCCAATGGTGGTTTCCTTGATCTCCCTGGTTTCCGGGTCGAGGGTATAGCGGTTGTTCTCCCAGGTAAGGGGCGTTACAGCAATGTGGCTTTCGTCGCCCGGGCAACTCACATAGATCATATCATCTTCCAGGCTTTTTACTGTACCAATCTTGCCATTGTAAAAAAGTTTGTCGGGCGAGGGATCGTTTTTTACAAACATAACCTGAGCCCCTTTTTTAAGGGTAAGTTTCTCTTCGGTAGGATAGGACGTTTCTGAAAATTCTCCCTCAACTTTGGCAGTATAGTGGCGCTTACTTCCGGCGAGCTCCTCAAGTCTTGATTGGTTGATGGAGCGCGCCTGGTGGTTGTGTGTGGTAAGGGTAATGTATCCGTCATCATGCAACAGGGAAGTATCGTACATGTAGCGTTCGTTGATTTTGCTGAATACCGTTGCATCTGCATCATTATTTCTGATTTTGTTGAGCAGATGGATAAAGGTCTTGTCGCTTTGCCTGTAGATATGGGTGAGCTCTATACTGATATAATTTGTTTGGCGCAGCGCACGGCTGCCAAAGAAATAGAAGGTGGTGTAATACTGCGAAAGCAGTTCTCTTTCTTCTTCTTTCACCACGGGTGGAAGTTGTTGCAAATCACCGATGAGCAACAGTTGAACACCCCCAAAGGGCCTGTTTCGGTCGCGGTAACGGCGCATAACACCGTCAATACCATCGAGCAGGTCGGCACGAACCATACTCACCTCGTCGATGATCAGCAGGTCGAGGCTACGGATGATATTAATCTTCTCTTTGGTAATTTTGGCAAAATGCTGTTGCTGGTTGTCAGGTGAGGCAGCCTGATTCCGTCCTTCTTCGGGGATGAGAGGACCAAAGGGAAGCTGAAAAAAGGAGTGAATGGTTACACCGCCTGCATTGATGGCCGCCACCCCGGTAGGAGCCACCACTACCGATCTTTTAAAGGAATTGTTGCGGATATGGCGCAGAAAAGTCGTTTTTCCGGTTCCGGCACGGCCGGTAAGGAATACATTACGACCGGTTTGCTCAATGAAATCATGAGCCAGCCTTAGCGGGGTATTGTTGGTCAATTCCATGGGAAAGATTGTTTTTGACGATTCCTTGCTAAAAATAACAAAATTTCCAACAGGAGCGGGGAGAGGATTGCAAAAGAATTACTACTTCCAAAACATCACAGGATAATGCAGTGTGTAAAACGTGCGTTCTGCTGCCGGATTCGGCAGTTTTATGATGAATACCGGAATGCTGCCGGGTGCAAGGTGTCAGCAACCGCCCTGGGCGCCCAGTGTTTCGGTTTGCACCGCAGGAATGATGCCGGCAGGCTTTGAGTCTTTCTCGCGGGGGGCTACAGTACCCATAAAACGGGGGAAATCAAACCGTGCTTTATCTTCTTTGTACCCTGCATAGGCAGGATCAAAATCTTCAATGGCATATTTTAACGCAGTACTATAGGAGCCACCCATAACCATTACATCTTTCTCCAGTCCTTTGGAAAGCAGCATTACCCGTGCAGTGTGTGCCTGGGATTCACTGTCTCCGTACAACACAGGTTTTTTGCCCTCCAATTCTTTCAGCTTATTTATATTATTGCGGTCGAGCAATGCCTCAAACGGAATACTGATGGCTGCAGGCAGATGTCCCTCTTCATATTGCTGCGGGCTGCGCAGATCAATGAGAATGTATCCTTCCAAATCTCCATCTGTCAGATTTTTCAGCTGATGGTAATCAAACAGGTTGTTTTCATTCACAATCGTTTCAACTACCTCGCGGTTGGCCCGGCCATAATTGTTGGTGGTAAAAAGATTTACGATCACCACAACAGCTACAAAAGTAAATGCCAACAGGCTCATATGATTTAAAGTTTTTTCCTTTGCCATGGTTTTGTTTTTTTGGGTATAAAACCAGTTTGTAATTAAATATCTACCCTTAGCAACCGCCTCTGCCGCCGGGAGTTTCCAGTTCTATGATGGTGCGTACCGGTACAGGATCAGCTTTTTTTTCCGGAAGTGCTTCACCTTCCAGGAACATATTGCGTGCTGTATTGATAAAACGAACCTTGAACTCCTGATCCAGGTTCAGGGGGTCATCGGGTTTGTCTGAGCCGTTGAAGAGGGTGTCAAACAAGCCGTTGATCCCTCCCTGCAGCACATATACCCCCTCAAAGCCAGCTCTGGTGGCTACCGTCCAGGCCACATCGGCCTTGCTATCCCCAAAGCCATAAAAGACTTTTTTCCCGTTGCCATTTCCAAAAAATTCACGATAGCGTCTTCCCAAAATTTCATCAAGGGTGATGTTTACAGCACCGGGCAGCGCAAACCGCTCATATTCCGCAGGCTCTCTAACATCTACCAGGATAAAATCTTCATCGGGATGGATGATTTTATAGATGGTTTCTTCTGCATCAACAAAACGATCATCTCCCTGCAGCATAGCAAGCAACTCTGATGCAGGAACTTCTCCGGTGTTGCTTCTGCGTTCTTCGGGCAGAAAGATCAGGGCAAACATTGCCGTGATCAGCAACATCCCCGGCAGAATATATGAGGGCCGTTGGGCTATTACCGTAGCAGGAGTTTTGTTTACATTATCCTCTATCCGCTGGGTTACAGCAAAGGCAATTACTGCTACAAGTACCAGCAGAAAGGCAAACCAGGAACGAGACATTCCAAGGGTTTCGTAAATGAAAGGATTGCCCTGGAAGAACCCATTGTACAAAGGTTCCCAGGCATTGTAAAAATGGCCGAAAATAAAGATCCCGATCACGGTACCTGCCAGGAATAGCATGGCATCAATCTTACCCACCGTTGCGGCCACTATACTTGTTCCGGGGCAATATCCTCCCAGGATAAAGCCAAACCCCATTATGGCACCGCCCACAATGGCCGACCAAAGATAGGTTGGGTTGATATACACCAGGCTCATGTCGATCCAGCCCATAAAACTTAAAAATACGAGTCCTACCATGGCTGTTACTCCTGCTGTAAAAAATACACGCAACACTACAAAGTCGTAGCCATAAAATACGCCTGCCAGTTTGCGCGACGAGGAGAAACCTGCCTGCTCCAGCACATAGCCGAAACCAATGCCCAATACCAGGGCGAAAAAAAGATTTAGCTGGGGATTAACCAATCCCTCGGGGATGAATGGTGCCATATATGTGATTTTTTTAATTCCACTGAATCATATTTTTATGTATTGCCGAAAGTGTATCATCCAGAATTAAGACTTATAACCTGGCGATAATACCGCTTTCTAAATCCATAGTTTCCTGAAGAAATAAGCAATAAGATAACCTGTACCGAAGATGGTCATCATGGTGAGTATTCCTCCTGTAGAGAGAACTGCCATGCCACTTAAGGCAGCACCGCTGGTACATCCGCGGCCGAATTGGGCTCCCAGGCCAAACAATAAGCCTCCTGCAATGGCAAAAAGAGCACGTGTAGGTGCATTGATGCGGGGTCCTCTTTCCATTTTAAGTCCCAACCGGTTGGACGCAGCCCCGCTGATAAATCCGCCTGCAATAACACCAATAGCCAGGTATACCAGCCAGGACCGCATGGGGCTTTGTTCGGAGGCCAGAAAAGGTTCATAAAAGCCCGACTTTTCAGCGTATTCCGGGGCAGTATTGATCACGGCGGTCATCATTACATCTTTGGCAGCACCGCTGGCCCCCAGCCCACGGCCGGTGATCACAAAAGAGGCCAGCAATACCAGGCCCAGCAGAAATCCTGCAAGGTATGGATTCATAAAAGGTTTTGGAGCATTTGAGGTCATAGGAACAGGTATTTGGTTTTTTACAGTTGATTGTTTTTCTTTTCTGCCCTTATCAGCATCCTCCCTGGGCAGTAGTTACTTCAACCTTTTCAGCAGGTACTGCACGATCTGTGGAGATCTTTTCAATACCCTCACGCACCAGGGGATAGTTCCTTACATGCATTTCAGAAAAAGAACGTCCGGCCTGTTGTGTAGTCACCATCGTATTGTGGATGAAGCTGTTGGCGCCATAATCCAGGCTTCTGATCTCGTAACCCATCAGTGCCAGAAAAGCATTGGCATAGGAGGCATTTTGCCCGGTGAAGCAATATACTACCAGGGGGCGGTTGGTGGGAAGGGTGAGGATATCCTCCTCGCTGTGAAAAGCTTTTTTGGGATTGTATTGAACAGCCCCCGGCAGGTGGCCCTGGTCATATAGACTCTGCGGCCAATAATTGATGATATAATAATCTTCTTTTTGTTCAAGAATGTCCATGAAGTCTATCGCAATATCTTCCCACTCAATGGCAAGTGCTTTTTCAGCCCTGGCATGTAAAATCTCATAACCACTTGATTCTCCTGTGTTCAGTTCGGGCAATTGTTCCGGAGGGTTTTTGGGGTGAGGAGCGGTTTCAAGCCGGCCTATAAGGTCATCAGAAATATTGGCGTACCAGTATCGGCGGGCAATATCGTTGTGCCATGAGCTCATTCCGAATTTCATATTGAAAGTATTGTCGTAGCCCAGCATACGAAGAATAGCCACCACGTATCCCGAAAGGTGCCCGTTGTTGCATACCACGGCAATTTTCTCAAAACTGTTGGGCTCAATGCGGTTTTCAAAATAATCGAGAACTTCATGGGGCTGCACATTTACAGCGTAGGCAATATGTCCCCTGGTGAAATCCCTGGGTTTACGTACATCAATTACATGGTAATTGCTGCCATTGAGGTTATTATATAATTCATCGGCCATGATGAAATAAGGAATACCAGCCTGGTTTACAATATTGCCATGTGACTCCAGATAGGTTAATAGCACCTCTGCTTCATTGGTCTGGTTTGGTTGTTCTGCTGTTTTCTCCGACGAACAGGCTGTGAAAACCAGGGTAGCAAAGGCCACCCATAAAAACCGATAGTATGTTCTTGTTTTCTTCATTATTGTGTGTTTTATAAATCAGTGAAAGAGTATTTGCTGGTTTTTTTGTTTTTTATTGTTCGAAGAGCTTCGGCCTGATCCTCATCATAACATAGGCAAAATAGGCTGGCTCATCACTTGAACCGATTTGGCTACCCCGGTTGATAATCTCCATAGATTCTGAGGCAAACATCCAGGAAAGGCCACCAATAATTCTTACCGAAGGATTGAACCTGTAAGTGAGGGTAAGGTCGATTTCGGTGCCTAGGTATTTGGGAAGTGCCTCATTTTCGTACATATATGTGCTTTGGATGAAGAATAAATGCAGGGCGGCACCAAATTGTGCTTTGCCAGAAATTTGGGTTCTGTTCTTCAAAAAAGGATTGATAAGGCCTGCATTGCTTGTATGTTGAGGGATTAGGGTGAAATAATCCATAAAGCCGTTGTTGGCATGTCCGGCACCATACAGGGGGTCAAAAGTGCCATAGTGCTCTGAAGCGGTATTGTTTCCGGAAAATATTTCAAGACCCAGTGTACTGTTGGTATTTTCGAGTGTGCTTCTTGTTGCTTCACCCCTGAAATACCATGCCCTTATGCTTTGGCCCGAGCGATTGCGACCGTGTTGCAGTGCAGGGTTAATCATCAGGCTAAACTCACCTGCTTCCTGCCTGAGCAAAGCCGACCAGGTGCCCCTTACATATAGAACTTCAGGATCAAACTGTGTCCCATCGCTGAATTCGTAACCATCTGCCACGGCCAGCACCGACAATTTTCCAGAATCATTAAGGGTGGTATTGAACCAGGCAAAGTTCATATACTTATAATTGTTGATGCCGTATTCCATGGTGAAGTTGCGCTGGTATGCAATGGAAGGCTGGTTAAATGCAGAACCGAAATGAAAGCTCATGTCGGGCAGGGTATATTTTATCAAAAGGACATCGTGTTTCTGGCCCATAGGTAACCAGTCGTTGAAAGCAAAAAATCTTTGATTGTCGTATTTAAGCTCCTGTCGCCCTGCTTTTAAAGATATTTCCCTGCTAAGGTCCAACTCAGCCCATGCTTCGTGTATGGCCAGAGAGGGATTGAACTGCCGCTGGGCTTCCTGCCCCCATACCCTAAAATCGTGAAAAGAAATGTGGGTACGCAAATTTTCCATTGACCATGAAAGAATAAGGCGTGTTCGCTGGCTTACCAGGGCAGCTGCCTTTTCTCCTTCCATGGGCAATACACGATACCCATGACGTAGCTCAGCTCTTGGGCTGATGTCGGCACTGATGGTGAGTTGCGCCCATAACAATGGAAAGTTTGTAACAAGTAATACCAGTAAAATCGTTGCTTTCTTCATGTCGCTTTGGTTTGGTTATACTTTGCGGGTATTGTTTAGTTACCCTGTTTTTAGGGTACTATAAATTTTTTCCGGGAGGCTGCACCACTTCAGGGTCCTTTACTGTTTTGCTAACAGGAGTTTGGCTTTCATCAGTCTCCAGTTCTTCCCAACCGGTAATCATGGCTTTGAGATTGGAAGTGAGGGTATGGCCTGTGGTAATCAGGTAAAGATGCACAATTACAAATGCCATAAGTATGTAAGCTCCAAGGGTATGAAGCAGGGCTACCGATTCAAGGCTTCTTACTCCCAATTCTTTAATCTCACCCCCGTCGGGATAGCGGTAAAACATATAAGCCAGGCCGCTGGCAATCATTACCGGGAATACGAGTATTTTCAGCGAAAGGTAAACCAGCCTTTGCAGCGGATTGAGTTTGCTGAGAATTGTTTTGCGGGTGGGGTGAGGGGCATTGCGGAAAATCCCAAAAATATAGTATTCAGCCTGGGCTTTCAGGTTCTTTGTGGTTGGAAGATACTGTCTCCACTCTCCGGTGGTAAAATGCCAGAAAATAGTGAAAACAGTAAGGATAATAAATGCCCATGCTGCTTTGTTGTGAAGGTCAACAGCGTTTTCAAATCCAAAAAAAGTGAATGAGCCATGTACCTCAAACCCCGTAAGGGCAAGAAAGAAAATGAGAAAGGCTTGTGTCCAGTGCCAGAATCTCTCGTACAATCGGTAAATGTATACTTTTTCAGTTTTAGCCATGGGTGTCAGTATTAAGCAGTGGTTGATTTTTTAGTTCTTTTGTTTGAAACAAAACGGATGGTGGCGTGCACGGCCACTCCGGCAAAGGAGAGGACGATAAGCAATATTCCCAAAGTGTCAATGGCGGCAAAAGTGGTTTTTCCGGGTATGTAAGCTCCTTCCACAAACTGCATCCTGCTGTCGGTTCTGGTATGGCAGTCTTCGCAGGTCAATGCCTGGCTTGCCGGTGATACCATATGGTTTACAGGTAGATACATTTCTGTATCTACAAAGTCCCACTGCCCGCTGTAGGGGCGGTCAAGGTATTTCATTCCTTCCTCCAGGGCCCTTTCCCAATCAAGATCAAGCCACAGGGCACCTTTTCCCGGCTCACGGTCCCACAGCTTGGCCTGCAAAATACTCAGATGCACAGGATCATAAGGTTGGCGTCCTCTGTGCACTTTCGAGGGAATGATGCGAGATTCGGGATCCTCAGCCGATCCAAACAAAGTGTTGATGCGCAGAAAGGCCTGGGTGGTATCAATCTTGTCGGAAAGCAGGAAATGATCTGCAGTGCCATTGAACCAGAAATATTCAGGTACAACATTACTCTGCCAGGTTGCATCTCCCTTAATGGACTGATATATTGGGTTGCCAAGGCTGTCGTAAAGCTCAAACATCTTTCCGTCGTCCAGTTGCCCGGCTGTAGACCAGTCCCAGTACATCTTGGTGGCATTAACCTTGGCGTATTCGGGGATGTGACAAGTTTGACAGGCAATTTTAGGCACATGGGTATTGATCATTTCATCGAGGTGGGGAGTAGCCGTGTGGCACTCTTCGCAGGTAACCCTGCGGGTGTTGGCCGATGAAACACCATAATAGCGCCCTTTCATCACATGGTTGGTGGCGGTGTGGCAATCCACACAATCCATATTGCCTCCATCAACACCCATATGTACATCTACTTCTCTTGAGGCGGTAAGCAGGGCCATTTCCAGGTCGCCATGTTTCACATTGTTGCCCCCGCCGCCATGAAAATGGCAATAGCCGCAGTTGGATTTGGTGGGTCTGCCAACATTCTGTACAATGGTGCGAAAGTCCTGGCCAGGCTCAGGGTAACCTGCTCCCCCGCGAAGTTTCTCATAGGTACCCGTATTGTCGTGGCATACCAGGCAATCTACATTGTTTTGGTTGCTAAAATCAAAAGTGTTATCAGACCATCCGTATCCGGCATGGCAACGATTACAGGTAGATTCATTGGAGAAAATCCCCGTACAGAAATTGTTCAGCAAATTTCTTTTCCCCAGGTACGTAACCCCTCTACCTTCAATATAGTCCTCTCTTTCCCATGTAAAATGGAAACTGTGCAGCAATTCATCACCTCTCTCTGTATGACATGATATACATGTTGCTGTGATCTCATGAGGATTGTCAAAATCGCGTTGAAGCACCTCATGCTTACTATGATCCACACTGGGGATATGGGGTTGGCTGTATTCCTCTTTCAGTTCAGCAAGAAGTTGATTTTCCTTGCTGGCATCACGCAATATCACGGTGATGATCACCAACGGCACCACTACTGATAAAACAAAGGTTACGGTGTTCTTCATAGGGTAAGTTTTTGTTGTTTTGGTATCAAAAGCTGGGTATTATTCTGGTTTTCGAATAATAGATACACGCAAATATATGAATATGAATCTTAATATGTAATTCATTGTGCCAAGATATAAAAATATGTTATAGTAATACAAATGTTATCAAATCAGGCATATACGACATTATTTTTATTTAGACCGGATATAAATTTGACAGACGCTTCAGGATTTTATCAGTTTGATCAGGGGAAAAAGCAAAAATCAGAGGATTGTAATCGATCTACTTGTCCGGATCTTACCCAACCCGCAGCAACCTGTGTTTGTTATGAAAACGTTCATTTTGCTGAAGGGTTTAAAAATGAATAACCAAAAATAATCAATTGTTATGTCAAAAATAATTGTAAATTAGCCCTGTGTAAAACCGTAATATGTCTAATAATTTTAAGGATGGGAAAACCTGACTACACCCTGATATTTATAGTTGAGGACGATAAGTTTTATGCCGGTGTTATTCGCCATGCCCTGGAATCCAGGAATTTCATGAACGTTAAAGTATTTCCCAATGGGGAGGAATGTCTTAAAAACCTGCACCTAAAGCCTGAAATCATATTGCTGGATTACCGATTGGGAGAGAATTTTATGGATGGCCTGGAAGTTTTAAAAGCTATGCGTAAGGCCGGATCAGATGCCCAGGTGATTTTTCTCACTGCTGTGGATAAGCTTGAAGTTGCCACCAATACCATCAAAGCAGGTGCATACGACTATGTTGTAAAATCGGAAGCTGCCATTGAAAGGATCAGGAATATCATTCGCCGGATCACCTTCGAAAATCATATCAGGCGGGAAAACCTGCTGTTAAAAAGGAGCAGGCGCATTATCCTCAGCATTATAATTCTCCTTGCCCTGGGTATAGTAATTCTTGGTGTGCTGCAGATCATGCAACAGTAATCCAGCTCCATTTTTTTCTTTTGCCTTTCATGTTGTTTTTTTTGAGTTAATCGTATCTGAACTCCAGGATTCGGTATTTGCAATCTCTTTACCTTTTCACCATCATTTCCAGCTTCATCTGTCAGTGTTACTGTTAATGTTA
>CAYVQC010000028.1:0-53325 GCA_964453995.1 uncultured Bacteroidales bacterium | reverse complement strand
TTTTTCCGGGATAGAATAATAGTGTATTGTTGTTTTTATCTGATGCAAATATAGATTTTTCTGAAGTTTAAGGTAGGAAAACAACATTAATAAATTTTCATTACGAAACACAATGGATTTTTGAAAGAGTTGGGATTGTCCCTATTCTGATTATCCACTAACCGATGGACAAAGAAATGAGCTGTTTATCCCTAAGACTGTCGGAATCCGCCGTATGAACAAAAAAACCGCAACCCGTTGTAAATTAACTGATTGCGGTTTTGCTTTGTCGGGGTGAGAGGATTCGAACCTCCGACCTCGTCGTCCCGAACGACGCGCGCTAACCGGGCTGCGCTACACCCCGAACAATACCCCCTGTTTTTCTGCCTGCAAAAAACAATAGGGGAAATCTTTACCCCCGGTGAACCTTTGGTAAATGGTCTTGTTTAATATTTGGTTTTTAAAATTAAACAAACCGGGCTCTTTGGGTTTACAAATTTACACAAATTCAATGCTGAAAAACAACAGTTGACTGAGTACTGCTCAAATTTATTTACTTTTGTTTATGCAAACTTTTGAATAACAGTTACTAATCCAAACATATACAAAATATGATCTACATTACCCGCAGGGAAACTTTCAATGCCGCACACAGGCTATTCAAGCCCGAATGGGATGATGAAAAAAACCTGCAGGTATTCGGGAAATGTTCAAACCCCAACTGGCACGGCCATAATTACGTTCTTTTTGTTACCCTGAAGGGTGAGGTTGATTCGGAGACCGGTTTTTTGATCAATCTAAAGAAATTGAGCCAGATCATCAGAAGCCGCGTAACAGAGAAGCTGGATCACAGAAATATGAACCTCGAGGTTGATTTTATGAAAGGCATCATCCCTTCCACCGAGAATCTTGCCATTGCCATCTGGAAACAGCTGGAGCAGCCTGTAAGCGATTTGGGAGCACAACTGCATTGCGTAAAAATATCAGAAACAGAGAATAACTTTGCCGAATACTACGGCCCAAAGTGAAAATATTGAAATCATAAGCTTTATCCGATTACAATTTACGGAGTAAAAAACCATTAGAAAATAAAATTATGACAGCAGAAATAAACCGTCAGATGGCCATCGAAAATACCATGGATGGATACGAAAAAATTGACCAGTACAATCCACGCACTATAAAAGCCCTGTCTGAGCATTATTACAATATAATTGAACTGATCGGGGAAGACCCCACCCGTGAAGGACTGGAAAAAACCCCTGAAAGGGTGGCAAAAGCCATGCAGTTTCTTACCCATGGCTATGACCTGGATCCTGCAGAAATCCTTCGTTCTGCCATGTTCAGAGAGGAATACCGGCAAATGGTGGTGGTGAAAGACATTGAGATATACTCCATGTGTGAACATCATATGCTTCCCTTCATTGGCAAAGCGCACGTAGCCTATATACCCAATGGTCATATTGTGGGGCTGAGCAAGATACCCCGGGTGGTAG
This sequence comes from uncultured Bacteroidales bacterium, assembly GCA_964453995.1. Classification (GTDB taxonomy): domain Bacteria; phylum Bacteroidota; class Bacteroidia; order Bacteroidales; family UBA7960; genus SKVR01. The sequence goes on along the minus strand of CAYVQC010000028.1, from coordinate 51,850 downwards.
ATGCTTTTGCTCGCAGGTTGCAGGTGCAGGAGAGGCTTACTACTCAAATCAAGGATTGTATACAGGAAACACTGAAACCGCTTGGTGTGGCGGTAGTGATCGAAGCCCATCACATGTGCATGATGATGAGAGGCATTCAGAAACAAAATTCGGTAACCACTACTTCCGATTTTACCGGGGCATTCCTTACCGAAAAAACCCGGGCAGAATTTATTCATTTGTTAGGTTCCAAATTACATTAATTCTGGTTTAGTTTTGATTGTAGATTAGTTTAATTCCAAAAGGCCCCGCTTTGCGGGGTTTTTTGTGGGGGTTGTCCATTAAGCCCGATTCTCCCTGCACGCTGAACAGGTCTAAGCATTTGATTATGCTGGCAATCAACAGTATTGCCGGTTGCCAACCACCAGCAAAACCCTTTGGAACAGCCTTTTTGTCGGTTCAATATAATATATATTAAATCGTTGGGTCAAAATCCGGTATGGGGCAAATACAGGGTAATTTTTTCTATTTTTGCCACTTGTTATCCATTTTAAAAAAACGATATTATGAAGAAAGCATTTGTATTTCCAGGACAAGGAGCCCAGTTTGTGGGAATGGGAAAAGACCTCTATGACAGCTCCGCTGAAGCAAAGGAAATGTTTGAAAAAGCCAATGAAATACTGCAGTTTCGCATCACAGATCTTATGTTTGCAGGTAGTGATGAAGATTTGCGCCAGACCAAAGTAACCCAGCCGGCCATATTTCTTCATTCTGTGATTCTGGCCCATTCGCTTGGTGCCGGCTTTGCCCCTGATATGGTTGCCGGGCACTCCCTGGGAGAGTTTTCCGCTCTGGTCGCTGCAAGGGCTCTTAGTTTTGAAGATGGATTGGTATTGGTGAGCAAACGGGCCCAGGCCATGCAGAAAGCCTGCGAGGCTGAGCCTTCTACAATGGCTGCCATCCTGGGCCTTGATGATAAGGTAGTGGAAGACATTTGCAGCCAGATCGATGAAGTTGTCGTTCCGGCAAATTATAACAGTCCCGGTCAGTTGGTAATCTCCGGAAGCATGAAAGGGATCGATATTGCCTGCGAAAAACTCAAAGAGGCTGGTGCCAAACGCGCACTTCCCCTGAAAGTGGGAGGTGCTTTCCATTCTCCCCTTATGGAACCTGCCCGTATAGAACTGGCGCAGGCCATTAACGAAACCGCTTTCAATGCTCCCATATGCCCGGTATATCAGAATGTAAATGCTCTACCTGTTACCGACCCGGAAACCATCAAGGCAAATCTGATTGCTCAACTTACATCACCTGTGCGCTGGACACAGATCATGCTGAACATGATCGACGATGGTGCCACGAAGTTTATCGAGGTAGGACCCGGAACTGTGCTGCAGGGACTGGTAAAAAAAGTAAACAGGGATATTGAAGCGGTAAGTGCCTGACAATAGGGATTGGGAATCAGGGATTGGTCCTTTGGAAGTGATTCACCAATTCCCGACGCCCACTTCCATAATTTCCTGTTCCCAATCCTCATTCCCCTGCTTAATTTTTATTCATGGTGTGATATTGACAGATAAATAATTATGATGGTTTATATCCTTTTTGTAGTAGGTTTTGTTTTCCTGATTTACGGGGCTAATTTTTTGGTTGACGGAGCATCATCCTTAGCGAAAAAATACAATATCTCCAATGTTGTCATTGGTCTTACTATTGTAGCACTGGGTACGTCAAGTCCTGAGCTGGTGGTAAACCTGGTGGCCAGTTTCCAGGGCAATGCCGATGTTGCCCTGGGAAACATCATGGGAAGCAATATTTCCAATATACTTCTGATTCTTGGTATATCGGCACTTATCTTTCCTCTTACAGTAAACAGCAACACAAAATGGAAGGAAGTTCCCCTGAGTATTCTTGCTGCCATTGTTCTTTATGTTGCTACCAATGATACTTTCATCGATGGTCATGCTGCTTCATTTGTTACCCGTTCCGATGGAATTTTCCTGGTAGCCTTTTTCCTGTTATTCATGTATTACGCTTTTAGTATTGCCCACGAAACGGGTGACGAGGAGTTTGCCATCAAAGTGTTTCCCATGTGGAAATCCTGGCTGATGATACTAGCGGGTATTGCAGGGCTTGTACTTGGAGGAAGGTGGATTGTGGATGGTGCTGTGATGATTGCCGCAAATCTGGGTATGAGCCAGGCACTTATAAGCCTTACCATTGTTGCGATTGGTACATCACTGCCCGAACTTGCCACCTGCGTGGTTGCAGCCATGAAGCGCAATTCCGACATTGTTATCGGGAATGTAATTGGTTCCAATATCTTCAACATCTTCTTTGTGCTGGGAACCAGTGCTGTAATAAAACCACTTCCCTTCAATCACACCCTCAATTTTGATGTTTATGCAGGCATTGCTGCCGCAGTATTACTTTTTGTGTTTTTGTTCTTTCCGCGCAAAAAAATACTGGAAAAGTGGCAGGGTGGTGTACTACTTCTCTTATACATCGCCTATATTGCAATTCTTGTGTATAAGGGATGAAATGTTGTGAGTATCGGACAACATTCTTCACCACTTCCTGGCGCATGACTTAATCTTTTGTGATCATCTGGATTTGAGTTTATTCCAGAACCTGATGAGGAGCACTGTTGATAATAGGGTTGAGCCAGAAAAGATCAGTGTCTGTGTGATGTTACCATAGAGAATATTGCCTATGGCGAATAAAATGCTGTAAACGGCAATGCAACCCAGGATCATGCAAATAATACCTGTGGGGACATCCCAGCGCAGGTCTGCTTCCTTTACCAGTTCAATGTTTTGGGCCCGGGCCTTGTCAACCACCGCTTTCCAGCCCGGGCCACCAGGCCTTATCTTGCTGTAGAAGTTGCGAAGGGTCTGCTCGCTCACCGGTGGGGTAAGAAAAGTGACAATAATCCATGCAGCTGAGGTAAGAAATACAACCCCTGTAAACTTGATGATGTTCCAATAGGTAGCCGAGATGGCCAGTCCAAATACCTCTACCATATTGGGTTCAATAGGGGTGAGGGCAAAATTTTCAATGAGGATAAACATCAGCGAAAATGACCCTGCTGCTACCATGGCTGCAATCTCAGAATATGCATTGATTCTCCACCAGAACCATCGCAGGATGTAGATCAACCCGGTTCCGGCCCCGAGCATCAGCAGGTACTGGAAGGCCTGCAGCGCATTTTGCAACACCAGTGCCAGCAAAACCGAGAAAAACATAAGCGTTACGGTGCTGATACGGCCAAAAGTAACCTTCTGCTTTTCTGTGGCTTTTGGATTGTAAAACCTGCCATAGAAATCATTTACCAGGTATGATGAGCCCCAGTTGAGTTGCGATGCTGTGGTTGACATGTAGGCTGCAATGAGTGAGGCCACTACCAGGCCCAGCAGGCCTGAGGGTAAAAACTCGCGCAACATGGCCGGGTAAGCAAAGTCATTTTGAATGTATTGTGTGGATACTTCGGGGAAGCGATCAACCATAGACTGGATATCGGGGAAAATGATGAGGGAAGCAAGCCCTACCACAATCCAGGGCCAGGGCCGCAGGGCGTAGTGGAAAAAGTTAAACAAAAGGGTGGCCGCTACGGCATGATCTTCATTTTTCGCTGAAAGCATCCGCTGGGCAACATAACCTCCCCCGCCGGGTTCAGCACCGGGGTACCATGCTGCCCACCATTGCACTGCTATGGGAATAATGAATATGCTCAGAAATAACTCAGGCTGCGAAAAGCTGGGAATAAGATTCAACTTGCCGGCAACATTGGGATGGGAGAAAAGTGCTGATAATCCGCCAATTTCGGGGGAGCGCGTTACCAGCACTGCGGCCACCACTGCGCCAAACATGGCAAAGCTGAACTGAAACAAATCGGTCCACAGGATAGACTTTAACCCACCCAGGCTGCTGTAAAAAACTACAATCACCGCGGCAATGATCAATGCCGGGGCGGGTTGAAGACCCAGCATTACACCCGCAATTTTGATAAATGCAAGTGATACACTGGCTATCACCATCACATTGAAAAAGAAACCCAGATAAATGGCCCTGAACCCCCTCAGAAATGCAGCCATTTTGCCACTGTATCGCAATTCGTAAAACTCAAGATCGGTCATTACTTTTGATCGGTTCCATAACCTGGCATATACAAAAACTGTGAGCATGCCGGTAAGCAAAAAAGCCCACCAAAGCCAGTTGCTGGCTACTCCGCCTGTTCGCACCATGTCGGTGACAAGATTGGGTGTGTCGGCAGAAAAGGTGGTTGCCACCATGGAAACCCCCAACAGCCACCATGGCATATTGCGGCCCGAAAGAAAAAAGTTGATGGTGCTTTTGCCTGCATGCCTCGAGGCAGTATACCCTATGGTTAGCAGGATCACAAAAAATATGGCCAGTATGGTCCAGTCTAAAGGTTGTAGAATCATATTCTTTCTTTCTTTTTGGTGTATATTGTTTGCTTACAAATGTAAAATCTCATGCAATATATAAAATTTGGTGCTTTGTACTTATTCACTGCCGTTGCTTTCCACAACATGGCGAATCAGTGTATTGGCTACAACGATGGGTAGGGTGCCCATTAATCCTGATTTCTCTTTCAGCTCAGAAAGCAAAAGTGTGGTGTCTTGCTTGAGGCGCAGCATTGTGTATTTGTTTAGCTTTTGCTGTACCGGGTCGGTGATCAGATTTCCGGCATCGGCCATTTCGCCTCCAATGATTATGGCTTCAGGATTAAACAAATGGATCAGGATGGATATGCCTTTGGCGAGATACTCCCCGGCTTCTTCGATTAATTCAATGGCAAACAGGTCGCCATTGGTGGCCGCATCGATGATATGGCGAAGCTTCACCTTTTCGGGGTTCCCCTGCACAAGACGCGAAATAATGGTGTGCTTTCCGCCCTTGATCTTATCCAGTGACTTTTTTACCAACGCGCTGCCGGAAGCAACGGTTTCGAGGCATCCTATTTTTCCGCAATAACAAAGCTCTCCATCAGGATTCATGGGGATGTGTCCAAACTCACCGCAAAACCCTGAATTGCCATGATACAATTCACCATTAATAATGATGCCCAGGCCAATGCCTGAACCGATATTGAGAAACAAAACATTGCGTTTCTCTTTTGCCAGCCCAAACCAGGCCTCTCCCAGTGCCATGGCCTTTGTATCATGTTCTGTAAATACAGGTTTGTCAAATACCTTCGAAAATACTTCCCCAAGGGGCTTATCCTCAAACTGCGGATAGCTGTAGCTTACGCCTTTCCTGATATCAATCAGCCCGGGAATGGTAATGCCATAGCCAAGGATCTTGGAAGGCTCGAGCTTGTATTCATCAATGAGCCCGTTGCAGAGTTCTTTCAATACCGGAAAAATATCACCGGCGTTTTCCAGCCCCAGATTGATCCGTTTCAAGGGTGTGATCTGGTCATTGTGCAGATTAAAGGCTGCTGTTCTGGTGTATTTCTGGCTTAGGTTAATGGCAATAACAATACCAGCATCAGGATCAAGTCCGTATAAAGCGGGCTTTCTTCCCCCTTTGGATTCGCCTATTCCAAAATTTTTCACCAGCCCTTTTTCTGAAAGCTCTCCCATGAGGGTTGTAAGGGATGGAATGCTGCTATTGGTAATATCACACAATTCAGAAATGGTTTTTACCCCTTCTTTATAGAATATCTCCAATATATGCTGTACCAGTAAGAGTTTTTTAATGTTTTGCGTTCCTGCCTTTCCTTCGGAGATTTTTTTTTGTCTGCCTGTAGCTTGATCCATGTAAGTTTCAAAAGGAATTCAAAAAGTTGTAATAAGTTGCCAAATATACTCAATATTTTTTAAGAAGTACATGGAACGTCTATCCCGGGCTAATGGCTCAGAACCGCACGGGGCCTGGCATTTTGGTGAGATTTTGACCGGGTAGCATTGTATAACACCGGTGATGCATGCGAAGGTGAATGCCAGTAGAATTGTTGCTGAGGAAAAAATCAGAGTGTATGATTCATAATTCTGCCTGATTCAATAGCTTTTAACAGATAGGGCTCGTAAGTAGAATTCTTGAGCAATTGCAGGTAATGGAAATTGTGCAGATCGGATCCCAGGAAGTCGATCATGTTGGCATCGATGAGTTTTTCAGCCATTTTTTTTACTTCGGGCGAATAATGTCCCGTGAGGGAGATAATATTAAGCTGAAACAAGATCCCGCGGTCTTTAAGTTGCTCATACTTATTCATGTCGTTGTACCAGTAAAGGTAGCGTTCAGGGTGAGCAAGGATGATGCGGTAACCCTTTGTTTGCAACTCGAAGGTAATGTCGTATAAATTGGGCGGGAGGTGGAAGTAGGGAAGTTCTACCAGCACATGCTTGTTTCCAAAGGTTTGAATCTCATTTTTTTTGAGCAGGTTGGTGAAGCCGTCGTCAAGGAGGTATTCTGCGGTGGCCTCAAGTTGTATGTCTATTTGTTCCTGTGCCAGTCTTTCCTTTACTGATGCCAGTCCGGCCTGGATATTATCAACCGTATTTTTAAAAATATCGGAACTGATGTGAGGAGTGGTGATGATCTTTTTATACCCCAGGGCCTGCATTTCTCTGATCAGAGCAAGGGATGTTTTCATATCGGGCGAACCATCGTCGATGCCCGGTATCAGGTGCGAATGCATATCTGCCACCAGGGAGGAAAGGTCAACGGGGTGCTTTAATTTTTTCTTTTTAAAGAGTTTGCCAAACATGATAATCCTTTAGGTTATGATAAATGGGGGAAATATTTTTCTTTAAACCATTTAAACGTAATTTCGAGCCCCTGTCGTATGTTTACTGATGGGTTATATTCCAATACTGACTCTGCCTTTGAAATATCAGCCAGTGAATGACGAATGTCACCCGGTCTTTCGTTACGGTATGTGGGTTTCAGTGAGCTGCCGGCTGTATCTCTTATGATCGTGAAAAGCTGATTCACTGTAGTGCGATCTCCCACAGCAATATTAAACACTTCACCGTTGTTTTGTTTCGCAGGGCAATAGAGTGCCCTGATGTTGGCTTCCACTGCGTTTTCCACAAAGGTAAAGTCGCGTGATTGCTCCCCATCGCCATTGATAAAGGGGCTTTCATTTTTCAGCACTGCTGCCATAAACAGAGGTATTGCTGCAGCATAGGGCCCTTCGGGGCTTTGCCGGGGGCCGAAGATGTTGAAGTACCTGAGGCCTACTATCTCCATGCCATAAGTACGGGCAAAAACACTGGCATACAATTCGTCTACTTTTTTGGAAACGGCATAGGGCGAGAGAGGATTGCCCGTTTGTTCTTCCACTTTGGGCAAATGTGGACTGTCGCCATATACACTCGATGAACTGGCATATACAAATCGTTTTATATGCTGGTCTTTTGCTGCCACAAGCATGTTGATAAAACCGCTTACATTGGCATGGTTGGTGGCTATCGGGTCTTTTACCGAGCGTGGTACCGATCCCAAGGCTGCCTGGTGCAGTACAAAGTCCATTCCCTGGCAGGCCCTCATGCAGATTTCCGGGTCACAAATATCTCCTTCCATAAATTCCAATCCTGCGTATTCCAGGAAGGGCATTATGTTTTCCCTGTTTCCGGTGGAAAGGTTATCAAGGATCCTGATGCGGCCCGCCCCAAACCTTACCAGGTATTCCACGATATTGGAACCTATAAATCCGGCTCCTCCTGTTACAAGGAAAGCTTGCCGGGAAAGATCATTTTTATGAAATGCTCGGTTGTACATCAATGAAGGCTGAAGTTTGTTCTGATTTCCGTAAAAGCAATTGTTTGGCTAATGAAAAATATTTGATTCCCCGATAGCAGTAATGGCGCAGGCATCTTGTAAGAGTTTGCAGCCGTCAGGTTTTATCTTTCTTCGTATTGTTTTTTGTAATAGGCCAAATATTCACCAGAAGTAACATGTTCTACCCATTCTTTGTTGGCAAGATACCAGTCAATTGTTTTTGCAAGTCCTTCCTCAAACTGCAGGGAAGGAACCCATCCCAGTTCATCCTGGATTTTGGATGCATCAATGGCATACCGCAGATCGTGCCCTGCCCTGTCTTTTACATAGGTGATCAGTTTTTCGCTGGTACCTTCGGCGCGGCCAAGTTTCTGGTCCATAAGCCGGCAAAGCAGCTTAACCAGGTCAATGTTTTTCCATTCATTGTGGCCTCCAATATTGTAGGTTTCTCCAATGGTTCCCTCATGATATACCAGGTCAATTGCCGTGGCATGATCTTCAACATACAGCCAGTCCCTTATATTTTCTCCCTTTCCATACACGGGCAGGGGTTTGTTGATCATTATATTGTGTATGAACAATGGGAGCAGCTTTTCGGGAAACTGGTTGGGTCCGTAATTGTTGGAACAATTGGAAATGACCACCGGCAAGCCATAGGTATGATGCCAGGCCCTTACAAAATGATCGCTTGATGCTTTGGAAGCTGAATAAGGGCTGCGTGGATCATAAGCCGTAGCTTCGGTAAACATACCTTCTTCGCCCAGGGAACCATAAACTTCATCCGTAGAAACATGGTAAAATCTTTTTCCCGTTATATCCTTCCACGCCAGTTTTGCGGCATTGAGCAGGTTTACAGTGCCAATGAGGTTGGTGTGGATAAACTCCATGGGGTTGGCAATGGAACGGTCTACATGACTTTCGGCCGCAAGATGTATTACACCATCAAAATTGTACTTTTCAAACAGGGCAAAAACACTGTCAGCATCTACGATGTCTCCCCTTTCAAACACATAGTTCGGAGCGTTCTCTACGTCTCTGAGGTTTTCCAGGTTGCCGGCATAGGTGAGCTTGTCGAGGTTCACAATCCTGTAGTCGGGATACTTGTTTACCATTAACCTTATTACATGTGAACCGATAAAGCCTGCACCTCCGGTTATCAGAATGGTATGCATAGTGTTGCTGTTTTAAGCAGCTGTAAATCAGCTGAGTCAGGATTTTTAAATCAGATCAGAAGCTCCAGTATTGGATGTCCTTTATTTTATTTCTGTAAATACCCTTGATGTCTACCAGGATGGGGTTTTCCACTTTCATTATGTTTTTAAAATGCTCTTCATCCAACAACATGTAATCTTTATGGTTTACGGCAACCACTACTGCATCGTAGTTGTCGTCCATTTTATTGGTAAGGGTAAAACCGTATTCATGCTCCAGCTCTTCCGGATTAGCGTGTGGATCTACTATGTGAAGGTTTACTCCGTAGCTTTTCAGTTCGGTAATCACATCGGCAACTTTTGAATTCCTGATGTCAGAAACATTTTCCTTAAAGGTAACACCCATAACCAGTACCTTGGAGTGTTGAATGTTTTTACCTGCAGCGATGAGTTTTTTCACCAGTTGTTTGGCTGCATAAAATCCCATGGAGTCATTTACAAACCGACCGCTGTTGATGATTTGTGGATGGTAGCGAAACTCTTTGGCTTTGTAAACCAGGTAATAAGGGTCCACGCCAATACAATGCCCGCCAACCAGCCCGGGATAGAATCGCAGGAAGTTCCATTTGGTACCTGCGGCTTCCAGCACGTCATAGGTGTTGATGCCCATACGGTTGAAAATAATGGAAAGCTCATTCATGAGGGCAATATTCACATCGCGCTGGGTATTTTCAATGATCTTGGCGGCTTCGGCCACTTTGATGGAAGGAGCACGATGCACACCTGCCGTTACGATCAGCTCATAGGTTTTGGCAATATTTTCAAGAGCCACATCATCGCACCCGGAAACCACCTTGGTAATGGTAGTGATGGTATGCTCTTTGTCGCCAGGGTTGATCCTTTCGGGAGAGAACCCTACTTTGAAATCCTCGCCACATTTCAAACCACTTTCTTTTTCCAGGATGGGGATACAGTCTTCTTCGGTACATCCGGGATAAACTGTTGATTCATATACTACATAGTCTCCCTTTTTCAAAGCTTTGCCCACTGCATGTGAGGCAGATAATACCGGAGTAAGATCGGGCAGGTTATGGTCATCGATGGGAGTAGGTACACCAATGATATGAAAATTAGCTTTGTTAAGGTCTGCCGGATCGGCAGTAAAATAAATATCGCAGCCATCAAATGCTTCAGTTTCCAGTTCTTCACTTGGATCTATCCGGTTGCGCATTTTTTCTACGCGGTCTTCTTTTATATCAAAACCTACTACTTTTATTTTTCTTGCAAACTCCAGTGCAATAGGCAATCCTACGTAGCCCAGCCCGATTACTGAAAGGGTGGCTTCCTTATTGATGAGTTTTTCGTAAATGTTCATTGTTAAAATAGTTTTCTTTCTGATGTTCTTTAGTGATATTCAGAATCTTAGTAAAAATGAATTATTTGGTTAATTTCCGTACTTTTCCGCTTTCCAACAGGTATTCTTCCCTGCTTTCAGGGCAAACCGCCAAATTGTTGATGTCGAACTCCAGCCGGTGGCCAAATTCACTCATCCATCCAATATGCTTTGCAGGATTTCCCACTACCAGTGCATAGGCGGGTACATCGCGTATCACTACGGCACCTGCACCGATAAAAGCAAATTCACCGATTTCAATGCCACAAACGATGGTGGCATTGGCACCGATAGATGCACCTTTTTTTACCAGTGTTTTTACATATTGGTCTTTGCGCACCACGGCACTGCGTGGGTTCACAATGTTGGTAAATACCATGGAGGGCCCCAGGAAAACGTCATCTTCGCAGATTACGCCGGTATAAATGGAAACATTATTCTGAACTTTTACATTGTTGCCCAATTCCACCTGGGGCGATATAACTACGTTTTGTCCAAGATTGCAGTTTTTCCCGATTTTACAGTCGGGCATGATGTGGGTAAAGTGCCAGATCTTGGTTCCTTCACCAATGGAGCAGCCCTGGTCTATCACTGCAGTTTCATGACTGAAATACAACTTCTTTTCTTCCATCTTCTTTTAAATATTAAAAAATACCCGGGTTTGCAGTTTGCTGGCCGGGCATAGTGTTGTTATCCGAGATATTCCAATACACTGCCGGTAATATGGGTCAATTGTTCTTCATCCAGTTCGGTATGCATAGGCAGTGAAATTACATTTTTACTCAGCATTTCTGTTATGGGGAAATCGCCTTCCTTGTACCTGGGGTCCTGGTAGGCCTTTTGCATGTGCATGGGCACAGGGTAATAGATCATGGCGGGTATTGCTCTTTCTCCCAGGAACTTCTGCAGCTCAAACTGGTTTAGATCTTTGATTACAAGTGTGTACTGATGAAAAACATGGGTGGAAAATTTGCTGCGCGCCGGAGTGGTAATGCGGGGATGATTGGCAAAGGCGCGATCGTAAAAACAGGCAGCTTTTCGTCGTGCGGCAGCATATTCATCGAGTTTTTGAAGCTTGATGCGCAGGATAGTGGCCTGGATGCTGTCAAGGCGTGAGTTAACTCCTATGGAATCGTGGTAGTAGCGGGTTTCCATTCCATGGTTTACAATGACCCTGAGTTTTTGTGCCAGATCATCATCATGGGTAAAGATGGCGCCTCCATCTCCATAGCAACCAAGGTTTTTGGATGGAAAAAATGATGTGCAGCCAATGGTTCCCATGGTTCCGGCTTTTTTGCGGGTGCCATCTTCAAAAATGTAGTCGGCGCCTATTGCCTGTGCATTGTCTTCAATAATGTAAAGGTTATGTTCGCGAGCCAGGGCAAGAAGCGGTTCCATATGTACACTTTGTCCGAAAAGATGCACCGGTACAATGGCTTTTGTTCTGGGGGTAATGGCCCTTTTTACACTTTCAGGGTCAATGTTGAAAGTGTCGGGTAATACGTCTACCAAAACAGGCGTGAGGCCCAGCAATGCAATAACTTCTACCGTAGCCACAAAGGTAAATGATGTGGTGATTACCTCATCTCCGGGTTTAAGGCCCAGTGCCATCATGGCAACCTGAAGAGCATCGGTGCCATTACCGCAGGGAATTACATGTTTAACCCCAAGGTATTGCTCCAGGTCGTGCTGGAAATTTCTTACCTCGCTGCCATTGATGAATTGGGTGGATCTTATTACGTCGAGTACAGCAGTGTCAATCTCTTGCTGAATCTTATCATATTGACCCTTAAGGTCAACCATGTGAATTTGCCTCATGGTGGGGACGTCTTTTTTATGTTAACGGTTTCTATGTGTAAAAAGCGCTACAAAGATAACAAGATTTGCATTGTGGCCTGTGTTAGGCAATCAGGTTCTGATTTTTATTTATTTAATTGCTATATTTGCAAATGTAATCCTGGGGTTGGTCTCCATTTTTCTACGGAATCACGGTACAATTTGAATATTTCGTCGGCTTCATTATGCATATTCTCTACAATATTTTTATCCACACCTATTATTTAGTCATTAGAGTTGCTTCAGTTTTTGATAAAAAAGCAGCTTTATGGCTTAAGGGGCGTGAAAAAGGGCTGGACAAAATTGCCCTTGAGCTTGATCATGAATCTGAACATGTGTGGTTTCACTGTGCATCATTGGGCGAGTTTGAACAAGGAAGGCCGGTTCTGGAGCGGTTTAAAGCCGACAATCCGCATGCAAAAATTGTTCTTACCTTTTTCTCTCCCAGTGGTTATGAAATCAGAAAAAACTATCCCCTTGCCGATCATGTGTTTTACATGCCACTGGATACCCCTGCCAATGCTGCACGGTTTGTGGAATACGTAAATCCCCGTGTGGCAATCTTTGTGAAGTATGAGTATTGGTACAACCATATGAAAGTGCTTTATGGAAGGAATATCCCCATCGTATTTATTTCTGCCATTTACCATAAGAAGTTTTTGTTTTTCAAATGGTGGGGAGGCTGGTTCAGGAAACAGCTGAAAAAGGTTACTTATTTTTTTGTACAGGATAAAAACTCACAGAATCTGCTCTACAGTATAGGGATACACAACGCTGTAGTAAGTGGCGATACGCGGTTTGACCGGGTATATGACATCAGCCGTAAACCAACACGGTATGAACAAGTGGAAAAATTCATCCAGGGTTCGGTAATCTTTATGGCCGGAAGCACATGGCCTGCTGATGAAAATATCCTGCTGCCCCTGATCAATAAAAAGAATACGGGCGATATAAAATTTATCCTGGTTCCTCATGAGATCAACCCTCCGCATATCGATCAGCTCATGCGATCAATTGAAAAGCCTTGTGTGAAGTATTCGGTGTTTGATGAAGAAAAATTTAAAAATGCAGAGGTGCTGATTGTCGACAGAATTGGAATGCTTTCCAGTTTATATCAGTATGCTTCCCTGGCATATATTGGCGGAGGATTTGGAAAAGGGATACACAATGTGCTGGAGGCAGCCACCTTTGGCATGCCCGTAATCTTTGGCCCTAACTATAAACAATTTACTGAAGCTATAGAACTGACAGCTACAGGAGGTGGATTTCCGGTAACCAACAAAGCCGAACTGGAAAAAGTATTTTTCAGCCTGCTCACCAATTATGAACTGCTAAAAGAAAGTTCGGATATTGCCCGAAGTTATGTTCAGCTCAAAAGAGGTGCCACCAATACCATATCAGTATTTCTGAATACCCTCTACAATCCCGGCACATTCAGGGCCAGGGCACTGGATATGCTTAATATGAACTGATAGGCGGGTAGGTTTCTTTTCCCTGGAATCATCTGGTGCATAAAAATTGCACAAAAGAGTAATAAATCATCAAGGTTGTTTAAAAATTTTGTTTTTATGACTTTTCTTGTCAAAGTAATCGTTACCTCATTTGCTGTTGTAATTGGTGCTCACATCATTCCCGGAGTTTCTGTAGACAGCTTTCTTACTGCCATTGTGGTTGCCTTTGTATTAGGAATTCTTAATGCTATTCTTAAACCCTTGCTGGTCATTCTTACCCTTCCGGTAACTGTTTTGAGCCTTGGACTGTTTTTGCTGGTGATCAATGCTTTTATCATTATGCTTACCGATTATTTTGTTGCAGGATTCAACGTATCTGGTTTTTGGGTTGCCATCTTGTTCAGTATCATCCTGACTGTGATCTCCTGGTTGCTTGAGCTTCCGGTAAAAGATCGTTTGGGCAGAGGTGGCAACCGGGGTCGATAGAGTTTTATATAAACCAAAGCACTATGAAAAAGTATGTTTTTATTGTATTGATTGCCTTTTTGTCTGTTTATGTAAAGGCTAATCCATTTTCTTCCCAATTGGAAGAGGTGCGGGTTTTTCTGTCAGGTGCTGAGATTACAAGGAGTGCCACTGCTGATATTCCTGCAGGGATAGGCGAGGTTGTATTTAGCGGGTTGGCTGCCAATATCGATCCCAATAGTATCCAGCTAAAAGGAGAAGGCCCGTTTACGATACTTTCGGTGAGTCATCGCAACAATTATATGCAACCGCCCGCGGTAAGCAGGGAGGTGGAAAGGCTCACCGACAGTCTGGAGTTGGTGAATGAACAAATTGCCCGTTCAGAGGCGACATTGAAGGTGTACGAAGAAGAACAATCTTTGCTGCTGGCCAATAAATCGCCCGGAGGGAATGCCGGCTTGACGGTTGCTGAGCTTGGTGAACTTGCTGATTTTTTCCGTACCCGTATGGTGGCTGTCAAAGAGCTTCAGTTGAAGAGCCAGGCCGAAGTGAAGTTGCTGCAGGAACGGCAAAGACGGTTGAGACAGCAGATTGCCGAAATTGCCCAGGCCCGCAATAACAATGTTAGCGAGATTGTGATAACCACCTCGGCTTCAAGGGCCACGAAAGGAAATTTTACTTTTTCCTATGTCGCCCAAAACGCAGGCTGGAATGCGATGTACGACATACGGGCCAATGATACCGGCAGTCCGGTAGAATTGTTGATGAAGGCTGCTGTTCATCAAAATACGGGCGAGGACTGGAGCAATGTTACCATGACTCTTTCCACAGGAACACCGCTGAGCAGAAGAGTTGCGCCTACGCCTGAGCCTTGGTTCTTGCGGTTTATTCAACCTTTGGCCGAAAGAGTGGGTGGGATTGAAGTGCATTCTCAGGTGGCTGAATATGCCACTGATAATGAGATGGTTCCGGATATGGTCCTTGATGAGGCCTTAACAATGCCCGAGCTGATAGCGGTTTCAGAAACCTATACTACCCAAGAGTACCAAATCACCACTCCTTTCAGCGTTCCTTCGGGGCCACAGCCCCGGATGGTTGAAGTGCGAAAGGCAGAAGTACCAGCTCAGTTTACCTGGTATGCTGTGCCACGGATGGAAAGCGATGCATTTCTGATCGCGCGTCTTACCAACTGGGATGAATTTGTTGTGTTGCCAGGTGAAGCAGGTGTTTTTTTCGAAAACTCCTGGGTGGGCAAAACCATGCTGAATCCCTCCCAGGCAGGCGATACCCTTACTGTTTCCATGGGTGCAGACAGGAGTGTATCGGTGGAAAGAAGCCGTCTTGAAGAGTTTTCCAAAACAGGGATACTTGGCAGAAAAAAAACAGAAACCATCGCATGGGAGATACTCATTCGCAATGGAAAATCACGCACAGTTGATATCGAAATAAAAGATCAGATACCTGTTTCCACCGATGCGGAAATCGAGATTACTCTTGAAGAAAGCAGCAAGGCCCGTCATGAAGAAAATACAGGTATTCTTACATGGAAGCTGAGTTTGCAGCCTGGTGAAACCCAGAAAAGAGAATTCAGGTATTCGGTAAGATATCCTTCAGATAAAGTTTTGCGGCTCGAATAGCGGGGCTATCGACACCTTACATCATTACCCCATCAACTGAAGCAGTTTGTCATAATCAGCCTCTTCAAGTTTGTGTGCTGCTCCATTCACCTTGTTGATTACCATTGCCTTATGGAGTCTTTCCCGCGTGTTCTGGTCTTTTATGTCTATGTTGATATCCTTAAGTTTTACCGGACATTGGAGGGATTTGAAAAGGTACTCCATTTTGTAAATGGTATCCTCAACTGAACTGGCTTCAAACAAAGCAGCACCCAATTCCTGTATACGCCTGGGAATTCTGTCCTTCTGCAGTTTCAGCCAGGCAGGATAAGCAATGGAGAGTGATGCCCCATGGGGAACATCATACACCACAGAAAGGCAGTGTCCAATGCCATGCACTCCCCAATCGCCCGATTTTTTCCCATGCAGTGTCATCCCGTTCAATGCACATGTGGCGGCATACATAATGCGAGCTCTGAGATCATAATCTTCGAGGTTTTCCAGCAACTCCGGGCCGAATTTCATGGCTTCGCGAATAATGGCCACGATAAACCTGTCGGAAAGCGAGGCTTCACCTTCACCAAACCAGGCCTCAAGGGAATGGGCAATAAGATCCATAATTCCATATGCTGTATAGTTGAGCGGTACGGTCATGGTAAAGGATGGGTCGAGGAAGCTATGGCGCGGATACATGAGCCTGTTACCAAAGCCGATCTTTTTTTGCTGGCAATTATTCTGCACCACGGCAACCTGGTTCATTTCGGTACCTGTTGCTGCCAGGGTAAGAACGGCAATAAGCGGCAGGGCTTCTTTGGGTTTGTGCTTCCCTTCCACGATATCCCAGGCGGGGCCGTCATATTTCATGGCCAGGGCGGTAACTTTGGCACTGTCTATTACACTGCCCCCGCCAAGAGCTACAATTACATCTGCCTGCTTTTCCTTCCCCAAACCAACTGCTTTGTCAACATCTTCCACAATGGGATTGGATTTTATCCCGCTGAATTCAAATACTTCAAGGCCTTCGTTTTTCAGTCTTGCCATTACCTGTTCATAAGCACCACTGGCTTTTGCCGAACCTTTCCCGGTAAGCAGAAGCACTCGTTTTCCCAGTTTGGCAGTCACTTTGCCGATCTGGTCTGTAACACCATCGCCAAAGTGCAACTTCACCGGGTTATACATTACAAAGTTTTCCATAGTAGTATCTTTTTTACAAAAGTAAGGGATTTATGTTTGTTCTCCTTCCCGGGAAATGATTAATCCGTTTGGCCAGGTTCAGTATATAAAAGTGTTTTGCTGTCAATGGCCGATACCTGGAAAAACCCTTTGGCTCCCTCGCTCATATTGGTGGGGATATTGGCAGGTGGGGCCCCTGCAAAAGGGTTTCCCGACAGGTCTGTCTGGGAAAAGAAAATGGCATAGAAGTCGAAATTTTCGCGTGAGATACTTCTTATCTCAAGCCTTACCTGATCGCGATGCCGCAGTTCGCTTTTGTTGAGGTTTAGCACTGCCAATGACACGTATTCAGTAAGATTGATGTCGGATACCAGGCCTTTATCTGCCGGCCTGGGTGTTATGATCGTATCATTACGAAACATGTTGAACAGGTAATAGTTGTCATCAGTGGCCAGATCTTCAAAATGGGCCAGCACATCATAAAGGGTATCCGGAAGAAATCCCAGTTCGGAAAAGGCATTGATCCTGAGGCTTATGGAGTCGAGCTGCGGCACCGGTTTAAATTCACTCTGGCCTGTGTAGGTTTGGTCATTTTCTCCGATGGTTAGTGTATATTCTCCCTCCTCAAGAAAATAGGTGATCTGGTCATTGTAGTAAAATCCCTTCAGGCTGTCTTCTTCTGACTCATTAAAGAGGAAACTCGATCCATTTCCTTCTATAAGCACAGAAGCGCCACTGACGGGTTCTCCCTCACTGATGTCGTAATATGAGCTCGAGCGGGACAACCTTACCCATTGTTTTCCTCCACCATCAGTAATATTTGCATCCACGACAATAAAATTTCCCTCCACATCGGCCAGGTCGAGAATTACATCTTTCTCACAGGCCGGCAAAAACAACAATAGCGGCATAAGGATAAAGAATCGTATTGACAATCGGGTAGTATTCATGATCTAAAAATTAAAGTTCCATGTAATAGCCGGGATAGGGCCGGGAATAAAGAAAAATGAAGAATTGGGAATGCCGGGGTTATCTTCCTTTTCAGCAAAAGATATGGAAATGGGGTTTACTCTTCCGTATACATTAAAAAGGGAAAAATTCCAGCTGCTTTCAAATCTTCTTCGATCACGATCCCTTATGTTGGGCGTAAAAGTTACTGAAAGATCGAGCCTGTGATAGTCTGGCAGACGACTGGAGTTGCGCTCGGAATATATGGGAGCAAAGGCCCCCTGGTAATGCAATTTGCCAATGGGCAGGGTAAAGGCAGTGCCGGTGGCATAGATGAAATTTGCCCCAATGTTCCACTTGCCGTTGATCGCATACCCCGCACTAAGGCTCAGATCGTGACGGCGATCATTGGGAGCAAAGTAAGGATTGCCATCGTTTATCTCCTCAATTTTTCGTTTGGCAACAGACCATGTATAGCCGGCAAACCCTGTAAGTTTTCCTGTTTCTTTTTTTACCAGGAATTCTGCGCCGTAAGCCCAGCCTGAGCCAACCCGTAGTTGTGATTCCAGCAATTCATTGCCAAGAATGTCACCATTGTCTATTACCTCAGAGATATTCTTTAAATCTTTATAATAAATCTCTATTGACGTTTCAATAAGATCAGAACGGAGATTGCGAAAGTAGCCCAAAGCTACCTGGTCGGCCTGCTGTGGAGGAATATTGTTGGATACAGCATACCACACATCGTAGGGTGCTACCGACTGGGCACTCTGGGCCTGTTGTATGTATTGCGTCATGCGGTTATAGCTTCCCTTGATGGATTGTCTTTCATCAATCTTATAGCGAAAGCTCAAACGAGGCTCCAGCGAAAAAAAAGTATTATAAAAGCTACCATCTTCCAAAGCAATTGTATCGGCAACTTCCCACCGCAGGGGATCACTGCGGTCAAATGCATATTGTTTCCCCGGCCCCACAATCTGGAAAACGGATCCTCTTATCCCATAAACCAGCAGCAGCCTGTCGTCAAATAAACTTTGTTCATTGTTGAAAAAGATACCATGTTCCAGGGCATTATCTGCTGAAAGGCGGACGTTGGCTACAGCAGCTCCTTCAATTTCAGCTGCAATGGTGCCGGGATCCAGGTTGTGGTAGATGGTCTGTGCCCCAAAAGTGAAGAGATTGTTCTCCCCGGCCATCAGGTTAAAGTTCACTTTCAGGTTTAAGTTGTGAAGCATCGAATTCCAGCGGAAACTCGCTGGTCCTATATCGCCACTGATATTGAACTGGTAATTGCTGTAGTGCAATGAAACATCGGAAAAGAAGCGATCGTTGAAGATATGGTTCCAGCGCAAGCTGCTTGTGGTATTGCCCCAGTCAAAACCAAAAAGATCACTGAAGAGGGTTACGTCTTTTCCGTAATAGCCCGAAAAAAACAACCGGTTCTTATCATCAATCACATAATTCATTTTTGCATTGATATCATAAAAGAACAGCTGGGTATTTCTTTGGCTTTCATCGGGCGATAGTTTCAGGAACAAATCAGCATAGGTTCTTCTTCCTGACACCATGAAGGCGCTCCTGCCATATTGAATTGGGCCATCGATGGTGAGCCTGCTGGAGATCAGACCTATTCCCCCTTTGATGTTGTATTGGTTCATGTCTCCTTCCTTCATGTTTACATCCAGAACCGAAGATAGCCTTCCACCGTAAGAGGGATCGATGCCTCCTTTGTAAAGCTGTATGTCTTTCAAAGCGTCGGAATTGAAAACTGAAAAAAAGTTGAACAGGTGAGAGGCATTAAATACCACTGCATCATCGAGCAGCACAAGGTTTTGATCGGCATTTCCCCCTCTGACGAAAAAGCCGGTGTTGCCATCACCCGCCGATTGTACACCGGGCAACAATTGTATGGTGCGCAAAACATCCACCTCCCCGAGAAAAGCAGGAATGTTGCGTATGGTTTCTATGTCGAGTGTTACGGTACTCATTTGCGCCTGCTCTACATTACGGTTGGTGCGTTCCCCGGAAACCACAACTTCTGACAGGCTGATACCGCCATTCCCCAACTCGATGTCGAGCCGCAAATTCCCTCTGACTTTTATGGTTTTTTCCAGTTTCTGGTACCCGATAAAGGAAAACACAACCTGGTATTCACCGGCTTCAAGTTCCAGCCGGAAAGCACCCTCCATGTCAGTTACATCACCCTTGCGAAGATCAGGTATATAAACATTAACTCCTGTCAACAACTCACCGGTGGAGCCGTCGCTTACAGTGCCGCTTACAGTGTAGCGGTTCTGCCCTGCTGCTGTTGTAATGGTGAGCAGCAGAAGTATTGTGGAGAGGATTTTGATCACAGAATTAGGCTTTTTTGTTGTAACAATGGTATTGCTGCAAATATTCGACAGGATTAGGTTGATTTCCTAAATGATATCGACGCTGTTTATGCGATCTAAACAAGTTGTGTTGTCGATTGTTTCTCCTCTTGTAGTTAATTCAGGTTAAATGCAGTTGTATGTTTGATATATCCATAAAAAACGGGAAAAGAATTTTCTGCACTGCGCACGACTTTGACAGGTCGTTGAATTTATGTATCTTTATATTTGCATATTAATCTTAAACAACTTAAAAACGTAAAAATTAAAATGACTATGAAATTTGGATTAACTCTTGCTTTGTTAAGCTTTTTGTTCCTTTTTACCGGTACCGGAGAGGCAGCCACACAAGGCAAAAAAATCGAAGAAACTGTAATTACTGTCCTTGGAAACTGCGGTATGTGTAAGGATCGTATTGAACGAGCAGCCTACAGTGTGAAAGGTGTTCGCAGGGCCACATGGGACCAGGAAGCACAAAAACTTACCCTTACATACCGTTCTGACCGTACTGATCTTGCAACCATTGAACGGGCTGTTGCCAAGGCCGGCCATGACACAGAAAATTTCCTTGCTGATGACGAAACGCACGCTAATCTGCACCACTGCTGTATTTATGAGCGCGATCCGGAACTGTTGAAGAAAAATAAGGTTTGGAACGAAGAATAAGCACCTGGAAAAATGGTAAAACAAGTATTTCATATAGAAGGCGTAACCTGCCATCATTGTGTGGCCAAAGTGAAGAATGCTCTGGAAGGTCAGCAGGGAGTACAAAAAGTTGAAGTATCCCGGAATGATGACACTGTAACGCTCACTGCCGACCCAATGCCTGAGCTGGCGCAGCTCAACAATATTCTTGAAGACTATGGTAACTACAAACTGAGCAATTTGTAACCCAGTCTTATTTTTTTGTAATTTTGCAATCGGTTTTCTAATTGTTGAATAAAAGAATAATTGTCTCCCGGTCAATCGGGCAAAAACGCATGAAAAAGATCACTACTACCATACTGTCATTGTTGCTGGCAACTACATTCCTGTTATCCTTTGCAGGAATAAGATTGCTTTTGCATCATTGTGTGGCATGCGAAACAACCGATGTTAATCTTTTTGTCCAGAATGCTGATTGCTGCACACACAGTAATGGATCTGCTTCTGATGCCAGTTGTGAGTTGCCGGCAGAAGGAACAGCATCCTGTTGTGCTTCACAAACCTCCGAAGAGCAGTGTGATAATTGTTGCGAGGATGAGATCGTATATCTTAAGAACGATTACGAATTAAACAAAGAACGCAATCAGGTAAAAGTCGAGCCCGTTGCCCTGCAATTGGAGCTTTCCCCAATCAATCTGCTTCAGCAAACTGTGGAAACAACCGACGAGCCAGCCTTTGTAAATTATATTCCCCCACCACCTTCCTATGTAGGGAAAGCCTTCGTGCTTTTTACCCGCCAGATCAAAATCGGATAGTTTCTTTCATTATGGCCCCAGGATACTGGTATAGCTTTGACTGAAAAAATCAAAGCATGCTGCTTTCACTCTATGAACGCGATATTCCAGTGCCGGGCCTGGACGATGGATAGCTGTAAGGGGTTTACAATCCTGTTTTACATCTCACAGCACTTTCCGTCAAGAGCCTGTATACAGGTCATTCATCTTAATTGTTGAATCAGAAAGAAATAACTATGAAAATCCATAATTTTTTAATTGTTGCCATAATCTTTATCGGCCAGGTATTTTCCGTTCAGGCGCATGATCATGTGCTCAAAGGGCGTGTTTTTGGTAATGAACCCCACGAAGACCATTTTCATAAAGTCCCCCTTGCCGGGGCCAATGTATATTGGTATGGCACCACAAAAGGTACTGCTACCGATCCTGAGGGTAACTTTGAGCTCCATGTTGAGAGCATCGAATTACCTCATAAACTTGTGATCAGCTTCATGGGTTACCGTACTGATACTTTGTTGGTCGAAGAAGGGCAGAAAAGTGTTGAAATAGTCCTGGAAGCCGCACAGGATCTGGGAGAAGTAGTGGTGCGGGGAAGACGCTCAGGAAGCCATGTGTCGGACCTAGAGCCTATTCTTACCAACGTTGTTACTGAAACTGAGCTGCAGCGTGCCGCTTGTTGCAATCTGTCTGAAGCTTTCGAAACCAATGCCTCTGTAGATGTGTCTTTTACAGATGCAGTATCAGGAGCACAACAGATACAGCTCTTGGGGCTGGCCGGGATATACAGCCAGATCCTTACAGAAAATACACCCACCGTACGGGGTCTTGGCCAACCTTACGGCCTGGGATTTACCCCCGGACCCTGGATGGAATCCATTCACGTTTCAAAAGGTGCAGGTAGTGTAGTTAACGGTTATGAATCTATTACCGGCCAGATCAACGTGGAATTGAAAAAACCCGAAAGTTCCGATTTGTTGTATTATAACTTCTATGCCAATGATTTTGGGCGTGTGGAAAGCAGCCTCAATGCTGCTGTTAAGCTCAACGAAAACTGGTCAACCATGGTTTTGGCCCATGGAGAGATCCTGGAAAACACATTTGATCATACGGGAGATAATTTTGTAGATCATCCGCTGATGCGGAAATACAATGTGGTGAACCGTTACCGCTATGATCGCCATGGTGTAATGGAATCCCAGTTTGGTTTTCGCGTATTGCAGGAAAACCGCCGCGGCGGACAACTGGCATTTTTCGAAAATGGCGAAGTACTGGGTTCTCCCGATTATTATGGATTCAGGGTACTTACCGACAGATATGAAGCGTTTGCCCGTACCGGGTTCTTTCTGCCAGGCCAACCCGACGGAAGCATTGGCACGCAGCTGAGCTTTATTCACCACAACCACAATTCACAATACGGATTCAATGAATATCTTGGCCGTCAGAATACCCTTTATCTCAATGTGATCTATGAAAACTCCATCAACAATGATCCTGATCATAAGATCAATGCCGGGTTTAGCTATAGCATGGATGATTATAGGGAATCCCTTGTAATGCAAAACCAGGAGGAAGTGTTTGACCGTTTTGAATCTGTACCCGGTATATTTGGTCAGTATACCTTTCATCATCACGAGCGGTTTGTGGGGATTTTGGGTATGCGTGCCGATTTTCACAATATTCATGGTACCTTCCTCACGCCACGATTGCACATCAGAACCAACTTCTCTCCCGGCACCACTTTGCGGGCCTCTGCCGGTAAAGGTTACAGGGTTCCCAACATGATCGCAGAAAATATAGGGCTGCTTACCAGCAACAGAACCTTTCGCTTTGAAGAAGAGATCAGGGCGGAAGAAGCATGGAATTATGGAGGTAGCCTCACTCAGAATTTCAGGCTTTTTGGAAATGAGGCTTCTTTTGTTGTAGAATTTTACAGAACAGATTTTGTAAACCAGCTGATCGTGGATGTGGATTCTGAATACGGTGTGGCAAGGTTTTACAACCTCGATGGAAAGTCCTATGCTAACAATTCGCAGGTAGAATTTAAATTTGAACCCATCAGGTTTTTTGAGATCACTGCTGCTTACCGTTTAACCGATGTGAAAACGACCATCGGAAAAGAATTGGTTCGAAAGCCTTTCGTAAATCAATACAAAGGGATGCTTTCGGGTTCATGGGCCAGCCGCAACGACAACTGGCAGGTGGACCTTACTGCCCAATTCAATGGAAAGAGTCGTATCCCCAACACGGAGATGTTGCCCGAAGAGTTTCAAATGCCCTCTGAATCACCGGCCTACACCATCATCCACGCACAGATCACTCGCCGATGGAATAATTTCGACCTTTATGTGGGCGGGGAAAATCTTACCAATTTCAAGCAACACAATCCCATTATCGCCTGGGACAATCCCTATGGCGAGCATTTCGATGCCTCAATGATTTGGGGCCCCATTATGGGAAGAATGTTTTATCTTGGCTTAAGGTATACCATAAACTAAGAATCCCAATCCCGGTTGTATAACAGCAAATCCGGGAGCAACCAGTAACTTGCAAATTGATGTGAGGCTGTCTTGAAAGCCGGTACAGTGAGCTTGTAAAACTGCTCAACGACCAGTAAACGCTTTTGAGGCAGCCTCTTTTTATTGGATATTGGAGATTGATTTGGTAAAGTTTATTCCGCAAAAACTTTAGGACGGAGTCACTGTTGTATCTCTGTTGCCAGACTATTTTTGGCGGTTGATTTGTAACTTTTAAATATGAGAATATGTGTTACTGGGTAGGAACCAAGAAGGTGAGAGAGGAAATGATGCGACGTCTGGAGCAAAACCCCGAAGATGAAATTGCTCAGCTATTTTATAAAACATTTGTTGGGAAATCGGATTTGAGGTTTATGGAGTATTATGTTGCCATTGGAAAGGCCAGGCCACCGCTCTCGGTTATGGTTTCTGATGAGGAAAGGGGGCTGCATTTCCGCAATATGAACTGGGGTTATCAGTGGAACTATACCAATCCCAAGACCGGTAAAACCTACGAGCGTGAACTGATTAACTCTACCTGCGAAAAAGTGTTTTTTGTTCATCGCGATGTGATCTTCAAGAACAGGTGTGTGGTGCCTTTGGATGGATATTACGAGTTTTTCCATTTTTCGGGCCAGGTTTATCCCCATTTTATGCATCCTGCTGAGGGGTTGTTTTGGGTGGCCGGTGTATGGCAGGAGAGGGTCGACCGGCAAACCGGTGAAGTGATTGAAGAGTTTTCGCTCATTACCTCACCACCCAACGCACTTGCCGAAAAGCTGCACAACAATCCAAAGGCTCCTAATGGTTCAAGGATGCTGTTGATCCTTCCCGATGACAAGGTGCTGGAATACCTGAATCCCACTGCCGGGAAAGAAGACCTGGAGATGCTTTTTAAACCCTATCCTTCAGAAAAGATGCACGCATACCCCACTGTAAGGTTTTTGAAGAAAGAGTTTGCCGGGAAGCTTGGCACCGATGAGGTGCGCCGCCGGGTGGATTATCCTGAGCTGTTTTTTGCCTGAAAAGTAAATGTAGAGATATAACCATATGTAATTTCAGCTGATTTATGCAGCCGGGGAGTGTTTACAGGATTAAAGTCACAGGGATGTTTACTTTATCACAAAATAGGGCATGCAATAAACTTCAAAGGTGTAATTTTGCCTCACAAATTCAAAACAGATTTGCTGAGATAGAGAGATGAGCGAACTACTACCCCGTGAGCGAAAGACATTCGTGCTGCATATGTCCTACTCCTTCCTGGAGGGTATTATTGCCGGACTGATCATCCTCAATGAATTTGTTTTTGTGAAGAGTTTGCTGGGGTCCAATTACCAGTTGGCCATGTTGTTTCAGTTCAGTATGGCTGTATTCCTGCTGCTGATCTTCATGAATGAATGGCTTAAGCGCATCCGCAACAAGAGAAGGATGCTTCGTGGTGCTGCAATTTTTTCGCGTTTGCCTCTCATTTTACTGTTCTTTTTTCCCCGAAGTGCTGACCAATTGGGTGGTGACTCGTTATATCACTATCTATTCCTGCTCATTTTTCTGGTCTATTACCTTGGAAATACAGCCATTTGGCCCACCATCAACCTGTTTCTGAAAACCTCTTACCGCCACGAAAATTTCAGCAGACTATACAGCTACGCCACCACCCTCAACAAGATCGTAATGATGGTAACAACCTTCTTTTATGGCTGGTTGCTGGATATAGACAATTACATTTTTGTGTATATTTTCCCTGTGGCCGCTGTATTGGGTATAATATCGGTTTTTCTGCTTTCTCTCATCCCCTTTGATGCCCCTGCAGCAGCAGCAAAATCCAACGGTTTCTGGCATTCGGTAAAGGAGTCGGCAATGGGAATGGTTCGCATACTGCGCACCAACCGGTCTTTTCTTGACTTCCAGGTAGGTTTTATGTTGTATGGATTTGGGTTTATGAGCTCGGTAACGGTTATTGTGCTGTTTTTCGAAACAGAGCTGGGGCTCAACTATTCCAGTATTGCATTCTATAAAAACGGATACAATGTGCTGGCCATTATTCTTCTCCCTTTCTTTGGCAAGCTCATGGGAAAGATTGATCCAAGGCGTTTTACAGCCATTTCTTTTTCTTCCATGCTGGTTTATATCCTGTTTCTTACCCTGACAGAATATTTCCCTGCGTATATAGAATTCTGGGATATCCGCCTGTATTACATGCTGATATTCTACATCCTGTTTCATGGTGTATTTGCTGCCACCATGGCCCTTACGTGGTTTATCGGTTCGGCATATTTCTGCCCGCCCGAGGAGGCCGGTAATTACCAGTCGGTTCATCTTGTACTTACTGCATTGCGCAGCTTATTTGCTCCTTTGCTGGGTATTGCATTTTATGAAGCATGGGGATTCACCACTACATTTGTGATCGCTATGGCCAGCCTTGCCCTGGGGACTGTATACATGCTCTGGTCGGAAAGAAAGGTAAAGCTGCCTTATGAGCCGCAAAAAACAAATGAATAATTGGAGAATGAAAAGAGAATTGTCATCCCCAAAGCCATGAAAAATATTTAATTTAGCATAGTAAACTCTTTAAGAATTTAAAATAGATTTTGATATGAATTACGATCTGATTGTTATTGGAAGTGGTCCTGGCGGTTATGTAGCTGCCATTCGTGCATCGCAACTGGGAATGAAGGTTGGGGTAGTTGAAAAGGCTGAGCTGGGTGGTATTTGTCTTAACTGGGGATGTATTCCCACCAAGGCCTTGCTCAAGAGTGCCAATGTGTTTGAATATCTGAAGCATGCCGGCGATTATGGTGTGGCTGTTTCCGGCGAAGCCCAGGCTGACCTGCCCGCAATGGTAAAACGTAGTCGCGAAGTTGCTGCAGGTATGAGCAAAGGGATACAGTTTCTTTTCAAGAAAAATAAGATCGATCACCTGGTAGGCTTTGGGAAAGTACTGCCCGGCAAAAAAGTACTCGTTAAAGGAGAAGACGGTAACGAAACCCAATATGAGGCCAAACATATCCTCATTGCTACCGGTGCGCGCTCGCGCGAGCTGCCCAATCTGAAACAGGACGGGGAAAAAATTATTGGTTACCGCAAAGCCATGGTGCTGGAAAAGCAACCCGAAAGTATGGTTGTTGTGGGGTCAGGAGCTATCGGGTCGGAGTTTGCCTATTTTTATAATGCCATTGGTACAAAGGTTACCCTGGTTGAGTTTATGCCCAATATTGTTCCTGTGGAAGATGAAGATGTATCCAAACAGCTGGAACGTTCCTTCAAAAAATCCGGCATGAAAGTAATGACCAGCTCCACTGTGGAAGAGGTGGATACTTCAGGAGAAAAGTGCAGGGTAAAGATCAAAACCAAAAAGGGTGAAGAAATTGTAGAGGCTGATATTGTCCTTTCTGCGGTGGGTATCACTGCCAATATTGAAAATATCGGCCTTGAAGAGACCGGTATTAAAGTGGAAAACGGCAAGATCGTAGTGGATGAATATTACCGTACCGGTGTGGAGGGATATTACGCCATTGGCGACGCCGTTTCGGGTCAGGCTCTGGCGCATGTTGCATCAGCAGAAGGAATTGTGTGTGTGGAAAAGATTGCAGGGCACCATCCCGAACCCATCAATTACAACAATATTCCCGGATGTACCTACTGCAGCCCGGAGGTGGCCTCGGTGGGTTATACCGAAAAGGCAGCCAAAGAAGCCGGCTATGAACTCAAAGTGGGTAAGTTTCCCTTCTCCGCTTCGGGCAAGGCAAGTGCCGCCGGAAATAAAGACGGCTTTGTAAAGGTGATCTTTGATGCCAAATACGGTGAACTGCTGGGTGTACACATGATTGGAAATAATGTTACTGAAATGATTGCCGAAGCGGTAGTGGCCCGCAAGCTGGAAACTACAGGACAAGAAATCATCAAAGCGGTGCATCCGCATCCCACCATGAGTGAGGCCATGATGGAAGCTACCGCTGCCGCTTATGATGAGGTAATCCATTTATAACCCATAATGAATTCGCCGAATATATTCAGGGGCTTGCAAACACCTATGCAGCCCCTGTTTATTGCTCAGATTTTACAATTTTGTGTACCCTGCAAAAAAACCTGTTTCTGTAGCTGAATCACATGAGTTTTCATGCTATGGGTATAAAATAGTGGTTGCTGACTTCCCCTTCCTTCAGGAATGTGAGTTATGCCTTTTCTTGCAGAAAACTAATTAAATACTTTCTCCAATGTGCGGTATCTGCGGTGTGTTTTCTTTTTCCGGCCCTGTTGAATCAAGTGTTTCAGGCATTGACAAGGCCCTTGCCTCACTGAGTAAACGCGGCCCCGAAGTCCAGGCAGGTTTTTTTCTCGACCATGTGGGCCTGGGGCACAGCCGCCTTTCCATTATTGATGTTTCGGATGCCGCAAATCAACCTTTTCACGATGATTCCGGAAACTATTCCCTGGTATTCAATGGCGAGATTTACAACTTCAGGACATTGCGAGAAAAACTGCTTGCCATTGGAGTAGCCTTTCGTACCCACAGTGATACCGAGGTGCTGCTGAAATGGCTCATTGACAAAGGCCCCGATGGGATCAACGATTTGCAGGGGTTTTTTGCCTTTGCCTTTTTCGATCACAGGGAAGGGTCCCTTTTGCTTGCCAGAGATCGATTTGGCATCAAGCCATTGCTGTATTACCAGGATGGGCAGCGGTTGCTTTTTGCTTCAGAAATGAAAGCGTTGCTTCATCTTGGTATCCCCCGACACATCGACCCGGCTTCCATGCATATCTATTTTCAACTTAATTATATCCCCGGGCCATGGTGTATTTACCAGGGGGTGCGAAAGCTCATGCCAGGCCACTGGATGAAGGTAAAAGGAACAACGGTTGAATCATGCTGCTACTACGCCCTGCCTGATGAAGCATTGCCCAGGTATGCGGGTATGTCTTACGATAAGGGTATAGAATTACTTAGGAAGTATATGGAAGAAGCGGTAGTGAAACGGTTGGTTTCCGATGTTCCCCTGGGGGCTTTCCTGAGTGGTGGTATCGACAGCAGTGTTGTTGTGGCGCTTGCCGCAAGGCATGTGGAAAAGTTGCGCACATTCTCCATTGGCTTTAAAGATGAACCCATGTTTGACGAGACCCGCTATGCCAGGAGTGTGGCCCGGATGCACAACACCGACCATACGGAATTCTCCCTCACTACCAATGATCTGCTGGGTTGTCTTTTTGATGTGCTCGATTATACCGATGAACCTTTTGCCGACTCATCAGCACTGGCGGTGCACATCCTGAGTCGTGAAACAAGGCGTGAAGTTACAGTGGCTCTCTCGGGCGATGGTGCCGACGAAATGTTTGCGGGGTACAACAAACATATGGCCCATTTTCGTGCCCTGCAGGGTGGTATGGCGGCTTCCCTGCTGAGGACTTTTCACCCGCTGCTTGCTCCCCTGCCACAATCGCGCAGCACTGCCCTGGGCAATCGCATCAGGCAGCTGTATCGCTTTGGCAAGGGAATCAATATGTCTCACCCCGACCGGTACTGGCGATGGGCTGCCTTTACCGATGAAGACTATCCTGCTAAGCTTCTGATATCATCTCCCATGAACGAAGAATACCGTACCCGCAAAAAGGCCTTGACCCGGTTCACCTCTTTTTCAGGAGATATCAACAGCATATTGCGCAACGACATGCACCTGGTACTGACCAATGATATGCTTACCAAGGTAGACATGATGTCGATGGGCAATTCACTGGAAGTGCGTGTGCCATTCCTGGATCATGATCTGGTAAATCTTGTTTTTTCTATGCCCGATCATTTTAAAATTGACAAAACAGGCAGAAAGCGTATCCTCAGAGATGCCTTCAGGGATATGTTGCCCCCTGAGTTGTACCACAGGCCAAAACAGGGATTTGAAGTGCCTTTGTTGTCATGGTTCCGCAGGGAGCTCAAAGATACCATCCTCAAAAAATGGTTGGATGAGGATTATATAAGGGAGCAGAGAATATTTGAACCAAAAGTTATTAACAATTTGAAGAAAAAACTCTTTTCTTCCAACCCCGGCGAAATACATGCACAGGTTTGGAGTATAGCGGTTTTTCAACATTGGTATGAGAAGTTTCATCGCAATAATTCATGACAATTTAACTCTTGTTTAACTGCTTTTTAGTAGTTTTGCAGAAATTTTCGCCCAGTAACCGAAGTAGTCAATGCCAAGAATTTTACGCATTCTCAACAGATTCAATCTCGGAGGTCCTACCTATAATGCTGCATACCTCACCAAATATCTTAACAACGAATACGAAACCCTTCTGGTGGGTGGCCCCAATGATCCAAGTGAGAAAAATTCGGAATATATTGTAAAACAGCTTGGTGTTGAACCGGTAATAATACCGGAAATGCTACGTGAGCTATCTCCTTTCCATGATTTTTATGCCTTTCGCAAGCTGAAATCCCTGATACGCGATTTCAGGCCCGACATTGTTCATACCCATGCCTCTAAGGCTGGTGCTCTGGGCAGGCATGCCGCCATAAGCATGAATGTGCCGGTAATAGTTCATACTTTCCACGGGCACGTTTTCGATTCCTATTTCGGACCAGCAAAGACCACCTTTTACAAATCTGTAGAGCGGTTTCTTGCCAAAAGAAGCAGCCAGATTATTGCCATCAGTGATTTGCAAAAATATGAGCTTGCCCATAAATACAGCATTTGTGAAGAAGATAGAATCAGTGTAGTGCCTCTGGGTTTCGACCTGTCGCGCTTCAGGGAAAATATGCCTGCCAAGCGGGCTGCCTTCAGAGAGCGTTACAAAATCGCTGAAGATGAAATCGCCATAGGTATTATAGGACGCCTGGTACCCATAAAGAACCACTCGCTCTTTCTTGAGGCATTGAAAATTTTACAGACACAAACCAATAAAAAGATCCGTGCTTTTATTGTGGGTGATGGAGAATCCAGGGAGATTATCAAGCAAAAAGCTATAAATCTTGGCATTAACTACGTAAACGGGGTGGGTGAATATAAACCGGCTCCGCTTACCTTTACCAGCTGGATCACCGAAATGGACTATGTAACTGCCGGACTTGATATCGTGGCACTTACCTCTTTGAATGAAGGCACACCCGTAAGCCTTATTGAAGCTCAGGCTGCCGGAAAACCGGTTGTTTCTACCAGGGTAGGAGGGGTAGAGAATGTTGTGGTAGAAGGAAAAACTGCATTGCTTGCCGATAGAGAAGATCTGAAAGGTTTTGCTTCTCAACTGCTACAACTGGTAGAGGATGACCAAATGAGAAAGGATTTCTCTCAAAGCGGTTGGACACAGGTAGGGGAGAAATTTCACTTTATGAGACTGGTAAACGATATGGAGAAGCTTTATGATGGTCTGCTGGGAAGAGTTAATTTCAATGAAAGAAAACGAAGGGTTTCTAAGGTTGCCTGAAAATCGTCTTTACAGTTTCCGATCTGCAATTTTCTATCCTGCTCAATCCGGTAAAACCAAATTCTGGCCGGGATTTTTTATCTATGCAATATATTTGTTAATTGTGAGTTCACAAATAGCGATCAAGCCGTTGATCCACTGTTAAAAACAAACAATTTTAAGGTGTTCAGCCAAAGCTTTTGTACTTTTGCAAACTAAAAAAATTAACATTGCATTGAAAAACGCCAGGTTACAAGCAAATCGATTTTGGGCTTTACCAATCGTATTATTACTTTTTTCATCCTGTCAGCTATTAAACCCCGAGCGGATGCTGCGCACTCCTTCGGGGTATGATTATGCTGAATTTCCTGATGAGCCCGTAATTGAAGAGTACAGGCTGGCGCCCAATGATGAGCTCTTTTTCCGACTATATACCAATGACGGGGAGCGGCTTATCGATCCCATTACTCCCATCACACAGCAACTAAGGGGCGATCAGAATTACATTGTAGAATTTGACGGTATGGTAAAGCTGCCGGTTATGGGCAGGGTAAAACTAAGCGGGATGACTATTCGCGAAGCAGAAAAGTTCCTGGAACAGGAGTTTTCTGCCTATTACAACCGTCCCTTTGTTACGCTCAGGGTTACCAACCACAGGGTTACCATATTCCCTGGCGGTCGTGGCGGTACTTCACAGGTGGTGTATCTTGAGAATACGCATACTACTATTTTTGAAGCCCTTGCCATGGCAGGTGGAATTGCCGATGGGCGGGCCAGTAAGGTAAAACTTATCAGAGGCGACCTGAGTGACCCCCAGGTTTTTCTTATCGATCTGTCTACAATTGAGGGGGTTCGCGATGCAGATATGATCATACAGGCCAACGATATCATCTATGTAGAACCTCGCGAAAGGGTTCCGCAGAGAATTATGGAAAATTTAGGGCCCTATCTGACGCTGCTTTCCACAGCGCTCCTTGTGTATTCTTTGTTCCAGTAAATCATGACCAATCCCGCAGCCAAAAAAATATCAGCCATCAACGACGAACTGGATATAAAGCTGTTTCTTTATATTTCCAAACGCAATATCCTTTTCCCAATCGTCTTCGTAATCCTTGCCCTGAGCGGCGCATGGCTATATCTGCGGTATACTCCTCCCATTTATCAAACCTCAGCAATCCTGCAGATGGATGCCCAAAGCCAGGCCACCAGGATACTGCCTACGGCCAATATTTATGAGGACGATATGGCCAAGCAGATTGAACTGATGCGCTCGTCTGTTTTTCTTAAAAGGGCTTTGTCTAAACTTCCATTGGAAATCACTTACTACTCCAAAGGACGAGTACTCAATTTCGAGCTTTACCGAAACTCTCCCTTCATTGCCCAGGTACAGGTGAAAAACCCCGCATTGTATGGGGTGCCTGTGTATGTTGATTTTGTAAGTGAAGACAAGGTGGTGCTGTCTTACAACCTCAAAGGAGAAATGCTCAAGCGCGACGTACACATTAATGGCGTGAGTAACCTGCCGGAAATGGATGTTCGCTTTGAAATCCAGAATTATAATATCATCAGGGAACAGCAAAGCTTGTTTTCGCGCAATTCCTACTTTTTTGTTATCAACAACCCCGAAACGTTATCCTCGGCCTACAGCCGTGATATCCGTATCAATGTATTGAATGCTGCAGCCAAAACCATTCAGATCACCTACCAGGGAAACAATCCGCAAAAAGCTGCCGACATTGTAAATACTATTGCAGAAGAATTCAGTATCTACGACCTGGAGAAAAAGGCTGAAAGTGCCAATAATATTCTCGAGTTTATTGATCAGCAGCTGGATTTGTTGTTTGATAAGCTGTCTGACTCTGAAATTGAACTGGAATCGTTTAAAAAGGAACATGGCATAGATGAAGTAGCCTTAACCCCCCTGCCTACGTTACAGGGACGGGTTGCCGAAATGGAAAACCAGATCGTTGAATTACAGATGGAGTACAGCATCTTTAATGAGATTGAGAAAAGCCTGCGTAATGATGAGCAGGTCGATATTTTCAGGCTCATTGCCATTCTTGCCGGTAGCGAATTCAGCGGGGTGGTATCACGCATGCTTCAGACCCTGCAGGATCTGCTGGTTGAACGAGAGCAGCTGCTCTACCAGGTAACTCCGGAAAGCAGCCAGATACAATCTCTCAACCACCAGATCAATATTCAGAAAAGGATGGTGATGGAAAGTATTTCTACCCTCAGGGAGCAGTTGGATAGCCGCATAGAAGATCTTACCAGCCGTATCAACAGTTATGAGAATGTGATCCTGAACCAGGGAGGCCGCTACAGCCTTATTGAATACTCCATGCTGCAAAGGGTGCACTCTATCAATGAACGGTTTTACAATCAACTGGTAGAAAAGAAGGCAGAATACTCCATCTCCAAAGCCGGATATGTTTCACAAAGTGTGATACTGGAAAGCTCGCGGGTGCCGGGGCAGCCAATTTCTCCCAAGCCACGAAGCATCTATGCCAGCAGCCTGCTGGCAGCTATCTTCCTGGGGCTGGGAGTGTTTTTGCTCAAATACTTGTTTTATAATGAAATCCCCTCGCTGCACGATATCCTTAAATATACCCATGCACCGGTCATTGGTGTTATTCCGAAATACAAGAGCGAGATACCACCCAACCAGTTGCTGGTACTAAAGAAACCCAAATCACTCATTTCAGAAGCTCTGCGTGCCATAAGAACCAACCTGCAGTTTATCAACAACGATGCAGGGCCAAAGCTGGTGGCCGTTACCTCAACCATCTCGGGTGAAGGAAAAACGTTCTTTGCCATGAACCTGGCCGGTATCCTTGCTTTCAGCAACAAGAAGGTTATTGTGATAGACTTTGATATGCGTAAACCCAAAATCCACCTGGGTTTCAACGTTGAAAACATCAAAGGGGTCAGCACCATCCTTTCCAACATTGATGGCATTGACGACTGTATCCAACCCTCAAAGGTTAAAAACCTTGATTTTATTACGGCAGGACCCGTGCCCCCCAATCCATCGGAACTGATCCTTACCCCAAGAATGGACGAAATGATCAACTACCTGAAATCCAGGTACGACTATGTGATTGTGGACAACCCACCCGTGGGAATTGTTACAGACGGTATGAAAAGCATTCTTATGTCTGACTATCCTATTTATATCTTTAAGGCCAACTATTCCAAGCGTATGTTTATACAGAATGTGAACCGCCTGATCAGCGAAAGCCACATCAATAATCTTTCGGTAGTGCTCAATGCGGTTGACAAGGAATACTCCAGCTACGGGTACGATAAAGGGTATTCGTATGGCTATTATTACGGAGGGTATGGTGCAGGATACGGATATTACGATGACCAGGTGATTGCAGGAAAAAGAAGCTGGTGGAAGAAACTGCTGGGAATAGGTAAAAAACATTTGTAAAACGACAAACTGATAAATCTTTATGCAGGTTAGAGAAACCGGATTCAGAAATTTATTTGTGATCGAACCTGATATCTTTGAAGATAAGCGTGGTTATTTTTTTGAGTCATGGAATCGTGAAAGGTTCAAAGAAGCTGGCCTTGATGCTGACTTTCTGCAGGACAACCAATCCATGTCTGCCGTCAATGTGATCAGAGGGATGCACTTTCAATTGCCGCCCTGGCAGCAGGGGAAACTGGTGCGTGTGTTCAGCGGATCAGTGCTCGATGTAGTTGTAGATTTGAGAAAAGCAGAACCCACCTTCGGCAGGCATTATAAAATCCTTCTTACCGCAAAGCAAAAAAACATGCTGTGGATTCCTCCCGGTTTCGCCCATGGATTTCTTACCCTGGAAGAAAATACCGTATTCTTTTACAAATGCACACAGGTATACCATCGCGATGC
Organism: uncultured Bacteroidales bacterium; assembly: GCA_964453995.1. Lineage (GTDB taxonomy): Bacteria > Bacteroidota > Bacteroidia > Bacteroidales > UBA7960 > SKVR01. The sequence continues at coordinate 16,490 of CAYVQC010000028.1, read as the reverse complement.
AGAGGCTGCCATTGCATGGAACGATTCCGACCTTGCCATTGACTGGGGAGTGAAAGATCCCGTTGTGTCAGAAAAAGATAAGAATGCCCCCGCTTTTAAAGATTTTGTGAGTCCGTTCTGATAGATGCTGCGATGGAGTGTATTGAAATTGTTGTTTGTTAAATATGATTTGGAATGACTGAGAACCTGCTATTTGTGTACAGTCTTTTTTTTGCAGCTTCGCTTGCTTTTTCATTGGTTGTAAACCGTTTTCTGTTAAAATTTTCACGTAACCTGGGTATCCGCAATACCGGTGAAACCATTATTCGCTGGAGTTCTACCTCTAAACCTGCTCTTGGCGGCATATCCTTTTATATCATATTCCTGTTTTCCATCATTATTATTTCGTTTCTCCATTCAGGCGAAAGGGGGTTTTTCAATTTGCAAACCCTGGGAATACTGGTGGCTGTAACCATTGGTTTTCTTGCCGGTTTGTTTGATGATGCCTACAATACGCGACCCTGGATCAAATTCTTTTCGCAGGTGTTGTGCGGATTGATCCTCATTTTTACTGGCACCTATGTGGAGATATTCAACAATGATTTGCTCAATTACGGTCTTACCCTTTTCTGGGTAGTGGGCATGATGAACAGCATCAACATGCTCGACAATATGGATGGTATTACCACAATAGTTTCCATGGCCATTGCCGTAACTATTTTTGCCGGACTGTTTTTACGCAACGAACTGCAAAACCCTGTCTTGATCATTGTGCTGGGACTCATGGCTGTGTTGCTGGCTTTTTTGTATTACAACTGGAATCCTTCCAAAATGTATATGGGAGATACCGGAAGCCAATTCCTGGGCATTCTGCTGGCTGTGCTGGGGATCATGTTTTACTGGAACGGTCAGGGATTTGCCACAGAGAGCACGGCATGGATGCGTTTCTTGTCTGTGGCTATTATATTTGCTCTGCCCATTATAGATACCACTACCGTGTTTTACAAGCGTATTGCCAAGGGTGGCTCTCCCTTTGTGGGTGGGAAGGACCACACCACTCATCATCTCTCTTACCTGGGATTGAATGATCGGGGGGTGGCGATGATTTTTGCCGGTATATCGCTGGTTTCATTTTTTATGGCTGTATCTCTTACCCATTTTATCTCCAACTACAAACTGTTGCATCACATTGTGTTTGGCGCTTATTTTCTGGTACTGTTTGTATTCCTTTTTACTGTGGGAAATATGAACAAGAACAAGAGTGAGTAATGCCATCAGAGGCTCACACTAAAAATAAGCTGATAGCTGATGTCTCTTTCCTGTGGGAAAGCAACCTGTACGCCCAGCTGAACAGGAAGATACAATCCCAGCAGATGCATATCCCCTGAAATACCAAACCCTCTGGAATAGAAGCTTTCTGTTTCGGGAGTGATTTCCTGCTGATTTCCAGGAAAGGGCCTGGCAAGAGCATAATCATAGAAGAGGTAAGCCCTTATGCGTTTCAGGTAGAGAACATAAGGAAGGCTCAGATCAGGGTAGAGCACAGGGAAGGCATAATCTGCACTGAATGACAGGAGCTCCTGGTGGCTTTGTCCTTCTATACCCCGGGGATAGGTAATGATGTTTCCAAAACTGTATAATACAGGCAAAGTTCCCTCCTCCCGTTGGTTTTCACCTCTTTCTCTCATCTGGTAGGCAGCCCCCAATCTAAGGCCGTGGTGACGTATTAAGCCCGGTACATATCCAATCCCTCTTATTGCCACAACCGATCCCATATCGTTACCTCTCCAGGGAGTATGCCGGTAATTTGCATCAAAGATGATCCCTGCGCGGGGAAAAATATCGCGCGCCACGCTACGCTTCTGCATATAGGCAAGAAACCTGTAATCCTGAGTGATAAAGCTGGTAGGTGTAAGGGTAAGGTAATTATTTCCGGCATAAATGGAGTCTGGTGTTTGCCGGCTTTCCAGTACATTGGTAATCCCCGCTCTGATCCAGGGGGTGATACCCCAAAAATAGCTGCCGCGCTGGTATTGCAGAGGAAGTGAAACGGCCAGGTGAAAGGCATCCTCGCGGTAAACAAAATCATGAAAAGTAAGCTCATCATCGTTCCTGACAGAATAGTAAAACCTGCGGTTGCCTGTTTCTGCCGAAATACTGAATACCGGGTACCAGCCGTGGTAGGAAAAAGTCCCCAGGACGCGGCCTGTTGCATCATTGTAATCCCATTCGTAGCCCATCTGGCCAAAGGAAGTGCTGAGCTTGTTCTGGAAAAGCAACGAAAACCCCGGATAGGCTTGCAGCATATCCACATTGATGGATGCAGGCACCCAGCTGTGCAGATGAAAAAGGTTGAACATCCGGCTATAACGTTTGATTGTATAGTTGTCAGGGGGAAGCTCGTCATGACTTATCACTGCATCTTCCTGTTTCTTCAATATCGTATGAAAAGACCTTGAATAATCCCCGACCATGGCCAGGGGGCGGAGTTCAAAATTTTCTGGCTTAAGCATACTTACCTGGTAGCCCTTTGCTGTATATTCTGAAAAGGCAAGAACCCTCTGACTGTTGAGGCTGGCATTTACCGCCCCGAAAACTGATGATACTACCTGCTCTACCTGCGACGTACGCCGCCGGTAAAGGTAGATGTTGTCTATTCCTGACCATGTGCCATTGATAAGTATATCATCGCCAATATATACGGGTGAAGATATATCCCTGTCTTTTGCCCAAAGCAATGTTTTTACTGACTTGTTGTCGATATTGATCTCCACGAGCCGTTTGCCTTGCTGGTCAAGGGCTATGGCAGCCAGCTTGTCGCCCGAGTCATGCCATGCGGGTTGTAACACATAGTCGTTGTGAACTATTGCCACTGACCATGTTTCCTGTCCCGATTCCATATCAATCAGCACGAGACGGTAAGTGCCGTCAGCTGTGGTCTTTGCCGCTGCGATGGTAGTGCCATCCGGCGAAAGGGCAGGGGAGAAAAACCGTCCTTTATCGGTAATCCTTTTGCGCTTCCCGGTGGCCAGGTCATAAGTCATGATCTCGGCATAGCTGCGGTGCTCCCAGCGCGGGTCAGGCCGGTACTCGCTCCATACCAGCATTCCATTACTGAAATGAACAGACTGGGGAAAAACTGTTCCCGGGGAAAAGAGTTCTTCCTCTGAACCATCTGAATGGATCAGTACAAAAGTGGAAATATCTTTCATACCGCTACGCAGGGCAATAATGGTGGAGTCGTTTACCCAATGGGGATACTGGTAATTGGTGTAAAGACGGTTGTCGGGGCTGACCTTTTCTGCGGGGGAATAGGTAATCTCTTCTCTTTGTTCTTTCCAATGGCTGATTAGGCTTTTGAAGGTATGCTTATAATGCCTGATCTGTCCATGCCCAAATTGTCTTTTCATTTCTGCCGAGAAAGGGATGAGTGCCCATGGCCGGCGAGCCACATTGTTGATCATTGGGCTCCATGCTTCGGCGCCGTGTTCCTGGCGGGCCTGCGCTACAAGTTGATACCCCAGCTCATAATGATTGGGCACATGGTCTTTAAAAGATCCGTGTACAGCTTTGTCGAAGGAATATGCACCGAAGGTGAGGGTTTGCGCCCTGAGCCCCTGCTCAAACCGGGGAAGCCTGCCCCGTCCGGCCCTGGTAAGTGCTGTTTCAGTAACTACTGCATCCCCTTCCATAAACCACAGGGGCATATGGCCTACCACAGCACCGGTACCTGCCTCGCCAAAGAGGATTCCCAGCAGTCTGGTCAATCCCTGGTTGAGTTTGTCGATCTGTACCACATGCCTGTATTCATGAATCACAAGCCGTTCCATCCAGTCATGAAAATCATTGTCGGAAGGGGGATTGGAGTAAAGCTCTATACGTCTTGGGGCCCACGATACAAATCCATTGGATACAACAGTTTGGTTGTGTACAATTACCGATACCTTCCTGGGTTTGTGTTCCAGGCTTTTCCCTGCATTTTCGTACGACCATTCAAGAAGCCTGGTAATGTAGCGTGCCTTATCTTCGTATCCTTGTGGAAAGATTACCTGAAAGTTTTCTGTTTCAATCTGCATCCAACGAATGGAACCAGGATCCTGGCCGGCCGAATAAAACTGTGCCTTGCCCTGCAGGCACAGCAGGATTAATAAAGCAGTGATGATGAAACGGTCTTGAATGCCCATAAGCCCTAAAATATTGATTTGTTAAGATCAAATATAAGGCTGTTTTGTGAAAGCAGCCACTATAGGGTAAAGAAAATAGGCGACGAATTGTTTGACAAGACAACCCTAAGGGCAGTATCCAGGGTTTATTCACAGGAATCGAATCAGCAGCCAGAAGATATTATGTTGCCTGCTGGTCTTCTCTGCCTTCCATTTCTTTCTCGAAGAACTTCCACAAATTATCATCCGGCACCGGGGCTGTGATGGTCATCTCTTTCCCGCTCACAGGGTGGATGAAAGACAATTCGCGTGCATGAAGGTGAATGCTTGCATCGGGGTTGGAACGGTCAAAACCGTATTTAAGGTCTCCCTTAATGGGGCATCCAATGGCGGCCAGCTGTGCACGCACCTGGTGGTGACGCCCGGTAATGAGTTCTATTTCCAGCAGATGATAATCATTGCTGCTGCATAGATGGGTATATTGCAATTCGGCTCTTTTGCTGTTGGGTTTACCCTCTGCCACGGAGTATGATTTGTTTTGTTTTTCGTTTTTCTGAAGAAAATGCACCAGGGTTTGCTGGTGGGCAGGAGGTTGGTTTTTTACCACAGCCCAGTATTTTTTCCTCAGATCGCGCTGTTGCAACATGCTGTTGAGTCGTGTAAGTCCTTTTGATGTACGGGCAAACACTACGGCACCACTTACCGGCCGGTCAATACGGTGCACCACACCCAGGAAAACATTGCCGGGCTTATTGTATTTCTTTGCGATGTAGGCTTTCAACAGATCACTCATAGGCATATCGCCGGTTTTATCGCCCTGTACAATTTCTGAGGGAAGCTTGTTGATGATAATCATGTGGTTGTCTTCAAACAGGATACGGGAAACAATGGATTCGGCGGTTTGCATAATATAGTGGGATGAAAATAGGTTTTTACTCAGTTTGGGTTGCAAAGATACAACCTGGGGTTTATAAATCTGTTAGTGCCGGTGAAGATAAGTGAATTCAATGAAAGAGATGTAACCGGATTGAAAAACAGGATATGAAAATCAACCTGTCAGGTTAAATTTTTTCAGCAATATACAAAACTCTTCCTGATTGAATGGTTTGGTAAGATATTCATCAAGTCCCTTACCCAGGTATTTTTCGCGGTCACCTTCCAGGGCGTTAGCGCTTAAGCCTACAATAGGGGGTAGGTTATTATGCTTTTCCCTGAGGTTGCGGGTTGCCTCAACACCATTCATTACGGGCATTTGTATATCCATGAGGATCAGGTCGAAAAGCCCGGATTGGTATTTGCTTATGACTTCCTCACCGTTGCTTGCCACAGTTACGTCATGGCCAAAACTGCTGAGCAGCAGCCTTAATACATTTTGTGTTACCCTGTTGTCTTCGGCAAGCAATATCCTGATGGGAGAAAAAACAATCTCATCTTCCTGGTGTGCTGCGGGGGTTTTGCTTGTGTTTTTCTCTTCCTTTGCCCTTACCCCAACAGTGAACCAGAACGTACTGCCAACACCAGGTTCGCTTTCCACTCCTATTGCACCCCCATGCAGTTTTGCCAGTTCTTTGCAAATGGCCAGGCCGAGGCCGGTTCCTTCTATCCCCGGTGAGTTTTGCTCTTCAATCTGGGTAAAGGGGTTGAAAAGTATCTTTTGCAGCTCAACAGGAATACCTTTGCCGGTATCTGTTACAGAAAACCTGATGGTAAACTCCCCCGAGGGTGACTGTCCGGGCAACAATTTGGATGAAAGAAGGATTTTTCCTTTATGGGTAAATTTTACCGCATTGGTTACCAGGTTGTTTATGATCTGCATAATGCGCAATTCATCGCCAATGATATATTCGGGTATTTGCTGATCCTGGTCCTGGTGAAAGGTAATTTGTTTGTTGCAAATGCTGAAAAACAACTTCTCTGCTTTGCGGAAGATGTTGCTGACTTGAAAAGCAGAAGTATTCAAAGGTATTTTGCCGGCTTCAATTTTTGAATAATCCAGAACCTGGTTGATGATTTCCTTTAAATCGTCGGCGGCCATCTTCAGAATATCCACATGGCCTTCTTGTTCCGAGTCCAGGTTAGTTTTTTTCAGTATATCGATCATTCCTATAACACCTGTAAGGGGAGTACGTATTTCATGGCTCATTTCTGCCAGGAAATTTTGTTTGAAGCGTGCTGCTTCACGGGCAATGGTGACCTGTTTCTTCAGTTCTTCCTGTTTGAGTGTTTCGCTGAGGTCTTCTATGAGCATTACCAGGCCATCATCGGTGTAGTCTTCCCTTATGGGATTAAAGATAGCATGCACCGGAACTGATTTTCCATCTGTACGGTGGTATTTCCCGTCAAAAGTTACTGCTTCGTTGGATTCAAGAGATTTTTTGAAGGCGAGGGTAATATCGCTGTTGGGACCGGACGATAAAGACTCCAGATCCTTGAAGTATTCACCCGAATTGATGATTTCCCGAAACTGCTTATTAAAGCGTGTGATCTTACCGTTGGTGTCAAAATGGGCGATGCCCAGCGGAGAATGGTCAAAAATCAACCTGTATTTTCTTTCCTGTAGCGAAAGTTCTTTGTTTTGCAGCAGTAGGTCATTGACCAGGCTACGGTTCTTTTTTCTCAGCTCCAGGGTGTCAAAGGCATTCTTTAGGGTTTGCTGAATGTCTTTGATATCCCAGGGCTTGAGAATATACCGGAATATACCCCCCTGGTTGATGGCTTGCAGCATTACGTTGGAGTCGTCATAAGCAGTGAGGATCATTACTATGACGTCTTCAAATTTCTCCTGGATCTTCTCTGCCAGTTCAAGCCCGGTCATCCCGGGCATCCTCTGGTCGGTGATCACCACACCTATATTTTCTTTTTCAATCAGGTCGATGGCTTCTAATGGGTTTTCGAGAGTATACACATCGTACCACTTGTTGATGGATAATTTTAAGGTTACAAGATTATGAATCTCGTCATCTATATATAGAAGCTTGTGCATGCGTTTGAAGAATTTTTGTAAAATTAGTAAAAAATGTAAGGCAGCAGTTTAAGTCAACTGTTTGTTGAAAAATATCTGTGCCCTGGGATATTTGTAAGTATCATAAAAAGAAAGTGTTAGAAAAATTGAGAAATTTACAGCACTTTTTGTGAATTTTGTTGGAAATTTAATGCTCCACAAATGAAATTAGCAGGATCTGATTTGAAACAGTCTGAGAATCAAGTGTAAATATCGAAATAGTAAGATATGTTTTTGCCAGTAAGATATAAGGAAACCCGAAAAGATGGTTTTAACATTAGGATAGGGCAACCGGCAAAGGATGTACCTGATTTGAATTTTATTATCTTTGCACTGTTCAAATATCTCATTATCAGCGGGCCGATATTATTCAGAGATTTATGTTTTAAGGTTGATCTGCTAAGAAAAAGGATAGGTTGTAGCCGATTGAAGTTCAACATTTAAATGATAAAAAAGATATTCATACTGTTTTTTTTATTTTTCCCTTCCACCCTTGTTTGTGTTTCACAAAACCGCGAATTCAAGATATCAGGGATTACAGACCAGTACGGCCGGTCTCCCGGCGCTACATTCTCCATTGTCGAAGACCAATTGGGTTTTATTTGGTTTGGAACTCTCAATGGATTGATGCGTTACGACGGCTATGGTTTTAAGCGATTTGATAATGAACAGGGGAAACAGTCGCTCACCGGAAAGCTGATCCGGGCAATGCACATTGATGACGACGGCATCATCTGGATGGCCACACAAGGTGGTGGTTTGAAAAGATTCGATACCAAACATGAGCAGTTTGTTGTATACAGGCATGAAGAGGGCAATGAGAATTCCATCAGTGGAAATGATCTGTGGGCGATTGATGAGGATCAGGAGGGCAATCTCTGGATTGGCACATGGAGTGAAGGGTTAAACCGTTTCAACAAGCAATCGGGCTCGTTTACCACGTATCTTTTCAGGACAGCTGAAAATGGGCTCAATGAAGACGCCATTCGTTCTATCCTGGTTGACAATGAGGGATACATTTGGGTGGGATTCAATTCAACCGGAGTAGTGAAATTTGACCCTGAAAGTGAAGATTATACCGTTTACAGACACAATCCCCAGGATCAACGCTCTATTGGCAGCGATGCTGTTTATGATATATATCAGGACCGGGATAATAACATTTGGTTTAGCTCAATCGGGGGCGGGGTTAGTATTTATACACCCGGAGATGAAGGGTTTACGGTTTTTTACCCCGATGCCCATGAAAGGTCTGGCATTACCGGAAATAGTGTTTACAGAACCATCAGGTTAAACAATGGAGATTATCTCCTGGGGTATGAAGGGTCAGGGGTTGACTTTTTCGATCCGAAGACAAATACCCTTACGCAGATCAGCGCGTATACCGAGAGCAGCCTTACTTCAGACCGAATAAGATATTTGTTTGAAGATAGCAGGGGAATCATTTGGGTAGGCAGTGAAACCGGAGTGGATAAGATTACCCGGTATAAAAATTTCAGGATTTACAGGCATAAGCCTGGAAATCCTAATACCATCAATGCCCGTATCGTGAGGAGTATCTTCCAGGACCACAAGCAACTCATTTGGATGGGCTCCTTTAATGTTCCTCTTACCTGTTACGACCGACGCAAGGACCAGTTTATTCATAACGGTAAAGTTCAGCAGGTGGTAGGGTTAAACAGTGTTACCTCAATGGTGGAAGACGACAAAAAAAGATTGTGGATCGGTACCACAGAGGGCATATTTGTTTTTGATGCAGATCATAATCTGGTTCACAGGTTTGTAAATGACTCCGCCAATACCAATTCAATCAGTGATAATACCATACAGTTGTTGCGTATTGCGCCAGACGGGAAAGTATGGGCCGGTACAGAAAATGGGCTCAACGTGTTTGATCCCGCATCGGGGAATTGGCGTTCTTTTATGCATCAATCAGGGGTACCTGGTTCGCTGGGCAGCCCACAGATTCAACCCAATGCTCTTGTTATTGAAGAAAATGGTGTGGTATGGGCCGGCACCTGGGGTGGTGGTTTAAATAAATACCTGCCGGATGAAGATGCTTTCAAAATATACGAGCATGACCCGGAAAACCCCAATAGCCTGAGTAACAACAGTGTACTTGCCATCCATAAATCACCCGATGGATTGTTATGGCTGGGGACTTTTGGTGGCGGACTGGTAAAATTCAACCCCCTCGACGAAAGCTTCACCACCTATACAGAAGCCGATGGCCTGGCCAACAATATTGTTTTCTCTATCCTCGACGATAGCAAGGGCAATCTCTGGATTGCAACTGATAAAGGACTCTCACAGTTTGACCCAACCACAGGAGAATTCCTTAATTTTGATGTCAGCGATGGATTACCCTCTGATCAGTTCTTCTGGGGAGCATCCTACAAAAGTGCCTACGGGGTTTTGGTCTTTGGCACCGTGGATGGTGTGTTGAGTTTCTATCCCGACGATATTGAACTAAACCAGCAGCCTCCTGATATCAAGATTACCGATTTTAAAAAATACAATGAGTCGGTAAGTACAGGCCTTTCAGTAACCTACTCAAATCATATTGAAGTCAATCCCGGCGAAATGAATTTCCAGGTTGAATTTGCGGCATTGGATTATACTGATCCGCAAAAGAATCAGTTTGCCTATAAGATACTTGATACGGATGAACAGTGGATTCACCTGGGCAACCGGAATTTTATCAGTTTTACCAATATGGCTCCCGGAAATTACGAGCTTATAGTAAAAGGATCTAACAATGATGGTTTCTGGAATGAAGACGGGATTCTGCTGACCATAGTGATTCATCCCCGACTTTGGCAGACTGCCTGGTTCAGAGTAGGCTTGGTGGTTTTGCTTATTGCAGGATTGGTAGTGTATTATAAATTGCGTACCACAAAGATCAAAAAACAAAAAAGAGCATTGGAAGGCATTGTACAAGACCGTACAAAGGAACTTGCCATGCGTAATGAAGAGCTGAAAACGGCCAATGCCGAACTGCGGCAACAGCGCGAAGAACTTTCTTCTACCCTTGAAACCCTTAAACAAACCCAGCAACAGCTCATTCATTCAGAAAAAATGGCTTCCCTGGGTGTCCTGGCTGCCGGCGTAGCCCATGAAATCAACAATCCGCTCAACTTTATCAAAGGAGCAATCGTAGCCATCGAAGAATACTTTAACGAAAACGGAGAAGAGCGTGATCACAGCATTGATACCCTGCTGAAAATTGCCAATGAGGGGGTCAGTCGTGCATCAGGAATTATCACCAGTCTCAATCACTATAGCCGGCGCGATGAAGAAAGACATGAACCTGCCGATGTTCACGTTATTATCAATAATTGTCTCACCCTGCTTGGAGAGCAAATCGGAGAACGAATAGGGATCGTCAAAGCATACGCTAATGAACCTCTTTGGCTCATGTGCAACGAAGGGAAATTGCACCAGGCCCTGCTTAATGTCTTGTCCAATGCCATTCAATCCATTGAGGGTACAGGCCGGATTACTGTTTCTACCTTTATGGAGGACAAAAACCTGGTAGTGGGAGTGGAAGATACCGGAACCGGAATGGGCCGTGATGTATTGAGCCGGATTACAGATCCGTTTTTTACCACCAAGGCTCCGGGTAAAGGCACCGGGTTGGGATTATCTATAACACAAAACATCATTAATGAGCATGCAGGAAAACTTGAGTTTCACTCTGAGCCGGGAATAGGTACAAAGGTTTTGATTATATTACCTGCAGCGCATTAGGTACTGGTGTTTCTCTATCTTTTTTTTATAACTGTTGAATAATAATAAATGCAGAAAAGCGCAAGCTGCCGTTGCTGCCTGGCTTATTATGCTAAATACAATCATGTTTTATGAAATTGAAAATTACTCCTCCTAAGGCATTAGAGGTTTATGAAAATGCTGATTTTATTACTCAGCTTAAAGCCAGGTTTATTTATTATCTTATCCTGTCGGCAATGATAATATTGGGGTTGATGATCCCCGTAATCAGCGTGTTGCAAGTCTCAACATCGTTGTATAATCCTGTAAACTTCCTGGTGATTACACCTATGATCCTTGGTATGATGGTCTTTGCCGGTTGTTACAGGTTGCTAACAAAGGGGCGTTACGCCATTGCAGCCCACCTGTTGCTTATTTCCAGTCTTGCCCTGGTATGGTTTATAATGTTTGTCAGCAGAGACCCTGATCTGGGAAGGCTGGGCACAGTTGTATGGCTTTTTGCTATCCTGGCTATGGCTCCACTATTGATTGACAGTAAAAAATGGTTGAGCCTGGCATATACCCTGATCAATGCTCTTGTGTTTGTGGTTTTTCTTTTTGTTATAAAAGACTCATTAATAATCTCCAAATACGAGTTTGCTGATTTCCTTGTCAATACCACTATCGCCATGATCTTTATGGGCGCAATAAGCTACAATGTTTTTTCTATCACTAAAGCCGCTATTGAGAAAGCTAAGTCTGATATACAACAGCGGATCCAGTCAGAAAAGGCGCTTCGCGAAAGTGAAGCAAAATACAAGAACCTCTTTGATACCATGCCTAACGGGTTTTACCGCTCCACCCCGGAGGGCTATTTCGTGGATGCCAACCCGGCCTTTGTGAAAATGCTTGGATACAGCAGTTTTGAAGAGCTTAAAAGCGTATATATTCCCAGAGATCTCTACATCCATGAGGCAGAAAGGGAAAAGATAACCCTCACTTCAGAGTTTTCACCTGAGCTGGTTACTTACCGGTTGAAACGCAAGGATGGTTCGATCATCTGGCTGGAAGAGAATGCCCGCTTTATCAAAGATGAAAAAGGAAAGATCATCTTTCACGAAGGCATCTGCCGCGATGTGTCTGACAGGAAGAAGGCGGAAGATGCCCTGCAGGAGAGCGAAGCCGATCTGAAAGCTATTATCGAGAACTCTATGGACAGCATCTGGTCGCTCAACAGGGATTATGAAATAAAGTATGTGAATAATGTTTTTGTAGGCGAATTTGAAAATGTATTTGGTGTGAAGATTGCCAAAGGCGACAGTTTACTTGAAGCTCTCCCCGAAGTTATCAGGGGAGTATGGAAAGAAAGGTACGATAAGATCTTTGCCAATGAGAATTTTGTTTTTGAGGATGTTGTTGAACACGACGGACAAAAGGTTTATATTGAGGTTTCGGGCAACCCCATTGCCATGGAAGGTACTGTTACCGGGGCATGTTTTTTTGGGAAAAATATCACAGCCAAAAAACTGGCCGGGGAGGAGCTACGTCAGAGCAAGGAAATGTTTGAAACACTTTTTGAAGTGGCTCCCATTGATATCTCCCTGAGCGATGAGCAAGGCCGGTATATGCTGGTAAACAACACCCTTGCGCAAAAGCTTGGCCAACCTGCTGAATCGATCCTGGGCAAAACACCCCGGGAGGCCGGCATGATCATCGATGAGCAGTCGCTGCAGGAGCTTGAGCAACAACTGGAAACCAACGGCATTGTTAAAGGACTTGAATTGATCAGCATCAATAAAGATGGGAAGGTAAATTATTCCTATTACAACGGTACCCGCATCACCATCAATGGAGCGCACTGCCTGCTGGGTACAAGCCTGGAAATCACTGAAAAGAAAAAAATAGAACAGGAGCTACAAGATCATAAAAATCAACTTGAGAGCCTGGTGCAGGAACGAACGGAAGAACTCGTGGCAGCCAACGAAGAACTAAAGGCTACCAACGATCAGTTGTTTGATAAGAATAAGATCATCAGCATGCAAAAAGAAGAACTGGAAAAAACCCTTTCCAGCCTGCAAGAATTGCAGTTGAAACTTATTCAATCTGAAAAGATGGCTTCCCTGGGTATCCTCACTGCCGGAGTAGCCCACGAAATCAACAACCCTATCAACTTTATCGCCAATGGTACCACTGCCATTGAGAGTTTTATCCATGAGCAGCATGCAGAATCTGTTGGAGAACTAAGCCCACTGTTTGAAGCCATCAGGGAAGGGGTAAAAAGGGTAACAGGCATTATCCGAAGCATGAGCAAATATAACCGCAGCGAAGCTTTGCCCGCCAGCCAGTGCAATATCCATGAGATCATTGACGATGGCCTCACCCTGCTTTACAATCAATACAAAACCAGGATCAACATTACCCGGAAATACCAGGCCGGCAATTTTTTGGTGGAAGCGCACGAAGGGCAGTTGCACCAGGTCTTTCTCAATATCATGGCCAATGCAATACAGGCCATAGAAAATGAAGGGGAAATTACCATCGAAACCAGCAACCCCGGGAATGTTGTGAGAATTATCATTACCGATACGGGCGTAGGCATTTCTCCCCAACAGATAATGCACATCTTTGACCCCTTCTATACCACCAAGGCACCAGGAAAAGGCACAGGCCTGGGGCTTTCCATTTCGCAACGTATAATCAGCGACCACAATGGAACAATTTATTGCCAATCTACGTTAAAGAAAGGTAGTAGTTTTATAGTAGAATTACCCCTAAGTCACAAAGGCATGGTAAAAGAGGACGTGAAAATTTTGTATGTGGATGATGAACCCAATAACCTGGTGCTGTTTGCGAGGCTGTTCAACAGGAAATTCACTGTACTTCAGGCCTCATCGGGAGAAGAAGGATTGCAGGTGTTATCTGAAAATGCCGATGTGAAAGTAGTGATCAGCGACATGAATATGCCAGGGATGACCGGTATTGAGTTTATCAATATGGCCAGGAAAAGCTATCCGGCAATTCGCTATTTTGTGCTTACCGGATACGATATCACCCCCGAAATTACCCAGGCCCTTGAATCAGGACTGATCTCAAAGTACTTCAGGAAGCCCTTTGATACGGAAGAGATTGAAAAGTCAATCACCTCTGAACTTCTGGGTTTAAAAAGGTCCCCTTAGAATTTACCGCCTGCAATAAGGTTTTGCTGGAATGTTTCCTGGTTGTTGAGCACTTCGGCACGCTCACTGTTACACCTGTAGAAAAGAATGTGGTTTATAAGCAGGATGATCAATGTAACAGGCTCAGTGTGCGGGTTCAATCAATCTTATTTACACTACCCCGATCAGTATCGCTCCCGTTCGTTGGGAAAATCCTTGCTTTTTACATCTTTGATGTACATCTCTACAGAGCCCTTCATTTCGTCGAACAGGTTATGGTAGCGCCGCAGGAAGCGGGGTGAAAAATCATGATTGATCCCCAGCATATCATGCAGCACCAGTACCTGTCCATCTACACCGCTACCGGCACCAATGCCAATAGTGGGTATCCTGATGCTTTCGGTGACCTGGGTGGCCAGTTTTGCAGGTATCTTTTCCAGCACTACCGAAAAGCAACCGATCTCTTCCAGTAGCTTTGCATCTTCTTTGAGCCTTTGGGCCTCTTCTTCTTCGCGTGCCCGTACTACATAGGTGCCAAACTTATTGATAGATTGGGGGGTAAGACCCAGGTGGCCCATCACCGGGATGCCTGCCGAGAGGATCCGGTCAATGGAGTCTTTGATCTCGCGGCCCCCTTCCAGTTTTACTGCATTGGCATTGGATTCTTTCATGATGCGGATGGCCGAACCCAACGCCTCGCGGCTGTTGCCCTGGTAGGTGCCAAAAGGCAGGTCAACCACCACCAATGCCCTTTCTACGGCACGCATCACCGAGCTGGCATGGTAGATCATTTCATTAAGGGTTATGGGAAGGGTGGTTTTATGACCGGCCATTACGTTGGCAGCACTGTCGCCAACCAGGATCACGTCAATACCGGCGTAATCCAGGATTTTGGCCATGGAATAATCGTAGGCCGTGAGCATGGCGATCTTTTCACCCTTGAGTTTCATTTCCTGGAGCACATGGGTTGTGATACGGGGGAATTGAGAAGTTTTCATATGCTTTGATCTGCTGTGGTTTTACTTTGGAATTGGATCGAATTTGACTGTTTCTGCCGGGGGTATCAATGATATCCTTTGAAAAACGCCACCCATGCAGGGCGGTGTAGCAACCGCTGCATGGGTGGTGCAAAGGTAATCAACAACCCGGTATGTGCCTCAGAAAGGCCAGAAATTGTTGTCGTACCATACTTTTTCTGTAAGCTGTTTGTTGAGTTCCAGCAACAGTTTGTGATGTCCTTTCTCCCAATCGGCCAAAAACTGGTACAGTTCCTTTTCGTTGGGATCGGTAGACTCGTCAGCCCTTTTCTGGTACACTTCAATGGATTTGTTTTCCATATCAATAGCAGCAGAAATGGCTGCGGCCTCAAAGCCTGCCCCTGAAATGTCTTTTTTGATCTTTTCGGTGAGGATGCTGTTGGCAACGGCCTCTTCTTCGGCAGCGGTTTCCAGCTGGTTTACATCAAAGGATTTGTGCTTTTGGTAATGGGCAAACTGCTTGCTCAGAAATTCAATGTGCATCTGTTCCTCGTCGGCCATGGTAGTGAAGATATTTTTTACCTCTTCGCTGGGGGTTTGGGCTGCTACCATCTGGTAGAGGCTTTTTCCCCTGTTTTCCATGATAATGGCCTGTTTGAGGATGTCGGTAACCTGGTTTTCCATACGTTATTGAATTAGGTTTTCAATTTGGGTTTGGTTCTTTCTATGCCTCAAACCTAATGGTTTTTTTGCGAAAAGGGCATAAAAATCGTAAAAAGTTTCAAAAGGCCAATTTTCATTATTCGCGATGGGCCTGCAAGAAATTGAGTACTGCTTTTTTTTCGGCCTCAGAGGCGTGGCGTTCCATGTAATCCTGAACCATTGGGGGCGCCTTATCTCCCACACCCACAAAGATCATGGCAGCACTGTTCATACAATAGCGCAAACCGGTGGGGGGCGGTCCGTCGTCAAATACATGGCCCAGGTGCGATCCGCTGGATGAATCGATGATCTCGGTGCGGATCATGCCATGAGAAGTATCTTTCCGGTAAAGGATAACCCCTTCGGTAATGGGTTCGAAAAAGCTGGGCCAACCGCACCCCGAATCGTATTTGGCATCGGATACAAACAGGGGTTGGCCGGTAGCAGCAGAATAGTATATGCCTGCATCCTTGTTTTTGTAATACTTACCGGTAAAAGGGCGTTCGGTACCGGCCTCGCGCAATACATGGTATTGCAGGGGAGTAAGGGTTTGTTCCCATTCCTCGCCTGAACGTTGCAGGGGGTATTGGCCCGTGTCGTTGTGTTGGGCTGAGGTGCGTCGTGATTGCATATCTGTTGGGTTTTGGGTTTGTGCACAACTTATAATTGTACCCAAAAGGGCAAGTATAAAAAAGCTACGCATAATTCAAAGATTTTTAGTAATATACTTCAACCACAAAACGCAAAGAATGAAAATTTGTTTGATGGGCAAAGAAGTGGTATGATGTAATCTATAGGTTGGTGT
>CAYVQC010000027.1:0-53473 GCA_964453995.1 uncultured Bacteroidales bacterium | reverse complement strand
TTCTTTTGTATCTTTCATAAACCGACCGTTTGGTATGCAAAGTAACGATTAATTTCTATTTTCACCAAATTTTTTTTGATTTTTTTCGCTATCTCCCGAAAAGATGGTTGTTTTTGTTGGTATAAATATTTGTCCATCA
Organism: uncultured Bacteroidales bacterium; assembly: GCA_964453995.1. Taxonomy (GTDB): domain Bacteria; phylum Bacteroidota; class Bacteroidia; order Bacteroidales; family UBA7960; genus SKVR01. The sequence continues at coordinate 53,334 of CAYVQC010000027.1, read as the reverse complement.
GCTTGATGAATAGTTGCAAGGGATTGAGGGCCTTCAGAGGCAAGCTGAACCACCTGGGACCAAGTCAGGCACCTGCAAAAAGCACAGCCTGTGAGGGTTTGCGCTATCGAGAGAGTGCTTTTTTTGAGGAACTATACTTTAGTCTTATACAGCCGCACTTACTTCAAAGAGGTGTTGCTGATTGATTCAACCACCATCCACCTTTTTGGGGCCATCCTGTCCAAATGCTAATTAATGCAGCCCAATCGGTTGGACGGTTTGATTTATGCCAGGAAAGATCATAAAAGTTTCCTGGAATTTCTCTCTCGGGTCATGAATGGTTTTTACACACCGAAGTTAAGATTTATGATTTTAAGAATAATAACATGTATTATAGTGGCAAGAAAAATGGATTTTTTAGTATTAAATTTGGAACATGATATAATAAGGTAGTAAAGTTTAAAGACAACAATGTTATTGGAAACACCCCATATTTTATATTTGCATTAATATTCGGATTTGGAAATTTTTAATAGCTTCTTTTACTAACACATATAAATTGCCTGCGTCAGAATCCTAAATACGCCCCTGGTGCAATTAAACTAGTATGAACACATGAATACTTAGTCGCAATTTTCAAATCACTAGAAAAGAACGACGACACATAAAGGTTTTACATATTTTTACAGGCCTGCCCTGTATATCTTTGTTGAAATTATACAACCCCGTTTCAGAAATTTACATGCCATGATACATGTAGCCATTACCGACGATCACCCCATAATAGCAGAAGGAATCCGCAATATCCTTTCTTCAACCGGCCAAATGATGCTGGTTGCTGCCTGGGCAAATGCCACAGAAACGCTCGCCAGCGATAAGCTGCAGCTGATCGATATCATTTTTCTTGATATCAACCTGCCCGATAAAGATGGTATTACACTTTGCAGCGAATTATTATTCATATACCCCCAACTGAAAGTAATTGGCCTGACCTCGCATGTTGAAACTATCTTTATGAAAAAGATGATCAGTGCAGGAGCGCAGGGCTACCTGTTGAAAAGTGCTTCAGCCCAAAGCGTGGTGGAAGCCATTGAAACGGTCTACGCAGGCCGCGAATACATCTGTCCTGAAATAAAGCAACTACTCATAAATGAAGCTCTCACCCAAAGCCACCGCCACCTGATTGGGATCAAAATTACCCGTCGGGAAAAAGAGATTCTCTCTCTTATTGCTGATGAGTTTACTACACAGGAGATTGCTGACAAGCTGTTTCTCAGCTCCAAGACGGTAGAAACACACCGGCAGAACCTGATGCTGAAACTGGGGGCGAAAAAATCGGCTGGCCTTGTAAAAATTGCCATCGAAAGAGGACTCCTTTAACTATCGGCAGATCATCCCTCACGGAAGAATATTTACCTTAATTCCTTTTACCCTGTATTACACCTCTGATCACATCAGTAATTTCCATCCTTAATTCGGTTCGGAACCTGTCCGTCACACATCACTTCTCTGCCTTACAATAATTTTTGGTAGTTTACCCTGATTTTTTTTAAGATATAACTACTTAAATTTAAGTAAAGTAAGGCCGGTATCAACCGGCTGCTTAAATAATAGATTTACAAACCAAAAATTCAAACTGTATGAAGAAGTTGATTTTTACATTTTTGATTGCCTTTCTGATGGGTAATACATGGTCAGAAGTTAAAGCAGATGTGCTTATTGTCGACAACAGTGTTAATTCTCCTGGTATTTATCCATCCATAAATGATGCAGTAGCTGCAGCCCAGGCTGGTGATACCATATATCTTCAACCTTCCGGAGTGCAATATTCGGGTGCCACCATTAATAAGTCTGTCCACCTCATCGGGCCGGGCCATACCATAAACTGGACCACCTCCTTACCTCATGTGGCAAGCATCAGCATTGTCTCCCCGGCAAGTGGAACTATCATAGAAGGTATTACCGTGGTGGGATCAGTGTCTTTGGGGAACAATATTACTGATGTGGTTATCCGCAATTGCCGGTTATCTGCAACCAATTCCCGGATAACCACAGGCGAAAGTTGTCATAATTTAGTGATAGAAGGTAATGTAATTCAGAATTACACCAGCCTTTTCAGCATCATTGCAACAACCCAGTCTACCCAAAATATTTTGATCAAGAACAATTTCATTTTGATGAACACAACCGGCACCTCTGCCACCGTTTTATCTGGTGTCAACGCAACCACCCAGTTTGATCATAATACAGTGATTTTAACCAATACTGGCGGTTCCTATTGTACATCCTGCCAGCCCCACACAGTAAGCAATAATATCTGGATCGGGGCAAGCCAGAATTTGTCAAGCGGTTCTGCCAGCTCCATCTTTTACAACAACCAAACCTGGAGCGCCTCCACTACCTTCGATCCCTTGCCGGGAGTGAACAACATTGACAACGTGGAACCTGTCTTTGTAAATGCTCCAGCTTATGCCTGGACGATAAACAATGATTACAACCTGGAAGAATCAAACGCAGGTTTTACCGGTTCATCAACGGGTGGGCAAATTGGTATGTATGGCGGTGTTTTTGACTTTAGAAAACGGGGTGAACCCAGGGGCGTTCCTACTTTTGACCAGATTCTTTTGCTCACTACTTCCGTACCCCAAGACGGCACCATACAGATTAGCGTTAAAGCGAAAAAGGGAATGGAGTAAATACACCCTGCCTCACAAACAGAGGGTAGCCTGGTATGATATCCAGGCCTGATCCCTTTATATAAAAGGGATTTATCCTGAATAAATGCTGAAGAATATTTTAAACGTACAGATGTATGGAAAAATTAACAATTAAAATCCTGGGGTTCTTTGTAACGATGCTGCTTTGGTTTTCGCCGGGCATTGCACAGGAGCTGGAAGCTGAGCTGTTCTTCAACAGTGACCCCGGGTTTGGGAATGGCTTTGCTTTCGATCCACAAAGCAATGATTCAATTGATTTTGTGATAGAACAATCTGCCCAAATACTGGATGTAGGAAAGCATACCGTGTTCGTAAGGGTGCGGGAAAACAACATCTGGTCGCATTACAGTTTTCTTGGCTTTGTTGTAGTAAAGGAAATTATGCAACCCCCACCGCTGGTGGAAGGCGAGTTTTTCTTCAATTCAGACCCTGGCCAGGGCATGGGAGAACACATTTCCTTTGACAACCAGGAAATGATTGATACACTCATTACAAACAGTATTGCAGGCCTTACGCCGGGACGGCATTATCTCTATTTCAGGACCGGAAGTGGATCTGTGTGGTCGCATTACCACCAAATGGGTTTTTTTGTAGAGGATACACAGGAAGTATTGCCCCTGAGCGGAGCAGAGTTTTTCTTCAATGAAGACCCCGGCCTGGGAGAGGCTACAGCTGTTGAACTGGAACCGGCTGACGAAATCGATCTGTCATTTGAACTTACACCCGAATCATTGGATCCGGGAAGACAGTTTCTGTATTTCCGGCTTAGAAACGGCAACACCTGGTCGCAGTACCACCAGATGGGTATATTCGTAGAGGATACAGAAGAAGTATTGCCCCTGAGCGGAGCAGAGTTTTTCATCAATGAAGACCCCGGTCTGGGAGAGGCTACAGCTGTTGAACTGGAACCAGCGAACGAAATTGATCTGTCATTTGACCTTACACCCGAATCATTGGATCCGGGAAGACAGTTTCTGTATTTCCGGCTTAAAAATGGCAACACCTGGTCGCAGTATGCCCGGTTTCCCTTTGCAGCAATTCAGAGCAGTGCTGCTTTTGGCTCGCTGACATCTTTTCAATTCTTTTTTACCCAATCTGACACAGAACCTCACAGCTGGGACAATGAATTACCCATTGAACCTGCTGATTCCATAGATGGCACTTTTGAGTTCCCCTCTGCAGGCCTTACCCTGGGTGAAAACAGGCTGTTTCTCAAACTGGCCGATAGCAGAAGCATCATGAGTCATTATGTTTTCATGGATTTTTATTATTGCGGAACCATAAATCCGGTAATCGAGGCTGACGGGCAGGTTCTAACCTGCCTCACCGACTTACCCCCCAACTCTTATCAGTGGCTGTTAAATGGTGATACCATACCCGGTGCAACCGAATCAGTTTTTACTGCAGAGGAAAGTGGTTTGTACAGCGTAATTGTTAATTATGATGAAGATTGTAATGAACTATCGGATGAGGTAAATATCGTTATCCAATCTGTTGAGAATGCCAGGAAATCATCACAATTGGTTATCTTCCCAAATCCGACAAAAAGCTATGTTCATATTCATGCCAGCGAAATCGTTATTTCCATGCAGATCTCTGATCTCAGGGGTCAACAGGTTTTTTCGGCAGAGCCTTACAGTACACAAGTGCAGATCTCTACCGAAAGTTTTGATGCCGGAATTTATATCATACATATTGAAACCTCGGGCGGAAACATGGTTCGTAAGCTGGTTGTTCAATAAAACAACGCGCCAGCACGGGTATGCTAAATGAACCGGGCTCAGCAACCTGCCAAGAGCAGAGTTTTTACCGGACCACATATAATCATCAAATCATACTGTTGTTAGATTTCAGGCAATATTTGCAGCGTCCCGTCTTTGCAACGGGACGCTGTCTTAACGGCAGAGCAAAAAGTGCACCCGGGCTGCTCTGCTTCGTGAGTAAGCACATGGCGGCCTGGCGCACCAAAACAGGCTTCCCATTGATGCAGATATAAACCATCTGACTGAGGAATGGCGTGAAAACTATAAGGAAGAAACCGAAGCCGGGCTAAGATACCAGCGATATTGATCCAATGTTACAAGACAATAATAAAAATAATTATAACTTTGACCGGTATTCATTACCAATCAAAAGAGTACCAGGTAAAAAGAAATAACAACTTACCCAAAAACACCTAAGAGATGAGAAAAATACTTACCACCGCTCTCGTGCTCATGATCTGCACAACAGTATTTGGCCAGGCCGAAACCGACGAATACCGTAAAACCCTGAAAAGGTTCTTCGAAGTATCCGGCTCGCAGGAAACCTATCAAACTGCTATTGAGCAAATGTTTATGATGTACAGACAGCAATATTCGGAAGTTGATGAACAGGCGTGGAATGCATTGGAAAAAGAATTTGCTAAAACCTCGCTGAATGATTTAACAGAAATGTTGGTTCCTGTTTATTCCAAATATATGACCATTGAAGATTTACAGGAATTGATCAGATTTTACGAAACCCCTGTGGGCAGGAAATTTGCTCAAAACACACCTTTGATCATGCAGGAATCGATGCAGATAGGCCAACAATGGGGAATGAAAATTGGCAGGGAACTGGAGCAAAGAATAAAGGAAAACGGATACTGAGAGCTACAGGAAAAAGTATTCTTACCTGTTACACTTTACCGGAAACAGCTTTGGGTTTGAGCAACCCTTGTAAACCAGTGGATCAAATATCCCGCTTTTTGATCTGGGAGAGCAAAACGCCGGCAAATACGATAATGAGCCCGGCAATATCTGTAACCAGAACTCTGTCATCAAAAACCAGCCATGCCATGAGCATGGTTACCGGTGGGCCCAGGTAAAACAAGCTGGCTACCCGGGTAGCATCGATGCGTTCTATTAGCAGCCACATCAATGCATAAGCTCCCAGGGAAACAACAAAGATCAGCCAAAGCATTGCGTAAAGGAATTCAGGTTCCCAGCGGATAGAGAGTTTTTCAGCAAAAACAGCGGGCAAAACCAAAACCAAAGCTGTCGCTATACTTTGATAAAACATGGCAAGGTCGACGGGTAATTTTTGCTTTTGCTTTTTTACTTCCATCCGACGTTGTATCAGGCTCGCAGCTGTTATCCCCACAACAGACCCCAAAGGTATCAGGTAACCAAAAACTGAAGTATAACTGCTGAAGTCAATACGAAAGGCCACGGTAAGAAAAACACCCAGAAAGCCAAGCAGCACCCCCGACCATTGGTAAGAATTTGCTCTTTCACCGGCAATCCAACCCGATAAGGCAGCAGTAGCCAGAGGTTGAAGCGCCACTACAAGGGCAACAATCCCTGCCGGAACCTGGTAGTCCAATGCGAGCAAGGCACAGGCCAGCCAAACCCCGTGAGCCAAAATACCAATCAGCATATTGGGAACTGCGACCCTCCAGCCTACCCACCGAAAACGGTTACGGAACAGAAGGTAAAGCAACAAAACCCCTGTTAACGCAAGGTATCGCCAGAACAGCAAAGTGAAAGGTCCGGCGTACAAAAGTGCATATTCCGCTCCTATAAACCCCGAATTCCACAAGAATACGAACCCTATGGCGGCTATCAATATGGTACGTTTCATTTTTCAGTTCGGTTCAAATAATGCATGATGCCCTTACCCCATACTACTTTCTATCTTATGCCCGTCTTTCCACACAAATGTATATACAATCGTTTTCCTTATCAAATTTTCCTGCAATTCAAAGTCCTGGTACAACATAAGAAGGATACAGCATAATGCGCTGCCACGGATTATCACAACCAAGCCTACAGAAGGCATCCAAATAACTAAAAGATTGGCAGCTTTCTTCCAAACAATTCCCCGGTATTGATGTTGTTTTTTATAGATACTAACCTTAAAATATTGACATTATGGACTTAAGAGAAGAATTTGAAGGAAGAGTAAGAAAGCTTGAAAGCTTTATTGAGGACAAAGGACTGGGCTCAAAACAGCTTAAAACAGCGAAGAAAGTTCAGAGAAGCGTCAATGTTGTTGTTTTTCTGGGCAGCTTAATAACGGTTGCCGGTATTGCAATATGGGCCTTTAACAGGGACTAGCAGGCCGCATCTGTAAAATACAGGTTTTCTCAAAACAGAGGCTATCTCAAAACTCTTTCCTGGTCGTAGTGTCGCTTGGCAAGCTCACTGTAACAGCTGTCAAAACGACCGCTGAATATCACAAGATATTCATTTCTACACGCTCTATATCCAGGGGAGGGCTGGCTTTTGAGACAGCCTCTTTTTCATTTTGGGGGTCATCCTGTGAGCTTGGCGATACTTTTATACCACAAAACCAACAGATTACAATAGAAAAAGACCGTAACATGCTGGCATGGCTTCATTTCAGTGGCGTTTTCCTTCTCTTTTTCCCTACCTTTTATCTGGAACCATCTAAAAACCAAGATGGATAACATCTCAGGTCATTTTTATGATGTTATGGGCATTCAGCTTACCATTTGGGTATTATTCATTTTACCGGGTTTGGTAATGTTTTATTTTTTCAGCATCAATCAGTTCATCAATAATGCACCTTTTTTTATTGCAGTGGGCATCGCGATAGACCTGGTATTCTCCGTTATGAACACAATACTTGTTTTGAATGACAAACCTTATAAGCGGTTCAATATTCTAAACTGGAAAAAAGATGCAAATTATCCCAGAAGATTTTTTCTCAAACAGGAAGAATTTAATAGAGGATTCAACAATCGCACCCTTCTGCCCCTTTGCATAGCTTCCAACCACTTACTTATCGTAATAAGCGCATGTGGTGAAATAATTTTATCAACAAACGCTTCTGCGCACTTGACTTCCGTAGTTGAATACCTTATATTTGCTGATTATCAAAAGAGAATTATTCTCTTTTCCAAAACCAACAGCCATGGAATCAGAAGAGATCATTCGCAGCCTGGCAGAAAAGGGACTCAAAGTAACCCCTCAAAGGATTGCGGTCTATGAGGCTGTGGCCCACCTCAACAACCACCCCACGGCAGAAAACATCATCAAATACATCAAAAAAACCTACCCCAGTATTGCCACCGCCACAGTATATAAAGTACTGGATACATTGAGCGGCAAAGGCCTTATCAGGAAAGTAAAAACTGAAAAGGACATCATGCGCTATGATGCCATCCTGGAAAACCACCACCATTTGTATTGCTCCCAAACAGACCGCATCGAAGATTACACCGACCCTCAACTGGATACGATCCTTCGAAACTATTTCCAGCAAAAAGGCATTCCCGACTTTAAGATTGAAGACATTAAACTTCAGATCGTCGGAAAATTTCTTGCATAAAAATATTTAAGGAAGAAAACATATCAAAATCAAGTCAAACCTAATGAAACGAGTAACATGGAAATTAAATCAGAAAAAAAGGGCAAATGCCCTGTAATGCATGGAGCCAACACCAACACAGAAAACTCCGTAATGAGTTGGTGGCCCCATACGCTTAACCTGGATATCCTGCACCAGCACGATACCAAAACCAATCCTTACGATCCGGATTTCAACTACAGAGAAGAATTTAAGAAACTCGACCTCGAAGCAGTAAAAAATGATCTGAAAGCATTAATGACCGATAGCCAGGATTGGTGGCCGGCAGACTGGGGTCACTACGGTGGTCTAATGATCAGGATGGCATGGCATAGTGCCGGCACCTACCGTATTGCCGATGGTCGTGGCGGAAGCAATACCGGCAATCAACGCTTCGCCCCGCTCAACAGCTGGCCCGACAATGTCAACCTCGACAAGGCACGCAGGCTGTTATGGCCCATTAAGAAAAAGTACGGCAACAAATTATCATGGGCCGATCTGTTTATTCTGGCAGGCAACATGGCATACGAGTCTATGGGCTTTAAAACCTTCGGGTTTGGTGGCGGACGTGAAGACATCTGGCATCCCGAAAAGGACATTTACTGGGGTGCAGAAAAAGAATGGCTGGAACCTACCAAATCACGCTACACCGATCATCAGGACCGCGATTCACTGGAGAATCCCCTGGCTGCTGTGCAGATGGGCCTTATCTATGTAAACCCCGAGGGTGTAGATGGAAACCCCGATCCGCTCAGAACGGCAAAAGATGTGCGAATGACATTCAAACGCATGGCCATGAACGACGAAGAAACGGTTGCCTTAACTGCCGGGGGCCATACGGTAGGCAAGTGCCACGGCAATGGTGATGCCTCTTTGCTGGGGCCCAGTCCTGAAGATGCCCAACCCGAAGAGCAGGGCTTTGGCTGGAAAAATCCCAAAGGCAAAGGCCATTCAGAAGATACTGTTACCAGCGGGCTGGAAGGTGCCTGGTCTAGCAAGCCCGACAGATGGAATCACACCTACTTCCATCTTTTGCTCAATCACGAATGGGAATCGAAAAAAAGCCCCGCCGGTGCCTGGCAGTGGGAGCCCATTAATATGAAAGAGGAAGACAAACCCTTTGATGCTCATATCCCCGGTGTGCGGCGCAATCCCATCATGACCGATGCCGATATGGCGCTGAAAATGGATCCCGAATACAGGAAAATTGCAGAACGCTTTTATAAAGACCCTGAATATTTTGCAGATATATTTGCCCGGGCATGGTTTAAACTCACCCACCGCGACCTGGGTCCTAAAAGCCGCTACCTGGGACCCGATGTACCCAAAGAAGACCTTATATGGCAGGATCCCGTTCCGGCAGTTGATTACACCCTGTCAGAAGCAGAAATTGATGACCTGAAAAAGAAGCTGCTGAATAGCGGCTTGTCGCAAACAGAGCTGATTACTACGGCCTGGGACAGTGCCAGAACATTCAGAGGTTCCGACTACAGAGGAGGTGCCAATGGTGCACGCATACGACTTGCTCCCCAGAAAGACTGGGAGGGTAATGAACCTGAAAGGTTGCAAAAGGTGCTGTCAAAACTGGAAGAGATCCGTCAAAGCCTGGAAAAAAAGATAAGCATAGCCGACCTGATCGTATTGGGTGGCACTGCCGCTGTTGAAAAAGCAGCCCAGGATGCCGGAGTAAATATTAAGGTTCCCTTCAGCCCGGGAAGAGGCGATGCCACCGATGAGATGACAGATGCCGGTTCTTTTGCCGAATTGGAACCCATTCATGATGGCTTCAGGAACTGGGTTAAAAAAGATTATGCCGTTAAGCCCGAGGAACTGATGCTCGACAGAACTCAGCTGATGGGTCTGACAGCTCCCGAAATGACCGTGCTTATTGGCGGTATGCGTGTGCTGGGTACCAACCATGGCGGCACAAAACATGGTGTATTTACCGACAGGGAAGGGATCCTCTCCAATGATTTCTTTGTAAACCTTACCGACATGAAGTACACCTGGAGGCCTGTTTCCGATGATTTGTATCATATCATCGACAGGAAGACAAATGAAATGAAATGGACAGCCACCCGGGTTGATCTGGTATTAGGTTCAAACTCTGTACTGCGGTCTTATGCCGAACTGTATGCTCAGGATGACAACAGGGAGAAATTTGTAAAAGATTTCGTGGCCGCATGGACCAAGGTAATGAACGCCGATCGGTTCGATCTGAAATAACGGATTCAGCATTCTGCTTAATGCAGAACCAAAAATTATTAAAAAAAGGTAGTTCGGAAACGGACTGCCTTTTTTTCGGTGCCTGAGCCTGTCGAAGCCACTTCAATTTTCAAAGCACCTGAGTTTACTATTGTCTTAAACCAAATCCCTACCATTCATTCACCAAAAACCCGGGAGCTTTTCGGTGCTTTGTTCCCTGCTCATAGGCGTAGGCTATCTCCAGCAATACGGGTTCGCTCCATGCCTTACCAAAAATGGATATTCCTACCGGCAGTTCATCCACAAAACCCATGGGGAGGGTAATATTGGGATAGCCGGCGTGGGCAGCAGGTGAAGAGCTACCCAGCTGGAAGCTGTCGCCATTTACATGGTCTGTTTTCCAGGCGGGACTGCCGGTTGGTGCAATGATCGCATCCAGCGAGTATTCGTCCATCACCCTGTCTATGCCATTGGCGCGGGCTCCTTCGTGCATGGCTTCTAGGGCCTCCTGATAACTTTCAGTATCAAGCCCGTCTTTTTCAGCTGCCATTTCAAGGTATTCCTGGTTGTAAAACATCATGGAAACATCATCTGCCTTGTTGAAAGCGATGAGCTCATCAAGGTTTTTTATCGGTCCATCGGGTCCCAGGGATGCGAAGTATTTATTAAGGCCATCTTTATATTCATAAAGCATTACCTGGAAAGCATACGATCCTGTAGTCTGTTCCGAGATTCTGTCAATTTCTATAATCTCGGCTCCCTGGCTTCTCATAAATGCTACAGCCTGGTGCATAAGGGTATCTACTTTATGATTTATCCCCATGGGACCGGTAAAAAATCCTATGCGCTTTCCCTTCAAACCGTCGGAATTAAGAAATTGTGTGTAATCCTGGGGGTATTTGCCTTCACTCATGTTGGTATGTTCATCGCGGGGATCGACACCAGTAAGAACACCCAGCACAATGGCAGCATCGGTAACGGTTCGCGCCATGGGTCCGGCAATATCGAGCGAATGGGCAATGGGAATAATGCCCCCACGGCTCACCAGCCCTACAGTAGGTTTTATTCCTACTATGCCATTGGCATGAGAGGGGCAAACGATTGAACCATTGGTTTCTGTGCCTATGGCCACCATAGCCAGGTTGGCAGACACGGCCACTCCCGAGCCCGAGCTTGATCCACAGGGATTACGGTCAAGCACGTAGGGGTTGCGGGTTTGCCCCCCTGCCCCACTCCATCCGCTGCTGGAGAGTTCACCCCGGAAGTTGGCCCATTCACTAAGGTTGGTTTTCCCCAGGATTACGGCACCGGCCTCACGTAGCTTCTGTGCAACATAACTGTCCTGCAGCGGGAATGAATTCTGCAATGCGCGTGAGCCGGCAGTAGTAGGCATCTTATCGTGGGTGTCAATATTATCTTTTAGCAAAACAGGTACACCGTGCAGCGGCCCCCTTGAAATGCCCTGCTCCCGTTCGCGATCCAGTTCGCCTGCTATGGAAACTGCATCGGGATTGATGGTAATCACCGAATTAAGCTTCGGTCCACCCCGGTCAATCAGTTCTATGCGTTTTAGGTACAATTCCACCACCTCTGTTGTAGTAAAAGTGCCGTTCTGGTAACCTTCCTGAAGGGTGGGGATATTCATTTCAAGCAGTGTAAATTCATCTGTGCCGGCAAGTCGATCTTCGCCTGGCTCATTACTGCACGAAAAATTCGAAAAAGTAACGATAAGAATGACAAAGAATAAGGGGGAGGTTAGGTATTGCAAAATTCTTTTCATAGCGTTATGGATTGATTAGTGGAATTAAAATTCAATGTTGGTTAGTTTGGATTATTTAACCCACCCGGGGTTGTATGAATATAGCCGGTCAATAAGAAACCAATGCCTTTCTATAAACATTTGAACCCTGAAGGAGTCAAATACATTTCGCTAACTAAATGGAACTGAATGATAATTGACCAAAAGATATCCGTTTCAGGGATAAATGCCTGTCAAAAGTAAAAAATTTTCAAAGCCGAACAATAAGATTCAAGAAAGGGGTTTTAAGAAAGTTGGTACAGAAAAGGGTCGAGGTGCCCTGCTGGGATGAGAAAATCACTGATTCAAAAAATACATACGAGAGAGAAAAAAACCAGGGCTCTGGTTACTGATTTCCAAAAAGAAGACTTGTACGGCAGGACCATATGACTGTTATACAAGCAGATAACTTACAGCTTTTGTCTTACATACTTTTCCCAATCCATGAAATCTTCCTGTTTCATAACCCTGGGAACCTTTACCTGCCCGCCTTTCTGGTTTGTTTCTTCTGCCCACTTCTGAAAAATACCAACCGGAATCGTTTTAACCTCTACCCTTTTCAGGGCTTTGCTGCGGGCAACCTTATAATTTTTGTTGTTTTCTTTGAGATAGGCATCGAGTTTTTCTGCCAGGATTTCATCACTAATTCCCGTATCGGTATCGCTAACGCCCAAATACCATTGGTGCTTGTATTCCTCATCCTCAAGCACTGCAGCCACGGTAAATTCCTTGATATCCACCTTTTCTTGCTGGTTGAGAACTTCCATTGCCCGGTTCATCTGTATCACCGAAAGCTGTGATCCCACAACATTAAGAAAATGCTTGGTACGCCCGGTGATCTTTATTTCGGTGCGTGCTTTATTGGTAAACATCACCGTATCGCCGATCATATATCGCCATGCCCCAGCAGAAGTAGAGATCACCAGCACATAATCCACCCCTTCTTCTACTTCTTCGATTTTAAGCGCCTGGGCTCCCTGCCTGATGCTGCCATCCTCATCAATGTTTTCAGGTAAGAACGGAACAAACTCAAAATAAATCCCGTTGTTGGTGATCAGGGCCATGGCGTCGGTATCTTTCCGGATCTGGGTGGCAAGGTAGCCTTCAGAAGCCAGGTATGTATCAATTACAACAATGGGTTTTGCACAAATTTTCTGAAAGCTCTTTTTATAGGGATCAAAGGCAACGCCTCCCGAAGTAAATACGGTAAAATTGGGCCATAACTCATGGATGTTGTTCAGCTTATGGTATTTGATCACATTTTTCAGCATGAGTTCTATCCAGGAAGGGATGCCGGAAATGGTTCCAATATCCCATTTGTGAGCTTCCCGGGCAAGAGCATCTACGCGCTCATCCCAGTTGTCAATAGAGGCTATTTCCTTCCCGGGGCGGTAATATCCTTCAAACCAGAAGGGCAACTGGCTGGCGCTGATCCCGCTGATCTCCCCTTCATAATGATCATTAACTTTCTTCAGGTTGGTACTGCTGCCAAACATGAGAATCTCTTTCTCAAAAAATTCGGCAGGCAGGTCAAAATCTGCTACACCTTTTAGTTGTTGCATTCCGGCCCGCCGTATAGAAAGAAGCATGTCGGCAGTTACCGGGATAAGCTTTCGGGTGCTGGTAGTGCCACTGGAAACAGCAAAATAATTCACCTTGCCGGGCCAGGTAATGTCTTTGGCACCATCAATCACGCGTTGCCACCATCTTTCCCGCATCTGGTCATAACTATGGTAGGGCACCACCTCAGCAAAAGCATTGCGCACATCATCACTGTTTTTTATTTTTGAAAACTCATAATATTTCCCAAAGGCGGTATCCTCTGCCTTCGAAAGTAATTCCCTGAGTTCCTTTTCCTGTGATTTCACCGGATCGGGGGAATCGAGTATCTGATCGGCAATCTCAATTGTTTTTTTTATAATTTCTCCAAGAACAGCCATTTCCTTTATAAAAATTTAATTTGAATAGTACAACAGAAAAAGAGTTATTGGCAAAACCCAAATAATAAATGTTTATCCTGCCGAATTGTTTAACAGGATTTCTCCACCTGTTACCATCAACTCTTTGCGAGCTTTCTGAGGGTAAAAATATCTTTTCTCCTGTCTTTGAGATTTCGCACCGAGCCAAACTGGTGGAGTTCACGCAACGGGTCAATCTCGGCATCAACGATCAGAATCATTTCTGTATTGGGTGTAGTTTCGGCCTTAACCCCGTTGGATGGAAAGGCAAAATCGCAGGGGGTAAATACCATGGACTGTGCATACTGGATATTCATGTTGTGCACATTGGGGAGATTGCCAACACTTCCGGCAATGGCTACATAACATTCATTTTCAATGGCCCTGGCCTGGGCACAATGCCTCACGCGGGAAAAACCGTTTTGGGTATCGGTAAGGTAGGGTACAAAGAGAATATCCATCCCTTCATCGGCAAGTAAGCGGCTCAGCTCGGGAAATTCGGAATCATAACAAATAAGGATTCCTATCCTGCCACAGTCGGTATCAAAGGTTTTCAACTGGCTACCCCCCTGCAGCCCCCAAAAACGGGCCTCATCGGGGGTAACGTGAATTTTTTCATACCTTTCCAGGGTTCCGTCTCTGCGGCACAGGTATCCAACATTGTAAAGGGCATTATCGCGCAACTCAGGCATGCTGCCAGTAATGATATTGATGTTGTAGGCAATGGCCAGTTCTGAAAACCGCTGGGTAATCTCTTCTGTATAATCGGCCAGTTGCCTTATAGCCTCATGCTCATCAAGGTGATTGTATTGCGCCATAAGCGGGGCATTGAACAGTTCGGGAAACAGCGCAAAATCAGAACGGTAATCAGCAACAGCATCCACAAAATACTCGGCTTGCTGCATCACCTCATCCAGATCCCGGTAGGGCCGCATCTGCCATTGGATCAGCCCCAAACGTATTACATCCTTTTTACTCTCTACCTGTTCCGAGGGCTTCTCATAGTAAATATTATCCCATTTCAGCAGTACAGCATACTCTTTACCGGCACTTTCGGTTTCCACATACCCCCGCAAAATACGGGAGATATAAAAATCATTCGCCAAATGGAAATTCAGAATGTCATCATCCATTTCTTTTCTCTTCACAAGCTCAATGTACTCCTTGGGGGTATATTCGTCAACATGCTCAAGATAGCCGGCCATTTTTGCCCCTACCACAATTCCGCGCAGGTTGTGTTTTTCGCATAATTCCTTGCGGTAATCGTACAGCCTTCGCCCAAGGCGTAATCCTCGGTATTCGGGCACCACAAATACATCCAGTCCATACAGTACATCCCCGTCTTCGGTATGCGAATCAAAGGTGTAGTTTTTGGTGATCTTTTTAACGTTATGATTGTCTGAAAATTTATCATAATCCACGATGATCGACAAAGAACAGGCTACAATCTCACCGTTTACCTTAATCACTACCTGTCCTTCCTGGAAGATTTTGATGAGTTTTCTGATGCGGGTCTTGTCCCACCATGCATTCTTATACTCGGGATAAGCAAGCTCCAGGGCGTCTTTGAGGGAGTCGTAATCATCGAGGCTAAGAAAATCAAAATCCAGGTTTTCAGTCTCAAGTGCTGTCATAACAGTGTTGTTTTAGGGTTAGTAGACATTGGTCAGGCAAAAATATAAGTTTTTGTGGTTGTATCATTTCAGGATTGAAAGAAGGGTAAATCCACATTTTGAAATCTCACCTTGAGATCTTCAAGATCATTTTTTTCGGTGAAAGATTTTTCTGCCAGCCTGTAGATCATTTGTGCATGGCGCAATACGGCGTCTTTCTCCTGTTTCCCTTGAGCCAGGAGGTAAATCTTTCCTAACCCTTCTGCCATGCGAATCACCACAGAGGGGTTGTCCTCTGAGGATTGCCTGATGAGGTTGAAGGATGCATCCATCATTCCGGCAAAGGATACAGGCCTGGTTTTCATTCTCAATACATTGTCCTGGTCGTAGCGAAATGCTTCAGGAAACCTTGCCCGAACAAGATAGCAAAGCGAGGCGGTAAGCTTATCGATACAGGTAAGAGCAGTGTAGGGGTCATTTACACCTTTTGACAATGCCCTGGCTGCCACCTCTACCATCTGATGAATGGCAAATTCGGCATCCTGCGTGGGGGTTCTTACCTTGCCCAGGATGAAACAATCCCTGATTTTCTTTTCCAGCTCTTCACCGGTTTTATCTTTGGCCCGTACACTAACAAGCTCCGTTTTCTCCACAATATAATCACCTGGACGATAATCCAGGGTTATAACCAAATCATTGTCACTAGCCAATTCCATCAGGTTTTCATTTTCTATAGCCTGCAGGTATCCATTGCCTTCCTGGTAAAGCACCGATTCTACGGGAAGCCGTGAACAAGCTTCTTCCCATGCGGCGGTATGGTTGATAGTATCCGGCACCTCGCCAAGCCCGACCGGGAAAAGGCGCCGGATACTTTTATTAAGATTCTTATTTACATCTGATATTACATAATCGGCTTGTATGCTGACTGAGATCTGGTGAATAAAAACGACAAGCATAAATATATTGAGCAACGAAGCCACCAGGGTAAAAAACACCGATAGGTAAGGAATGAATTCATTATCTCCAGCAGATTTTACCGACTGCAACACCACCAATGCATAAAGGAACAATGCCACAAAAGCACCCAGCACGAATTGATTGAGTCGCTTGTACATAAAATTTCTCAGTAACCTGGGCCCCAGGTTGGATGAGGCCATGGTGAGAGCCACCAGTGTGATGGAAAATACCGTTCCTGCCACTCCCAGCATGGCTCCGGCCACTACTGAAAGCACTGTACGTGCTGATTCGGTTGAGGCAGGCATGATGTAGGTAAAAGCCCCCTGGGGTTGCCAGGAGCTGATACTGTCCAGGTAAATCAATCCTGTAGCAGCAAAGATATACATGATGATCAGCATCAGGGGCATAAACCAAAAACTGCCACTGAGCAACTCCCAGATATACTGAATACGGGTTTTCATAGGCTGTTGAAAAGACCCGGTGTCCAGGAGCATAGGCTACAGACACCGGGTAAGCATATAATGCAAGAGCAGGCACTACCGCAAAAAAAGCATTGCAGCAGTCCTGCTGCGTTACTTTTTCTTCTTTTTATGAATATGGGTAGCATGGCCGAAATATACTTCGGCGGCTTCCATAATGGTTTCAGAAAGAGTTGGGTGAGGGTGAATGGTAAGCTCCAGGTCGCGGGCCACCGCAGCCATTTCGATGGCAAGGGTAGCTTCGGCCACCATTGCGCCAGCTTCCTTACCCACGAAACCAGCACCCAGAATCCGGTCGTTATCCGGATCGATAATAAGCTTGGTCAACCCGTTTTTCAGCCCAAGGGTAACGGCACGTCCCGAGGCAGCCCAGGGAAATTTGGCTACTTCCACCTTTTTGCCCTGTTCTTTGGCCTCGGTTTCTGTAAGACCCGTCCAGGCTATTTCAGGGTCGGTAAATACCACGGCAGGGATAGCCTTGGGTTCATAGGCGGTTTTATGGCCGGCAATATGTTCGGCAGCCACTCTTCCTTCATGCGAGGCCTTGTGGGCCAGCATGGGTTGGCCGGCCACGTCGCCAATGGCGTAGATATGATCCACATTGGTACGTCTTACAAGGTCAACCTTTATAAAACCTTTATCATCGGTTTCGATGCCCACTTCTTCGAGGCCAATGTCTTTAACATTGGGTTTTCCACCTATGGCAACCAGGATTTTATCAAAGCTCTCTTTCTTTTTGCCTTCTTTGGTTTCGAATTCTACTTCCAGTTTTTTCCCTTTTTTCTCCACGGCAACTACCTTGGTATTGAACATGGTACTTTGCATCAAGTCTTTGCGCTCTTTCTTAAACACATCGCGCAGATCCTGGTCCAGACCGGGAAGAATATCGGGAGTAAACTCAGCAATGGTAATATCAGATCCCAGCGATTTATATATCACACTCATTTCCAACCCAATATATCCTGCACCAACCACCAGAAGCCGTTTGGGTACTTCTTTGAGTTCGAGGGCCAGTTCGGCATTCCATACATCTTCATCAAAGGGTACACCGGGAAGGCCCGAGGGAGAGGCCCCTGTGGCAATGATAAGATTTTCAAATTCAATCTGTTTTTTATCGCCTTCAACAGGAGTGAACTCAAGGGAGTTTTTTCCGGTGAGCTTTGCTCTTCCGCGCAGATACTCCACCTTGCGGGCCTGGGCCAGCTGGCCCAGCCCGCCGGTAAGTTGTTTCACCACCGATTGTTTCCAGGAACGGACCTTATCAATATCTACTTTCACACCGGAAAAGGTCATACCCCATTCGGCAGCCTTTTCTGATTCGTCCTTTACTGCTGCCAGGTGCAAAAGGGCTTTGGTGGGAATACAACCGTGAAAGAGGCATACCCCGCCGGGATCAGGTTTCGGGTCGATAAGGGTGACATCAAGGTCGAGATTGGCAGCCTGGAAAGCTGCAGCATACCCGCCAGGTCCGGCACCCAGAACGATTACTTGTTTTTTTGCCATTATTATATGGTTTTTCTTATGTCAGATTAATACTACATCAGTTGCTAAAACATGGTGAGCAGCGGATTTTGCATCGCTTCACACAACCACCGGAGGAATCTTGCCCCGTCGGCACCATCGATAAGGCGGTGATCGTATGACAATGACAAAGGCAGCATCATACGCGGCTTAAATTCACCATCCATCCAAACGGGCTCCATCTGCGAACGGGAAACTCCCAGGATAGCCACTGTGGGCCTGTTGATAATGGGGGTAAAATTGGTTCCGCCAATGCCTCCCAGGTTGGAAATGGTAAAGTTAGCTCCCTGCAATTCGTCGGGTTTGATCTTCTTGTTGCGGGCTCTTTCTGCAATATCGTTGAGCTCGAGAGAAAGATCGGTGATGGATTTCTTATCTACGTCCCGAATAACGGGTACTATCAATCCTCTTTCTGTATCAACAGCAACACCAATATGAATATAGTCTTTGTAGATGATCTCTTCAGTGCGCATATCGACACTGGCGTTGAATTTGGGGAAGGTTTTCAGGGCTACCGCAGAGAGTTTGAGCAGAATAGCTGTAACAGTAAGTTTCGCTCCCTTTTTCTCAATGTGTCTGGAGTATTCTTTCCTGAATTTCTCCAGTTCAGTAACATCAGCCTTATCGAACTGGAACACGTGGGGGATAGACTGCCATGAACCGGCCATACTTTTGGCAGTGATCTTGCGAATGGTGTCCATCTTTTCCGTGTGTACCGGGCCAAATTTGGAGAAGTCGGGCAATTCAAAGTCATCGGCAATGGCAGCACCAGCAGCGGGTTTAGCCTGGATCGCCTCTTTGGCAAATGCTTTCACATCAGCCTCAGAAATGCGTTGGTGGGCACCGGTGCCTTTCACACGGGTAATGTCAATGCCAATTTCACGGGCGAGCCGGCGCACAGCGGGCGATGCGGCCACATGGGTGGCTGGTTTTCCGGAGACAGGCTCTTCTGCAGCAGGACGGGATTTTTCTTCCTTCTTTTCATCCTTTTGCTTTTCTTTTTCATCTTCTTCTTTCTTTTCCTTTTCGCCTGATGTATCTTCCTCTTCTGGTTCTTCCGGCTCCTTTTCTTTCTCTTCCTTCTGCTCAGGAGATGGTTTTTCATCCTTTTCCTCTCCTGACTCCTTCTCTTCTTTCTTCTCTTCACCGGTGGATTCGGTATCGATGGTAAACATTACCTGGCCCACCTTTACTTCATCACCTTCGCTTATCTTCACTTCCTTCACTACTCCTTCCACATCCGTAGGAAGCTCGAAGCTTGCCTTATCGCTTTCCATTTCGGCCAGCACATCATCCACCCCTACACTATCTCCGGGAGAAACGAGTACTTCAAGGACCACTGCGGTAGTTACGTTATCGGCGATTTCGGGTAATTTTATTTCTTTGATCATATCGGGTTTATTTTAAATCGCTGTAGGATTAGGTTTTTCACTATCAATTGTAAAGTCTTTCTTCGCCTTCAACAGGACTTTTTTGTCGAGTTTTCCCTGGACGAAGAGGCTGTGAAGCGCGCCATAAGCTATATGTCGGTCATCCACCTCGAAATAATCCCTGAGGGCCCGGCGATTGTCGCTTCTTCCGTAACCATCGGTACCCAACACGGTAAGCACCCCGGGGAACCACTTGGCCACCATCAGTGGAATAGCTTTCATGTAATCATGGGCTGCCAGGCACAATCCTTCGTCTCCTTCCAGGCAGCGCTGAATATAAGATACACGCGGCGTTTTTTCGGGATTGAGCATATTCCAGCGTTCGGTTTCACGGGCATCCTCATACAGCTCTTTATAGCTTGTTACACTCCACACATCAACTTTTACATCGTAGTCTTTCTCGAGCATATCAGCAGCACGCAAAGCTTCATTGAGAATAGAACCGCTTCCAAACAGATGCAACTTTTCACCCTTTTTCTTTTCCGATTTGCGGAATTTATACATCCCATTCAGAATACCTTCTTCTACCCCTTCGGGCATGGGTGGCATTTTATACTTTTCATTGAGAATGGTGATGTAGTACATCAGGTCTTCCTGGTCAACGAACATTCGCTTCATTCCATCTTTGACAATAATGGCCAGCTCGTAGGCAAAAGCGGGGTCATAAGCCTTTACCGAGGGTACTGTCATTGCCAGCATATGGGAATGACCGTCCTGGTGTTGCAAACCTTCGCCTGCCAGGGTGGTACGTCCGGAGGTTCCTCCCAGCAGGAATCCACGGGTTCTCATATCGGCAGCAGCCCATACCAGGTCGCCAATGCGCTGAAAACCGAACATGGAGTAATAAATAAACATGGGGATCATGTTTACACCATGGGTTGAATAGGAAGTACCTGCCGCAATGAAGGATGACATACATCCGGCTTCGGTAATACCTTCTTCCAATATAGCGCCATCGGTAGCTTCCTTATAATAGAGCAGTGAATCTTTATCTACAGGCTCATAATTCTGTCCTACGTGAGAGTAGATACCAAATTTGCGGAACAATGCATCCATACCAAAGGTACGTGACTCATCGGGCACAATAGGAACGATGAGTTTGCCCATTTTTTTGTCTGCCATCATTTTGGCCATGAGATTTACCATGCTCATGGTAGTAGCCAACTCCCTTTCGCCTGATCCTTCAAGGAGTTCTTTATACACTTTATCGTCGGGGAGTGTAATGGGCGGTGCATCGGCAACTCTTTTGGGCAGATATCCACCCAACTCTTCCCTGCGTTTTCTAAGGTATTGCATCTCTTCGCTATCCTCTGCCGGGCGGAAGAAGGGCGCTTTTTTGGCCTCTTCATCGGAAAGGGGAATACCAAAGCGGCTGCGAAAGTGCAACAATTCCTGTTCATTGAGTTTTTTCTGCTGGTGAGTAATATTTCTACCTTCACCGGCTTCGCCAAGGCCGTAGCCTTTAATAGTTTGGGCAAGGATAACAACAGGTCCTTTATTGTAATTTACGGCCTGCTGGTAGGCATTGTATACTTTGCGGGGGTCATGTCCTCCACGGGTTAGTTTTGCAATCTGTTCATCGGAATAGTCCTCAACCATTTTCAGCAGTTTTTCACTTCTGCCAAAGAAGTCCTTGCGGATATAATCGCCGGAAGAAACCACATATTTCTGAAACTGGCCATCGGGGGTTTCTTCCATGGCCTTAAGCAGTTCGCCACTGTCATCTTTGGCTATGAGAGAATCCCAATCGCTACCCCAAATAACTTTGAACACTTTCCACCGTGCTCCTTTAAAGGCCGCTTCCAGCTCCTGGATGATTTTACCGGTACCCCTGACAGGGCCATCAAGTCGCTGAAGATTGCAATTTACGACGAAAATAAGGTTATCCAGGTTTTCGCGCGATGCCACAGTGAGAGCACCCATTGATTCGGGTTCATCCATTTCGCCATCGCCCATAAAGGCCCATATTTTCTGGTTTGTTTTTTCTTTAAGCCCCCTGTCTTCCAGATACTTGTTGAACCTGGCCTGGTAAATGGCCATCAGGGGCCCCAGGCCCATAGAAACGGTAGGAAACCTCCAGTAATCGGGCATCAGCCTGGGGTGAGGATATGAAGATAATCCCCCTTCTTTTCGAAGTTCCTGGCGAAAGTTGTGAAGATCGGTTTCTGACAATCGTCCTTCCAGGAATGACCTTGCATAGATTCCGGGAGAAGCATGTCCCTGAAAGTAAATGATATCAGCGGGTTCGTCTTTGTCTCCCCCCCGGAAAAAATGATTAAATCCCACTTCCAAAAGGGTGGCAGAAGAAGCAAAAGTAGATATGTGACCTCCTATTCCCTCAGATTCAAGGTTGGCTCTTACCACCATAGCCATTGCATTCCAGCGGATAAGACTCTTGATGCGTCTTTCTATTTCGCGACTGCCGGGAAAGGGTACTTCTTTGCGGGGAGAAATACTGTTGATATAAGGTGTATTTCCCGGGCATCGAAATACGATCCCTTCCTTGTGTGCTTTGTTTTGCAGTAATGCAAGGATCTCGCGAACACGCTCCGGCTCTTCATTCTGAATTAGATATTCCAGCGACTCCAGCCACTCCTTGTTTTCAATTTCGTAATACTCTTTTTTACTCATATTAAATCAGATTTAATAATAGATTTTAAAAACATTCATTAAAGCATAAACTGCTCAAAAAGTTCATTGAGAAATATGTTTTGGGTTTATTAATTTCCACTCAATCGCGGTACACCGTCACATCGGACCAATCAATTGCAATCGTTGGAGAAAGGTCCTTTTACAAACTGCCAATTTGAATCATAGCCGGATTCAAACCCAAAAAATCATATTCTAACATAGAAAGCATTCAATTTATCATTACCAAAATTGAATTTACTACGAAGTTACAAAATCCCCGGCTATAGCCCTAATCTGGTAAACAACATCAATAACATAACAATTGGTTTGACTGGAAGTTTACACCGTATAATCGCAAAGAGTGCTGGATTCATAAGAGTTCAGGGATCGGCGGAGCACGATTTACAAAATCACATAAATAAAACCAAAATAATTTCACAAATCCGATTTTTTTATGCTATTTTGCATTGCTTAGTAAAATACCTTGAAAAATCGCCTTAAGTAATTACGAACACGCATTGAATAAAAAAATGTGGAGCCGGCATACCACCTTAAAAACGGGGAGAAATCCGAAAAGCCATAAGAGTAGGAAAGACCAAAACATTTATAAGAATGGAAAATAGACAAATGCTACCGAATGCAACGGCAGTACTGGTATTGGGCATATGCTCAATTGTTTTCAGCTGCTTTTTTGTTGGCCTGGTCCTTGGTATTGTAGGGCTGACATTATCTGCCAAAGGACGAAAACTATACAAGGAAAACCCTTTAGCGTATGAAGGTTATGGACAGCTGAACGCGGGTTGGATCATGTCAATCATTGGAACAGTTCTCGCTGGTCTGTATTTATTGTATTGGTTGGTTATTGTCGCCATCCTGGGTGGTGCCGGCTTTTCATTCCTCCATTTGTTAAATAATTATTGATGATTATCTTTTTCATTCTGTAACAGGATTCCTGGCTGAAAATCTTGCCTGTATATACAGCAAAAAGATAAGGTTCACCATGATCCTGTTACAGTCTTTTTAGCCCATCAGATCAAATGCTTGAAAAATTTCATTTACCCTGCGGTTACAAATCAATATTTGGCATTGATTGCCCTGCCTGTGGTTCTCAACGGGCACTTGACCTATTGTTGCAGGGAGAATTCTTTGAAAGCTTCAAAATGTACCCACCTTTGCTACCCGTGTTGGTCCTTACAACAATGTTTCTGCTTCACCTGGTCAATCGGAAATGGGTCAATGTATTGTTCCTGCATACATTTGCGTCGTTAGTACTGGCATTTGTCATGATCAGTTATATTATCAAACTATCTTTTTAATACCGGATTTGTGCGGGCGTATTCATTCCCCTATCCCTCCTGGCATTCAGCTAATTCCTTCTATTGCAAGGAAATTTGACCTGGTGGCGAGGTCGCAATGCATCACACTTCCCCTGCTGATAAGAGAAAAAATAAAATATGCATCAATTGCATAAACAAAATAACTTTGCAGTCTTTTAAAAAAGAATCAGAAAAAATGGAAAAAATGGAAAAATTCAAAAAGATTGCTGTTTTAACTTCCGGTGGAGATGCACCAGGCATGAATGCCGCCATCAGAGCGGTTGTAAGGACCGGTATTGCCCACAATCTGGAAGTAGTTGGAGTATTGCGGGGTTATAAAGGATTGATCAGTAACGATTTCATAAAGCTTGAGTCTTCTGACGTAAGCAAGATCATACAAACTGGGGGCACTATACTGGGTACGGCAAGATCTCCTGAGTTCCGCGAGCCGGAGGGGAGGGCAAAAGCATTTGAAAACCTGAAGAACAACAATATTGATGGCCTGATTGTAATTGGCGGTGATGGTTCGTTTGCCGGAGCCAGTTTGCTTTCAAGGGAGCATGATTTTCCGGTGATTGGCATTCCCGGCACCATCGACAACGACCTTTTCGGAACAGATTATACCATAGGCTACGACACTGCCCTGAACAATGTGGTAGATGCAGTAGACAAGATCAGAGATACAGCAACTTCGCACAACCGCGTATTTTTTATTGAGGTGATGGGGCGCGAAGCTGGGTTTATAGCCCTGCGAAGCGGTATTGCCTGCGGCGCTGAAGCCATCCTGATTCCTGAACTGGACGGACAGATAAAAAAGCTCAAAGAGTTTTTGAGCACCAGGGGCAAAAAGAAAAAATCGAGCATCATAATGGTTGCAGAGGGCAAAAGAGAGGGAAACACTTTCGAGATCGCCAAAGAAATTGAAAAGGAATTTCCGGAGATGGATGTACGGGTTTCCATTCTCGGGCACGTGCAACGGGGAGGCAGCCCCTCTGCTTATGACCGGGTTACTGCCAGCCGGCTGGGAGTAGCTGCCGTTGATGCACTGCTCAATGACCAGCGAAGCATTATGGTGGGTATCGCCGACAACGACATTACCCATGTTCCGCTGAACAAAACCGTGAAACTGCACAAAACGGTAAACAAGGATCTGCTTGAGATCATTGACCTCCTTATCTGATACCCAAAAGCAAACCTGAAAGAAAAAGAGAGTTTTTTATCAACCCCGTGAGGCAGATGGGATAGAATTATCATTTCTTACCATGCACATCTGCCACTGCCCTTCCCGAAGGATCGGCATTGTTTCTGAAACTGTTGTCCCATGCCAGAGCTTCGGCCGTGCTGCAGGCTATGGAAGGAACTGATGGTACACAGGCTGCAGCTTCATTGGAAGGAAAATGTTGGCTGAAAATTTCACGGTACATATACTCCTCCTTTGTCATGGGTGTATTCACCGGGAAGCGGAATGCAGCATTTTCCATTTGCTGATCGCTCACCCGTTCGCCGGCCACCATTTTCAGTGTGTCAATCCAATTGTAACCCACGCCATCAGAGAACTGTTCCTTTTGTCTCCAGGCAACGCTATGGGGGAGATACTCCTCGAAGGCTTTGCGCACCACCCATTTTTCCATTCTGCCATTCAACGACATTTTATCCCTGGGGTTGAGGCGCATAGCCACATCCACAAATTCCTTGTCGAGGAAGGGTACACGCCCTTCCACACCCCATGCAGCCAATGACTTATTGGCCCTGAGGCAATCATAGAGATGGAGTTTACTTACTTTTCTCAGGGTTTCATTGTGGAATTCTTTTGCGTCAGGAGCCTTGTGGAAATAGAGGTAACCGCCAAAGATCTCATCAGCCCCTTCCCCTGTTAAGACCATTTTCACCCCCATAGACTTAATGACCCTGCCCAGCAGGTACATGGGGGTAGAAGCTCTTACCGTGGTAACATCGTAAGTTTCCAGGTGATAGATCACATCGCGTATAGCATCCATTCCCTCCTGGATGGTGTATTTAACCTCGTGGTGCACCGACCCGATATGCTCAGCTACCTTACGGGCAGCTTCCAGATCCGGCGAGCCTTCCAGCCCAATCACAAAAGAGTGCAGCCGGGGCCACCATGCAGCCTGCGAATCGTTGCTTTCGATACGGTGAGCCGCATAGCGGGCCGCAATAGCAGAAATGATGGAAGAATCCAACCCACCGGAAAGCAACACTCCATAAGGAACATCAGACATCAGTTGACGGTGCACTGCATTCTCAAGCGCCTTCTTCAGATCAGCAATGCTGGTGGTATTATCTTTTACATTGCCATAGTCCATCCAGTCGCGCTGATACCATCGTTGTGGCTCTTCAAGCTTTTCAGTAAAGAAATGCCCGGGAGGGAATTCACTGATCCTGACACATTGCCCTTCCAGGGCTTTTAATTCGGAGCTGACATAAAACTGGCCAAAGGCATCCCAGCCCATATACAAAGGAATGATGCCAATATGATCGCGGGCGATGAGAAAAGAGTCATTGTCGCTGTCGTACAGTGCAAAAGCGAAAATACCATTGATATCATCAAGGAATTCTGTTCCCTTCTCCCGGTAAAGCGCCAGTATTACCTCGCAATCAGACTGGGTAAGAAAGGTATAACTATCCCCAATACGTTTCCTTATGTCGCGGTGATTATAAATTTCGCCATTTACCGAAAGGATGAGTTTCCCATCAGCACTTTTCAGGGGCTGTCCTCCTGAGGCAGGATCTACGATAGACAGGCGCTCGTGGGCCAGAATGGCTTTATCGCTGCTGAAGATGCCGCTCCAGTCCGGGCCGCGGTGTCTTACCTTTTTCGACATTTCCAATACCTGCTGCCGGAGCGGTTCTACCGGCGTTTTTACTTGAAATACACATACAATTCCACACATGGGTTTTGGTTTTTTGAGAAATGATCACTTTTTTTCCAAACTGTTTTGCAATGCAAAACCAGCAAAAATACGGATTACACCTTTCATATAATGTTAAATATTGCAGCAGAGAGCAGTAAACATATAAAATACTCCGAAAACTAACCTGAGAAAACCGGATAAAAAAAATTATAATCATACATTTGCACTGACAGTACCCATTGAATATCAGGCTCTAAAAATCAATCCTTATGAAATACACCTTGCAACGTGCCTGTAAATGGCTCATCATCTATCTTTTACTTGCCCTGATCCCCTTGCTAATTGCCCTGGCCGGAGTCATGCCCCATCACCGTGGCTTTGTTATGGAACTTGGTGTTGCCCTGGGTTTCATCGGGCTTGGGATCCTGGGCCTTCAATTTCTTTTTTCAGGGCGTATTCGCTGGGTAGCGCCTGCTTACGGCATGGATAATATCCTTCAATTTCACCGGGAAATGGGGATCATTGCAGTATTATTCATTTTGTTGCATCCGGCATTGATCATCATCTACGATCCTGATTTCCTGCGGTATTTCAACCCTGCAGAGAATTTGCCTCGCAGCCTGGCATTGATCTTTGTAACCATTGCCCTGCTATTGTTGCTCGCCTCAAGTCTCTGGCGATTGCAGTTTGGTTTGAATTACGAAAAGTGGCGTTTACTGCATGGTGTACTGTCTCTTGGAGTGATTTTCGTGGGGGTGGTGCATAGCATCCAGGTGGCTCATTATCTGAATGCATTGTGGCAACAGGTATTGCTCGCCCTTTTGTTTGCAGGGTTTGGCTGGCTGGTGATACATACCCGGATCTTTCGTCCATGGCTGATGTATAGAAAACCATGGGAAATAACCGCGATAACACCCGAACGTGATGATTGTTGGACGCTGCATCTGAAACCGGTGGGGCATCCTGGCATGAAATATCAAAGTGGCCAGTTTGCCTGGATCACCATAGGAAACACTCCTTTCTCCATGCAGCAGCATCCCTTTTCCATTGCTTCTGCCAGCAATGAGATACCCTTGCAAATGACCGCCAAAGCTTCAGGTGATTTCACTTCCACCTGGAAAGACATTCAACCCGGCACAAGGGCTTTTCTGGAAGGACCTTTTGGCTCCTTCACCCCGGTAAAGGGGAAAAATCTGTTCCTGGTAATGGGTGGAATAGGAATAACTCCTGCCATGAGTATACTGCGTAACATGGAAAAGGAGAAAGACAACCGCACAGCAGTGTTGATTTATGCTAATCCGAACTGGGAGGGAGTAACCTTCAGGGAGGAACTGGAGATACTTTCTCAAAAGGTTAACCTTAAACTGGTTTATGTGCTGGAAGATCCGCCCGAAAACTGGACCGGTGAAAAGGGAATAATAACCAAAGACCTGCTCAGGCGGCATCTTCCCTCCAATCCTTCCGCTTTTGCATTTTACATTTGTGGCCCTGAACCCATGATGGATGCAACAGAACTGGGGCTGCGCGGATTGGGGATCGATTGGCGGTGGGTATATTCAGAAAGATTTGAAATCATTTAAAACCAAATCAACACTTTTTTCCAAATGGCAAAGCAAATAAAAAGGAAACTCAAACGACACGGGAGGCTATTCTTCAAGGCTATTCGAAGAACCGGTGACCTTGTGGGCTTGCTGCTATTGCTGGCAGCACTTATCTTCGCACTAAGATTTGTATAACCAGTCAACCCGGGCGTAAACAAACCTTTAACCGGAAAATACCCAAAACTCCTGAATTATTTCCTTCCGACAAAACAAGAATGGAAATAACAACCTGTAAAAACCTATTTGAAAAGGTCATTCATAGCCTGTGAGAATCCATCCTTAAGTTTCTCCCATTGATCGGCAGGTGTTGCATCAATCTCAGCCGATTTTGATTTGGCTTTAGCAATTTTTTCTTCCAGTTCTTTCCGTCTGGGATCGGGTTTTCCCTTGGTCTTTGGCAAGGAACCAGATGACTTTTCAAACTCTTCTATTTCCCTTGTCCAGTTTTGGATGGCATGTTCAATCCTGGTTTTCAGATCTAACTTTTCCATAATTATTTTTTTGAGTGATTTGATAAACAGGTATAAATAACAACAGGCACCATGGAGATATGTTTACAACCTTGCCTGAGCAGCGTTTGCAACCATCGGGAGACGGAATTATAAAATGCTTACAACGAGGGGATAGAAGAACCAGGCAGACAGCTCACAGCAAAGTTCTTGCGGCGGTTTGAACCGGGTCCCATACCGGTGAAAAGGGTGGAGCGTAGGACAGATCGGTATTTACCAGTTGGGGGGCAGTCATACCAGTCATTATGGCCATGGCGATGGTATCAATTCTTTTGCCCGAAGCTTTTTTACCCACTATTTGACCACCAATAATACGCAGGCTACCCTTTTCGGCAATCAGTTTTACGGCAATCTCTTCAGAGCCCGGAAAGTAGGAAGACAAAGCTGTGCTTTCAATGGTGTTAGCGACTACTGGAATTCCTTCTTCTTGTGCTTCTTTTTCTGACAGGCCGCTGCGGGCAATTTCCAGTTCTTTGAACCGGATTATTGCTGTTCCCAGCACACCGGGGAAAACGGCATCACCCCCGCTTATATTAATACCAGCGACCAGCGAATGTTTATTGGCCACAGTACCGAGAGGGTTGAACACCTGCCTGTTTTTGAGGATGTGCCATGAGGTGGCGCAGTCGCCGGCTGCCCATACCTGAGGGATAGAGGTTTCCAGCTTTTGGTTTACCAGGATGGCATCTTGATGACCGGTTTCGATACCGGCATCTTTGGCCAGCATGGAATTGGGCTTTACACCAAGCCCCATGATCACAAGATCAGCATCCAACTGGTACCCGGAGGTTACAATCCCGCTAACCTTGCCATCGGCACTTTTTTCTATCCTTAGAAGCTCCTGCGAAAGCAGAACATTCAAGCCCTGATTTTTCATGTATTCTTCAATACGGTCCGCCATATCTGCATCCATGGTCAGCATTACCTGGGGCGCCTTATCAATGAGGGTAGTCTCAATACCTCTTTCCATAAGTGCTTCGGCCATTTCAACACCTACATAGCCGGCACCAGCCACAACTGCTTTTCTCACAGGGTTGTTTTCCATCCAGGTAAGCACATCAATTCCTGACTGAAGGGTAGATAAGGCAAATACCCCTTCAGCATCAGCACCTTCCAGCCGGGGGATAACAGGCAAAGCCCCTGTGCCGATCAACAGCTGATCCCAGGATTCGGTAAAGATCTCATCTGATTCGAGATTTTTCACCTTCACAATCTTTGTTTCGGTGTCGATGGCCATGACTTCGTGTGCAATGCGCACATCAATGTTTTGCTTCTTCCTGAAAACATGCGGAAACCTGACCACCAGGTTTTCCCACGAGGAAACCATGCCTGCAACATAGTAGGGTATTCCGCAGGCGGCATAGGAGGTATGAATGCCACGTTCAAATACTACAATCTCCCTGTGGGGCTGTTCACGTCTTATCCTGGATGCTGCCCCCATTCCGGCTGCATCGCCACCAATGATCACGAGCTTATCCTTTTTCATGGTGAGTGTGTTGAGTGTTATTTTTTTCCGCCTGATTTTTTCTTAAACGGCTTCTTTTTTACATTTTCCATATTTTGCTCATTCTCTTTGATCAGCGTTTTCCAATCATAGAGGGCGGCATCGGAGAAATCCAGCGTAGCTTCATATTCCTCAGGGCTAATCTCCATTTTCACAATGGGCTTGTCGAGATAGGTTTCAATTTCGGCAAGGAGTTCTTCTTCCTGGCTGCTGCAGAAAGAAACAGCAATGCCACGTTGTGTTCCCCTACCGGTGCGACCCACACGGTGCACGTAGTTTTCAGTCTGTTCAGGCAGGTCGTAATTGATCACAAACTCCACACTGGGAATATCAATACCCCGTGCGCTCACATCGGTAGCGATCAGGATTTTATTTTTCCCCTCCCTGAAATTCTTCATCACCTGCGACCGCTCATCCTGCAACTTGTCGCCATGAATGGTCTGGCTGTCAATATTTACCCTTTCCAGCGCCCTGGCAACCCTTTCGGCCCTCACCCTGGTGCGCACAAATACCAGTATCTTGCTGTCGGGATTTTGGCGGATGAAGCGTTCGAGGAAAAACCGCTTATCATCCATATCGACAAATGCCACGGCGTGGTCAATATTTTTGGCCACCGGGTCTTTGGGAGATATCTGGATACGCACGGCATTGCGCACCAGTTCGTAGGCAAGCTTTTTTATGGCTTCATTGATGGTAGCCGAAAAGAACAGTGTTTGCCTGCGTGTTGGCAAGCGCCTGATCAGCTGGCGCATATCCTCGATAAAACCCAGTTCGAGCATATGGTCGGCTTCATCGAGCACAAGCATTTCCACCCTTTTCAGGGAAAGGTACCCCTGGCTTACCAGGTCGAACATGCGACCAGGTGTAGCCACCAGGACCTGTATTCCCTTCTGTAGCTTTTTTATCTGGGGATCTTGCTCTACTCCTCCAAAGAGCCCCATCACTTTCATTCCTGTACCTTTCATCAATTGCTCAAATACTCCTGCAATTTGCATGGCCAGCTCATGGGTAGGCACCATCACCAGGCAGCGGATACCGTATTCTTCACCAATCACTTTTCGGGTGGCAAGAATCTGTATGATGGGAATGGCGAAGGCTGCGGTTTTTCCAGTGCCTGTTTGGGCAATGGCCAGCACATCTTCGCCCCTGAGGATGGGGGGAATGGATTTGAACTGAATGTCGGTGGGTCTGCGAAAACCCTGTTCCTGCAGATTCTTTTTGATTGCCGGAATAAAGTTATAGTCTTGAAACTTCATGAAGGTAAGATTACTTGATGCTGGTGCAAAGATACGTACAATTGCAGGGCGGGAGGAATTCTTTTCAAAACTGCCTGGTTGTTCATAAAATGCTTTCCGGGGAAGCTCCATTGCAGGCAGCAATTCAGCCTTTCCCGGATAAAGGCATAACAGTTACCACAATCTCTCTTTTGTCGCGTGGCCCATCGAATTCACAAAGAAAAATATTCTGCCACGTAGAAAGAGCCATTTTGCCATTCACAACAGGGATGGTTTCCTGTGGCCCAACAATACCGGCTTTGAGATGCGAATCGCCGTTGCCGTCCTGCTCATCGTGCAGCCATACACCCTGTGGAATGAGTTTGCGCAACAAGTGGATCACGTCAGTCTGGACCGATTCATCCCAGTTCTCCTGGATCATAATGCCCGCTGTGGCTCCACGTACATACACATTGACCAACCCGGCTTTAATTCCTGATCCGGCAACAATTCTTTCTACTTCACGGGTGATGTCGTAGAGTCCTTCGCGGGCATGGGTGGGGATGTAGATGGATTTTTGCATGGATAATGTAAAACAGTGAATCTGTATTTTCTCTGGTTAAAACACTAATGAAGACTGACAGGTGGATTCTACAGAATTAATATTTCTCACCCTATTTATCGTTAAGCCTGTCAATTATATCATCTGGTACCTGGAATCATTTATCAACCAGTTTTCCTGGCAATCTCATAATATCTTGCACTACCCCTTGCTGACCTCCTTTACTTTTATCCAATCAGGCAGACAGTCCTTCTCCAAACTCTGAAGATACTTCCGGGGTAATAATGATTTCTCTAAATAAATCTTTTAAAATCCGCAGTTCTTTTATATTGCTGAGTGCAATCAAACAGCTGGTATCGGAAATAATAATTTTACTCATTCATAATTTTTTAAATATCTTATGCTTAATGTCCTTATAATGAAGACATTTAGCAAATACAAATATACTTAAAAACGACCGAACTATTGGATTATTTCTCCTTTCATTTATCTCTTACCTGCAGTTTTTAACATTTTCAAAAGCAGTAGGTCACTTATTCATTGCCGGCAGTTTCAACTGCGGATTGAAGAGGCTTAGAAACTCCCTGGACTTTAGTCCATCATTCATATTTCCTGCCATGGTGCTGTCAAAAGCCAGATCACTTTTTTTACATGCACTACCCAAGGCCCCTTTTTGCTTTCCATTCGAAGCCCATTGGCTGAAGCCAACGGCAGTAGATGAGGGAAGTTTTGTCTTTAGCCAATGGCCGAATTCATGCAAAATTTCCTTTCAAACTTTTTTTCCTACTCCTATTTTTATTACATTACAATCACACTTTTTGATCGCATCACAATCAAACATTCATTCACGTGCATACCATTCACACCTATTACAGCCTTTTGTATGGCACTATTTCCCCCGAAGCTGCAGCAGAAAAAGCTGCGACACTGGGCATAGAAACCCTGGTGCTCACCGACATCAACAACACCACAGCAGTATTCGACTTTGTAAAAGCATGCCATAAGCAGGGAATTAAGCCGGTTGTGGGGGTAGATTGCCGCCACAACGACCAGCGTCTCTACACCTGTATTGCTTCCAGCCATGAGGGTTTGCGCGAGATCAATCAATTCCTGAGCGAGCACAATCTGTCTTCAAAACCTCTGCCCCGGAGGGCACCTGCCTTCGAGCATGTATTTGTACTCTATCCGCCACTGGCAGTGGCAGCAGAATCACTGCGCGAAAATGAGTTTTTGGGTATTGCTCCTGCCGACATCCACCGCACCATTTACACCCTGCTGCGCGAATACCCCGACAAGCTGGTGGCACAAGCTCCTGCCTGTATGGTTCGGGCAGGCGATCATGACCTGCACGCACACCTGCGCGCCATCGATCACAACATTTTGCTCAGCCAGCTCACCCCTGCCATGCAGGCTTCTGCCAACGATCATTTGCAAAGCCCGCAGGCCCTTCAGCAGTATTACCGCGATTGCCCTGCCCTGCTGCACAATGCAAACAAGCTCCTGAAGCAATGCAACTTCGATTTTGATTTCAAAAGCCCTAAAAACAAGCAGATATTCACCTCAAGCCGCTACGACGACCGCCTGTTGTTGCAAAAGCTGGCCTTTGAAGGGTTGGAATACCGCTACGGATCAAAAAATAAAAAAGCCCGTGAACGCGTACTCAAAGAGCTGGAAGTTATTGACAGGCTGGGATTTTCCTCCTACTTCCTCATCACCTGGGATATCATCCGCTATTCCATGCTGCGCGGTATGTACCATGTGGGCAGGGGCAGCGGCGGCAACAGCATTGTGGCTTACTGCCTGCGCATCACAGATATCGACCCCATTGAACTGGACCTTTATTTTGAACGTTTCATCAATCCCCGCCGTACCAGTCCGCCCGATTTCGACATCGACTACAGCTGGACCGATCGCGACCATATACAAGACTATATCTTCAAACGCTATGGCCGCGATCACACAGCCCTACTGGGCACCATCAACACCTTTCGCGACAGATCGGTGATACGCGAAATGGCAAAAGTTTATGGCCTGCCCAAAGCCGAAATTGACGCCCTGGTGAAAGATCCCTCATCAGGCAAAAACGATCCTGTGGCGCAAAAAATCCTGGAGTACGGCGCACGCATCCTCGACTTCCCTAACCATCGCAGCATACATGCCGGCGGAGTACTGGTATCGGAAAAGCCCATCTACTATTACACTGCTCTTGATCTGCCTCCCAAAGGATTTCCTTCTACCCAGTGGGACATGTATGTAGCGGAAGACATTGGCTTTGAGAAACTGGACATTCTGAGTCAGCGTGGTATTGCACACATACAGGAAGGGGCCGACCTCGTGCTGCAGAATAAAGGAAAGAAGATTGATGTACACCAGGTAAACCAGTTTAAAAAAGATCCGGAGATCAACCAAAGGCTTTACAATGGCGAGGCCATCGGCTGTTTTTACATTGAATCACCAGCCATGCGAGGTTTGCTCAAAAAACTCAAGTGCAATGAATACATCAGGCTGGTGGCAGCCAGCTCCATTATACGCCCCGGGGTGGCAAAATCGGGTATGATGCGGGAGTACATCAAGCGTTTTCACAACCCGGAGCATGTGCAGTACCTGCATCCTACCTTCGAAGAACACCTGGGCGAAACGTTCGGGGTGATGGTTTACCAGGAAGACGTGATCAAGATCAGCCACCATTTTGCCGGGCTGGGGCTCGACGACAGTGATATTCTGCGTCGTGCCATGTCAGGTAAGTTTCGTTCACGGGTAGAATTTCAACGCATCCGCGACAAATTTTTTGAGGGATGCCGGCAAAAAGGGCACTCCCCTGCCCTGGCTCAGGAGGTGTGGCGACAGATTGAATCCTTTTCGGGTTATGCCTTTTGCAAGGCCCATTCAGCTTCCTATGCGGTAGAGAGCTACCAAAGCCTGTTTCTGAAAACATACTATCCTGATGAGTTTCATGTTGCGGTGATTAATAATTTCGGAGGGTTTTACGCCACCCGCGTATATGTAAATGAAGCCCGCCGCCATGGTGCCACCATCCATCTTCCCTGCATCAACCACAGTGTATACAAGACCAGCCTCAATGGCCGCGACATTTACCTGGGCTGGCAGCACATCAAAGGACTGGAGAACAGCATGGCCATAGCCCTGTGTCATGAGCGCGAGCTTCACGGCCCCTACCGCAACCTGCAAGACTTCATCCATCGCCTGGCTCCCGGCCTGGAACAGGTGCTGCTGCTCATCCGTACGGGGGCCTTCCGCTTTTGCGGCAAAACCAAAAAAGAGCTCATGTGGGAGGCTCACTTTTTACTTTCCAAACAGCCTAAACGGCAAACTGCTCCGGCTATTTTTGCATGCGAGGAGAAACAGTTCACCCTGCCCCCATTGCACGACAACACCCTGGAAGATGCCTACGACGAAATGGAGCTGCTGGGCTTCCCCGTTTCATCCAGCTTTTTCGACATGCTCAAAACCCCTTACCGTGGCGATACCACTGCCGCAGGCCTCATGAACCGGCTGGGCAATAAGGTACGCATGGTAGGCGACCTGGTAACCATCAAGTACGTACACACGGTAAAAAAAGAGTGGATGCACTTTGGCTGCTTCCTGGATGAAAAGGGAGAATTCTTCGATACGGTGCATTTTCCACAATCGCTCCAAAGCTACCCCTTTACCGGGCAAGGAGTATACCTCTTGGAAGGCAGGGTGGTGGAAGAGTTTGGCTACCCCTCGGTAGAGGTGGAAAAAATGGCCCGTTTGCCCTTCAGAGTGGATGGAAGAATGGAGTAAAAAATCCGTAAGCCGAAATTCCTATCGCAAGTTTCCGGTTCCTGCCGGCACAGGAACTTCCAGCTTGCAAAGCAACTGGAAGCTTCAGGATTTGAACGAACAAACCGGAAGCTGGAAATTGCTATCGCAAGTTTCCGGTTCCGACCTACAACAAAACACTATATTTGTCAAAACATAAAGACATCTTCAGATGCCCGAAAAAACATCAGATCAATCCTCCACACCTTTCACCCCCCAATATCCAGGGATTTGTCCGTTGGAGCAATGCCGTGAAAAGATCATAGCAGCAAGCAACAACCGGCAGGTGATGAAACGGCTCCAATCGCGAGAGGACCTTTGCCTGGAAGGAACCTGGGGTACAGCAATGGCATTTTATGCATGGTTAAAGAAGCAGGTGCAGCAACAATGTCCGGCAAATGACTATCCATCATCGCGCAGCCAGAGGGAAAACCTCAATGCTCTTTCCAGCCATTTGTGGATGCCGGTAAAAAAACATTTACCTGCACTTGACAAAGCTCCGGAAAACCCGTGGCTGAAAGAGTTTTACCCACACCGGGACGAATTCCTGATCCGCTTTACCGACTACCTGGGCATGAACGGTGCCAGGCAGTGGTATGAAAAGGGGATCCGCTTTCCTGGTCTCGGTCATGACGTACATCCCTGGTATGGCACATATTTTCCCACCCGCACCGGGCACCTGGAGCTTTTTGACCAGTGGTTGTCACAGAACAGAAACTTTGGTAAGGCTTTGGATATGGGCACGGGCTGTGGTGTTTTGAGTTTTTACATGCTCAAACATAATGTGCGTGAGATCATCGCCACAGACATCAATCCCAATGCACTTAACAGTTTCAGCCAGGACCTGCACCGACATTATAATAAGCATACTGTTCAACTGCGCCAGGCGGCATTTTTTGAAGGCCTCGAAAACGAGAACCCCGGGCTGGTAGTATTCAATCCGCCGTGGTTGCCGGCACAAAGCCATACTACTATCGACAAAGCAATGTATTACGATCCGGGCTTTTTTGAGTCCTTCTTCAGCCAGGGATATGCCACACTGCAGCCAGAAACTGTTCTGGTGATCCTGTTTTCCAATTTTGCCCAGGCTGCCGGGATTACCCGGGAGCACCCCATCGAAAACGAGATCACTTGCAACCAACGCTTTGATCTGTTGGTAAAACGGGAAACCCCGGTTGCACAAAAAACCTCCGGGAGGAAAAACTGGCTTGCCCGCATCCGAGAAAAGGAAAATGACGAGATTTGGGTACTTCGCAAAACCCTTAAGAACATTTAAATGACCTGGCAACCCCAGATCCAACCCGGCGAATCTCATTATCTTTGCAAAAAAACAATCAGGGTACAATAAACCCCGGGGTTTCAGCATTAAAAGGATGCCTCTGGAATAACCAGGAAAGCAAATCCTGGTTCCCGGGCTGAAAAAAATAACATTAATCACTATCCGACCATGAAAAAATGGATCATACTTCTGCTCGTATTATCAGGATGCTCTGTATTTATGCCCCTGCAAAGAAGTAATCTTATTGGAGTTTTTCATCTTATTGAAACCGGCGACTATACAGAAGCCAAAGAAGTGGTGGAGGAAATGATTGCCAATGACGAGTCATCCGCACAGTGGGCAAGGATCTGGTTTGCCAGGGGATTACTTGCCCAGACTGCCTACCAGGAAGGAGTAAAGAAAAATGACAAAAAGCTTTCTGAATTGTATCCCGATCAGCTTTTTCTCGCTTACAGTTCCTATGAAATAGCACGCCGGCTCGACCAGGGTGGGAGGCTCAACCGCCAGTTGACCCCCAAATATGCAATGCTTTCCAATGATTTGAAAACATTGGGAGAAAAGGAGTACCGCCAGGGGCGTTATAAAGAAGCACTACGCGCTTTTGAAGCATCCCTGGCCATCATCAACAGTAGCCTGCTGGAAGCACCCAAAGACTATGATCTTATGTATAACGCAGCTATTGCAGCCTATAAAGCGCAAAATACAGAAAAGGCCATAGAATATTTGCAAACCTTGCACAATGAAGGTTATTCTGCCCATGCCTCTCATCTTTTGGCTTCTCTTTATCTTGCCAATGAACAAACTGATGAAGCCCAACAGATATTGAAAGAAGGAATAAAAAAAAAGGAGAACGACCAGGAGCTTGTTCTGCTCATGGCAGATTTGCTTTACGAACAGGGCAAGATCCAGGAAAGCATTAACATCCTGGAGAAGGAAGAAGAGCAAAATCCCGCCAATTATATTTTTCCATATACCCGGGGACTTATTTATCAAAAATCAGGTGACTATGCTTCGGCGGTAGAAGCTTATAAAATGGCAGCGGCGATAGCTCCTGATAGTGTATTGATCTATATCAACCTTGCCACAAGCTATCACGATCTGGGGGTGGAGATTGAAGAAAAAACACGGTTGTTAACCAGCAACCAGCAGGTGCTTGAAAAACGACGTGAATCGCAGGAAGCATTTGACGCTGCATTGCAATGGCTGGATAAAGCCTATGAAAAAAGACCGGACGATTATGTGTCGTTGTTAAAGATTTACCAGCTTTACCGGGCTGTGGGGGCTCATGATAAAGCAAGAAATGTGCAGCAACAGTTTAAGTAATGCTACAGCTGAAACGATAAGGTTAGCCCCAGGAATTGCTTGAACTGTGTTCGGGGAGCACGCACAGGGGTTCCATCAGGCAGGATAATGGGTTCACCTTCAGCATCCAGTACCGGGAAACGAACGTCATCATCGTATATCAAATGCAGGTTCAGGGTGATCTTAAACAACCAGCTGATCTGTTTCTCAAGATTCAATTCCCAGTCAACGTCAACATTTTGGGGCTTATCAAGGTAGCTTGAAAAGAGCCTCAGAGAATTGGTCATTAAAAAGCCCTCCATGATCTGGAGCTTATTGCTGGCCACCAATTGCCCCCCCATTTCCTGTTTGCTGCGTTTGCCCTCCTCAATACCATGCACTGTGGGATCTATTCTCTGGTCCAACACAAAAGTGTTCCTGTAAGACAGAGGAGAAAAATTAAGCCGGGTATCTTTAAAGGGTTTATATTCAACCCCAACACCAAGAGTAAAAGTTCCCGGATTGAGAAATCGCGATATAACTTCGTCGTCCTGCTGATCTTTGTATCCCTTGGCTACCTGTGTCTTGAAATAGAAAGTGGAAGAGAAATCGAGCTTTTCGCGAAGATCTGTATTGAACTGTGAGTTTATTTCAAGGTTGTCGTTGCTGGTTCTGAAACCATGCTGTTCGGTCCAGAGGGTTCCGTACCGCAGGCGTCCTTCATTGTTCCATCGCAATTTTTTTGCCTTGTTTGTATAATTGGCCGTGGCCTTTACATCAAGATTGCTGGAAAGTGAGGTTTCCCCCCCTCTTGCCCAGTTGGAAAAGAAACTTTGGTTGAGGGTATAGGCTGCACCAAGTCCGTATATCCAGAAAACAGGGATCTCATCCAAGGGATTAAGTTTTACCAGGGCAACCTGTGGCTGCCGGTTGGCAATAGGAATATCTTCAGCTCCGAATTTTTCTCTTCTGGCCAGTTGAACATTATCTTCCAGAGCCAAAGATAATTCGTTGCGTGCCGGATTACCGATCCACAAAGAAATGGAGTCCTGGGCCTGATTTTTTACCCAGAAGCGGTGCATATCTGCGTTACGCCCCGAAAGCCATAAGGGTGTTTGCCTGCCTCCATTGTCATTGATAAATAACAGCACAGAATCGCGTTGCTGTGTATAATCCAAAAGAGCATTAACAGCGGCATCCAGTGAATCAGGCATTTCATATCCCGGCACAATAAAAAACGGCGATTCAGCATCTCCTGCAATCACGCGGCGCATCTCAGATGAAATCAACCCGAGAGAGTCATCGGTAAACCGGATAGCCCTGTTGCGCAAATCAGGGATGGGGGGAGGTTCTATTTCGCCTTCTTCAATCCGGTAAAGCTGAATATTGTTGGATTGCAAAAACAGGGTAT
Source organism: uncultured Bacteroidales bacterium (assembly GCA_964453995.1). GTDB lineage: Bacteria > Bacteroidota > Bacteroidia > Bacteroidales > UBA7960 > SKVR01. The sequence continues at coordinate 13,358 of CAYVQC010000027.1, read as the reverse complement.
CAATCAGGGTTTCACTAATGGTATCGGCAATTGTTTGATTGATTTCCCGCTCTACCAATGGAATCGGCTGGGCGGTATCAGGCAACAAGGTATCTGCTACCGTAATGTAAATTGTTTTCCGGGTAAAAAAAGGATCTCGTGGCAAAGGTACCGTATCAATAATAAACTGCCAATCGCTCAGCCATCTGACAGGAAGCGTATCACTATCGATCACAATGGTTGATTCAACCTCAATTTCATTGAAGGGAAAAGCCCTGAGATTTCTTTTTACGCTGTCTATGGGTTCTTTATAATGTCCGGCGAGCTTGACAAGAGAGTGTTTTAAGGTATCTCCACGGGTGGCTCGCCACAGATTTTCTCTTTCAAGCAGATCATTGATATACTCATAGGCAGCCTGGGGCGTAAAAATTACCTTTTCATCATTCCTGACGGAATCACTTTCCAAGGTATCAGCCGGTAATTGTGTTTGGGAGCAGATATTGGACATCCATCCCAGTGAGAAAAGCAAAACAAGCAGCAAAGCTTTAGTCATAATCATTTTTGTGTCAATACAAGAGCGCAAAAATATAAAAGATATTTTACAACGTAACCAGGGCGGTATTATTACGCCCTGGTTACATACAGAAAGGCTTTGGTATTACTCTCCTCTTTTAAAAAACCCGGTATTTGCCTCGAAAAATTCCGGAATCAAAGAGGGATAAAAGGGTTGATCATTTACTCTGTCAGTTCATACCCATCCATTTTATTCTTTTCGATATAGGGAATCCCTTCTTTCATCCACTGTGGTGCGGGCATATCCTTAAGATAATGATCGAAAAACTGGTACATACGCACTGAAAGGTCCATGCGAGCGGGCCATTGCCTCAGGTTATGGGCTTCCTTGTTGTACACGAGCATCCATGCGGGTTTTGAGAGTCTTCTCATGGCAACGAAGAGTTCAATTCCCTGGTACCATGGCACAGCACCATCGTCGTCGTTGTGCATGATCAACAGGGGTGTTTCTATATCGGGAACAAAAAATACGGGAGAATTTTCAATATAGTGGAAAGGTTTTTCCCACAGGGTACCGCCAATACGGCTCTGGGTTTGTTCATACTGAAACTGACGTACCATGCCCGACTCCCAACGAATACCTCCGTAGGCACTTACCATGTTGCTCACAGGGGCACCGGCCATGGCAGCCCTAAACATGTTGGTTTTGGTTACCAGGTAACCAATCTGGTAACCACCCCAGCTTTGCCCCTGCAAAGCCATCCTGTCGCGATTGATGAAGGGATAGCGCTCCAGCATAGATTGTGTGCCGCTTACAATGGCATTATAGGCACTTTGTCCGGGAAACCCTTCACGATAGGTGATGTCGGGAACAAATACAATATATCCGTTGCTGGTACAATACGAAGGATTGATGATAGAACGGCTTGGGGATGGTACATAGTGACGGTGCAGGCTCTGCGATGAACGCTCATAAAAGTAAACGATCATCGGGTACTGCTTTTCAGGATCAAAATCTTCGGGAAGGTAGAGCAGTCCCTGTAGCGTTTCATTGGCAAAATCCTGCCATTCTACCAACTGCACAGTTCCCCACAGATAATCAGACTGAAAAGGATTGGCAGAAGAGATTTTGCTGGGATTGTCCAGTTGACCATTGCTTACCCAGATGTCGGGAAACTCTTTGAAGGTGCCGCGGCGCCACAGAAACACATCATTGTTTTTCGCTTTCTGCAATTGCATAAAAGAGGCATCCTCCAGGGTAAGCCTTTCCAGCTTACCGTTGTTGAGATCAAGCGTATAATAGCCATCCTTCTTATCCGTTTCCCTGAAAGCACTCAACCAAATTTTGCCTTCTTCAATGTGGTATACATCAGGGTTAAGATTTTCATAACGAAACCGAATTTTATTTTCCCTGCCATACCCGTTGGTGATATTTTCTGCTTGCTCTTTACCACGGGGATCTATTTTCCAGATATCATACCTGTCGTAGATCAGTACAAACTTATCATCTTTTCCCCAGCCGGCAATGCCATAAGGCCATGCAAAACCTGGAACATCATTCTCTTCATCATAAAATGCGACATCCAACCCGGCAGTTAGATCTACGGTTGCATCGTCATCCATGGAGTAGCTGTACCATGTTTCTTCAACAGGATCGTAATACACAATATAGTTCCCCGATACTGATAGTGTAGCAGAAGACATTGCTCTTTCCACAATTTTCTTTCTCGATCCGTCATTCACATCTACCACATAAATATCGCGGGGTGTACCTCCCAGCCATGAGCTCTCTATCCGGTAATCTTTGTTTGAGACACCCATTACCTTTTCAGCATTGCTATAGCGGTCTTTGCTAATGTTGTGAACTTGTTCATCAGCCAGAGGTACAAACTTTGCCTTGCGCAGATGCAAAACGGCTTCATAGTTTTTCTCTCTTTCAGATTTTGCATTGGCTTTCTGCTGGGTTTGCAAAAAAGGATCCTGCCAGTGCCACAGATCCAGGCTGTACTTTTCCTCATCAAGCAAAGTATCTTCAGGTTCCTGTTCAGGCTTGGGAGCTATACCCAGAAACACCTTGCTGTTGTCGTCAGAGAATTGTGGCCTGCGGTATTCGCTAACGGCAAATCCTTCGGGCATATTTTCTGTGGCCAGGGTTACGCTTTGTGTTTTGGCCCGACGGCCTGTCTGATGAACAAACAGATCATACACCTTTACATCTGTAGTATCTGCAGAAAAAAGCCAGGTGAAAAGCTCGCCATTTTTACTCAGGTTGAGCTGCTTGTAGTCTCCTGCAGCAGAATCGAGCAGATGCAACGACTGGGCGGATGTGTCGAAATAATACAGTTTTTTGATTTTCAGCGTGTCGTCTTTGCTTTCAGATGGCTGCTGCAGAAAAATCACTGCTTTTCCATTTTCTGCCAACCGGAAGTGTTCTACATTATCAAAAACGTGCGCCTGTTGTGCTGTGGGATTCTTTATAATGAGTTGTTTTATGATCTCTGTTTCGGGCTCTTCTTCCTTGTCTTTTGTTTCTTCCTTTCCCGCAGCAGGAGGAATGGTATCGGTTGGTGCAGATTCATCCTCATTGCCTGTTTTGTCTACTACCCGTTGCAGATCGATGGTGAAAGCAAGCCATGGAGAAGGCTCTTCAGGAAGCTGGTAAGAATTCACATTTTCATACGTAATAATGTCATCCTGGTCAAACACAAGAATACCCAGCGAATCTTTGGGCATCTCTTCGCGTTTTTTCTTTTCTACCTTTGCTTGTCTTACCACATCGCGCGGTGGCTCAATGTGAAACACGGCAAAACCACCACCGGGAGAGAAAGCAGCTTTACTCCCGCGGGGGACGCGTATTTCGTTATCGTCAGCAAGCGATCTTACAATAAGGTTTCCATCCTGCCTTTGAGGATTAAGTTCGTACATCATGTACTCACCATCAGGTGCGATTTTCGTTCCTGAGATATTTTCCCACTTATCGTATACATCGTGGGTAAGAGGTTGCTTTTGCTGCGCTAAACCGGCAAAAGCAAGGGCCATCAGCCAAAAGGCTAAAAGAGCATTTTTGATCATATCGAATGGTTTGAGGGTTGTAAAATGTTTTCAGGCCCCGAAAATAAGGATTTCTTTTTAATCATGGCCAAAGGCCCAGCAGGGTTTTTTGGGCCGGTGCAGAAAAAGAGTAGTATTTTATGGATATAACACTGCCATCTTTCAATAAAACAGGCGGAGCGGCTGATTTATATTTTTTACTTCAGAAATGCCCCAGACAAAAAAAACCTGGCAAAAGAGCCAGGCTTCGAAAAAATCGTTTATGATCACAAAATTTTTACCACTCTTCATCATCCCAGTCATCCCACGTATCGTCGGGTTCATCGGCATTGCTTCCGGCAGTGGCAGAAGTGATGCGAATTGGTGTACTGAAGAGTGTTGCATTGTCACTTCTGTCTTCGTCAAAAGCTTCATCAGAATTGACCCAGATTCCAACCCTGTAGTTTCCGGGTTGGATACCAGGGGTTTCATTGAGATTAATAGATTCATTATTAAACTCATGGCTCCCCATATGGTAAATCCCATCCAGGGGGTACTTTTTAACAATGATCAGATCCTCGCGGCTGGAAGACCCTTCGGGCATAAGGTAGATACTCACCTCAAAAGCAGGAGTAACGTGTCTTGAGTTGTCCCCATCAGAAAGTACCAAAAAGTATAACCCTTCAATGGTGTTGGTGGAGGGGTTGAAGGAATTGAAGTACATGTTTTCTTCAAGGTTGGAAGGGTACACATTGGCATTTTCCACGGTTTGTGCAAATGCGGCATTGAAGGCAAACAATGCAAAAAACAAAGTAATTGTTCTCATAGTGAAGTAGATTAGTGAATAATGAGATCTTTTCTTAATAGCAATTCAGGTTTATCGGAAACAAACTTTTTTGGGTTTGTCAAAAATAATGCCATTAGGGAAGTGAGTTCTTAAAATCCTGGTATCTTTCAGTGTGCAAATCACCTTCTTCTCCACCCAAAGCCTGATGATGTTCATAAATTTTCTCTATTCTGTCGTCAGGATGGGGGTGTGTGCTGAAATAGATCATCCAGTCGGACCCCTCCTCCAGCTCCATTTGTTCAAAGAAGTAAGCCACCCCTCTTGAATCCAGTTCATTGGGATACATAAACTTAACGGCGTATTCATCGGCCTCATATTCATCTTCACGACTAAAAGCAAGGGCTCTGAGACCCAGTGCAAGATCGGCGGCAATTTGAGCTGCTAAAGTAGGGTCGTTGCCAAGGATCATGGAAAGCACCACCTGGTATCCATAGATTTTGGTCATCCGGTTGGTACTGTGTCGGCGGTCGCAGTGGGCAAATTCATGCGCCATAACGCCTGCAAAAGAAGCTTCATCTTCCAGGTATTTGATCAAACCTGTATAATAAAAGGTATTGCCCCCGGGCAAGGCAAATGCGTTGAGTACCTCCTGGTCGATGATGTAAACATTCCAGTCAAATTGATCTTTAAACCTCAGTTCACCTGATTGGTCACCCGAGGCAAGCACGTTGTCTCTTATTCTTCTGATGTGCTGATAAGCGGCGGGGTATTCGGCCTCATCAAGGATGGGATATTCTTCGGGGTTGGCAAGTATTTCTTCAGTAATCTCACGACCCATCTGAATGTCGTCTTCCACGGTAAAGATATTTACTTTTCCATCATCGCATGATACCAGCAACAGGGAGAGAACAAGCACAAAGGCACCGGCAAAATATTTTTTCATTGCATCCATAGGTAAAGGTTTTTTTACTAACAAAATAATTACCTGACAATAACCAAGCCATACAAAAATAAACAAATAATGGTATGATGAGTTGCGTATAAACCCTGCTTATTCTTCGGAGAATTCGATAAGCATTTTGCGGTAGACATCGAAAACATTTGAGCGGGAAACAAATCCCACATATCGTCTATCTTCCACTACAGGTAGATTCCACAGTCCTGTATCGCGAAATTTATTCATTACCTGGTCCATGGAATCGCTGAGCTCAACTTTTTTGGGTGGGATAACCATGAAATCGCGTACCTTGAGTTTGTCATATTTTTCCCTGTCAAACATGATCTCGCGAACTTCATCCAGGGGTACCAGGCCCAGGAAATTATTGTCCCTGTCAATAACAGGAAAGATGTTTCTTGTGGAGCGTGCAATTACCTTCACCAGCTCGCCCAATGTTTGATCGGGGGCAACAGCGACAAGATTTGTTTCTATAACACTTTCAACTTTCAGCAGGGTGAGTACTGCCTTATCCTTATGATGGGTAATGAGGTGCCCCTTTTCTGCAAGCTTTTTGGTATATAGAGAATGGGGTTCAAAATACCTTACGGTTAGAAAGGCAATGGAAGAGGTAATGATGAGGGGTACAAACAATTCGTATCCACCGGTAATTTCCGCGATCAGAAATATGGCCGTAAGGGGTGCATGGATTACCCCGGCAATAAGTCCTGCCATGCCCACCAGTGCAAAATTATACTCTGATATCTTGACCCAGTTGAGCGAGTTTACCAGCCGCGCAAAAACAAAACCTGTAATTCCGCCCATGAAAAGACTTGGGCCAAAAACTCCCCCAATACCACCCGAACTGGTGGTAAGAGCCGTGGCAATAGCTTTGAACAACAATACCAGGATAAGAAAACCAACAAAGAGATATCCGGTATCATCCACAAAAAAGCCCCAAATGGAATCATTGAGCAGCTCCTCCGGCTGGCCCGAGAGCATTGCCCGCATGGTAATATATCCTTCACCAAAAAGAGGGGGAAACAGGAAGATAAGTACCCCCAGAATGCTGGCACCAATGATAGCGCGCCGGTAGGGCTTACCTATTTTTTTTACTTTCTTTTCTACCTTGGCATTCATCCAGGTAAAATAAAGAGAAACGGCCCCTGCCACAACTCCCAGCAAAATATAAAAGGGAAAGTGGGCAAAAGTAAAAGGGTCTTTGAGGGTGAAATAAAATTCTACCTGTTCGCCCAGGAAAAGCGAAGAAAACAAAGTGGCGGTAACAGCAGCAATCAGCAGCGGAATGATAGAAGACATGGTAAGATCGAGCATAAGTACTTCCAGGGCAAAAATCAACCCGGCGATGGGAGCCTTAAAAATTGCAGCAATGGCTGCTGCGGCACCACAACCCAACAGTAGCGTTGTTCTTTTAAAACCCAGTTTTGACTTGCGGGCCACATTGCTCCCGATGGCGGCACCAGTTGCTACGATAGGAGCCTCCATTCCTACTGATCCGCCAAAACCTGCTGTTATAGTACAGGCTACCATCGACGACCACATGTTGTGCACCTTCATTACGGCCTGATTGCGCGATATGGCATACAAAATCCGTGAAACCCCATGCCCGATATTGTCCTTCACGAAATTGCGCACATAGTACACTGTGATCAGGATCCCAATTACGGGAAAAATGAGCATCAGCCAGTTTTCGGAGGGTCTGATGCTACGCACCCAGGCTTCCACATAGTGCACACTGGTTTTAAGGATTACTGCTGCAGTTGCGGCAATAATGCCAATCACAAAACACAGCAACAGGATAAAATGCCTGTCGTCGAGATAGCGACTGCGCCAAACAAGGAATTTATCGAGAAGGGTTCGTTTGGACATATTAACCTGAAGTTGATTCTCTATTTCCCATTAGGGGGAAGTTTAAGTTCTCTGCTGATCCTTATACTCCGGGCAAATATCTGAAAAAAATATGAGACAGGGTAAGAGATTTACTTACTTTGGTAAAAACTTCATGGCCAAAGTTCTTTGCACTACCTGTTATAATTACACCTGACATCCATAGGTTATCAATGCCAGATCACTCCCTGTTAAAGACATATTGCAGCAAATTGGCCCCCATGCGCAGGGCTTTCAGGCGCACTTCTTCGGGGTTGCCATGCACTATGGGGTCTTCCCAGCCGTTGCCCAGGTCAGCTTCGTAGGTATAATAGAGGATCAGGCGACCTTCATGGAACATACCAAACCCTTGCGGGGGTTTGCCGTCGTGTTCGTGAATTTTGGGCGGGCCTTCGGGGAAGGAAAATTGCTGTTGATAAACAGGATGCGACCAGGGCAGTTCAACCAGCTCCTTTTCGGGAAAAACTTTCACGATCTCGCGCCTGAAGTAGGGATCCAGACCATAATTGTCGTCTACATGCAAAAAGCCTCCACCCAGCAGGTAGTTGCGCAGGTTTTGCGCTTCCTGGGCTGAAAACACAACATTGCCATGGCCGGTCATATATACGAATGGATAATTAAACAGGTTTTGACTACCCACCTCTACCGTAGCAATGTTGCTGCTGATGGTGGTACCGGTTTCACGATTGGTAAACTCCACCAGATTGGGCAGTGCTGTAGGATTGGAATACCAGTCGCCGCCGCCGCGGTATTGCAGGGTTGCGATCTGGAAGTTTTGGGGATAAATATAGTAACTTGTTAATAAGATCAGTAGTGCAAGAAATAAACTCTTTTTCAGCATAACATCTGTCTATATTTTGGGTAAAAAAATCAAGGAATTTGCATTATGAATCCTGACAATCGAAATCGAACTTTCCTCACGTTTGTAAACTATACGGTACCTACCTTCAATCAATTCCCTTAAACTTTCCTTGTTAAACTCAGGAACTATTCGCCCCAGATCAGGGAATGATTTCAATTGTTCTACACGGGATACTAATCTATCAATCAGTTTGTCAGCATAAACCTTTGAATCCAGGCTGACATATGTATGGATAGACTTAAGATCATCTATTGCATATTCAGTCCAGGCAATGTTCACCATTCTTTTACACTTTGCTTAACCTTATCATGATCGATGGTTTTGCCTTCTTCCAATTGCCGTAATCCCTTTTCAACCTTATCAACAAAGATCAGTTTCTCAAGAAGTTCCTCAAGCTCGAAGTTCTGAGGTAATTCTTTTATTGCAGCTATAGCTCGTTCTTTTTTCATAATAAGCAGTTTAAAAGACTAAATCATTCTTAACAAAAATACTCAATATTTAATTTCTTCCTGACATTGAAAGAATAACACAGCCAAATAAAAGTTCAGGTTTGGTGATTTAAACCTCATTATTTATGAAATTCACTCCCATGCATGCCACCAGCGCGGCGGTTTCGGTACGTAAACGGTATTCACCCAGCGAAATTGCCTGCATCCCTTTGTCCATAGCCATCTGAACCTCTTCTTCATTGAAATCACCCTCAGGGCCAATAAGGATTAAGGCATCGGAACCCGGCGTATAAACATCCCGCAAGGGTATTTTCTGTCCGGGTGCGCAATGCGCTATATACCCCGGGGTAGCTCCGTCAATGGTTTTCATGAAATCCCTGAACTTTACTGCATCATGCAGCACCGGAAGCCATGCCCGCCGGGATTGTTTCATGGCTGCAACCAGGATTTTATGCAACCTTTCTGGTTTGACCACGGTGCGTTCCGATTGTGCACAAATGATGGGAGTGATCTCCTCAATGCCCATCTCTGTGGCTTTTTCGAGAAACCACTCAAAGCGGTCGATATTCTTAGTAGGGGCAACGGCCATATGAAGACGAAAGGAACGTGGAGCTTGCTGTGAGCGATCCAGAATACGGGCGGTAGCCAATTTCGGGCTCACCTCAAGCAAACTGGCAGTACCAGCCAGACCCTCCCCATCGGTATAGCCAATCACCTCTCCCGCTTTCAGACGCAATACCTTTGCGCAGTGCCACGATTCCTCTGGAGAAAACTCAACAATATCTCCTCTTACAACCGGTGAGTAAAAAACGGTATCTTCCATGGTATTTCCTTTTTATCTAATTTTGAAAACCGTTAGGATGTGCTGCAAATGTTTGCAGATAACATAAACAATAACTTGCAAAAGTATGTTATAAAAACGGAAAAAGATATTTTCATTGGAATCTATTGTTAAGTAAACGAAACTGTTATCATGAAACTCATCACACTGGCATTTTTGCTTTTTACAGTTACTGTTGCCGGGGCACAGGTGAAAATAGAACGGGAAACCCGTGTTAAACGTCACAATGTTCCCGAACGGGCCCGCGAATTCATCAATGATGCCTTTGAGGGATTTAAAAGAGTAAAATGGTATTTTGAAGAATCTAACGAAGGAGATAGTTATGAAGCGAAATTCCGGTTCCAAAAAAAACAATACAGTGTAAAGTTTGACACCCAGGGTTTGATAGTTGATATCGAATGGATTATCCCCTTTGAAGACGTGGCCCAAACTGCTAAGGAGTCCATTACAGGTTATTTCAATGAAAACTTCATATCTTATCGCATCCTGAAAATCCAGGTACAGCTTTTGGGCTCCGAAGATGATCTTGAAGATTACATCGACGAAGACGAATACGATGGTGTGGTTATAAACTATGAATTTGAGATACAGGGAAAAACACCGGATGAAAACAAGCTTTGGGAAGTTATTTTTGACAGTGAAGGCAAAGTGTTACTTCACCGTGAGATTTACCTGCCTGATAATTTCAACCTTGACTTTTAATACCTGCAGAAACAAATTTAACCCACCGTGTAAAGATTAACTGTTCATGAAAAAACAAGTTGTTATACTATTTGCATCTTTCTTTCTCCCCTATATTACTCTTGCCGATGATTTTATTGGCAAATCAGCATTTTCGCCTGACATCAACTTCAATTTTAAAATTAATGAAACCTATACGATCAACACAAAAGTTGAGTCAGTTTATTCTGCTACCGGGCAGGAAAACGGAAACTGGATCCAATCCTATGATGGTACCGACTTTCAATTGTTTCTTACAAGGCGCCTCAATCCTTTTCAGCGTATTGCTGCTGGGTACCAGCTGGGGCTCGATCCTGAGGGCAGCCACTCCCACAGGCTGATCCAGCAATTTACCTGGCGTTCAAGGGCTACAGGTTTCACTCCGGGCAACAGGCTGCGCCTGGACCAAACCTTTAGTGAAGACCGGCCCATAAGGGTTAGGCTCAGATACAGGTTTTCTGCCGAAATCCCCTTGCAGGGAGAGGTTCTTGACCCCCGGGAATTTTTCCTCTTAACGTCGGGCGAAGCAATAATATCTACCCAGGAAGATACCCAGGATCTGGAAACCAGGTTGGTGATGCAAACCGGTTACCTCATAAAAGCAGGGCAAAAGCTGCAGTTAGGCATCGATTTCAGATCACGGGCGTCGCAGGAATTTATTAATAACAACCTCCTTATAAAACTCGGACTTGCCATAACCCTGTAGTTGTTTTGCGGATGCAGAAACTTTTTGCCATCATCAATCACCGCGATTTTGTGCTAACCCTTGCTTTGGTTACGGGGTTGATCCTGGGTGAACACACGCGTCCGCTGGCAGAGATATCGGTATACACGCTTGCCCTGGTAATGGTTTTTGCCACCACCGGGTTCAGTTTCAAGAGCTGGATCCCTGTAAAAAACGCCCTTTATCCCCTGGCCTGGTCTACCTTCTTAAACTTTATTCTTTTTGGCCTTGTGCTCATTGGCTTGTCGTGGTTGTTTTTTTCCCATGATCCTACCCATGAATACTTTCCATATTACATCGGATTTGTGCTGGTAGCTGCTGCCCCACCTGGCCCGTCGGTAATCCCGTTTTCCACCATGCTCAATGGCGACAACAATTTTAGTGTAACCGGAGTTTTCGGCCTCCATTTCATTGCCATGGCACTTACTCCACTGATCCTGCTGATTTTCCTTGGCGAAACACTCATAGACCCGCTGAGGATCTTCAACATCATGGTAAAGCTTATTATAGTACCGCTGATCATCAGCCGCTTTCTGCGCCATCCCAAACTGCTACCCACCGTAGAAAAACACCGTGAAACGGTTATAAAGTGGGGCTTTTTCCTGGTGATAACCCCCATCATGGGCATGAGTGCAAGTGTATTCTTTACTGAACCCAGGGTGGTACTGATCATGTCGGTGATACTGATCATCGCTATGTACTTACTTGGATTTGCCTATCATATCATCATGGCCAAAAGTGGCGCCCATCGTTCCATGATCATCAGCAGCACCTTTATGATGACCACCAAAAGCAGTGCCTTCTCTGCTGTGGCAGCCTTTACCTTCTTCCAGGGCGAACCCATGATCGCACTCCCTTCGGCAGTGGTGAGTGTTTTTGTTACCCTCTTTATTATTGTTTATTCGGGGTTTTTGAGGTGGTGGGAGAAGTGAGTGGCGGGCATAACTAAAAACATGAGTTAATTAGATTACTCGTTCAATAAACGACTTATAATTTTGTAGGGATTATAATAATTGTACGAATCAAAAACAGCAATACCGTGGTACTTTTGCTCACCGTTTTTTATCACTACCATCGTAGGATATCCTCTTATACCAAGGTTTTCGCGTAATGTATCGTCGCCAAATAAAAGCGGTGTATCAAAATCTTTGGCAAGACCATAAATAAACTCCTTTGTATCTCTTTTTAAAGGGATGTTAACTGAATAAAAACTTACACCCGGATCATCCAAAAATGCATTATGAAGTTTCTCAATTTCCGGAAACTTCTCAATACATACACCACATGAAGTTGACCAAAGATTCAAAACTACCAGATCACCTTTCAGGGTTTCTATGTGAATAGTATCACCGTAATAATTGGTTAATGCGAAAGGAGATAGCAACTCTCTCTGGGTTTTATCCTGGCTTACAAAAGCAATCCAGGTCATATTTAATCTTGCTGCAAATGCAAACAAAACAATCATTGCAACAAGAGATATATACTTTCTGGCTGGGGCAAGATCTTTCAGGAACAGGCCAGATATGATAGCTATCGGTACTACCAACATAACAGGCAGAACCTTAATATTCCAATTGGCAAATTCACCCCCCATAAATAAAGGCTCCCACAATGGGCTTAAAATGTAAAAATAAAAGAATGGAAGAAAAAAGAACAGAAATCTTTTTTGTATTGTTTTATCAGGAAAGATTTCTAAAAAAGTTGCCATAGACAAAAAGGTTGCTCCAGCCAAAAATAGCTGAATACTCCAGCTCTCAAATCCGGTATAAATTACAAGGGCAAAGACCAGCGTATATATTAAACCAGTTACACCAAATGCCCGAATCATAAGACAAGCAATAATGCATGCCTGGGTATATACCATTGAAGCAGCATAATTATAAAGTAAATATGGCGGGTTATATTGGTATAGAGCAACTACATGATGATGAAGGGCAAGCGGCATTAAATGAAGAATGAGAAACGGTAAATTAATCAAAACAATGTTGCGGATAACAGTTAGATTCTTGCTATAGCCCCAGAAGATCAATACAGCGTAAAGAAGGATACTGATCCATACAAAATCAACAAAGAAAAGTGCCAGCAAATTAATAAATAGTGCCAGGCTAATGCTGGAGATCAATAATGCTTTTCCGGGATGTTTCATAAATCACATTTTCTTAAGCAAATCTAGTGGTGGTAGCATAACCACCACTAAATCTTAGCAACAAGAAATAATAGATTTCAAATTTAAGAAAAGAAATAAAAGGATGACTTAGAAATCATTGTCTTAATTTTGAGCATGATTAGTTACAATACCCAGTGCAGTCTGAATTCCCGGTTATTCCACAACCACCATATGTTGTAGTACACCCGGATTTTTTATCACATAGCTGGAGACCGAATGCACAATAAATATCATATAGACACTCACAATCAGGTCTTGGATGCCCCGGTGGAGAAACTGATCGATTGCCTACTTCAGAAGAAGAAATTAATGTATAAATCTCCTCCTCTGTTAGCAAAGTATGAGAGTATATATATAATTCATAATCTCCCCACATCAAAGATTCTCTTGCATATTTCTCCCATTCGTCCGCAAAAAGATTAAATTCATCCCTTCCATTTTGAT
>CAYVQC010000026.1:53135-55882 GCA_964453995.1 uncultured Bacteroidales bacterium | reverse complement strand
GACCAATTTGCTTTTTACAAGGAGCGATGTAGTGTTCTTCAAAAGCGTTGCAAAGATAAATGCATTTTTCAATCTGGCAAAAAAAATACAGTCTTTTTATAAAATATTTTACACACCCTTATTTTTCAGTACTTTCAGCGCAACCACCTTGTTTTGGCAAAACAAAAACCTAAGGGTTTTTAATAAACAATTAATCCTCATAGCGTCATTCTTTTTTAACGGGACAGCATTTTTTCGCTATCTCACATACAACCTCCTGGTGCCAAAATTTACATCCCTGGCGGTTACCTTCAACAGATAAAGGCCTTGCTGCAGATGCTCTATACGTAGACTTTGTGTGTTGAGTCCAGGAAAAACCTCCATAGGTTGTTGCAGCACAAGAACGCCACTAAGGGTATAGATCTCTGCGATGGCCTGCGTTTGCAACGGAGAGATGGTTTCCAGTGTAACATAAGAACTGGCAGGGTTGGGAAATACATTTACCCCCCCTTCGGACAAGACATTGCTGCATTCCAGGGCAATGGGCGCAAAAACTTCGTACTGCCCGTCGAAATCGTATTGGGAAAGACGGTAGTAAATAACACTTCCATCGTTGGCAGGCTGATCGTTGTACATGTATTCTGTAAGCTGGCTTGTATTGCCGCCACCTTCAATGTGTGCAATGAGTTCAAAGGAGCCATCGCTGTAAGCACGTTCAAGCAAAAAATGACTGTTGTTGGTTTCGGTGGCTGTAGTCCACTGCACCAAAATCGCATCTTCAGCACATGTAGCAGTAAAGGAAACCAGCTCAATGGGCAACGGGTTGATTTCATGGTTGGAGCCCATGGCCCAGTAAGTATGAGCGAGATAGCCTGGGTTCTGGCTATCACCCAGACTTGGTATTCCCTGCCGGTTTATCCAATAAACATCTGGTAAAATTTCGTCGGGAGAAACATGATTTCCCAGTATTTTCCAATCTGTTTCACCAGGCTTCCTGGCCACCATTCTTACATCCTGTGGAGCAATAATCCATGGGATACCACATGTAGAGAATGCCAGTGAAACTGTTCCGTTTTTCACACCATCTCCTCCTGCCATAGGAGCAATATGCCATATGCCTTGTTCAGATAGTGTATTAACAACCAGGTCTTCATCAGGAATACCTCCGCTAAAATTCACATTACTGTAAAAATCATCAACATCAGTAAAGGGATCATATGTTCCGGAGAAGGGAATAAACCTTGCTTCCAGGTATCCCTGATTAGCCGGTCCCGGGCCACTTTCATACTCCACTCTTACCCAGCGGTTATTATCCATGGTGCCTACCGGCAACTGAACCGGCATTCCTGTGGCATCTTCCTGTATGAAGTGCCGTATCATCCCCACTACGCGTCCCTCAGTATAAGTGATGGCACCGCCGCTCTCTATCTGCACATAATCCTTTCCACCGTTTTTGTTACTATCATCTAAAAAGGACAAGACAGCTTTGGAAAGATCAAAGTTTCGGTGAACCACCAAAGGATAATTGGTGACCACTTCTTCCACGGTATTGGCAAATGAAAGATTGGCAAAGGATACATCTACCCGACTTTGAATCTCAGCCTGGGCTTGGTAAAAGACCACCTCGCTGTTGGTACTGTTGGATGGAATATTGAAAGCATCGAAGATAGCCCCGGTCTCTGCAATAAGCCCGCCGTATATTTCCAACCTGGCATGATCACTAAGAATGAGGTGGGAGTTCTCTTCCAGTCGCACATCAAAAGCTTTGGCTGGATTGTCCAGGAATTCCTCATAGGAACTGATGACAGGTTGATTGGTAACACTTGTAGCAGAAGGAATTATAGCAGTCATAAATTCATTGGGCACACCATTCTTCCAGTTTTCAGGTGCATGCCAGTTAGGATCAGGATTTTTACTACCGTCAAGAGCTTCACCAATCCACTGGGTAACTTTCCGCCCCCAGAGTTCGAGCATAAGGCCGTGATCTTGGGCTGCAGTATTATCCTCATTCCAACTCAAAGCAAATACATTGCTACTAGTGGAATGCAACCAGAAAAACCACTCACCTGATTCATTTCCTATCAACTCCACTGATATATAAAAGTCTCCCTCAAGGATTGTTGAAGGTATATCAATTTCAACCTTATACACCTTTTCTTTCAGATCACTTCCAAAACTGTTATTTAAAACATTGTTTTCCTGGGTGTCGAACATGCGTCCCTTCAGATTGGAGAAATACAATTGAGGATTATCCCAGGAAGGTTCCGTGGGATTGTTGATATCAGCTTCCCGGTAAATTCTAACTTCGAAGTCCAAATATTCAGCGGGTTCTTCAGTCCAGGGAAGGAGATTCGATCCATCATATTTAGCGGGACTACCATGTAATACCAGTTTTGATACCTCTGAAGGTTGTGGAAAGGAGACGGCAGTAGCCCGCCTTGATCCGGAACCAATGGGTTCTGAATCTCCGGAATAAGTATCCTGGGTATGGAGCGAATCATAACTGTAAGCCTCAAAAAAACCCTGCACGGTATAATCCTGATCAATTATGAAGGTGTGGCGCGCCTCTATTACATCAATTTCATTTACATTCCAGTGCGAAAAACCAAACCCGTATGCCGGAGATGCTATAATTTCCTGATATTGCCCAGGGCTGTCAAAGGTTACCGAAGGACTCCCCACAAGAGGGAACACCAAACCTCCATCTAACGGTTCAGGATCAAGCATAGTAACATCCGCTGAGAAAACCTCACGAACCTCAACATAAT
>CAYVQC010000026.1:46072-53035 GCA_964453995.1 uncultured Bacteroidales bacterium | reverse complement strand
CCTCAACCCACTCCTGATCAGCTCCTGTTTTATTCTGATTGATCCAATCACCATATTCACCACCCTTAGGGCGACTAGCTGCAAGCATGTCCCAACCTGGCATGGGTGGATGTTCTTCCCAATCAGAAAAATCGTTGTATAAAATTACATTGCTTTTATCAGGGGGAATGTTACCACTAACAGAAACATATTGTGAGTAGGTAGGAAAAGCAAGAGGGGAGAAAAGTACCAGGAGCATCACCTGCATACAAAACACACGGTTTCCCCTTTTTGGGAAAACTCCGGCTAACAACCCGGATGTCCCGTATTTTCTGCGCAACCTGTTCATGCTTTCTTTGATTTAAAAAATTGTTGCGAACAGTATTTGTTCACCTGGACACAAGCATCCGGGAATGGCTTATATTTCAACTCCATCCCTTTTGTTTACCCGCTACAAAAATAACACATTTCATCGCAATAAAAAAGGGTTTTAATAGATTAAACAAGAGTACCAGCCGAAATATGACCCGTTTTTAATATTGGTCAAAACCAATGAAACACAAAACAGGCAGAGCTAATACAAAGACAAACCCACAAAAATTATCGCAAAACTGTCTTGCAAAAAGTTATTAACAATTCAACCTAAAAAAATCAGTAACATTACCTACGTTTGATAGTAGTTTTTTTAGGTACTTTGCCCTATTATCGCTTTTTAACATCATTTTTTCCATGTGGACTATAGATGGTTTAACCAAAAGTATGGTTACCTTTACCGAAAATTAAATTTAATTCATGACCCACGGATATTACCTAAAACAGGTATAATCTCCGTCATCTTCCCAGGTTTTGCAAAAGGGGGCAAATGAGCCAAAAAGCCTGACTATTCATTACAAAAAAAAGTAAAAACAACAACAATAACCAACTTTTGCCTGAAACATGAAAGACAATTTTACCTCAGAAAAAAATTCATTGGGCATAGCATGTTCAATCACTAGAACACAAAATAACGCCCATGAAAAAACAGCATGGAAAGGTCATGCTATTAACTTAAGAAATTTACTATGGGTTTTACTGTTTATAATGGGAAGCCCTCTGGCAAACATTTCTTTTGCCCTTAATAACAATGAAAAAAATCTTCCTCTCTTCATCTATGAAAACTTTAATAATGTCAACATAGACGAAGGTGAAGAACTTCCTGCCGGGTGGTCGGCAGAAGATACAAATCCCGATGTTGGCTTGGGTTATTTCAGGGTTTTGGCTTCAAACGGAGTAGACAACACCCAGTACCTTGCGCGGAGGATGTCTTCTTTTGGCCAGGTAAGTTCCTGGATTACCCCGGAAATCCAATTGGGACAGAACCCTGTTTTCAGTTGTAAGTATCGTGTTGTAAACGATTCCAATTATCCCAATGAACCTACTCCGGCTGCACGTTTTATGCTGGAGTTTCAGGTTTCTACTGATGGAGGGGTGAACTATACAACTTTTTCCACCCTTGACGCCAATAATCATGTAGAATCCAGTCAATACACACTTTATCAACCAGACATTTCAGCTTATGCCAACCAGGAAGTGATGTTCAGAATGAAAGCCACCAGAAATACAGGAATTTTCTGGGTAGATTTTGATGATGTGATTATTGGTGAGTTTGCAACTGTTCAATTCTCTGTTCTGAATAATAATTTTTCACCCGTCGAAGAAGCAGTGGTCAACATTACAGGATTTGGCTCTGCATCGACAGATGCGGAAGGAAACGCTAGTTTTATTCTGCCAGACGGAGATTACTCATACACGATAGCGGCTTCTAATTATTTAACATACCCCGAAAGTTCTTTTTCTGTTACGGGTGAAAACTTGATCCTGCCAGCGGTAAATCTTATTGGTAATTTCCCTTTTACATTTAATGTTGAAGATCAGAACAACACCAATCTTCCAATGGCTCAAATTGTTATAAGCGGCACATCTGAGACATATAGCGGTCCCGAACTATTTGAATCAACCATTTCAACAAACAGTTTGGGAAATGCTGTTATCAACCTTCCTGAAGGGGTCTATGATTATTCGGTTACCAAAGCTGACCATTACCCTTCAGAAGGTTCTATTGTATCCACCCTGGAGCCTGGAAGCGAACCCGTGGTACTTCAATCCTATCCCCTTATCACGTTCAGGGTAGAAGACAGTTCGTCACTTCCCATTGAGGGTGCAAAGCTAACGCTAAGCACAGGTACAGTTCTTACAACTGCAGCGGATGGAACAGTGACAAAAAGACTCCCCATTGGCGAGTACTCACTATCAGCCTATAAGATTGGCTATCTGGCCAATGATGTTGCATTCAACATTACAGATAATAACGATATACTGCTACCTACCCTAGTGTTGCAGGATGCTGAACCCACGCTTGAATTTACAACCGACATATCTAACGGACTGGAATTCAGAAAAACCCTCGTAACCAAAACATCTCCGGTATTAAACCTTACATTTAGAAACATCGGGCAAGGGACCATTACGATCAATCCTTCCGATATTTCACTATCAGGCACTGATGCTGCGGAGTTTGCTTTTGCTCCGGTTGCTGACCCAATCATACTTGCAACAGGCGATTCATATACACTGGATCTCACCTTCGCTCCTCTCACATCAGGGAATAAAACAGCCAATCTCACCATCGAGGACAATACTCCGGCTAAAATTCTTCACACCATTGGTTTATCGGGCATAGCTTATGACAGCGTAACAATACCTTTCTTTGATGATTTCGAAAACGGCAATTTCAATAATTGGGTTGTGGTAAATGATAATCAACCCAACCAGTGGCACATTGGGAATGCCGCCAATGATCCAGGAAATCTTTCGGCCATGATCTCCAATGATGGTGGCACCAACAACACCTATCAGACAGGAGGATCAGGAGCTACGTCAATAGTTCATTTTTATATGGATTTTGAGATTCCTCTTGCAGAAGAAGGTCAACTTTTTCTGACTTTTGACTGGAAAGGTTTAGGGGAAGCCAATCTGGACATGATGAGAGTATATATTATCAGTCCGGATATTCTGCCTTTACCCGGCTCAACTATTACAGGTTCTATTGGCACTAATTTTTATTTGCAATCTGAATGGCAATCATTCATCTATCCCATTCCCTCAACACATTTTGGACAGACCAGACGCATTGTATTCTCCTGGATAAATAACGCAACAGGCGGACTTCAACCCCCCATTGCTATTGACAATATTTATATTGGAAATCTTTTTACCCTCACTACTGATGTAAACCCGGTGGGTACAGGAACAACCACAGGTGATGGTACCTACGGTGCCGGCATGCCGGTTGCACTGGAGGCCATTCCTTCTCAAGGGTATGTATTCAGCCATTGGAGTGCCACTAACGGTGATTTTGCTGATGCAAATGAGCCTGCCACTATCTTCACCATGCCCGCAGTAGATGTTTCTGTTACAGCAAATTTTATCGTTCCTGAGCCAGAAGTTACTGACGTTATGGTTACCTACGATGGTACTGAGCATACACTTGCCGATGGAGTTTCTCCTGGAGTGGAAGTAACCTGGTACGATGCTGAAGTAGGTGGAAACATCATAGAGGCGCCTACTGCCACCAATGCAGGTTCCTACACAGCATGGGCTGCCGTAGTAATTGGCGAGAATGAGAGCACTCGCAGACAGGCCACCCTTACGATCAATCCCAGGGAGATTACCGTAGTAGCTGACAACCAAACCAAGATATATGGCGACAGCGACCCCGAACTCACCTACGAGATTACTACCGGTCAACTGGTAGATGGAGAAAGTTTTAGCGGAGAACTGGCCCGAACAGCCGGTGAAGATGTAGGTATCTATGCCATCAGCCAGGGTACATTGGCCCTTACTGAAAACTATATTCTCACTTTCACCGGGGCTGAACTGGAAATTAGCCCAAGGCCTATAGCAGTTACAGCCGATGAATTAACGAAAATTTACGGCAATCCGGACCCTGAACTTACTTTTTCCATTACTGATGGTTCTCTTGCTTTTGACGACACTTTCTCCGGAATGTTGGTGCGGGAACAAGGTGAAGATGTGGGTACTTATGCCATTACCCAGGGAACACTAGCCCTTTCCGACAATTATTTAATGAATTTTACTGGTGCATCACTTGTAATCACCCAGCGTTTCATCACCATAAGTGTTGACAATAAAACCAAGATATACGGAGAAGCAGATCCTGAGTTTACCTATATAATTATAGATGGCGCTCTGGCTTTTGACGATGAACTTACCGGTACATTGGAACGGGAACCTGGTGAAGATGCAGGTAATTACACCATTCTTCAGGGAACACTGGACGCAGGACCCAACTATTTCCTCACCTACGAAGCAGGCACCCTAACCATAATACCAAGAGCTATTTCTATTGCTGCCGACCCGCAAACCAAAATCTACGGTGAGGATGATCCGGTATTTACCTACCAGGTTACACAGGGTGAACTGGTGTTTGATGATGTATTTACAGGGGAACTAACCCGTCAGCCTGGTGAAGATGTTGGATCCTACGAAATTCTGCAGGGAACACTAACAATATCTGACAACTACGAAATTAACTATTTATCAGAACAATTAGTCATCACGCAGAGAGAGATTACCGTAATTGCCGATGATCAAACCAAGGTATATGGAGATATTGATCCCGAACTTACATGGCAGGTAACTACCGGTGAACTGGCATTTGACGATGTACTTACAGGAGCTCTCACCCGCGAATCAGGTGAAACCGTAGGCACATACTCCATAGAACAGGGTACCCTTTCCGCCGGAAATAATTACATCCTTACCTTTGTGGGAGGACAACTGCTCATTACAACAAAAGAACTTACCATTGGAGGAAGTTTTACCGTTACTGACAAGGAATATGACGGCACCACCGATGCAACCATCACTGCAAGTGATCTCACCCTGCAAGGTGTGGTCAATGACGATGATGTACAATTGGTTGATGTAGTAGCAGCTTTCGAAACCCCGGAACCGGGTGAGAATATCCTGGTTACCATCGTAAGTGCAGCCCTCAACGGTATTGACACAACCAATTATACCCTTACCCTCGAGGGCGCTCCCACAACCACAGCCAATATCTTCCAGCCAACATACCTGCTCAGTGTTGACATTGTACCTGCTGAAGGAGGAACTGTAACCGGTTCTGGTAGCTACACGGCTGGTGAAACCGTAACCCTTTCAGCAACCGCCAGTACAAATTATGTATTCCTGCGGTGGGAAGATGCAGACGGGAATATACTGGGAGAGGATTCTACATTGGATTTTGTAATGCCGGCAGAAGATGTAATTCTGACTGCACACTTTGAACTTGAAAACTCCATTGCGGAAGAAGATATTGAGAACATAAGGCTTTATCCCAATCCTGCAAGTGATTATGTGAACATTTCGGCCGACAGGTCCATCAGACAGATCATTATTACTGATCTCAATGGCAAAGAGGTCTATTCAGCCACAGTGCATCAGAATGATACCCGTATTTCCATCAGTCATTTGCCTGCAGGCATATACCTGGTTCGCATATTTACAAGCAATGGCACCAGGGTTACAAAATTACAACTGCAATAAAGCAAAAGATACTACAACGAAAAAGGGGTGCCCAAAGCATCCCTTTTTCATTTTAATGGGTAGATGATAAACCATCAAAAGCGAAAGCAGTGCATATCAGATAAGCAATTCACAAAGGAAAGCACCCGGAAACAATTCAAGTAAAAACTACATTTCTCAATTACCATCTGGCCTGTCTGCTTGCGGTAAATTTAGCTTACGGACCCTTAAGCTAAAATAAGAGGCTATAGCCCCGTTCTCAAGATACTACTTGTACTATGTATTATAGGGAAAGCCCAATGATCAGGAGAAAGATCACCATCCGTTGACTGAAGCCAAGGGCAATGGAAAGCAGTATTGCAATTTTTCATTGACGATTATCAAAACCATTTTGTGGAGTCCATAACAGCAATGGATAGAAGTAGTGCGATTATCCATTGCTTGCAACTTTTCCAATTTTTATAAACATTGTCCATCACAGATTAATAAAACATAAATAAGCTATCAAAGACATTTCCGGAAAGGATCAAAAGAAGAGAATCACCCCCCTCATCCGGTCGTTTCCGAACACCCCTCACCCTCTGATATACCTATATAAAAGTCGGTGCAATTACGCTTTGTAGAAAAATAAATTAGGTTAACTTTGCATGTTATCATTGTTTGCAGATTTCCATAGCATCTCATATACAGACCCTGGTTTTTATATCCCTGCAGCAGGCAGAAATCAGGTTATGCCACAAAGTAGATCCGGCAAGGATTAATTCAAAAAATCAGAAATATGAAAAAACCATTATCTTTCAGAAGCTATCCGAAAAATCTCAGGGGACTATTCGCTGTTTTGATAATTGCAGCCACCTTCCTCTTTCATTCCAATGCAGTTGAAGGGCAAACCATAACCCTCGCAGGTGATAATGCAGGAAACTACTCAGGAAGCTGGACCAATGGATCCAATGGAGGATTTGGGTTTGGCTCATGGGCCCTGACAGCACAAGCAGGAACCGGATCTGCCGGTACTTTTCGTGGTGATCCGGCAGCAGCAGGAATAAGCGGTATGAATACAACCTCTTTTGGGTTATTTGCCAATCCCGGAGGCTCAGGTGCGTTTGTCAATGCTGATCGCAGTTTTGCTGCACCACTGCCTACAGGTGCAACGTTTAGTTTACAATGGGGTGTTAACTGGGATTCCGGTGTTGCAGGAGCAAAAGGAATCAATCTCTATACCGGAGGTACAGGAGGCACAGAGATCATCAACATTAACATGGGGGGAAATGACGACATCACTATCAATGATAGCCTGATGTTTGATAATTACGGTACCCAGGCCATGACATTAAACTTTGAATTGATCAATACCACAACACTGCGGGTGTATGGAACCGGAAGAGATGGATCGGAAAC
>CAYVQC010000026.1:0-45972 GCA_964453995.1 uncultured Bacteroidales bacterium | reverse complement strand
AGAACTTGCTGATGCACAGATCAGTTTTGCCAACTTACAGTTTCCCGCTACCACCACTGCAAAGCTGGGAGAATCTACTGAAAACATTTTCGCCCAGGTATTGATCGATGGTAACGTTACCCTTGACAGCCAGAATGGTTATACCGGTCTGGAAGTATGGATTGGATACAACAGCACAGATACCGATCCCTCTACCTGGAGCCAATGGACCGTTGCAACCTACAACGGAGAAAGCACGGTAGATCCTTTCAGGCCCGAATACAGAGCTCAGATCGGTGCGGATATTACTCAGTCAGGCACCTGGTACTACGCCAGCAGGTTTCGTCTTAATGGAGGAGATTTCATATACGGCGGTCTAACTGGTTTATGGGAGGCAGGACAATCGGGAGTACTTACCATCCCGGGAATTACATTTGCCAACCTGCAGTCGCCTGCTTCAGGTAATGCGCCCGTGGGCTTTGAGGAGTATCTTGTAGTTGCCAGATTATACATTGATGGGGTTACCACTGAAATCACAGAATCAGAATACATTACCTCATGGATCGGTTACAGCACCGAAAACACCGATCCTTCACTATGGACAGAAGATGTATGGTATCAGGGAGAATTTAGCTCCGGGGAAGCCGGGGAATTTGGAAACGACCATGATTACAGGCACAATGCCGCAGATGCAAATCTTCCTATCGGTACTTACTATTACGCTTCCCGCTTCCAATACGGCGATGATCCGTTCGTATATGGCGGTTATTCCGCTTCGGGAGGGGGAGCCTGGGACGGCTCCACTAATGTTTCCGGCACCCTTGCCGTTACCGGGTTTAACGTCCCCAATCCCCCGTCAACAGTTTTAAAAAACCAACCCTTTTCCATCAGCATCACCAACGCAACAGCAAGCACAGGTTTGCTCAACGAAAGCTATTCCACAACAGTAGAGGCACAGCCCGTGGGTGGTGGAGATCTCATTCCGGTTTTCAATAGCAATGTAAATTATTCCAGCGGAGATGCAAGCATTAATGTTACCTTACCACAGGCAGGCACCTTCAATCTCATCATATCCATTACAGTGCCACCTGCCAAAGCACAAAAAAATGATGAAATACTCACCTTTACAGTCGAAAACGTGAAAGCCGAACCTTTCACAGCAACAGCAGGAGATGTGCAATATCCGGCAATTCCATTCGACATTACAATTGCCAATGCCTCCGATGGTACAGGAACTCCCCTGGAAGGCAATTACCTGGTGTCAGTAACCAGCGCAGATGGCGGCTTTGCCAATGAAGGTCAAATATTCAGCGAACCGGTTTCATTCTCGCAAGGGGCTGCAACAGTCAGTGTAACTTTGAATATTGAAGGAGAGCACAGACTGGTAGTTGAACTTGTAGACTTTCTTGAAACGGTCATAATCTCGCCTGACATAACTGTTGTGGACTTTTCAGGTTTTCAGGCCTCTGTAGATAGCCCTGGATATGCAAACCTCAGCAACGATATAGAAATAACCAATGCCTTTAATACCACAGGAGCTTTTATAACCGGGAGCAACAGGGTTATTATCACCTCAAACCAGGAAACACCAGAGGTTCTTTTTGATGACTTTGTCAACTTCAGTTTGGCCGGTGCAGCAACAATACCCGTCATCCTTACCCAGGGAGATGCTGACCCCGGCCTGGAACATACCCTGGTAGTGGCTGTAGAGGGTGTAACAGACACAAGACTGTTAACATTGAATATAATACAGAACCAGGCAAACTTCTCCGTCAGCTTTGTTGATGAAAGCAATCAATTGGTCAACGAATTATCCATTGTTGCTGGGGTAGAATTCAGGATCAGGGTTACCGGAGTGGTTTCACCCGCAGATGGCACCACCATTATTTCGGATGAAAGAACGATTGTGGTAAGAAGTCAGAATCCTGACCAGCCGGAATCCAGGTCATTTACCGTTACCCTGGATGCCAATGGCGACTCACCAGATCTTATCCTGAACCCTAATGACGGGGATGATGCCACCAATACCTTCTTCATTGCCGGTTCGCATACTCTCGAGGTGGAGATTCCGTCCCTGGGCACTATGGTTGAAAGGCCTGGACTTACAGTTAACCCAGATAACGTTGCATTTCTTAAAATTACTCAGCAACCTGAAAACAGAAGTGGTCAATTTAATGGAGATCCTGTACTTTTAAGCACCGTCATTGTTAAAACTGCAGACAAATGGGGCAATGAAGTTCCTGCTGAAGCTGATGTAGCTGTCAGATTGGTTCCAGTTGAACCAGAAACTACTGACGCCACGCTTACAGGCTCATTTTTATGGGAAAGTGAAGAAGGTTATATTATTGATGATATTGACACAGAAGCTGTGTTTAATGACCTGACCTTAAACAGAAATGGCATATTTCGCCTTGAGTTTATCGACTTACTTGAAGGATTCCCCAATATCCTGTCTGATACTTTCACTATGTCTGATATGGAAAATCAGGCAGACTTCTCCATTAGTAATCCTGGACCACAAATAACTGGGGAAGAGTTCTTGTGGGATATTTCCAATGCTCAGAATTACCTGGGTACATCTCTCAACGGCACATTTACAGCAAATCTGAGATCTCTCCCACCTAACAATCAGATAATTGGAAGTAATATTTCCTTTACCTTAGAAAATGGCTCCGGCTCCATTCCCGTAACAATCCCTTTAACACAAACCGCCTCACTGCTAGACATTGAAATTACCATTACCGGTATCGGTCCTTCCAGTGGAGACCACACTGAAAACTACGATGGGTTTATCAACTCTGCAACAGATGGGTCAGAATTTGCCCTCACAGATCCGGGAGTGCAATATGCGGCTAAGCCCTTCGATCTTGAAATCACGGGAGCCAGATCAAAGGATGGTGCTTTGCTGCATACAGACAGCCAGGATCCTGAAACCCTACGGGAGGTTACTGTCGTAACCCCGGAAGACACCTATGTTCAGAATTTAAGCTTCACCAACGGGACTGCCATTTTCACCGATCTTGTATTAGGGCAGACAGGTATTCAACAAATTACAGTAAGCATCGACTGGGTTACAAACCCTGTTTCTCTTGACATAACAGTAGAAGATGGGATCGAGATAAGAGATTCAAATGGCAACCTTGTGGGTACAGGGGAAAACAGCTTTGTTTTTGAAACGCTTATTTCGGGTTATACACAAACAGAGGCAGACCAGGTTGCCGAAACCTTTACCATCAGCCGTGTTGGGTCAGGTACCATTTCCAATCTTGAATTAACAGCTCCCTCCGGTTTTACAGCATCACCATTGAGCACTACCACATTGGATGACATTACTCCCACTGCAACTTTTACACTCACACCCAACACAGGAACCACTGCTCCAGGGTTATTCGATTCTGCTGTGGCAGTAAGTTATGCTACAGGTGATCCCAAGCCCGCAGTAGGCTATGAGGTCGATTTTCCTGTGGCAGATTCATACCAAATATCCGTTTCAGGACTTTTCCCTGATATTGGCACAATTTCAGACGGACAACTGGTAGAAATAGATTTGGGCCTGGATGGCCGGATTGAAAACACCGGTACAGGCACCATTACCAATCTGACTCTATCCCTGAGTGGAGAAAATGCAGGTGCATTTACCGCAGGCTTTAACGATGGTGCATTTACCGGCACCCTTACCCCTGAGTCTCCTGGTAACACTATAGAGTTTAACATAACCCCCAACGGAGGCCTTGCTTCAGGCACTTACAACGCAACGGTAAATATCACTGCCGATAATGGCATTCAAAGACAGTTCAATATAAGATACACAAAAGCCACCACCGGATTGGATATATCTCTCTCACCGGCTGGCCCGTTATTTCTTGGTGTTTTCAGTGAAGGATACAATGCTGCTGATGCTACCCGAACAATTACCATCAACAATACCGGAACTGATATTGAGAGTTTCTCCATAGCACTTATTGAAGGATCAGGCTTTACGGCAAATCCCCCGAGTGGAGGAGCCATTGCTGCAGGAGCTTCGCAGGATTTCACAATAACACCTGATGCAGGACTCCTAAACGGCAATTTTATTGAAGCTACTTTTACAGTTACTGTTTTTGACAACACGACACCAGATCCGCTTTCTGAAACCGACACCATCGTTGTAAGCTTTATGGTTGACCAAATTGCATGGGACGGAAGCGTTAACTCCAACTGGAATATTGGCAGCAACTGGCTCCCAGCCACCTATAATGGTGGCGCATGGCCTGTAAATGTAATACCTGAACCACCCAACAGGTTTGTTGATGTTTTAATTCCCACAGGCAAGGCCCGCTATCCTGTTATTGCTTCACAAAATATTCGTACCAGTTCCCTGACCATTGATAATCTGGCTGCGCTTACAGTGCAAAACACGGGGGTACTTACTGTTGATCCAGGTGGAAGCCTGAACATAAATAACGGAGGATCACTCACCGTAAGCAATCTGGTTACCAATGAGGGTACACTGGCCATAACAACAGGAGGTAGCCTTACAGTTTCTCCCACTGGTCGTATCACTTCATCTGAAGGAACCATGAGCAATGCCCTGGAGAATGTTGATAATTTTATTATTCAGTCATCATCCCAGGGAACCGGATCTGTTATTGTCAGTAACTCCGGAGTATATGCTACAGTAGAGCGCTGGATGAAAGGAAATCAACACTTCCACCTGCTTTCCATACCGGTTTCCGGCCAGGATATTGCCCAGTTCTTAACAGACAATGGCAGCACTGACACAGTAACTATTGCTGAATATAATGAAGCAACCCATGCATGGGGGGCCTGGGGTAGCTATACTGCTGGTAATTTTATTGCTGGAAAATCTTATATGCTCGTTAGGGTCAGTGAGGGTATAGTCAACTTTAAAGGTTCATTGCTACACGGCAACCAGTCATACACGGCACGAAGGGATAGATTTGGGTGGAACACAGTTGGCAACCCCTATCCGTCAGGGTTCTTTGTAAACGCTTTCCTAAATGCAAATATGCCCCAGATGCAGGATGGATTCAAAGCACTCTATATTTATGATTTTGATGCCCAACCCGGCGATCGCTACAAAACTGTAAACCTGATTGATGGCCCAAGGATTCTTTCCAATACCCAGGGATTCTTTATCAGAGCCGGTGAAGAGAACTTCAGCGGATCCACACATCCGATCAGTTTCAACAATACCATGCATGTTCATTCAACCGGAGCAGAATACTTCAAATCAGGCAACGAAGAACTTACCGATT
Source organism: uncultured Bacteroidales bacterium (assembly GCA_964453995.1). Classification (GTDB taxonomy): domain Bacteria; phylum Bacteroidota; class Bacteroidia; order Bacteroidales; family UBA7960; genus SKVR01. The sequence goes on along the minus strand of CAYVQC010000026.1, from coordinate 40,735 downwards.
GGTACAAGCTGCGCTTATATATGCAAATTCCGGGTAACACAGCAAGCACCCTTGTTGCATTCAACAGTTTTATGACAGATAGCATTGATGAAGGATATGATGCAGGGGTTATGGGCATTACCAATCCCTTCAGCATCTATACTATGGCCCCGGAATTTGATGAAAATCTTAGCATTATCGCCTTGCCTGACAATAATTTTGAAAATATGCTTATCCCTCTGGGAATGACTCATGAGGGCGCTGAACCCGTTACCCTGAGTGCCGATACCCAGGAACTTCCCTATTACCTTGTTCCTCTATTGTATGATGCGCACAAGGGAACCTTTACACAAATCACCCACACAGGAATTAGCTTCCATCTTGGCAGTGAGGCTACGGCCGGGCAATATTTTATCAGGATGCAGGACAGCCGTAATACACACAGTATAACTTTTGGCGCACAGGAAGAAGGCGGCGAAGTAACTGCACAAGCCAATGAAGAATTACTCCTCAGCGGTAATGTGCTCGCCGAAGGAACTTCCATCCTCTTTACAGCGGTGCCCTTTGCCGGGTTTACTGTAGATCACTGGCTGGTAAACGGACAGCAAATGGAAGACAACAACAATTCACTCTTCCTGGAAAGACTATTGGGTGACACACAGGTATATGCTGTGTTCACCGATAGCAGCAAGGGAATTCTTGACACAGACAATCTGAATGACAATACTATAAAGATTTTTACACGTGGTGATCATATTGTCATTGAAGGAATACTTGAAGAGAACACCCGTGCACAGTTGTTTGATGTTAGCGGACGCAAAGTGCTTGAAGTAAACCTGCATTCCGGCCCATCAAACCTGGTCCATGCCAGGGGCCTCATAGAAGGAGTTTATATTTTGCACCTTGTAAATGATCGGAAGCACGAAACAAAAAGATTGTTTATTCGTTAAAAAACATTAGTTTTGTGGGTTAATTTGTGAAGATTTCAGACAGAAACTCTCATCAAGAATTTCAGGCCCTTCAGGGATCTTCACACCCATTTTTTAGTAAACACATTTAGTAAAGATTAATTATCCGGGAATAAATCTGATGCCCATGAACAATAAGGAAATCAGGAAAGCAAATCCAGAGGAAAAGAAAGAGATAACCCGCAGGGAAGCTCTGCAAAAGATGGGCTATGCTGCTTTTGCTTCCTCCACCATGTTTTTGCTACTCAACAATCCTACGAAAGTATACGCCAATAGTGAGGTCATTCCTGAACCTGACCCAGATCCCTTCAATGTTGGAGGTGGCGGTGGCACTAAAAACAACCAGCAAAACGATGATCCCTGGAAGAATGATGAAGACCCCTGGAAATAAGGCTGTTATTTATTCATATCCCATCTAATACAATATACAATAGACCGCAGAGAACTTCACATAGAGGAAGAGGGCTCTGCGGTCTTGTTATAAAGCAACTCTCCACTTGAGCCGGCATATTACCTATAGCATAGAAGATACCCTTGTGGTATGGATAGAAAAAAGTAACCAGTGGCTGCTGCTACGCGAGCCTGAGCAAAAGATTTATCAATCCTACCTGGAAGGGAAAACCCAGGAAGAAACTGCCGGGATGCTTTGCAGGGAAATGCTGTTCACCCCTGAGTCTGCTGCTACCACAGTAAAAAATCTTTTTGCATCTCTGGAAATCCTTGACAATGAGGGCTTCCCCCTACCCGATTTCAGCATCAATGCTAATGAGGCCTGCCAATACACTCTAACGCATGGCAGCACACATCATTACCACAGCAATGGAAAAAGTTTCACCATTCGGTATGGCTCGCCGTTCCTGGAGTATTATATCCATCTTCCTTTTTCACACCTGGCAGGCAATAAAAACCTAAAGAAAACCCTGCTGCTGGAAGTCTTTCCGTTTCAGAACCGATATGCCCTGCGCATCAATGGAAATCACTGCAAAACAACAGACGAATCGCCGCAGATAAAAAGATTACTCTATGTAGCGTTGGCCAATTATCTTTATGATATTCCCGAAGAGGGTTGGATGACACGACTGCACGCATCTGCAGTATATAAGGGAGATCATCTCCTGTTACTGAATTCACCCAGCGGTTATGGTAAAAGCACCATGGCAGCCTTGCTCATGAAGGAAGGGTTTGGCCTTTTTGCCGATGATTATATTCCTGTATGCCTGGAAAAGAAAAAGCTGTATCCCTTCCCTGCTGCACTTTCCATAAAAAAAGGATCTATGCCGGTATTGGAAAAGGAAGGTATATATCCACATTTGCTTAGCAAGCAAATAGGATACATTCAGCCAAAGCAGGATTTCATCCCCCCTTTAAAGGCAAACCAGATGGTATTTATCAATTATGTGCCGGAAAGTGATACCATTGTGAAAAAAGTATCCGCAGTCAAAGCACTGCAACTGTTTTTACAGGAAGCATGGGTAAGCGATCATGCCGCGGGAGCATGGCAGTTCATCAAATGGTTCAACAGTCTTCGATTCTGGCAACTCCAATACAGTAATAACCACGAAGGGGTGGCGGCGCTTAAAAAAGTGTGGAAAGAAGCAATGGATTAACTCTCTGTATGCACCCCATTCTCAACTACCCTTAAGTCAGCCCCGATTTCCAGGTTTTTGCCGGTGAATCTCACCCCTGCCCTGTTGCGCATGTTGTAGCTCAACATCATAGACTCGCCATATGCCCCACATGAGTGGATAGCCAACAAATCTCCTCGTTTTGCCTCAGGGAGCATCAGGTCTTTCCCAAATACATCACTGGATTCACAGATAGGCCCTACCACATCATACTTTTGCATTGGTCCGTGCGAAGTAAGGTTTGTGATCAGGTGCCGGCTCTGGTATAGAGAGGGACGCATCAGTTCGGTCATTCCTGCATCAGTAATAACGAATTCACGGTTTACACCCTTTTTAGTGTAAAGCACTTGTGTGATGAGCTGCCCACACTGGGCTACCAGGCTTCTTCCCGGCTCAAAGTGGATCTGTACATGATCCGGAACGCTGAGATTTTTGCTGAAAACATCAAAGTATTCTTCAAAATCCGGCATGGGGTTAGTTTCCGGGTTTTCATAATTTACCCCCAGACCGCCGCCCAAATTGAGCATATTGGCTCCTCTTCGATCCATTTCCATAGTTCGCCACAAGTGGCTTGCTTTAATGCTCAACTGGCGAAAAGGTTCCATTCCGGTGATTTGAGAGCCAATATGAAAGTGAAGGCCTTTCAGCTGAATCCAGCGCGATGCACTTGCATAGTCCAGTACCTCCTGCAATTGTGAGAGATGGACACCAAACTTGTTTTCCTCCAGTCCTGTGGTTATGTAATGATGGGTGTGTGCCTCAACGGAAGGATTTACCCTAATGGCTACCGGAGCGGCCTTTTGCAGGCTGCAGGCAATTTCTTCAGTTACCTTAAGCTCCTCCAGAGATTCACAATTCAGACATAAAATCCCTTTTTCAATGGCAAAGGCAATTTCCTGATCAGATTTACCAACACCGGCATAAACCACCTTTTGAGCCGGGAACCCTCTCAGGAGAGCTTCTGAAACCTCGTTGCCACTTACACAATCAGCACCCATCCCCATATTACTTATAAAATTGGTAATGGTTGGGTTGTTGTTGGCCTTAATGGCATAGTGCAGATGATAGCCACGGGCAGAAGCAGCATTGCCAGCTGCAATAAGGGTTTGCCTCAAACGGTCCAGGTCGTATTGATAATAGGGTGTTTTTATGTTATTTCCGTACATGATTGTAATTGTTTTTCAGATACAATGTCAAAAATTGCATGCAGTGCATTAAGCGCTCTTACTTTTTGTTCCAGGGGCAGTACAAAGGTAATATTGTTACTACTGGCACCCAGTGATACCATACGGATATCGAGATCCCTGATCAGTTGCATTACCCGGGCAATATGGCCCGGATGAAGCATATCTCCTACCACACAAATGATACAACGGCCTGTTTCCAGGTGAACTTGCCCAAGCGATCCAAGATCTTTCAGCAATGCAGCAACAGGCATATGCTCTTCAATGGTAACTGAAACCGAAACCTCTGAAGTAGTAACAACATCCACAGGGGTATGATGTTTTTTAAAAACCTCAAATACTTTGGCCATAAAACCAAATGCATTAAACATCCTGCCCGATGTGATGCGCAAAATACTGATTCCGTCCTTTGCAGCAATGGCCCTGATGCCTTTAGCAGGTGTTTCAGTCATAATGATGGTACCCGGAGCACTGGGAGCCATGCTGTTGAGGATAGCAACCGGTATGCCCTTTTCACGGGCGGGTCTTATACAGGAAGGGTGAAGTATTCTTGCTCCAAAGTACGCAAGCTCAGCAGCTTCGGTGTAGGATAATTCACGAATGGGATGTGTGCCGCTTACGTGACGCGGGTCGTTGTTGTGCATTCCGTCAATGTCAGTCCATATTTCTATAACCTTTGCATTGATGGCGGACCCCAGCAAGGTTGCCGTAAAATCACTTCCTCCACGACTTAGGGTAGAAAGATTGCCCCTGGCATCGGTGCAAATGAATCCCTGAGTAATATATATTCCACTTCCACTATAGTCCGGATTCATTTCCAGCCGAGAAGTGATATCAGAAACCACAGGCTCACCGGATGCATCCAGCACCAGGAATTGAGGAGCCTGCAACAAAACGGCTGTTTGCCCTTGTAACGCTAAATACTGGAAAAACAACAGGGAAGTAAGCTGCTCTCCCAGGGCTACAATTCTTCCTTTTAATGACTCGGAGTAATCCTGGGTCAGTTCATCAGGCACGAACTGAAATAGTTCCATGAATTCCCTTTCGATGCTGTCACTACCCAATAATTCCTGTGCGTGATTTACAAAAGCTTCCCTTATAAAACCCATCTGCCGCAGAGCCTCTGCTGTATTTCCGTCAGCATATTCATCGCACACACGAAGCAGAGAATTGGTCATTCCGGCCATGGCAGAACAGACTACAATGCAATCCTGGTTCTGTGATGCAATAATTGCGGCATTTCTGATCCGGTCAGCATTACCAAGAGAGGTTCCTCCAAATTTTAAAACTTTCATTTGTTTTTATTTCTGTTTTCTGTGTAATTCCTGTCCGGAAAGAAATAATATTTCCGGTTTAGGGAGTGCAAAGAAAATAATTTTTATTCAGTATGTGAAATTTTATTCATCAATAAACTTTTTTATAACTTTGTGTTGTATTTTCAACATCACAAAAAATCAAAACAATGAGTATCGCCCAGGCAGTAGACCAATACATCCGCCAATCCCCTTTTCTTGAAGAGGCCCTATCGGAACAACTGATCAACATTTCTTCCCTGGCCCGCCGCATGCAGCCTGATATAGAACAGCAGGTGGGCAGAAACATACAACCAGGCGCCATTGTCATGGCCATTACCCGTCGGCCCACAGAAGCCTCATTCAGGGTAACCAAAACCATTCGTGAATTTATGAGCCGTTTGGGAGATATCATAGTACGGTCTGATCTCAGAGATTATACTTTTGAAAATTCCCCAACGATGAACTCTTGCAACCGCAGGCTCATGGATGAAATAACAGGGGAAAAGGAGATTTTTTGCACCATTAGCCAGGGGGTTTTCGAAACCACCCTGGTGGTAAGCAATCTTCTCACAGACCGTATCGGGGAGATCTACAAGGATGAAAAGTACCTTGCGGGCAAGAAAAAACTTTCTTCCGTAACCATCCGCCTGCCGGAGAGCAACACCGAAGTTTCGGGGATCTATTACTTTTTATTAAAACAGCTTGCCTGGATGGGGATCAACATATGTGAGGTGATCTCTACCAGCAATGAAGTAACCTTAGTAGTTTCAGAAAAGGATGTACACAAAGCCTTTGCCGTGCTCATGGAGATGAAACAGGTGTAAATACCTGTCAGTCAAATATCCTGAATTTTTCATTACCCAATATATGGCCCACGCCATAGCCGTGTGCAAGGATCTGTTTTATAATCCTTACCAAAGGTTATCTGCCGGTGTTTTCTCCTTTTCCTAATCTACAATCACCATTTCATCAAGCAGATATTCCATGCCTGCATACTGGTCTATCACCCAGAGAATGTAGCGGGAACTGACGGCAATATTACGGCACTGTTCCGGGTCAAACATAATGTCACTCATGGTACTTTCCCAGCTGCGGTCGAAATTGATTCCTATAAAGTTCCCCTGTCCATCCAATACAGGGCTCCCTGAATTTCCACCTGTAGTGTGATTACTTGCCACAAAATTCACGACAAGATCATTTCCGGTAGCATAATCGGCATACACCTTATTGCCCAGCAATGTTTGCAACCGCTCAGAAATGCGGTAATCTTCCACAGTAAGGTCAGCAGCCTTTTCCAATATACCTTCACCGGTAGTGAATGGACGGTACTTTATGCCATCCCTGGGGTAAGAACCTTCGATACTACCATAGGTGATACGAAGGGTGCTGTTGGCATCGGGGAAAAAATTATAGTCCGGTTTCATTTTCATCAGCCCTCTCATATAGATTCTGTAAAGGCTATCAAGACGATTTTGTGCCTGCTGCATAGGGGCCTGCACTTCTATCGAAATAAAATCAGAAAGCCCTTTAGCGAGAATAAACGCAGGATCCTTGTGGAGCTTTTTCAAATGTCGGGGCTGGAAATCGTTAAGAAATTCCATGGTTTTTGCTTCAGATACCAGTATCGACCGCTTGAAAATATTATCGGCAAATGCTTCAGAATCGTTTCCATATTTTTTTACAAACTCCGATTCTACTACCGGCGGCAGAAATCCCTGGTTTGAAAGCCTGACATATACCCTGAACAGTTCTGCCAATACTTCTCTGTCAAGGGTAGGATGGTAGTTTTTAAAAAAGTTTTGCGAAGCACCTTTCATTCTTTCCATTTCCTCCGTGAGTTGTTCAGGAGTTGTTTCTTCATTGCCGGCAAGAGAGGCAAGCCGTGAAAACTGTTGTGCAAACCTGATCACTTCCACATTGCGTGCCGCTTCAAAATACAAACGAGAAGCAAACCGGTAAGGGTGATAATCGCGATAGGCGGTCTCAAATGCATCAATGAGTTCTTTGTAATCTGCTGCTTTGGAGGGATTGGCATCTACCCATTGCTCAAATTCTTTTTCATGTTCCTTCTTCACTTGGATCGCATTGAGGCGCTGCAAGCCACGGTTTTCGCCCATCCATTTTTTCCAGGCATTGGCAATGCCGGCATGTTTGCTGGCATATTTAATGCGCACGGCATCGCTCTGGGCCATGTGCTGCTCATAAATCTGCAAAATACGGGTGCGTAGATCTATCCCCATGGGGTTTTCTTTTTCCATGATGAACTCCACTGCATGAGAGGTAAGGTATCTTTGTGTGCGACCCGGAAAGCCATAAACCATCGTGAAATCATTTTCCTCATGGGCACGGTTAGACATATTGAAGAATTTGGCAGGGCTATATGGTTTGTTATCAGGACTGTAATCGGCGGGTTGATTGTTTTCGTCGGCATACACCCTGAAAAGCATAAAATCGCCACTGTGTCTTGGCCACATCCAGTTATCAACATCACCACCAAATTTACCTATGGATGAAGGGGGAGCACCTACCATACGTACATCGCGAAATACCTGGTAAACAAAAAGATAGTATTCGTTGCCAAAATAAAAGGGATTTACCTGGGCTTCATAGCGGCCATCTTCACGGGCCTCAGCTATGATCTTGTCTGATATTTTATCAACGGCAGCCTGGAAGGAAACCTCATCCAATCCTTCATCAACGTATTCCAGCACCCGATCAGTTACATCTTCCATTCGTACCAGTATGGTAACTGTTAAACCGTCATTGGCCAATTCCTCGTCCATGCTGGAAGCCCAGAAACCATGCGTAAGATAGTCGTTGTCAACGGAACTATGTCTTTGAATCTGGCCATAGCCACAATGATGGTTGGTAACAAGCAGACCATTGGGAGATATGAATGCACCAGTGCACCCCCTGCCAAAACGCACAATTGCATCCTTAAAGCTTACCCCGTCTTCACTGTAAAGATCTTCTGCATTCAATTGCAGGCCCATTTGCTGCATTTCTTCAATATTTCTCTGGATCATGGAAGGTAGCCACATCCCTTCCACTGCCTTTAGCCGTGGGATGATTAAAAGAATAATAAAAAGTAAAACAAGAGTTTTTTGTTTCATTTTATGTAAGTTAAGTGTTTATTGTCAATGCTTTTATTAGGTATAAAGATAATTCGGCCCGACAATCCATTACCATCCTGGAGTATCGGGCCGCAAATAAAATACTAAAGAATCAGATCACTGCAATACAGCTTATCTCCACGTCAACAGCCAAGGGCAATCCAGCCACCTGAACCGTTTCACGTGCCGGTGCATCTTCTGTAAAATACTTACCATACACTTCATTGATCAGCGGAAAATCCTTCATATCAGAAATAAAAATACTACATTTTACCACGTCATTGAAATCCATTCCTGCCTCAGATAATATGGCTTTAATGTTTTCCATTACCCTGTGGGTCTGCTGCTTTACATCTCCTTTCACTAGTTCTGAAGTGGCCGGATCCATTGGGATCTGTCCTGAAACATACAGTGTATTATTAACCATAACTGCCTGGTTGTATGGCCCTATGGGTTTTGGTGCCTTTTCTGTGTTAACAATCTTTTTCATAGGTAAGGAAATTTGGATTTTTAAATAGTCAGATCGACAAATATACTTTTTTTTGAATAGCTGTATATGCACAAAATAACCTATTCACTGAAATAAATTCGTTTTACCCGCGGCGGAATACTAGTAAAAACCTCATAGGGGATGGTGTCCATTTTCCGTGCAAGCTCCTCAACAGGGAGATGTTCTCCAAAGATCACCACTTCATCACCTTCATTTACCTGCAATCCGGTTACATCAAGAGCACACATATCCATGGAAATATTGCCCAGGGTGGGGGCCTTTTGTCCTCCCACAAGCATATATGCATTACCATTACCAAGTTTTCGGCTAAGCCCATCGGCATATCCGACAGGAACAATAGCCACACGGGTTTGTCGTTGAAGCATGGCAGAACGGTTGTACCCCACCGACTCGCCAGGTTTTACATTTTTTACCTGGGAAACGACACTTCGAAAGGTTGTTACATGCTGCAAAAGCTCAGCTATTTGAGGTGATGCATCAACACCATACAACCCAATGCCAACCCTGACCATGTCAAAATGTGCATCGGGAAAGCGGCTGATGGCAGCAGAATTGGCAATATGCCTTATGAACGAGTAGCCCAATGATTGATTTATGTACTCACACATTATCTCAAACCGACTTACCTGTAGCTTTGTAAAAGCATCAAATTCTGATCTGTCACTGGCAGCCAGGTGTGAAAAAACAGATTCTACTTTTATTGCCGGACAATCTTTCAGTATTTGGCACATTTCATCCAGTTCTTCTTCCATAAAACCAAGCCTGTGCATGCCAGTATCAACCTTGAGATGAACAGGAAAGGGGTTGCCGGCATGATGATCAGGAAAGTTTCCCACTTCGGAGATCAGCCGTTTCAACAGGTTCAGGGAATAAATTTCAGGCTCCAGCTTAAAGCGAAAGAGCACGTCGAGGTTGTGAAGCTCAGGATTGAGAACCACAACGGGAATTGTAATACCAGCCTTTCGCAAGTCATTACCTTCGTCGGCAAAGGCTACCGCAAGGTAATCTACCCGGTGAAATTGCAGCATAGAAGCAATCTCGTGGCTGCCGCTGCCATATGAAAAAGCTTTAACCATAGCCATGATCCGGGTAGAGGGATGCAGAAAAGTGCGGTAAACATTGAGGTTGTGTACCAGGGCATCCAGGTTTATCTCCAGCAGCGTTTGGTGATCCTTCAACTGAAGAATCTGCCCGATACGTTCAAACCCAAACTCCCGGGCCCCTTTAAGCAATATTCCTTCATTGACCCATTCCCGATTATTGAATTGCTGAAGAAAGGAAGTAGTGTCTTTGTAGAAATGAGCCTCCAGGTCTCTGAAAACATTCTGCAGGGCGCACAACTCAGGTCCTACTGCAAACAGGCGGTCAATCTTTTTTTCTATCAGAAGATCCTTTACACGGGAATAAAGTTCGCCAGGCGGCAGGCCAGATTGCTGAATATCAGAAAGGATAAGTGTTCTCTTACGGTTTTTTGCATGGGCATGAAGAAAATCCAGTGCAATACCAAGAGATAGCAAATCTGAGTTGTATGCATCATTTACCAGAATACAGTTGTTAACGGCCTGTTTCATTTCCAGGCGCATGGCTACTGGTTGCAGATTTAAAAGTTGCGGAATGATCTGGCCCGGATCAAAGGAATGCACCATTACAAAAGCCATACAGTGCATTACATTTTCAATGGAGGCCTTATCGGCAAAAGGAACCCGGATACTGTGCAATGTATCTTTGAATTGGAAATTGATATGACAGGAATCACCCTGCACAGACTGAGACAACACTTTAAGGTTTGCCCCGGGTGCCCTCCCCCATGAAAACAGCTCGACATTGGGATGATTAGTACCCCATTGTCTTATACAACCTTTTACCAGTGGTTGATCGGCACAGTAAATCAGCAATGAGCAATTACTGAATAGCTTTAACTTTTCAAATATTTTTTCCTCGGTGGAAGAAAAACCTTCATCATGAGCGGGTCCAATATTGGTGAATATTCCGCTATGGGGCTTAATAATCCTTTCCAGATTTTCCATCTCCCCAACTTTTGATATGCCTGCCTCAAAGATTGCCAGCTGATGGGTTTCATCCATATTCCAAACAGAAAGAGGCACCCCGGTTTGCGAGTTGTAGCTACGGGGGTTTTTAACAATACGGAATTGCGGTGCCAACAATTGGGAGAGCCACTCTTTTACAATAGTTTTTCCGTTGCTGCCGGTAATTGCCGTTACCTGGCACTGAAATCGGCTACGATGCTTTGCGGCAACATCCTGCAATGCTTTCAGCGTGTCATCTACCAGAATAAAGCAGGCATTTTGCAACCAATGTTGGTCGATTGCCCCGGAAGAAACCACAAAACAGGCCACCCCTTTATCGATGAGCTCTCCAATGTATTTATGCCCATCGTTTTTGCTTGTTTTCAGGGCAAAAAAAACGGTAGAGCGGGCAAAAGAAAGGCGGCGGCTATCGGTAAGTAAAAATGCCGGGCGCAGGTCAGCCGGGGAATTTCCCTTGAGGATTCCCCCGGTAATAACGGCCAGTTCTTTCGGGGTATACAGTTGCGCCATTACAGATGGTTTTACAGCAGTGGCTCGTCTGAGTCGTCCTTAAGAGATTTGAGAGCATTTTTATCGGCATCGCTGTCGGCTTCAAGGGCAGAGATCTTAAGCGGATTGGAGTTAATCTCATCATAAAGGCATCTGTTTCTATGCACGTCAATAGCCATATAAATTGCCTCACGGAAAGAATCTGCAGAGGCGATATTTTTTCCTGCAATCTCGTAAGCAGTGCCGTGGGCAGGGCTTGTTCTGATTTTTGGCAAACCTGCCGTAAAGTTTACCCCTGACTGAAAGGCCATACTTTTGAATGGGATCAGCCCCTGATCATGAAACATGGCCAACACTCCATCAAACTCTTTAAGATAAGAAGAACCAAAAAAGCCGTCTGCAGGATAAGGCCCGAACACCAGCATTCCATCATCAAATGCTTTTTGAATAGCGGGAATAATAATCGTTTCTTCTTCTATCCCCAGAATCCCTTTATCGCCGGCGTGAGGGTTTAGTCCAAGTATAGCGATACGTGGCTTACGTATTCCAAAGTCACGGATCAGCGAATTATGCAATATGCGCACTTTTTTCAGAATCAGCTCTTCAGTGATCATATCCGGCACCTCTCGCAGCGGAACATGCCCCGTTATAACACCAATCCGCATGGTATCACTGACCATTAACATCAATACGTCACGGGTATTGAATTTACCCGCCAGGTATTCGGTATGCCCCGGAAAGTTAAAGTCTTTGCTTTGAATATTTTGCTTGTTTATTGGCCCGGTTACCAGAGCATCAATGTGCCCCTGAGCCAGATCAAGCGTAGCAGCTTCCAGGGCAAAAAAAGCTGCTTTTCCTGCAACATCCGTACTTTGCCCCAGCTCCACTTTGATCTCCTGGGTAATTACATTTACCAGGTTGATCTTGTTCTCTGCAGCCTGACTGGCGGACCGGATTACATTAAAAGCCATCTCGCCCAGATTAAGGGCTTTTCGGTGGTAGGAAGCCACCTTTGAACTCCCATAAAGTACGGGAGTAAAAAATTCGAAGATACGCGAATCCACCAGGCTTTTCAATATCACTTCATAGCTGATGCTGTTTACATCACCATGAGTAATACCAATACGAAGGGGTTTTATTATTTCTTCCTGAAATTCTATGTCGTTTTCCATTGTATGATTGAGGGTTATGATTGATGTGCAAAGTTAAGATAATAAGGAAAATTGCTGACTCTTATTGCGAAAAACCAAGAAAAATGGTTGCATGATTTCTTAGAATCAATTAGTCTTTCTGGTATCTTCTACTGAGAAAATGATAGAGTAATCGCACTCCCACTCCGGTTGCGCCTTTTCCCAAATATGATTCGCGGGCATCCATATACGCCATAGTAGCAATATCAAGATGAATAAAAGGATAATTGGTAAAATGGGCAAGGAATTTACCTGCTGTAATGGTACCACCGCCGCGGCTTTTGCTTAGGTTCCTGATATCGGCGACATCGGAGCGGATATCTTCACCGTATTCCTCCCAGAAGGGCAATTCTGCAATGCGCTCATAAACCTGCATGCTACTATCCTTTATCATTTCCATGTCGGTTGCGGCACCCTGGTGCATACCGGCAATTCCGTGCCTTCCAATAGCAACGGCAGCTGCCCCCGTTAGAGTAGCTACGTTTATTACCAGCCCAGGGTTGTAGCGTTGTGCATACAACAAGGCATCAGCCAGGATAAGCCGTCCTTCAGCATCCGTATTGATGATCTCAATAGTTTTGCCGTTGCTCATGCGGATGATATCGCCCGGCACCATTGCATTCTCACCGGGACGATTGTCGGTGGCAGGCACCAACCCCACTACATGCACCGGCACCTTGTTCATTGCCAGGGCACTTATTGCACCAAATATGGCTGCGCCACCTGCCATGTCAGTCTTCATTGCTTCGAGGCCCGCCCCCGGTTTAAGGTTGATTCCACCGGTATCAAATACAAGACCTTTACCCACAAGCACCACCGGTTTTGTATTAAGAGCGTCGTTTGGCTTCCACTCCATAATCGTAAAGGCCGGATCAGAAATGCTGCCCTTGTTCACGGTAAGCAGGGCTTCCATGCCCGCCTTTCTTATTGCCTCTTTGCCAAGGATGGTGACCTGCAAACCTGATTTTTTACCCCACTCTGCCATTTTTTCGGCAAACTGTGTGGCATCAAGCATATTAACAGGCTCATTTACCAAATCCCGAACCTGATAACAGTTTTGCACCAGGTTATTGAGTTTTCCTGCATCCTCAGGCTTTAACGAGCTGCTCCCAAGGAAAAGTTCAGTAAAAGATACGGCACTTTCAGAAGGCGATTTGTGTTTTACAAAATCGTAACAACCCAGGGCAAACCCTTCGGCAAAAGCCAGTATCACATCCGCAGGTGCATCATTACCACTAACAAGGCACTTATCCTGTTTTTCACTCCTGAGAAAAGCAGCTATTTCATCCCCTTTTTTTCGAATACGCTCCAGCTGGCCATTTTCCTGGGTGCCGGGGAAAACCAATACAATCAAAAAATGGGTGTAGCGATTGAAAACAAAATAATCTTTCTTTCCGGGATTGTATTTTTCGGATACGTATTTCTGTTCCTGTCGGTCCAATACGGAATCTGGAATATCGCCTGAATCACCAACCAAAAACACTGTATTGGTATTATCTTTCCTGGAATCTGTGTAAAGAATCTGCATTGAATAATTTTTGTTTTGTAGGTTTTTAAACTGATTTACATTTCAAAGGTAAACAAAAGAGCTGTTGAAATCGACGGTTGACCTTGTTTTACCTTCCAGGCAGAACCTTAGTGGCAAAATAGTGTTTTTACCCATTACTAACCGGGGAAAACAAACATAAAAAGACTCACGTGGTTACGGTTTTTCCGTAAGTTGATTTTTCATATATTTGCCGGTTGGAAAAATATAGAACATAAAAAAGTAGCCTATTCAGGCTATAAACCCTAACACACTGTAATGACACTATTTAAAAGCCTCAGACAGGGTATGTCCGGCCCCTGGTCTAAAATCTCCCCTTTTGCCTTCACCCTAATGTTTGTGCAACTCTTGGCTATCAGTACGAGCTGTCAGAATAACCCGGTGGTAACTGTTTCAGTACACAGCGTGGAAGGGGAGCCACTGGAGAATGCCGTTGTATTTATTGACGACAACCCCGAAACGATGCAGGTAACAGGGCCAGATGGCATTGTAAGTTTTGAATTACTCCCCGGTAGCTTTCAATTATCCTCTTACAGGCCAGATTACCTTGACTACCATAATCAAATAACTGTATCAGACACCTCCTTTGTATATTCAGTAATCCAAATGCCGGCATTACACTGGAGCACTACTCCCAGCAATCCCCCTGCAGGAATAGGAGAGAAAAACGGTTTGCGTATGGCGGCTGCCGGCGATAAGATATACTTGTGGTCGGCATACAGTGGTGTGCCAGGAAGTACCACCACTGATGGTTCTGTGGACTTTTACCAGTACGACACACAAACCGACACATGGCAGCAACTGCCCAATACCCCATTCCATTCTGATTATGGCATCAGCACTGCCCGGGGCAAAACGCCCCAGGGCGATGAAGCCATTTATATCATCAAAGGTCGCTGGTCGGGGCAGAGAACTTGGTTTTCACGCTACCATATTGATGAGGGTATTTGGGAAAACAACCTGGCACACCAGATTCCCTGGAGAACCGATCTTGGCAACCAGTACTCCGGTGATGGCTTCCAGAACTACCCCCGCAACGGAGCAGCTCTGGTTTATACCGACCAGGGCTACATCTATCTTTTCCCCGGATCCGGATACGGATATGAAAAATATGACTGGTATCGGTACTCTATTGCAGATAATCTGTGGACCGATATGGGGGAACTACCACACAGGCAGGGCCCTGGAAATGCCGCAGTATGGGTTGTGGGGTCGGATGCCGGACTGGAACAGGACTACCTTTATGTACATTTTGGAATATCTCCTTCGGGAGATTATACTGAAGCGGAATTCTGGAGGTACGCTCTTGACAGTGGAACATGGGAACCCTTGGCAAATCATGGCTATGGAGCTGATGATGGCTCGGCCCTGGCATGGGATGGCAATGAATATATATACCACAGCCCGGGAGCGTACCAGGAGCAAAGCTGGGACTATGGGCTGAGCCAGAAACGGGAACTGATGCGGTACCATATCCCTACCGACTCATGGGAGGCTATGGAAAAGGCACCCTACAACAGATGGGGTGGCTGGGATGATGGAGGAGGAATGGTATTGATCGGTAATACCCTTTATGCCATGAAGGGGGGTGATGACATTGCCTGGGCAGAGGGAGAACAACCCGCTTCGGGTGGCGAAGTGGCCAACAACCAGTTTTGGTCTTATAAGATTAATCCTGCTTTGGTGGAGCTTACAGTAAAAGAGTCATTAGGAAACGGTAACATCAGCCTACCCACGGGGTCAACAGAACATACCCAGGGAACGCATATATGGATAGAAGCAACCTCCGCTGAAGGCTGGAAACTTGACGAATGGCTGGTAGATGATACCTTTTACAGCAGCAGCAACCCGATCGAGATATTAATGAATGAAGACAAGTCAGTGCAGGCAGTCTTTTCCGAGGTAAGCACCAGTTATAACATTCCCGAAGGAGATGACGGTTTTGTAATGCATACAAAGCCGGGAATAATGTATATCAACACACTTGCCCCGGCAGAGATCGGTGTATATGATTTGCTTGGCCGCATGATGATCGGAACAATGGAATTGTCAGCGGGCAGTCACACTATCCGGCACAAACTGGGTAGCGGAATTTATATTGTACGGGTGGCGGCAAACGGAACGATCGCTAACAAAAAACTGTATTTTACCCCCTGAAAACACTACTCTCCTGGTAGTGATTACCGGGCTTTCATTTTTGCAAACTGCAGTTCGCGAGATATATTGACTTCAGGATTTCTTCAATTTATCTGCGTCTTCCAACACAGAGAAAAACTGTTTTACAGCATCCACATTGCTGGAGAGGGCCTCCTTGAGAGATCCTTCAAAAACCACAACTCCCTTATCGATATACACAATCCGGGATGCAATACGCAAAATACTGGATACTTCATGGGTAATCATTACAATGGAAATTCCCAGCTGTTCTTTAAGATTGATAATGAGTTTATCCAGGGCTTCGAGTGAAATAGGGTCAAGACCGGCTCCTGGCTCATCGCAAAACAAAACGGGCGGGTCCAGGGCAATTGCCCTTGCCAGAGCAGCACGCTTGAGCATACCTCCGCTAAGCTCCGAAGGAAAATAATCTATTGCATGACTCAGATTCACCAACCCCAGTTTCATAGTAACGATATCATTGATTAGCTCCGGTGGCAGCGAAGTGTGTTGTGTTAGGGGCAGGGCAATATTTTCGCCAACGGTAAGAGAATTCAGCAGGGCACCATTCTGGTAGAATACTCCCATTTTCAGATAAAGCTGGAGCTGCTCCATTTCAGACAAACTGCCAAGATCTTTTCCCAAAAGTTCAATCCGCCCCTCTTGCAAAGGATACAGTCCAAGGATATGCCTTAACACAGTGGATTTCCCCGATCCGCTGGAACCCAGTATCACGGTTACCTCTCCCTTATATGCGGTAAAAGAAACATCAGACAGAACTTTTACATCATTAAAGGAAACAGCGAGGTTTTTTACGTCAATTACTTTTTCTTTATCCATGTGAGAAAATTAGTAAAAAATCAATCCCAGGATACTATCAGCAATAATCACTAGCGAAATGGCCACCACAACCGCTGCGGTTGTGGCTTTTCCCACACCTTCGGCACCCCTTATCACCCTGAAACCAAAAAAACTCCCGGTAAGAACAATAAGGCACCCGTAAACCTGGCTTTTAACAAATCCCGTAAGCAGGTCTGTATTGTTCATTACATCACTCATCCGGTTGATAAATACTTCAGGTGTAATATCCAGGTAGAAATAAGCTGCAGAAGCGCCCCCCGATATGCCGGAAATATTTGCCAGAACTATCAGGAAAGGGATGGTAACAAGGCTTGCATAAAGTTTAGGGACTACAACAAATCTTACCGGGTTTAGCCCCATGGTTTGCAGTGCATCCAACTCTGAAGTTACCTTCATGGTGGCTATTTCGGCGGCAATGGAAGATCCGCTGCGCCCGGCTACGAGAATGGCGGTAATCAGTGGACCCATCTGGCTCATCATTCCAATTACGGTAAGGTCAACGATATAAATGTTTGCGCCAAAAGTACGCAGATGGTATGACGACTGCAGGGCCAGCACCAAACCAATAACGTAAGACATAAAAACTACAATCAATACGGCATTTACCCCTATCAATACAGCCTGGTTGGCAAACTCACCCTCACGCCGGGTTTTTTTCCGAAACAGATCGGTTACGGCATAGTAAAACACATTGGCTGCCAATAGCATAAAGTTGTACAAATAGGAGGAAAAAAATTCGATCACCATGCCCCCTGTTTTTTCAAACATTCCTGCCTTTTGTTTGGGGGCGTGCCCTTCAAACTGATCGGGCTTAAAAAGCTCTATCTTGTTCAATATTTTTTCCTGCCCACCTTCCATTCTTACCTTAAATCCGATTTCCCTAAGCTTCCTCGTGAGGTAGAAAATAGCTGTAACTCCTGCGCTATCAATATCCTGAAGCTTATCCAGGTTGATCACAATATTTTTATCCCTTAAGGGTTTGATCTCTTTCCAGACATTGTTAACAAAGCCGGGTACCTGCAGGAGCATCAGGCTACCATCCAGATATAGCGTCTGGTTCTCGAACAGGTATGCGTGATTCTTGTTAAGGAAGATTTTATTGGCAGCAGCTTTCTTCATTACAGGGGAAGATTTAAAATAAGCCTGTCAGACATCATTCTTGGTTGAAAAATAAGGTATTAAGCACTTCTAAAAATAATTTATACTGCCTCTACCATCATTGCCCAAAGGTGCGTAATGATAGTTTGTCCGGAGCAATCAGGAAGATCCGGGGTCAAATTCAAAACGCATTTTCCGGGCAAAGAAATTGAGCTCTTCGAAAAACATATTGTTTACGGCAGTGGTGAAAAGGTTCAGATCGCGCGATTCGATGAGTCTTGAATTATCTGCGGTATGCCGCAGGATTGTTTTGCCTTGTGCATCGTCGAGCCTGAACTCAAGGTGCAGGCGGGCATAAAAATCTTTTTTATTACGTACAATCTCCAAATGGTATATCGATGTATACAACTGATAATCAGGCTGCAAATCCCAGAACCTGCTTCTTACGTTCTGAAAAACCCTGTTTTGGTTAAAATAGGCAAGAATAAAACGCTCCAGGCTTTGATGAGGCCGGGCAGCCCACTGATGGTTTACAAAATACTTAATTTCGTTGTCAGCTTCTCTTAAGGCAATCTGATTGGAGCTGAAAACGGGGTGTACATCAACGTCTTTTATTTCAAGGGTAAAAGGTAAAACCTCCAGGGTGTCGGCAACCTGCCTCTCAAAGGGGTATTCGATAGTATAAAAAGTGGGTGCAACGGGTTTGGAACTTCTGCAGCCGCCCCATAAAAAAGCTGAGATGGCTGCAATTATCAGTATTTTCTTCATGGCGGTTCTGGTTTACAAATTTCTTTTCATTGATTTAGTGTCTCATGACTTCATTTACTGTATTTCTATAACCCGGGGCAGGATCATCTGAAAGACAGAATGCTATTAGGTTTCTGTACCGAAAGGTCCAAACCCACAACAATGGTTTACTCCAACCTTCTGTCAGGAATATCCCGTGCTCTTTGCCCTCTTATCAGGATGGAGGGATCTGTATTGATTTTCCGGGATGTTTCCTCCAGATTTTCCAGTGTATTTCTTAACAGCAATAGATTGTCGCCAAGATCCTTACTACCTCTGTCCAGGTCACTGTCGAGTTTAATAAGAAGCTGTTGGGTTTGAGCCGCCGTAGAAGCAAGATTTTCGATCAGTTCAGTAAGGTTTGTTTCTCTAAGGGTGATAGAAATATCGCGAAGGTTGCCCAGTATTTCTCCCAGGGTATCGCTTTGCATCATGGTATTGAATTGGGTACTGGCCCCTAGCAGCTGTATAGAGGTTGAGTCAAGGCGGCTGGTAAGCGAGGTAGAAGATGCCACCGACTGTCGCAATTCATCTCTGTTTTCCTCCACTACTTCGGTAATAAGGTTAAAGGTTTTGTTGGCATCGATCGACAGTTGTGCAATCATATCAACGGCGTTGGAAACTTTCCCCATACTTTCGGGGCTGGTAAAATCCATGAGGTTGTTAAGAACCTCTTCAACTTTAAACGCAATGGCTTCAGCCTGCCCGCTGATATCATCCACCAGCGATTTTCCCTGATTAATAAACTGTTCTTCTTCCAGAAAGGGAGCTTCATTGGTCCCTCCCCTGATCTCAATGGTCTTCAATCCGGTTATTCCACGGGCCACTATATCAGCGGTGGCATCTGCCTTAACAGGGGTTCCATGTTTTAAAGACAATTTCACAATAATCCTGTTTATATCTTCCGGATCGATGTAAATCCGTGAAATAGAACCTACTTTGATACCCAGGTACCTCACCGAGCTGCCTACCTCCAGCCCGCTTACCGATACATCACGATAGGCAACATAGTAAGTGTCGGTTTTTTCGAAGAGTCGGCGGGCAGTGAAAAAGCCAATGAGAATCAACAGCAGCAGAGAACTTACAAAGATGAAGATTCCCAATCTTACTTTTTGTGTGCGTGCTTTCATAAGCAATTTAATTTTTAGTACATCCGACCCCCAGCCGGAAGTGTAATCATTTGTGAGGTGTAAATATACGAAAAATCGATCGGGATATTTATGCCATCCATATTTTAGCAAAACAATTGATTTGCAAGCAGCCCAGAAAGCCAACAAACCAACGCCAAAGGGTTTTCCCGCGGTGGGCAAAGGAAACAGATGAGTAACCGTATTTAAAACTGAAAATAAATTTTCAGGACAGAAATTTAATATTGTCTCTCGAGGCCTGTAGGCTGCCCGTTGAGATACATAACGATCTTTGTTGTGACAGAGGAATGGGGTTGGTTTTTATAGAGCCAGGGGCCATGCTTTAAATCTCTGAAAAAACTACCTTGTGAAGAAAGGTCGCCGTCTGGATGAAAGAATTCCCATCGCCCTTCCGCAAGACCATTTTCATATTTGCCCCTTTGTTTAAGATTACCATTGGGATAATACACATGCCATAATCCTTCGAAACGCCCTTGAGAGAACTTTCCTTTTGTGTAAAGAGACCCATCGGGATAATAAGAATACCAAATGCCGACCTTTCCCCCCTCCTGGTATTGCCCCGTCACACTTTGTTGTCCGTTCTCATGAAACTCTTCATACCATCCCTCAAGATTACCTTCGTCGTACTCGCCTTTTATCATCAGTTCACCTGTTTCAAAGAAAGCCTTATATGACCCATGAAGCAACCCGTCACTGTATAGGCTGATTCTTTGCAAATTGCCGGAACGATAGTAAACAAACAATGTATCCTCCCATTGTCCGTAATGCTTCTCACCCTTGTAATTCAGGACTCCATTATCATAATACTGCCGCCAGGCACCGTGTTCTTTTCCATTCTCCATACTGATTTCCTGGTAGGTATTTCCCTCGGGGAAGTTGAAAACCATCACTCCATGAGCCACACCATTGCGGTAATTAACCGTACTTTCAACCTCGCCGTGATCGTAATAGGTAATAAATGCTCCATGCAACTGACCGTTTTGATAAAATCCTTCCTGCATCAGTCCACCATGGCGGAAAAAAGAACGGTACAATCCATTGCGCAGTCCATCTGCAAAGTGTATCTCCTGGTTAATCCCCCCATCGGGATAAAAAACTTTCCATAATCCCGTCGGCTGATTGGCAGAGAACTGCCCTTGCTGCCGCAAACTGCCATCGGGGAGGTAGTAGAGGTATGCACCATGTTTAACGGTATCAGCACCCGATAAAAATCCCTCAAAAACCTCTTTCACCTGTCCATCCGGTCTATAATGCACCTGAAATTCACGCACCTGCCCCTGCAACGGAAAGTGCATTATCATTGCAAGAAACAGACACCAAACAATAAAAGATTTTCTGATAATAGTATTGGAAATTTTTTCAGGGTACATTGATTGTAATTTGTGTTCCTTTCAGGGAAGCACTTCCCGGGTAATCCAGAATAGCGGCAAGAGAGTACCTTCCCGGTGGCAGATTATCAGGCATACTAAGTTCAAGGGTTCTTGAGGATTGTGGATATACTGTAACTTCTGTTGTTTTGAAACGTTCTTCCTCTCCTGAGGAAAGATTGGCAGCCACCAAAAATACTTTACCTGTAGTGATTCTTTCTCCAAGGTTCTCGATATTTACGGTAAATAGCCTCTCCCCTTCCTTAGTGCTTTCTACCTCCTGCATATTGCTGATCTCTACCCGGCCAACCTCCGCTGTAGCGGGATTGTAGGAAAGAAAAATATCAATCCTTCCGGAAAGGCTCAATCCGGTTTGCAACTCTCTGTCAGCAGAAAACGCTGTTTGCTCAGCCGTGGTAAAAAAACTGAGGATACCCCATTTGGAAGTAAAATCATCATTGGGAGCTTGCAGATTGATCTGGATGGTGCCTGATTCGTTTGGCTCAAGTTCAATAAAAGTTGGATTGACATTGACCCAGGTTGAAATGGAATTGCGGGTAGAGCCAGCAGGAAGCATTTCCATTTCACCCTGGCGCTGCACCAGGAAATCCTGCAACCGGAGGGTAATAGTTTCCTTTCTGTTGCTATGGTTTTTTATTGTAACCGTTCGACTTTGGGTTTCTCCCGGAGAAGCATTAAAACTTACCCTTACCGGAGCCACTTCAAAATCCTGGGCCTGCAGGACCGCTAAAGGAAGCAGCAAAAGTGTTGCAACAAGCAAACTCAGTTTTAAATTCGCTTTGGCTAAAGCATTTGTTATTACTCTCCGGATCATATCTTTGTGCAAATAAAATGGTTTAACAGTATTGCCCGAATATCAAATAAGGACAAGAAATAGTTGGAAAACAAAATTATACAAATAATTCTTTGACGACGGGGAAACGAAAGATTTTTTGCCCGTACTACCTTTATTTAATTGAATAGTGTAACATTCATACGCAAAAACAAGTATAAGGTTTTATATTGACAAGGCGTTGGAAAACAAACATTTTTTCTTGTTGGCAAATGAGTTCTCATTGGTTGAAAACTTTTTATGCCTATCAAACCCACAATTAACTCCAAGTAAAAGGGATATTGCAAGACCAAGGGAAATAAAAAATAATTAACACCCCAGGTAAAAATACCCGGGCGAAACAGGTTTATTTATTATCGTATTTTTGTATAAAGTGCATAAAACGTTAGTTTTCAAAAAATGACAATCAATTTTCGTTACTGTTTATGGTATTCTGCCCGCAGAATTTTCATAGCGGTTATGCTCACAACCATCTTTTTCTGTGCTTACGGACAGGAAATGCGTTCTCTCAGCCAAACTGAGCAGGAGCGGATTGATCGTCTGGAAGAGCTGGCAGATTATTATCTTCGGGGTGATGAAATAAAAAAAGCCGTTTCCTATTTCAACCAGATAAGCTACATTTATTGGGAGAACCAGCGCCCTGACAAAGCCGCAGAATCGTTTCAGCGCACCATTCCCTGGCTGGAAAAGATCAATGACCTGGAAAACCTGCAACACCTCTACAGCAATATTGCACTTATATATCTAGACCTGGAAGACCTTGCCAAGGCAGAAGAAGCATTCACCAAAAATCTGGAGATCAGACGCAGCATAGGAGAATCACAAGGGATTGTAACAGCCCTGGTAGACCTGGCCTATGTAAAAAATCTACTTAAAGATCATCGTGAAGCAGTAGGGCTGCTGGAGGAAGCCATGCAAATAGCCCTTTCTATCAATTACGAAAATGTACTTCCCAACATTTACCGCCAGCTTTCCAACAACTACATGGACATGGGAAACATAAAACTGGGAGAGGAAAACCGGCAAAAGTACAACGATATAAGAGAACACCTTTCCCGTGAAACCATGCGGGGAGAATTTCAGGAGCGCGAAGAGCAAAGCCAGGTGGAGGTATTGCGATCTCAGGCTGAAGCACGCGCACGTAAAGCCGAAATGGAATTGCAGGAAATAATTTTCCAGCAGGAACAAGACTCCATAAGGCTGGTAGTGCGCCAGAGAGAAGATTCCCTTGAACTTGCCAGGCTTAGAGCCGAAAGCCAGATGGTTGAAATTGAAAGAATGGAGCAGGAAGCAGAACTAAACTCTGCTATCATTGCCCAACAGGAAGCCGTGCAGGATTTTCAGCTACTGGTAATCTATTCCATTGCCGGAGGACTTTTCCTGATGTTCATTTTGGCTGTAATCATTTTCTTTAGTTACAAAGCAAAGCAACGCAGCAATAAGCAACTGGAAACAAAAAACATACAAATAGAACAGGCCCGTGAAAAGCTCCAGGAAGCTTTTGAAAAAATTGAAGACCAGAATTTCCGTATCACACAAAGTATTACCTATGCCCGGGAAATACAAAGAGCCCTTTTTCCGCCCATCGATAACCTAAACCGGTTCCTGCCCGAATCATTTATCTTCTTCAGGCCAGTGGATCTGGTTAGTGGGGATTTTTACTGGTTCAGAGAAGCCCAATTAGCGCCCATGACAAAAACGCCACAGGTGCAGACAATCCCATCAGAGCTTACCGACAATACTCCAGGAATAAACGGCAACTGGTTGCCATACAATGGTGACAAATTTATCATTACTGCAGTTGACTGTACCGGCCATGGTGTTCCGGGGGCTTTTATGTCGATGATTGGTTATAACCTGTTGGATTCAATTACAGGAAGTGGTGTTACCAAACCCGATGAGATTCTGGGTAATCTACATTATGGCGTTCGTCAGGCCCTAAAACAGGACGAAACCACCAATCGAGATGGAATGGACATTTCTCTTTGTGTCATCAACAAAAGTGACAGAACTGTGGAATTTTCCGGAGCCAACAACCCGGTATTATACATCCGCGATGGCGAAGTCCACATGGTAAAAGGTGATCGCATGCCAATTGGTGGCGGTAGCCAGAAACGAACCGGGAGAAATTACCAGTCTCACACCATAAAGGTAGATGCTCCTACCAGTTTTTATATACTGACAGACGGATATACGGATCAGTTTGGCGGAGAAGAGGGAAGGAAATTTTCAATGAAAAGCTTTAAAGAACTTTTACTTAATATATATCAAAAACCCATGCCAGAACAAAGGGAAATTCTTGAAACACATTTTAACAATTGGAAAGCCAGTGAAGATCAGATCGACGATGTGTTAGTAATTGGTTTCAAACTGGGGTAAAAAACAGGTATTTCCCCTGTCTTTGACAAGGTAAAATTACCTATTTTTGTGTTTTTTTTGCATAATACGGATTCTAATCAATTTTTTATGCATACATTTGACTTCTAAGAATCTACATCACTATTGAAATACGCACAATTAATTACAAAATTAAAATTAAAACCCATGAAAAAACTTATTCTTTTGCTTACCGGGCTATTTTTAATGATTAACGTAGCCTCCTCCCAGGGCATAGATGACAGGGCTGTTATACCTGTTTCTATCACTTTAAATTCGATCCTTAGATTAAATGTTACTTCCGGGGGGAATATAGAATTCAATTTTAATACACTCAACGATTACGAAAATGGTATTCCTTCCAGTGCTGCTTATGAAACCAGATTCAATGTAGCCTCTTCTGTTGACTGGGATGTACTTATGTATTCAGAAAATGCAAACCTGGTGGGTACTGACATTGTTACCGCTGGTGGAAACACCGCCAATTCTATGGATCTCGACAATATCGGCTACCACATCAGTCATGCAACACTTGGGGATATTACCACAGATTACGACACCCCATCTGGAGATGCCGCTAACCCTACTCCACTGACATCAGATCCCGCTACAGAACTGGTAGGATATAATGGTGCTCTATCCAATGCCGGCGACATCAACAAGAATAGCTTTGTTATCCACTGGCGTTGTGGTACACAGGAAGGCACCATGAGGGGAGAAACTATTCTATCCCAGGGTATTGCTGCCGACAGGTACAGTACCAACGTTTTCCTGATCCTGCAGCCTACAAATTAATATTTACAGGATCGAATATGTATTGTGCAGGAGATGGAAACTTCTGCACAATATGTATTTTATGTCATTGCCTTTTCGCCAAAACCTTTTCCTTGTATGCTTAAAAGCCATCTTTTTATCCTCCTCGCATTGTTGTGTCTGTACTGTATGCCCCTGCAGGCGCAGCCTACTGTTGCCAGGATAATGGTGGAAACCGGGGGTAGCGTACAGTTTCGTATCAATTCACTTACCAAATACAACGATGGAATAGCCCTGGAAGACTGGACACGCCTTGCCATCTCCTTTTCCGATACAGAAGATATTACTTCTCGGTGGAACCTGGAGATCAAATCCATGACAGCTGCTATCCATGGAGATTATGGCATGGATTTACCCCTGGACTATCTGATTGTGGAGGCAAGAAACGGAAACGGCAATATCATCCTGGGAGAAGGAACCAATGGTGAATTGAAAGGCCCCATTAACCTCAGCACAACACCACAGCTACTCATTGAAAATGCACCGCAGGGAACCTTTCAGGACCTAAAGCTTTTTATCAGCTACCGACTGGGTACCGAAGGGGACGTACTTTTAGGAAGACATCCGGACTATTATTTTGTTGACATTGAATTTATTCTTTCGGCCACACCTTAAAGCAGCAGGCAATTTACATGAAAAATTTTTGCACATATCTGCTCATTGTTTTTGTGCTGGTCTTATGGCTTCATAATAGTTTTTCACAGAATATCAATGGTTTCAATCAACCTACACCATTTATAACTGCAGAATTTCGCCATGAAAATCTGATCGTAGAACCCGAAACCTCTTTTTTCAATGTATTAATATTAAAAAACCAGGGAGAACGCCGGGAGGAAGTTTTCATAGAAATCAATGTGCCCCTCGATTGGTCTCTCATTGCCTTTGAATCACGTTCATACCTCATAGAACCCGGCGACTCTTTGCTTTTGCCGGTAAGGGCAGCACCCAGCAAAAATGTGCAGGGAGAGATCGGTTATTCTTTGATTGCTTCGATCAACAACAGAGTAGGCGAAACCCTCACCAATGCCTACTGTTTCATCAAAATTCCCCGCAAATCAGATTTCCGGTTCAGGCCTATTACTCGCATGACCTATTTTGATCAGCAAACCGGTGAAAGCGAGTTGTCTTTCAGACTCATCAACAGGGGAAATACCAATGAGATGGTCTATCTGACATTCCGATCAACCCCTAATGTAGCTCTGGAAAATGAAAGGGAAAATTTACTCAACATCAATTTAACCGTAAGAGCCAGGTCAGATACCACCATTACACTAAAAGCACAGTATGTAAAACACTACAACATAAATAATGGCAGTATTTACCGCGTTGACCTAACAGGGCAAACTGAGGAATCAACTTTCAGCACATCTTTCTGGTTTAACCTGCTCGACAGCGAATACACATTCTCCATCCCGGAATCAGAAAAAATGCTCATTGCCGAAATTGCTGCACAAAACCTAATGAGCAACCAGCCTGTAAATTTTGCCGGTGGTGTAAGGGGGAATATTCTTTTTACCAAAAACAGGGAGATCAATTATTTATATTATCATTATGGCACAGGACCAATAGAGGACTCATGGAGGTTTAGCCGCAGCAGACTGGCCTACAGAAGCCCTGCCTTTCATGCTGTTATTGGTGATATATCGGGTCTGCAGCTAAAATATGGGTCCGGTAAGGGTATAGAAGCAGGCTATAATTTTACACCTGCGCTCAACATTTCAGTGATGGCAAGCGAAAACCCTTTTCGACCCATACAGAATGCCGGAATCAAAATAGAGGAAAATTACACACCAGCTCATTTTACGGGTTCTTATTCATACAGCCGTAATCTTATCTTCAACAATACTGCGCATGTAGCCGGCACCCGCTTAAGGATGAAAATAGCGCCACAGCAACAACTCCAGCTTGACCTCAATGGTAGTGAAGTAGCTTATGATCTGACAGGACAAAGCCACTATGGGTTTGGGCTTATTGTAGATTATGCTGCCAGATTCAGGAATACTACTGTTCGCCTAAGAGAGCAATTCGGGTCGCCTTACTTTTATGGGCAGCAGCCTGGCCGTCACAACTTTACAGGACGAATAGTTCATGATCTCAGCAGCAATTACCAAATCGACTTTAGCCTTTTCGACCGTGAATACCGACCACTTGTAGAATCCATCACCGGGATTAGTTCAGAAAAATATGTGGCAAACCGACAGGGACATTTATTGCTGCGAACCGTTCTCGACAGAGGAATATCTGTTTATGCCGGGCCTCAATACGAGAGGAAAGCAACCAATTCCTTTTTTCTTTTCGATGAACAAAGCCCTTTTGTATCACATTCAGCAAAGGTGATGGCCGGTGCGCGTATCAGCGATGGCAGGGGGCTCACCTTCAATCCTTCAGCCACATTGGGTATGACTTTTATAACCCAGTTTTCAGACCCTGACATCCACAATTTCCCCATTATCATCAGCCAACAGGAGAAAAGCTATTTCAACAGCCATGTGAGTATCAATGTGAGAAAATCATCATGGGGTGGATTCCTGAATTACTTCTACGGCCCCTACTCTGTAAACCAGGAAATCAGCCGGTTCTATTACGATATACCATCCCATTCTGTAAGGATAATGCCTTATTTTGAAAATTTCATATACCGTGATCTCATTAAGCTTTCCAGTCGCCTGGGTTACCTGTATGACTTTTCGTTCCGCACTTCACGTATCAATTTCAACAACCAGCTGGATGTTTTCCTTCAAAACGATCTTCAGGTG
The DNA here is from genome assembly GCA_964453995.1 of uncultured Bacteroidales bacterium. Lineage (GTDB taxonomy): Bacteria > Bacteroidota > Bacteroidia > Bacteroidales > UBA7960 > SKVR01. The sequence continues at coordinate 12,575 of CAYVQC010000026.1, read as the reverse complement.
TCATTAATCAATAGTCTGAGCTACCAGGTAGCCGTAGATCAGCTCACCGAGGAAAGTTACCGGTATTCCAATAATTATGTAGAAGTAAGGCTCACAAAAGCTTTCAACTGGAATCAACCACGGATCAAATATTTTGATTTGAAGGTAAATCTTTTCAAAGACCTGAACGGCAATCTCGTGCGTGACTTTAATGAGCCCGGTGTTGGCGATATTATGGTAACGATAACCAGTATTGATCCGGTAAACTATAATGAGTTTGATGTTGGATATGAACCAGCGGGCGCCATGGTAGCCAAAAGACTACTTACCGGCGCTGATGGTACCATCAGCTATGAGAACCTGCCCCGCGGACTGTACCGAATCGAACTTGAAAATACCGGTAGCGACCAGTCGAATTATTTCCCCGACCAGAACGAAGTGATCATTAACCTCACAGAAAATGAGACCGTTTACATTCCCTACCTGGAAAGGAATAAAATATTTGGACGCATCATTATGAACCGCAGCCGCCTTTCCACCCTTGGAAGAATTGAGATTTCCAACATCAAAATAACAGCTACAGACAGCAAAGACCGGCAAACCTCAACCCTCACCGATGACAATGGCTATTTTGAAATGTACGTACCCAGCGTTGACAGTTATGTGGTATCCATAAACAACATATTCAGAGATCATTTCAACCTCAGGCAAAATGACTTCAGAGCCAACCTGAACGGATTCAAGCAGTTTGAAGTAAATTTTGTATTTGACGAAATCAGGCGCCAGATAGAGTTTACACCAAGTTCCGGGGATGTCCAGGCAGAAATAAGACGGGTAGGAAGAACGAACTTGGCGGGCACCGTGCGCGATGCCAATACGCTTCAACCCATCAGAGCTATTGTGGAAATTGTTGACAACAGCACCGGCAATACGATACAACAAACGGTTACCGACAGGAATACAGGACGGTATACCATCAGCTTTGCCACCGGCGAAGACTACATGATTGTGGTATCAGCCACCGGATATTGGATGCACACCGAAAGACTAATACTGGATCAGTTCCTTACCATCCAGGATGCAGAAAGAGATATTCTGCTGGAAAGCATCACCATCGGAGCACGTTTCCAGCTCAACAACCTGAGCTTTGCACCCGGCAGTGCCGAATTACCCACAGAAGCTTTGCCCGAACTGGACAGGCTGATCAATCAGCTTAAACAAAACCCCAATGTACGCATTCGCATTGAAGGCCACTCCGATGCACTGGAAACCCTTGATAATCCTAACCTTTCCATGCAAAGAGCAGAAGCGATCATGCGATACATGATACAAAATGGTTTCAGCAACATAGAATTTACAGGCCTTAAAGACTCCAAACCTGTGGCTCCAAGCGATACTGAGGAAAACAGAAGACGCAACCGAAGGGTGGAGATCATCATTGTAGAAAGATAATTTTACTCCTGCCTGAAAACACAGCGCAGGAATCTAAAACCGAGCTTACTCAAATGCATATTCAAAATCAGCGCACCTTAGAAGGAAACCGGAGATATTATGCACCACTGTTGTTATTTGTGGTTTTCTTCTTTTTAAATAACGGTTGCAGCAAAGAAGAAGAATTTATTTTCGACATCAACGACCTGCTGGAAACCCAATGGGGCATCCCCCAGATCATTGAACCTGGAGAGGGCCATATTGACCTTGATGCACCTACAGTTTTTCATGCTGACGGACTGGTAACCATTGGTACCGCCCGTACAGATTACTGGACAACATTCGGCACTCGCAGCATTCTTCTTCAGCAGGCACAGCAGGTGTGGTTTATCATTGATCTTTCTCCCGAAAGGTTATATGTGGAGAAGAATACTCACCCACAAGGGCAATTCATTGTGAAATGCATATATGAACCTCTGAAAAAATAATTGCCTTGCATCCTCCCCTGCACCTATATAATAACGGTGCTTTTGGTTATATTTGCTGAAAATGAATTGCATGTAAACCAACGCACTAAACATATACATGGAAAGAGCTAAAAAATTCGGCACTTTTGGTGGTGTATTTACCCCTTCTCTTCTTACCATACTGGGAGTAATCATGTACCTGCGCCTGGGTTGGATAGTGGGCCAGGCAGGATTACTCTATACGGTGATCATTATTCTTATTGCCCATGTGATTTCGGTTACTACCGGGCTAAGTCTTTCCTCCATTGCCACCGATAAAAAAATAAGGGCAGGCGGAATATATTACATGCTATCCCGTAGCCTGGGACTTCCTATTGGAGGAGCCATTGGCACCACCATTTTCCTGGCCATTGCATTAAGCATTTCATTATACCTGGTCGGTTTTTCCGAAAGCTTTCTGGCCGTTGATTTTATCAGGGAATTAACAGGGCTGGAACAAAACATCCATTCCTACCGAATTACCGCAACTATTGTCTTAATTATCCTTACCATACTCGCTTTCATCAGCACATCACTGGCCATAAAGCTTCAGTATTTTGTGTTAACGGCCATTGGACTGTCATTGGTGTCTGTTTTTGCAGGCTTTTTTATCAATACCGGATTCCACCCGTCTTTTCCCTCTGTGAGCATTTCACCCACAGCTCCATCTCTGGATGTACTTTTTGCAGTTTTTTTCCCGGCCGTTACAGGATTTACTGTGGGTGTATCCATGTCAGGAGACCTTAAGAATCCTAAATCATCAATCCCCATAGGGACTATGGGTGCCATTATAACCGGATTGATAATATATCTTGCCCTTGCCATGGGTTTTGGTTTTTTTGTTGATCGTCAGCTATTAATTGAAGACTCATCGTTCTTAATGAAAGTAAGTCTGATTCCGGTGTTGCTTATTGCGGGTATCTGGGGCGCAACCCTGTCATCAGCACTGGGAGGTATACTTGGCGGGCCCAGGATTGTTCAGGCTCTGGCCAGCGACAAACTTGCACCGGGAATTCTGAGCAAAGGTTTTGGAATTAATAATGAACCGCGAACTGCAATTATCCTCACCTTCCTTATAGCCCAGGCCGGAATACTAATCGGTGATCTTAATACCATTGCCAGGGTGGTATCAATGTTTTTCATCACTGCCTATGGCTTTATCAACCTGGCGTTTGCCCTTGAAAGCTGGGCCAGTACCGATTTCAGACCCTCCTTTAAAATACCCCGCTGGGTAGGATGGCTGGGGTTTGCAGCAAGCATAATGGTTATGATGCAGATCGATGTGCTTGCCATGATTGTGGCATTCATATTAATTTGGCTGGTGTGGTTTGCAATGAGAAGGAGAGCACAGCAACTCGAACCTGGCGATGTGTGGCAAAGTGTGTGGGCCAGAGTGGCCAGGCAATCTTTGCATAACATGTATACCAAAGGGATAGAAGAAAGAAACTGGAAACCCAACATCCTGATGTTTTCAGGCAATCCCGAAACATATCCCAACCTGGTAGAACTGGGAAAAACCCTCATTGCCAACCATGGCTTGCTTACCATTGTAAACCTGAAAACATACACACAGGGAGAAAAGGCACGGCCCAGGTTTCAGCAAAACCTCTCTTCATCCGCCACAGAAAAAGAAGAGGGCATTTTTACCCGGGAGTATTATTGTCATAATGCATACGATGGTATCAGGCTACTTTCTGAAACCTACGGATTTGCAGGCGTTGAACCCAATACCGTGCTTATGGGGTGGGCAGGAAGAGATTCAGATCCCATCCGCTATGCCGAGATGGTAAAACACATTATCGAGCTGGACCTGAACCTCCTGCTCATGCATTATGATATGCAAAAAGGCTTTGGAGAAAGAAAAACCATCGACATATGGTGGAGGGGTTCTGGCAACAACGGAAACCTGGCCATTAATCTTGTGAAATTCCTTTGGCTTTCTGACAGATGGAAAGACAGCAGGCTAAGACTGATGATTGAAAATCCTGTGAATGACGAAAGGGAAAACATTTACAATTTCGCTACCGAAGTACTTGACAATCTCAGGGTTAATGCCGAAATCATGATCCTCAACAATGAAATCGAGAAAAAACCATTCTATGATATCATTCGCATTGAAAGTAAGGATTCAGACATTATTTTTCTTGGCATGCCAGATATTGAAAAAGGGAAAGAAGAGCAATTTGTAGTAGAAACCAACAAACTTTTTAACGACCTTGGCTCCCTGGTTCTCATCAAGGCCTCAACCCAGTTTAAGAGGCTGAATATTGGCCTTAAAAATGCGCCCGACCCTGCGCACGCTAAAAACCTTACCCCTTTGGCCAGCCTTGAGTCAGGCCCGGGAATTCCTCTCTCTTTGCCCAAAAAGGAAGTGTTGGCAATGGCAGTGAATTCCTTTTCTGAAAAATCAGATGAAGTAATCAACGAAATGATTCAAAAATGCTTTGCAAAACCCATCAGACAATATGGTGAGATCATTAAAAATGCACATGCCCGGGTCGACTCAACATATACTGTTATTGAGAAAAAACTTGCTGACAACTCTCTGCCTCATGCTGAAAAATTGAAAACATTCTACAAGCTGACCAACAATACCAACACCCGGTATGAGCAAATCCTTTTACAGCTAAAAGATACCCTTCTTCCTGAGCAGAAAAAAAACATGGAGGTTTTCTTTGACAGACTGGACACAAGATTCAATGACATCATACAGGAGCTGCCAGAAAAACTAACTATCTCCTGGAGCGACCAGGAGCTTGACCCCGGCTTATTGCCTGTGCATTTGCAATGGAAAAGAAAATTTTCAGCCAAAAAAGATCTGAAAATAAAAGTGGCATTCAGAAAAATCATATCACTATACTACCCCAACACCTGGCAAGACATTCGAAAAAAAACCTGGCAGAATTTCAACTCCTTTTCCAATCAATACATTATTGAGCAGCAAAAAACTTTCAAAGAGTTTCGCGATGGCCTGCACCGCATCGAAAGTGCATTCAGAAAAGGGGAACTCACCCCAGAGATGATCATACATGAACGCGGGATCACCGAAGAAAACTTTTCCAGTCTCAATTCCTTTCTCACCCAATACGAAAAAAAATTATCCCATCTTGCCAGGGAACAGGATCATTTCGCCCTTGAAAGGATATGCCTCACCCTGGATGCTGTGAATCCCAACAAGCAAAAAAAGAAAGAAAAGCCCCTTACACGCATGCGCCGGCAGGACCTGCGCAATATGGATTCTTTCCCCGAAGATTGGTTGGAGGTGCAGCAGCTGTTGATCAACCAGAGCCAGTTGGAAATAATCCTCTCGACCATTGAGTATAAGATCTGGCATTTGACCGAACATACCGCCGAAGAACTAAAAGCAGCATGGTTTGAACCCGGCAAAAACAGCATATTGCACCTTCCTGAAAAAATTATCAGATATTGTAAGCAAAGCATCGATCTGCTCAATAATGGAAAATCAATCACCAATCCTGATTTTGAGAAATTACCGACCGAAAACCTCCATTTAAAGATCAAAGATATTGAGGATTTTGCCCGTGAAAGGGTGCATGCAGTATTGGGAAGAATCCCCAGCCATATAGACCTGCTTAAACCCGATGCAAGCTATGACTTTACAATCGGCAGGGTGACAGCCATTGAAAAACAAACCGTTGAGGTATCAAGGCTGTTGCATTTTATAGTTCAAAACGACCTTACAGAGCCCATCCAGTTTGAATTCAGGGATCTATCATTTCACATATCCCGCCTTGAACCCGAAATTGAAGAAATTGCAAGACTAATAAGATATACCTGTACCCAGGATAAAGAAGAACCCTTGCAGATTCAGCTCAATGAATTCCTGGAGCAGCAAAAGAAAAGAGCAGAAAAAGTATACCAGCGCATCAACAGTCTTTTCATTGGCATTGACGACAAATTGCACAGTGCCCTTAACAAAACCTCGCGCCAGCTAAGTCTTTCCATCTTTCTAAAAACTGCCCATAACCTGCGCCTGCTGGAAAAGAGCAAGTCAGGTACAAAGCAGAAGATCCCGGCACACATCAGGCTTTATCAAAATACCAGGGAATACTTCCGCCGCCACCTGGTAAGCTTGTGGTACGACCGAACCAAGCGCATTGTTTATGCGCATCAAACCCGGATTGATAAAGAAGAACATTCTTTCCCGGTAAGCAAAATGCACCGGCTGAATGAAGCAGTATCCACCAAACAGGATATCCTGCAAAAAATCCCAACCTATTACCAGCAGTTATTTCTAAGAAAGAATAATTATTTCATGGATTTCTGGTATGGAAAACCACGGGAACTGGAAGAGGCAAAAGCGACCATCATACGGCATGCCAACGGTTTCAATGGCGCGCTTATGGTAAGGGGGGAGCACAACTCAGGAAAGTCTTTTTTTGTAAATTACATCACACACAAATATCTTGAGAACAGGCCGGTTTACTCTGTCTATCCTCCATTTGCCGGGTCATCGGGTGAGGCTGATTTTCTGAGAGCGTTACAAAAAGCCACTGATCAGGCTATTAGTGCCGAAAAAATATTCAGTAACCTGCCGGAGAGATCTGTGATAATCATTGAGGACCTCGAATTATGGTGGGAAAAAGCCCTTACCGGCCTGAAAGTTATTCAAACGCTGTGTTCCTACATTGAGAGGTATGGCAATAAGATTCTTTTTATCATTACGGCAAACAGCCATGCCTACCGCAGCATAAACAGATTTTTGAGCATTGATTCATACATGCTCAGCATCATCGACTGCAATCCTTTTAATGCAGAAGAACTGAAGAACATCATTTTGCAAAGGCATAGATCGGGCAATATGCAATTTATATTGCGGAACAAGAAAGAATCAGAAATCAGATCATGGGATGTGGCAAGACTGTTCAATTCCTATTTCAACTATACCAGGGGAAATGTGGGTCTTTGTTTACAAACATGGATAAGCTGCATCGAGAAAGTTGATGGCAATATGATCACTATCAGAGAACCCAAACGGCCCGACACGACAGTTCTCAACAGGTTAAATGCAGGCACATTGGTGTTTTTGGTACAGTTCATTCTTCACAAGCGAATGAACTATGACAAAATACAACGTGTAATGATGATGAGCGCCGGTGAAGTGCAGAAAAAAGTCAAGCTCCTTAAGCGGGCAGCGATTATTATTGAACCTAACCCCGGCGTTTTTGCCCTTAACCCCAACCTGCATGCATTCATTCGCGAACGATTTATTGAAAAAGAATTATTATAACAAACTTTCACTGCCATTTAAAGAAAAAAACCTATGGAAGCCTTGAGTCCCGGTATTTTCTCTTTTCCTGTAATGATTTTTATCATCACGGCTGCAATTATTTTCAGCTTTTTCAGGTTATTCAAATACCTTATCCAGTTTATGCGTCTCTCATCCCGCCAGGGCGAGTTGGTAGCAAGATTTTTGCCAGTTACCGAACTTGCCGTTTGGGTGATTTTCTTCATCTGGTCTATTCAGTATCTTTTTAACCGAGGCTATCTGATCACTCTTGTGCCGGTGATACTATTCACCGTTATAATTCTTTATATCGCATGGTACATTCTTAAAGATGTGGTTGCCGGAGTAATTTTCAAAACCACCACATCATTAAGAACCGATGATCACATCAGTGTGGTTGGCATTTCTGGCAAGGTTACAAGGGCAGGGCAAAGCAGCCTGGAGCTGGAAGACTATTCGGGTAGAATTGTAAGCATCCCGTATAGCAGACTGGTAGGGCAGATATTGCTAAAACACTACCCATCTCAAAGTCTTTTAAGCCACAATTTTCTCTTTAGTATTTCCAGGAAAGATTTGCAGGAAGATATTTTTAATATTATAAAAAATCTGCATACCACTATACTCGCACTTCCCTGGGCTTCCCAAAAAAAAGAACCCAAAATCACGATTCAACAAGAAACATCTGACAGCATTCTTTTCAATATCACCATCTTTAGCCTTGATGAATCTTACTTCCTGAAAACGGAGAAGTACCTGGAAAAAGAGTTTCATGGCCAGGTTATCACTGGCGATGAAAGCAATGAAAGAGTATGGGGATGAAATTCAGCAGGTAAATAGTTCAATGTTTTTAAAGGTATTCCCGTCGAAAAGGCCATTGTGGTTGATCTTTAAATGAGGAATTACCGTTAATGCCATGAAAGATAACGTCATAAAGGGTGATGAGAGGGTGCTTCCACTGTCATTGGCTTCGCGGGTAAGGTGCTCATAGTCTGCAGCAACCTGTTCTCCGTTTTTATCTGTCATAAGGCCAAAAAAGGGCAAGGCCACCCCCCTGACAGTATCCTTGCGGGCACTACACATTCCGCCCCGGTTTTCCACCACCCATTGCAAAGCATTATCCAATGACACATCATCACATCCCACGGCAATAATATGATGGCTGTCGTGGGCCACACTGCAGGCAAGTGCTCCTTCTTTAAGACCGAACCCTTTTATAAACGCAACTACCGGGGGAGAGTTGTCATAGCGATTCAGCAGCACCAGCTTGAGCAGGTCATTTTCCGGATCACTTTTTATCTCCTCTCCCTGCACACAGCTTTCTGTATGCCATTTGGTGATCAGTTCACCATCAATTGCTTTGATTACATTGAGGCGGCTGCCTGTTGCAACAACCTTCAACTGCCCTTTGTCATGTATACTCCTGAACGGGAACGGGGGTGCCACAACAGCAGATGTGCCGAAATTGAGCTGCCCGAGTTCAAAAACCGGGATCCCCTTAATGTGCACAGAAATCACATCAAAATCTTCGAGATTTTCAACCACGGCAAAATCGGCGCTATCACCCGGCTGCAGCAAGCCCAGCGGCAGCCTGTAGTGCTTCACAGGATTAACACAAGCCACTTTGAGCACATCATAGAGATCATAGCCAGCTTTTACTGCCCTGCTCGCCAGTTTGTTGATGTGTCCACGGAGCAAATAGTCCGGATGGCAATCGTCGGTACAAAACATCAGCATTTCACTGTATGTTTTCAACAGGGGGATAAGATTGTCAAAATTCCTGGCTGCACTGCCTTCCCTGATAAGAACTTTCATGCCCAATGCAAGTTTTTCACGCGCTTCTTCGCGGGTGCTGCACTCATGATCGGTAGATATCCCTGATTTTACATATTTCAGCAAATCGTCGCCCATCAATCCTGGTGCATGTCCATCGACAGGTTTTCCCATTTCTACTGCACTTTGCAGCTTGGCTTTTACCTCCTGATCGTCGAAGATCACACCCGGAAAATTCATCATCTCCGAAAGGTACCAGAATTCGGGCCGTTGCAACAATTGTTTTACATCATCGGCTGTAATTACGGCACCGCTTTTTTCCATAGGAGAAGCCGGTACACAGGAAGGTGCGCCAAAAAAGAACTGCATGGGGACGGTTTTACCATTGGCAATCATGAACTCAACGCCAGGAATTCCCGCTACATTGGCCACCTCATGCGGGTCGGTCACTACTCCTACCGTTCCATGTTTCACAGCCAACCGGGCAAATCGCGAGGGGATGAGCATGCTGCTTTCTATATGCACGTGAGCGTCGGTAAATCCGGGAATTATGTAGGGGAAACTAATACCGGGCCGGTTTTCAATGGCAGCAATGCGCCCGTTCTCTATGGTAATTTCTGCGCCGTATTGTTGCCTGTTTACAACATCTACCAGCACACCCGTTACAGTATATTTTTTATTCATCTGTATTTTGTTTTGACATTCGGCAGTGTTTGACAAAAAAATACTGCCGTATAGCCAGGGTTAATCATTATAACATTATGGGAGGGTAGTACCCGCAATTATATCTTCTTCCTCCCGGTTCATTATTGATGGAAGAATATTTCAGTGCAGAACCAATTTTCGCTATCTGGTATGTCTTACAATGCGGGTGCAGCAGAAAATCAATCACCCACAATGTAGTTTCACGCTTTAAGTTCAGCTACTTTCTGCAACAGCTCCCTTGCCGATTTCAGTATCAGTTCGTTGGAGGCAGGCAGGGCAAAGCTAGGCTCAAACTGATGGTCGGTTACTGAGGACAAGGCATCTTTTATGGCCAGCCAGACGGAGAGAGACAACATAAACGGTGGCTCTCCCACAGCTTTGCTCTGGCGTATAGTATTGGGATTGGGCGCTCCTTCCAGCAAGGCAACCCTGAAATCGGGCGGAACATCCTGAACAGATGGAATTTTATACGTGTCAGGGCTGTGGTTGAGCATCACGCCTTTTTCGGTCCACTTGATTACTTCGGTGGTACACCAACCCACACCCTGGATAAAGCCCCCTTCCACCTGCCCAAGATCAACATTTTTATTGAGAGAGCGGCCGGCATCATGCAGAATGTCGGTACGGATATTCTTGTAATGACCGGTAAGGATATCCACCTCCACTTCTGCCACAGCCATTCCAAAAGCAAAATAATGAAAAGGTTTTCCTCTACCCCTGGCCTTATCGAAATAGATCTCGGGCGTTTTATAAAAACCAGTGGCACTAAGGCTGACCTGGGCATAGTAGGCCTGTATAATAAGATCTTGAAAAGGAAGGCGATTTGCCGGATCACTTTCAGGAAAAACATGATCGTTGTAAAAAACGATCTCAGCATCATTGTAGCAGGCATCTTTTTTTTGCGCCATTAGCTGCTTCACCGCCAGAGGTGCCAATCTGTTCCTGAGCTTTTCTGCTGCATTCTTAATGGCCATGCCATTCAGATCGCTGCCCGACGAGGCTGCTGTGGCGGAAGTATTGGGCACCTTTGATGTATTGGTAGGGCTTACTTTGATCCGGCCGGGTGAAATACCAAGAGACTGGGCAACTACTTGCACCATCTTTACATGCAGGCCCTGTCCCATTTCGGTCCCTCCATGATTGACCAGTACTGTGCCATCCTGGTAAATATTTATCAGGGCACCAGCCTGGTTAAGGAAGCTTGTGGTAAAGGAGATCCCGAATTTTACCGGGGTAAGAGCAATTCCGCGTTTCACAAATTCATTGTTGCGGTTGAAATCGTTTATCAGTCCTCTGCGTTGAAAATATTCAGAAGAGGCCACCAGCTGTTCAAAAAGGTTGAACAGGCGGTTGTTTTCTACAACCTGACCATAATGTGTTATATTGCGGTCTTCCACCCCGTAGAAATTCAGGTAGCGAATATCCGCTGCATCCTTTTTAAGGTACCTTGCCACGCGGTCAAGGGCATTTTCTATTACGGCCATTCCCTGTGGCCCGCCAAAACCGCGAAAAGCAGTATTGGAAGGCAGGTTGGTTTTCCACACTTTCCCTTCCACCTTTACATGAGGGATGTAATAGGCATTGGTAGCATGAAACACTGCTCTTTCCATAATGGCCATACTCAGATCGGTGGTAGCACCGGCATTGGAATGGAGAAAGACCTTCCAGGCCAGGATCTTTCCCTGGTCATCAAATCCTATATCGTAAAAAGCATGAAAGGGGTGTCTCTTGCCGGTCATGATCTGGTCATCATCTCTGAAGAGGTGGATCTTAACCGGCCTGCGGGTGCGCCATGCCAGCAATGCAGCCCATGCGGCCACGTGATTGGCCTGAGTTTCTTTTCCGCCAAAGGCACCACCCATTCGGCGTGTTTCTACGGTTACGGCATTGCGGGCAATGCCCAGCACTTCCGCCACAATAGCCTGCGTTTCAGAGGGATGCTGGGTGGAGCTGAACACATTCATTTCTTCATCTTCGCCCGGCACACATATACAACTTTGGGTTTCCAGGTACCAGTGCTCCTGTGCCCCGGTAGAAAGGGTTCCTTTTAGTTGATGGGGCGATTGGTCAAGGGCATTATCAACATCACCCCTGTTGATGATGCGTGGAGTGCCCAGGGCATTGCCCTTCTCCATGGCTTCCTCGAGAGTAACAATTGCGGGCAACTCCTCGTACTGTACAACCACCTTTTCTGCTGCTGCTTTTGCCAGCATGGCTGTTTCAGCAGCAACCAACACCACAGCCTGCCCAATAAAATCAACCTTTTCTGCTGCCAGGCATGGTTCATCATGCACAACAGGGCCCATTTGGTTTGCACCGGGTATGTCTCTTGCGGTCATTACAGCATAAACACCTGCCATAGATTGCGCCTGTGAACCATCAATTGAAATGATCCGGGCAGCAGCGTAGGGACTGTACAATACGTGACCGTAAAGCATCCGTGCACCACCATCCATATCATTAATATAAACCGATTCTCCCGACACATGCTTATGGGCACTATCATGATAAAGGTCTGTGGTTTGCATTGCGGTGGATTTTTTGTTTGTAACTTCTTTGGTTTTGATTTTTAAAGACCCTGATCTTCTGGAAGGGGGAATTTACGACATAAATGTATGGGTTTCTGGTTTAATAAACTCTCTTATGCTCATCATATTTTTTACGGGGTTGTCTTTCAAAGTTCTGTATTTAATTCTCCCGCTACACCATTTCACCTGGTTAATTACCCCCTAACCTTCGGGAAGAGGGGATTTACGCCCTAAATACAGGAGTTCCTGAGCTCATAAATTCTTTTATGCTCATTATATTTTTCCTTCTTGTGCAGAGTCTGTTATTGCTCCCCCTTCCAGGGGGTCTGGGAACAATACGAAACCCCCTAACCCCCTGTAAGGGGGAATTTACAACTCTTTGATCATTATTTTCTTTTCTCAGCACTG
>CAYVQC010000025.1:54535-56937 GCA_964453995.1 uncultured Bacteroidales bacterium | reverse complement strand
AAAATGAGGGTATGACTACGGTTCATGCCCTCACTAAATCCAGGATCAGGTTTTTAGCTTTTAGTCAGGGCATGACTTTAGGAGTCATACCCTGACAACGCTGGAATTAGGAAAGTGAGGGTATGACTAAGCTTCATGCCCCCACTAAATTTATAATTACAACCCATCCTACCCATCTGTGTCACTTGTGCCGATCTTGTCGAAGTATCCTCCTTCCATCTCATCTGCGTTCCATCTTCATCTCAAAAAAAATCCGTACGTTTGCCCGCAAAACACCCCAATAATGATTTTCCGAGGCATAGGCATAGCACCGGGCATGCTGAAGAATGTGTTCAGAGCCTTTAAATATCCCAACTACCGGCTGTACTATTACGGGCAGAGTATTTCCCTGATAGGTACCTGGGTACAGAACATTGCTATGGGCTGGTTGCTGTACCGCCTTACCGGCTCGGCACTGTTGCTGGGAACAGTGGCTTTTGCCCAACAAATCCCTTCACTTTTTATCATGCCCTTTGCCGGGGTGCTGGCCGATCGTTTCAACCGCCGCAAAGTAATCATTCTTTCCCAGGCTGCTGCCATGCTGGTGGCTTTTGTGCTGGCAGGTGTAGTCCTTACCGACCTGGTGACCATCCCCATGATCCTGGCATTAGCGGCTGTAAACGGCATTATCCTGGCGTTCGATACGCCTTTTCGAAACTCCTTTGTGCCCGATATCATTACAGACCGTGCCGACCTTGGCAATGCCATAGCACTGAATTCATCACTTTACAATCTGGCGCGTTTTATTGGCCCACCCGTAGGTGGCTTGTTGATCGCTGCAGTAGGTGAGGGGTGGTGTTTTTTTATCAATGGAGTAAGCTTTCTTGCTGTTCTGGCATCTCTTATGGTTATGAAGGTGGGACATCAGAAGCCGCGTCCCGGTAAGGCATCTATTTTGCGCGAACTCAAGGAAGGAATCTCCTACGCACTGGGAGAAAAGCCATTACGTTACCTGCTCATGCTGGTCATGCTCAGCAGCTTTTTTGGATTGCCTTTCCAGGCTTTGTTGCCCGTTTTTGCCGCCGATGTGCTCAAGGGTGGTTCTGAACTGCTGGGATATCTTACCGGAGCCCTTGGAATGGGAGCCCTGACAGGGGCCTTTTACCTTGCAGCCCGCCAAAAGGTCCATACCATACCTGCCACCATCTTTCGCACTGCATTGCTTTTTGCCGTGGGGCTGGGCATTTTCGCCCTCTCCGGGGGCAGAGTACTCTCCTTTGTTATGATGGCGGCCACCGGTTTTGGCATGATCGTACATTTCAACAGTACCAATGCCATCATACAAACCATTGCCGATGAAGACAAACGCGGTAGGGTAGTGGCTCTTTACAGCCTTTCTTTTATGGGAATAACGCCATTGGGAAGCCTGGCCGCAGGATGGGTTTCGGAATTTATAGGAGTACCGTACACCGTATTTGCTTTTTCTATCATTTGCATTGTATCGGCTTTGCTTTTCGGAAGCAGGGTAAAGGTGGTCTTCAACAGGGTGGTAAGAAAAACCGCAGGAGACCGTCGCTAACATACTCATCCAGATGACTAATTTCCCGGGCAGTGCAAAAAATTTCAGGTTTTAATACCAGAGGGCTGTTTACCCTCAAATGGAATTTAAATAAACCAATGAGGGCATGACCTGGCAGTCATACCCTCATTATTTTTTTGTTGTTAAGAATTACCGTTATGAAAAAGCTAGCGTACCTGTAATTTCCTTACAAATACTCCCTCATCGGTTTGAATATGTAAAATGTAAATTCCCGAATCAAAGGCCCTGTCGAGCCGGAACCGGGTATTACCCACAACACCATTGTAAACTATTTTTCCTGTAATGTCTGAGATAGCAATACTGCGGATTATGGCCGTGCTTTCAACAGAGAAATGTTCACCAGCAGGATTGGGGAATATATTTACGGATACCATCTCTGTTTCATTTATGGAGGTTTCCGGGTCGAAGTGAGCAATAAGGGTAACATTACTTCCCGGCATAGTAAAGATAAAACTCGCTTCTGTGCCTACTTCCACATCCTGGTCATCAGTCCATTTCAGGAAAGTATAGCCTTCATTAGGTGTGGCAGTAAGTGTGATTTCTGCGCCCTCTGTATAACTTCCTTCACCATTTACAGTCCCTCCTTCAGCAGGTTCAGCAGTCAGGAAAAGATCAAAGGTATTAGGTACAAATACGGCAATAAGGGTCACGTCTTCCGCAGGCATAATGAATGTGAAATCCGAAACGCTACTCACTACGTTTCCATCTTCATCCTGCCAAAGGGCAAAGTCGCTTCCGGGCTCGGAAAGTGCCGTGATGGCAACTTCAGTACCTTCTTCATAATCACCGGCACCGGTAAGAATACCCGCTTCTGCCGGTTCGG
>CAYVQC010000025.1:0-54435 GCA_964453995.1 uncultured Bacteroidales bacterium | reverse complement strand
GGGTCATGGTTTGGTTGTCGGGATCAGTGCCCGGTTCAGCCCAATCCAGGATAGAGCCTGTAAGGTATACAATGTCAGTGTCCGGATCAAAATTGTCGGCCGTGCTCATGTCTACGTTGAAGGTAACATCGTAGAGTACAATCAACTCAAAGTTTGCCACAAGCGTAACATCATTGCTGGGCATAGTAAAGGTGAAGACAGCATCGGTGCTTACTACCGTTTCACCCGATGTCCAGGAAATAAATTCATATCCTGGGTTTGCCTCCGCAGAAAGAGCAACCTCTGTACCTTCTTCATAATCACCGGCACCGGTAAGAATACCCGCTTCTGCCGGTTCGGCCTGCAGGGTAAGGTTGTAGGTGGGAGCCGGAGGTTCAAGGGTTCCCCAGAAATCATTGGTTTCCATATCGCCATTTACTTCAATGGTCCGGTTATCGCCTCCAGGCCATTCGTCATTGTCCCAGCTGGCATTGAGGTAGTATTTGTATTCGTAACTTCCGGCTTCCAGCTGAAGTGTTTTTGTCCATATCCAGGTATCACCTACACGGGTCATGGTTTGGTTGTCGGGATCAGTGCCCGGTTCAGCCCAATCCAGGATAGAACCTGTAAGGTATACAATGTCAGTGTCCGGATCGAAATTGACAGCAGTGCTCATGTCTACGTTGAAGGTAACTGAATGGTAAGTGACAGGCTCAAAATTGGCAGTTAGGGTAATATTTTCTGCGGGCATGGTATAGACAAATGATTCTTCGCTGCTCAATTCGATACCTTCAGGATCAGTCCAGTTTGTAAAAACAAAACCTGGCTCTGCCGTGGCTGAGACGGAAATCTGCTCTCCTTCCACATACTGTCCATTACCCGTTAAGGTGCCGGCTTCCAATGGGTTTGAGGTTAAGGTGAGTGAATAGCTTTCATGGAGCGAGGTAAGTCCAATATTGTAGATGTTATCGCCGCCAATATCAGGGTAGGTGAGAACTTCAATGGGAAAATTGTTTATGGGCTCAAAACCATCGGCTGTAATATCCAGCATATAACTGCCTTCTGGCAGGCTAAAGTCGGCCCAGCCATCAGAACCTGTAACAAAGGTTTCATCCGTCTCCTGCACATAGATTTGTGCGTTGCCGATGGGTGCATCGTTTTCCTGGTTGAAAACATTAATGGCTACCTGCCAGGTGAGATCGGTGAAAGTAAGGGTAAAGTCGGCCTCAGCACCATGGTTAAACACTACTTTTCCCGGGAGAACGAAATCGTTGTTTTTCAGTCTAAGAGCCAGGTCCATTTTCGGGAAAGTAATTTGTAATGTGGCCGTTGCTCCATCAATATCCTGAACAGTAAAGGGGAAGGACTCTGGCAAGTCCCCAACCATAACGTAAACACTGTCTACCAGAGAGGCATCATTCCACGTAATGGTGGTGGTAGCACCTGTTTGGGCAAAATCGTAGAAATCAGAAAAAGTAAATGCATCGGGGCTGATGGTGGCAGAAACAAAATCGCGGATGGTAACAATACCAGAAACGTAATTCACTCCATCCCAGAAATTTCCACCTCCGGAATTGTATCCTCCAAACACCTGCGGATCGTTGCCAAACTGAAAACGAGGGGCATAATAGTACTCGCCCGCAACCAATTCTGTAAACATGGTTCCGTTCATCTCCAGTTTGTACTCATGGTTGTTGCCTATTTTTCCATTGAACTGTGCTTCCATCCACTGATCCGGTTCTGTCCATCCGGCAGGGTCATTATCAGTAACATTGATACCAAACCAGGCCTGCACACCAGCGTTGGGATCGGTTTGACCGGTATCTGTAATTCCGGGAATATAAACCTGAGCAAAAGCTGTTTCTGTACTTCCTTCATATCCTCTGATGATCTCCATGGTGGGTGGCCATTGCAGGTTGGCCCAAGCGACTGATGGAGTGGCCCATGTATAGGTGTAGCTGTTTTCTCCATCCACAATGGTATACTGAATGTTGGAGCCATCGGGCTGTGATGTTTCCCATAGACCATTGATGCGGAATTTGAATTCCACCAGGTCATCGGCTGCAAAAACAGCCCCGGTGGTAAAGGTAAAGGTGGCGGTTTCTCCCACCTGCGTCATTACATCGCCCGGATTGCCGAAACCATTGAAATTGCCTGCCACGTCTATATAATCTGCTTCGGGATCAAAAATACCCTTGGCAATGGCATTGGCCATATCAACATTAAAGGTCATGGAAAACGTGTTTCCTTCAGCCACCGCCGTAGAGGTAAGAAACAACCATACCGAAAAAAACATAAGTAGTTTTGCTTTCATTGAATTGTGTTTAAGTTAAACAATGATTTGATGTCTGGGTAATTACAATTAATTTCTGAATAATCTTGCCAAGAAATAGAAGAACCTTTATTTCCGGAAGAAACCAATAGGTCAAAAAACTGTAAATATATCACGAAAAGTTCTTTTTTTTATCAGCTAAGTCTGCAAAAACTTCCGAAATATTTCATCAGCACGGGAAAAGGAGTGGGCCCGAATGCATTATGGTTGAATCCGTGTCTTCTTTTCTTTTATTTTCAATCATTGTGGCCTGGTATATCTGAATGTATTGAGTTGTTCTGCTCATGTGAAATCCAGGCCGGAAAGGTAGGTGTGGCGGGTAATTACTTTTTTTGTTTGTCTTTCTTTCTGGAGAAAATACTCTTTGCTTTTGGCCAAAGGTCTGTGATTTTCTGCACGGTGATGGAATGCTTGCTGGTACCTTCCTGTCCTAAAAGGTAAGCAAAGGGCTTCATGGAGTCGATATGGGAGAAGATAATGCGGATGATCGCCAGAAAAGGAACAATGAGCAACATGCCCGGAATACCCCAAATGATGCTGGCACCCACCAGGCCGGTGATGATAAAGAAAGGATTTACCTTTACATTGCCCCCTACAATATTTGGGGTAAGAATATTATTCTCGGTAAACTGAATGATAATAAACAGAATAATGACGCGGAAGGCCAGTACAGGATCATTTTCAACAAAAAAAGCAAAAAGAAGGGGTACCAACCCGCCAAGCAAGGTGCCAAAGTAGGGGATGAAATTGAATAAAGCCGAAATGATTCCCAGGGCTATGGAATACTTGGAACCAATAATATACAATCCCAGTGAGTTTATAAAGCAAAGAATGAAAACCACAATAATCACCCCACCCATATAGCGGCCCGCTACCTTTGAAATTTCCCTAAGTATGGCCACCATTTCCTTTTTGCGCGACGGGTGAACAATTTTGAGCAGAAAATAGGCAAACTTGGTTCTGTAAAACAAAAACAGGAAAATATATACCGGCAAAAGCCCGATGGTAACTGCGGTACTTGCTGTAGAGCTGAAAATCTCTTGTAAATATTCGCCACCCGACTCAAGAAATGAATCGAATTGATCCTGGATGATCTGCCTGGTTTCACTTCTTTCAAACCCAAAGTATTCGCCAATCCGGGCAGCACTGTCAGAAATGTTGCTCACGGCAGTATCAGCAAGAGCAGGCAGATCAGTTACTATAGACTGGAGCTTGCTGTAGGCAAACAAAATACCCCCTACCAGGATTGATAGCACCCCGATAATGGTGATCAGGTTGGCAAGAATACGTGGAACACTCTTTTTCTCGAGCCAATTGACTATGGGAAAAAGCAGGTAGGCAAGCAAAAAACCAAAAGCAATAGGATAGAGAAAATCCCTGATGGCGATCAGCCCGTAAAGAAATAAAATTACAGCCAGAAGCATGTAAGTCATTTTCTGGGCGAGGAAAAAACGTTTTTCTGGTTTATTGGGTTGGTCTGTTTGCCTCATATCCTGATCTTAATTTGCTGATTCAAAGGTAGTCAAATTGAAAGGCTTTATAGTAGTTAAAAATTGTAAGATATGAAAATAATCAGTGTGGATCATGTAAAGCAAACAGCTTTTAGATATCAATTCTCCTGCTTTAGTATGAATCTTCCAGCAGGTTTTGTGCAATGATCATGGCTGCATTTCCCCTTCCATATAAGCCGTCAGGGAAATGTACCTGAGCAGAAGAGAAATATTCGAATGCCTGTAATATTTTTTCCTGGTGGGCACCAACCAGCTTGTTTACTCCCTGTTGGGTCAGTTCGGTCCATTCGGTTTCTTCACGAAGGGTGATGCAGGGTTTTCTGAAAAAATAGGCTTCCTTCTGCAAGCCGCCTGAATCGGTCATTACCATGTTACAGTGTTGCAATAACCAAATCATCTGCAGGTAGCCCATTGGGGGCGTGAAAAGCATGTTGCCGGTTTGTGTAATGATCCCTTCCCGCCTGATAATGTTGGCAGTGCGCGGGTGTAGAGGCAATACAACAGGTATTTTCTCTGAGATCATTGATAAAGCCGTCAATATGGAGGAGAGTTGTTGGGGGTTATCTGTATTTTCGGCCCGGTGCAGGGTAGCAAGGACAAACTCAGCAGGCAATTCCTGGTGAGGTTTGTTTGCACGGTGTGTATAATAAAGAGCAGCATCATACATTACATCGCCACACTGTATTATTTTGCAATTCATATCATCAAAGCCTTCTTTTTTCAGGTTATCTACGGCAGTAGGAGTGGGGCAGAAGAGCAAATTGCTTACCCTGTCGGTAAGAATCCGGTTAATCTCTTCAGGCATAAACATATTGAAGGATCTGAGGCCTGCTTCCACATGAGCAACCGGGATATGTAACTTGGAAGCTGCCAATGCCCCTGCAAGGGTAGAGTTGGTATCGCCATACACCATTACCCGGTCGGGTTTTTCCTGCATCATGAGTTTTTCCAGGGCTTCCACCATCCTGCCGGTCATGGCGCCATGCGAAAGGCTATGGATATTGAGATGGTGGGCCGGTGGAGGAATGTCCAGTTCATCAAAAAAAACCCGGCTCATATTATCATCAAAGTGCTGGCCGGTATGGATGATGATCTCCTGCAGGCCCTCCATTTTTTTGAAGGCCCTGCTTACTGCTGCAGCTTTGATAAATTGGGGCCTTGCCCCGATTACGGTAAAAATTTTTCTACTCATGCTTTTTATTGTTGGTTTCTTTCAGTGATCTTTCGTAGCGCAAGGTAAGCATAATGATCATAATCAGCAAAGTACCATAGGCAACCAGGTCGATAACCAGGTACACCCCGAGAAAGGTAAAAATGTCCAGGCTACGTGCAAAGAATAACATGCTGATCAGTACAAAGTAACCTGCCTGCCAGAGGCTGAACAGTTTTATTTTCTTTAGTGGGATAAATACTGAGCTTACCGGTGATACCACCAGTTTTATAGCTGCCCCCAGCACAAAAATGCGTGCATAAACTCCAGAGATATAGTATTCGCTACCGGCATACAGGGCAAAAAGCTTAGGTGCCCATAGCAGGATCAAAATACTCATAAGGGCTCCCATGATTCCAAGCATCAGCAGAATCTTTTTCAAATCGCCGGAGAAGCTTTGCTTTTCGCGGTACTTTTCGCTGATGGTTTGCAACAATACCTGCGAAATGCTTAGAGTGAGAATGCTGGCCGGTAATATCAGTACCAGCCTTGCCAGGCCAAAATGAGCAGTAGTTTCAGGGGTATAGAAGCTGTTGACCAGCAGCAGGGGAAGATGCATGCATACGGCATTGAGCAATGCCGGTATAAGGTTAAACAGCGGGTATTCACGGTATTTATATGCCATTTCCCATTGCTTGCGCAGGGAAAACAGTTTTATGTCAAATCCGTTGTGGGTCATCTGCCACCATCCTGCTGCAATATTTACAATGTGTCCGGCCATATTTCCCCAAATAAGGCCCATGGTAAGTTTTCCTGCTAGTCCCGCAAGCACCTGTCCGGATCCCTCTGCAATCCGGCGGCTGATCTTATTAATGGAGATATCTTTATATGCTTTGGTACGCACCAGGTAATAGTTGAATACCTGGTAGGTGCTGAACAGAAAAATGGCAGGCGGAAGATAATACAGCATAAAGCTGTGGCGGTTTTCCAGGTTGAGCATTTGCAATATGGCCTGCTCAAACAGGATAATTACCATAAGCAGTAACAGGTTGAAGAACAGTGACGAAAACATCCCTGCAAATACCAGGTTCACAGCATCACTTCTTTTCTCAGGAAGCACCACGGCAACCTCGAAGCGTAGTGCCGATACCACCATCAGGATTCCTGTTATGCTGATGAAAACTTCCAAAATGCCAAAGTCTTCTGCCGGATACATACGCCGTAATACACTCTGAAGCAATACCGGTACCAGCTGTGCCAGGAACGTGCCGATCACCAGGGTAGAGATGTTGCGGAAAAGATCTGTTGAGGGCAGCAGTCTTTTTATCATTGATGAATAGTGAATGTTCTTTGGGATAACAGGTTAATAGCTGTGCACTGCAAAAGGCCCGAATCTTCCTGTTTCCCGGCAAAGGGCAGCCGGCAGTTATTCATAGGCCGGTGTAAGGTCAATTTGGTTTTTGTTGAGAACATGTAAGAATCTGCTTTTTGCATAAGGCACAATAATTCTGCAAAAATAGCCGGATTATTTGACAACAGTAGTATTTTATCCATGTTTGGTACGAATGAGGCAGCAAATGCCCTGTTGGTGAAAAACTATCAACTTCGGTTGGCGCTAAATGGAATTGTACGTAATTTTATGCGCGGATTAATAATGCCATGCAAACGGGATATTTTTTTATGATCATCTTTCTTATTGGTTTTATGGGCAGTGGTAAATCCACTCTGGGTAAACGACTGGCGAAAAAGATCGGCTATGATTTCGTGGATATGGATTACCATATCGAAGAGCAGGAGGGCATGAAAGTGCCTGCTATTTTTGAGAAGAAAGGGGAGAGGTATTTCCGGGATCAGGAGAAACGCTTCCTGGAAGAACTTGAAAAGGATGCCAACCTGGTGGTGGCCACCGGCGGTGGTGCTCCCTGCTTTGGAAAGAATATTGACATAATGAACGAAAAGGGTATTACCGTGTATTTGAAGATGAGCCCTTCAGCCCTGGCAAGCCGCCTGGAGAGGGCCCGGGTAATACGCCCCCTTGTGGCAGGCCTGGAAAGTGAACACCTGCGCCAATACATTGAAAATAAACTACACGAACGCGAACCGTATTACAACCAGGCAAAATGTATAATCCGTGGTGAAAGTGCAAAACCATTTCATATCACTTCATTGGTTTTCGGAACAGAGTAACGGAGAAAGGGCATAGCACGCTGGCAATCCCTGCAATTTTCTTCATCGATTCACCCTTCCTGCACCATAGTAGTACCGCGCATAATAACTTTCTGACAGAGCATTGATGGTAACACCATCGGTGAATGAGGTGTGAACGAATCTGTCGTTGTTCAGGTAAATCCCTACATGGTTGATCTGGTTGCTGCCAATGGTAAAAAAGACTAAATCGCCTTCTGCAAGATCAGGCTCATCCACACGCAGGGTGGTATTGTATAAATCACGGCTGCTACCATGTAAGGAAATACCATGTGCTTCCTCAAAGACTTTTTTGACCAACCCTGAGCAATCCAATCCCTGTGTGCCTGCACGACTGCGGTGCGGAGTTCCTATGTACCGGTAAACCGTGTTGTACAAAGTCAGAAAAGAATGTTCATCAAAAAGGATTCCTTCGGATTTGAAAAAGCTGTATCCGTCTATGAGGGTGGTGTCGGGTATGGCGTTGAAGTTTACTGGCTGGCCGGTAGGGCTTCGAAACAATGAAACAATAACTGGGAAAAGCATAAACCCAATAATGGCATACATTACTTTGCTATTGGTATTATGGCTTTTTTGTGAATATCTCATTTAACAACAGAAAAATGACAAACAATGCTACTCTATAGTAGCCCGTTTTTTAATGATGCAAACAAGAGCTACTATTGGCTTACTACCAGTTACTAACGGCAAAAATGGATGTAAAGTGTGAAACCTTTGGGTGTTTCACTGAATTATTCCCCCTTTCAATTTTCTAAATTTACACCCGCCTGAAGCGAATACAGGCTTTCTTCGCCACACAAATTCAATCGTAAAGTAATTACCATAGATTTTAATTATAAAAACTGACCATGAGAAAATCCCCCAAAACGATCATCAGCCTCTTTCTGTTGATTTTCCTTGCCTGCGAGGTATTTGCCCAGGTAAGGCCTGCAAGGAAAAAACACTATGAATTGTTTTACAACAGCACCACATTTGTAGTCCTTCACCGGGATCCTTTTTCCGAGTTTAATAAGTACATGCAGGAAGCCATGGAAAAACACTGGACCATCACGCCTTTCAGGTTCATTACTTTTGAGGAATTTGAGCGTATGCGTACCAATGAAAGGGCATCTTTTATGATCCTGGCAGATATAGAGCAAAAGAACCTGGATCATACCTACTCTTTCATCAACTTTGTAATGGGCGACAGCAAACGCGATTTTGAAGGCATGCCAGATCTTGCCTCCGTCCCTCTGTCTTATCTTGATGCCGATGATTACAATCACCTTTATAAAATGGGAGCCTTCGTTAAGTTTATGCAAACCCACGCCCGCGATAGCGATTCCACCCCACGCATGCGCCTGGCAAAAATAATGAATGTTAGAGACGACCAGCTAAAACAAATGGAATTGTGGGTGTTAAAGCATGAACTTGACCCCCGGATAGATACTGAAGAAAAAATAAGGAAATATTATCCTTACCGGGTCAAAATTGCAACACAGCAGGAAATAGAGCAGGCCATTGCCGAAGACCGTGCCGATGTTGCCTTTTTTCACAAGATTGGCCCGGAAGACACAACCCGCAATGGCAGGGGAATATGCTGGAAATTCATTGTGTCGGCCAAAGACGGGAGTATTCTCTATTCTTCAAGCCATGATGTAAGCAATACTGAGCCGGATGCTTTGCTCATTTCTGATCTTGAGAAAATGGCAAAATAAGAGGGGTATTTCGGAAAGGTAGCTTTGATTCTTTTTAAAGGAGCTTATCAGTTGAGGATCGGATCAGAGGGGAAGTTGGCCCAGATGGCATAATCATTTCCCATCTTTTTCAGGATATTGCCCCACAGGGTTTCTGGTTTGTTGGCAAGCACGCATTTGAGGGCTCCCTGGGTAACAATCCATGATTTTTCTTCCATTTCACGGCTTAGCTGCCCTGCTTCCCAGCCCGAATAACCAATAAAGAATTTTACCTGCGAGGGCCCAACCAGGTTCAGCTCTATTAGTTCCATGAGCTTTTTGATGTCGCCACCCCAGTAGAGGTTTCCAAAAACCTTTAGACTTCCCGGGATCTTTTCTCCCATAGTGTGTAAATAAAACAGGCGTTCGGGATGTACAGGACCACCCAGGAACAATGGAAAATCAACATTGGGAAAATCTTTAACCACTTCATTGAGTTTCAGATGCACCGGCTTGTTGATGATAAAGCCAAAGGAGCCTTCGGTTTCTTCATGCTCTACGAGCAACACCACACTCTTACTGAAGTAGAAATCCCTGAGTGCGGGTTCACTGATGAGGAGTCGGCCTTGTGCGGGTTTTAGGTTGTGGTTCATTCGAATTTGTGGTTTTGGGAAGTATTTAAACGTTTTTTTTATTCTTTGATATCCAAAAAATTTTAAACTTATATCTTTGTTTTGTTTTCCACATCAGCTTTAACAACAAACAATTCCCATTGTTCACAATCAGTTTTCATGGCCAGTAATCAAAATAATACCTTCAGGAAATTAAGAAAAAAATACCCGGTCTTTATATTTGAAGACTATAGCTGGGAGGTAGCAGATAATATTTTATATGTCCGTTATCATTTTAATGTATCCGATAAATACCATTTTCATCCCCAATACAAAATTCCGCTAAAGCATTGGTTGCTTGATCCTACAGCCAACATGTTATACCAAAACCTGATCTTCCATATTGGAATGGTAGAACTGGTGAGTTACTGGAAGGCAACATGCTCTCCAAAAATAATTGTCAGGCCTCACTACCTTAGTGAGGATCAAAGAGGATGGTGGAAGCATCTTTATTTTCACGGACTGGGAGAATTTCTTTATTTGAATGGCATTCATACTGACGAGAAGAGCCTGGTTGAAATTGAGTGTGATGCGGATGTGAAAACACGCCTCAGGGATAGCTCTCAGGTACAGCAGCAAGGAGTTATCATTCCGATAGGAGGAGGAAAAGACTCTTTGGCAACCCTGAATATTCTCACTGAAAGTCCGCTTCCCAAGGTGGCTTTTGCTATCAATCCCGGTGAAGCCACTCTTCGTTCGGTAGAAAGTGCAGGTCTTGGATCCCAATTCTTTACGGCACACCGTATCCTCGATCCTATATTGCTTGAACTTAACAACAAAGGCTTTCTCAATGGTCATACTCCTTTTTCTGCCCTGGTAGCATTTGTGGGAGCTTTGGCAGCAGCAATTACCCGGATGAGGTATATTGCATTATCCAATGAGTCGAGTGCCAATGAGGCTACCATTCCCGGCACCATGATCAATCATCAGTATTCCAAATCTTATGATTTTGAGTTCAGATTTAACAGTTACCTGCATCGCAGTATTACTTCCCAGATAGATTATTTCAGCCTGCTAAGGCCATTAAACGAGTTGCAGATTGCTTCTATATTCTCTTCGCGACGCGGGCATTTGCCGGTGTTCAGATCGTGCAATGCCGGCAGTAAAACCAATTCCTGGTGCTGCAACTGCTCCAAATGTTTGTTTACCTGCATAATGCTTGCTCCGTTCTTGAACAGGAATGAACTTATGGATATTTTCGGGCAGGATATCTTTGCAAAGGAGTCCCTGATTACCGAGTTGGAGCAATTGTGCGGGCTGGCCAAAGAAAAGCCTTTTGAGTGCGTGGGAACCATTGAGGAGGTCAATGCAGCCTTGTCGCATCTGGTGCATACCACGGCAGAGGAAGATCTGCCCCTTCTTTTGCGCTACTATGCCTCGAAAACCCGTAACATCAGGTTTTCTTCCCTGCAGGATCAACTGAACTTCTGGAACCCTGTCCATGGTATTCCATCCGAATTTATTGGCCTGGTAAAAAAGAGCCTCTCACAATCTATCAATGCAAAAAATGATGGTCAGACAATACTTTGAAAGTAATTTCTCTGGTAAGAGAGTCGGTTTGCTGGGGTTTGGGCGCGAAGGAATTTCAACATATAAAACTTTCCGGGAATTTGTTCCAAGCTGCAAGTTGGTAATCCTTGACAGAAATCCCGATCTGGAGCAACGCTTCCGGCAGGAATTTGGGAAACTTCACACTGTAGAGCTTTATGGTGGTAGCGAATATGCCTCTCACCTGACTGGATGCGATGTTGTGTTTAAATCCCCTGGTGTTTCCCCCTTGTCATTGCAGAGGGATGGAGTTGCTTCCGGCATTGATTTTCAATCACAAACCGGGGTGTTTACCCGGCTTTTCCGAAACCAGATTATTGGGGTTACCGGCACCAAGGGAAAGAGTACGACTGTAAGTTTGTTGTACCATATCTTCCGAACAGCCGGCCGTGATGCCCTGTTGGCAGGTAATATCGGAATACCCCCGTTTCAGTTGCTCAACCAGGTGAAACCTGACACCACCATAGTATATGAAATGAGCAGCCACCAGCTGGAAGGCATGACAGTTTCTCCTGGTATTTCTGTATTGCTCAACATTTTTCAGGAGCACCTGGACCATTATTCCGGTTACAGGGAGTACCAGTTGGCTAAAATGAACATAGCCCGATGGCAGCAACCTGGCGATATTTTTATTTACAACAGCACCAATAATGTTGTGCAATCCCTGGTTCATGAGCTGCATCCCGGAGGTATACATTATGCCATCAATGGTATTTCAGAACAGGGCAACGGGGTTTCCTGCCGCAACAATGATCTGCACATTACCCGGGGGCAGAAGGAAACCATCATCAACGGACTTTGTGCTGAGCGCAAACTTAAAGGTGCCCACAACCTGATAAACATTGCAGCGGCGGCACTGGCGGCCAGCTTAAAAGGGATTGAGGAAGAAAGCATCCGGAAGGCCGTAGCAACCTTTGAGGGATTACCCCATCGACTGGAGTTTGTAAGGGAATGGAAAGGCGTGAAGTATTTTAATGATTCCATAAGCACCATCCCCGAATCTACAATTGAAGCCATCAAAACGTTTCCAGCAGTACAAACCCTGCTTTTGGGAGGATTCGACAGAGGAGTTGATTATTCAATCCTTACAGATTATCTCGCAGAACATCCTGTGCCGGTAATAGTTTTTATTGGAAAAGCAGGAGAAAGAATGCTAAAGGCATACCAGGCCAGGGAAAAGGGATCTTCTGCACAGGTATTCTGGTACAATAGTTTTGAAGATGCCGTAAGGAAAGCAGCTGAGATGAGCAGGGAAGGGGGTGTTTGCCTGTTGTCGCCGGCAGCGGCCAGCTATGATATGTTCAGCAACTTCGAGGAAAGGGGAGAAAAATTCAGGCAGATCATCCAGGAATTGACTGGCTGATCTGCCCAAAAAGATAGGTAAGCTGAATAACAGATTTATTGCTTCTTGCCTGTAGTAACTTTTATAAGTTGTTTTTGTTTTTTGTAGCGAGGTCTTGTTTTACCATAGGTGCCACGGAAAATCTTACCTCTTCTTGTTTTCATATCTCCTTTGCCCATAGTGTAAAAAAAGTTTGGTTTATAACTGAATTGATTTGAGTTGACAAACAAATATAACAAAAAAATATTCTTTACCCCCTGCTGTAACAAATTTTAAATGATCCTTTCACGGGCAAGGTTCAGGGTTGTTGCATTTTCAGAAGCAGGTTTTTCACCAGAACCTGTGGATTTCTAACCGATTTGAGGGCGTAATCCAACAAAAGAATCTCTCTTTCCTGGTCATTGAGTTTCCAGTTTATTGAGCTGGTTTTGAGTCTTCCTGTCAGTTCATACAGGCACAAGGCGGCCGAAACAGATATGTTATAACTTTCGGTAAAACCAACGCTGGGAATCTTCACAAACGCATCAGCATGATTGATGGCAGTTTGCGACAATCCCATACCTTCGTTGCCAAAGACAAGGGCTGTTTTTTCATCCAGGGGCAGATCCTGCAGCAGGCAGTCATTTCTGTGGGGAGATGTTGCCACGATCCGGTATCCTTTCTTTCGCAGCCTGTTGAAGCAAAGCAGGGTATTTTCACCAGAAGGAGAAGAATTGTGCCGGTGAATATTGATCCATTTGTTGGATCCCACAACAATATCCGGGTTGATCTGGTAAGGATTGATGTTTTCTATGATGTGCAAATCCTGGATGCCCATAAGCTCGCATGTACGAATTACTGCGCTGCCGTTGTGTGGCTGATAAAAGTCTTCCAGCACTACCGTAATATGACGGGTCCTGTTATTTATCACTTCGTTGAAGCGGGCCCATCTTTCTTCAAGGATTATTTCTTGTAAATATTCCAGCAGGTATTTTCTTGTTTCAGGACTGTATTGGCTCATGGAGTTTGGGTAGTATTGTTTTGTAGTGTAATTTTCAGAATAGAGAAAATTTTTCTCTTACTTCCAGCCGTTGGATTGCAGCATCAGGGCTATGGTTTTGTAGAGGATGCGACAGGCAGTAATGCCATCGTTGGGTGCAGGTCCGGTCTCTGCAAGGTCAAACCCGATGATGGTTCGGCCTGAGTTTACCAGTTCTTCAAACAGGAATAATACCTGGTTGTAGTTTAACCCACCAGGCACAGGTGTGCCGGTAGATGTACACTGCGAGGGATCAAGCCCATCAATATCAAAGCTGAGATAAACTTTCTGGGGCAGAGCATCAATGATCTGGCTGCATATTTTTGCCCAGGATGTACCGGTAAATAGCTGACGGCTGAGGTTACGTGCAAAGAAAGCATGGAATTTTTCCGGATCAGCATGGATGATGGCTGCTTCCCCGGCGCTGATATCGCGCAAACCCACCTGTACTACTCTGCTTACTGCTTTAAGTTGGGAAGCATTGAACATGATTGATGCATGGGAGTGTTCAAAGCCCATATAGGCGTTGCGCAGATCGGCATGGGCATCAATCTGGAGGATGCCAAAGGTTTCATTCTTTTCTGCCAATGCCTGGATCAATCCCAAAGGGGTGCTGTGATCGCCACCAATAATAACAGGTAACTTTTGCTGTTGCAACAACTCCAGCGATCTTGTGCGGACATCAGAGCATAGTTGACTGCATTCGCGGTTTACCTCTTCGAGGATTTGCCGGTAATGGTGCTGTTGCTTTGCCGAGGGATTGCTTTCCAGCATTTGAATATATTCAGTAGCTTTTTTACGAAGCTGCTCATTCTTCATCTGCAGTTCGGGTACAATCGTGTCCATGGCAATTCCCGCTTTCCATGGCTCTTTGACCCTTTCGTCATACAAGTCGATCTGGGGCGACTGCTCCAGGATATTGGCCGGACCCTGTGAAGTGCCTTCGGCATTAGACACGGTAACATCCCAGGGCACCGGAATGATCACCACGGTTGATTCTGCGGGTGTAAAGGGAAGTCCGAAAATATTGTTGTTCACATTTCCTACCCCGTCGGGGTTAAAGCCGGCGATCTTCTGATCTCTCGATTTGTTGGGCTGTATCATCTGGTTTAGAATTGACATGGTGTTATAGCGCAAAAATACAGCTTTTCATGAAAAGGTATTGTTGAAAGACGACTGCTGCGAATAAGTCAATCCAGAATTCATTTAACCGGGCTCGGGCCAGTGTTGCACTTAACGGGTTGTATAGATATGAAAAACATGGACAGCGATATCCTTTTGACAAAGCCCCTAAGGTTCATTTGGCGTATTGCTGCAATGCCGCACCTCTGTGGTAACTGCAGTATGATGCCGGGTTGAATCGGGGTATTATTGTGATGGTATAATAAACGGAGGGAAAGGGGAATAAAGGTGCAGTCCAATCTGTAGGTTAAGTAATGGATAAAAAAAAACCGTTTCAACATTTTTTCTTGAAACGGTTTTTGTATTACCTTGATGCTGATTATTTTACCACGTCAGCAAGTTCAGCGCCAGCTTTGAATTTAACCACCTTCTTGGCGGGAATGGTAATTTCTTTTCCAGTCTGGGGGTTTCTTCCCTTACGCTCTTCTCTCATGGAAACAGAGAATGAACCAAAACCAACCAGTGCTACACGGTCACCTTTTTTAAGAGCTTCAGTAGTTGCACCGATAAAAGAATCGAGAGCTTTCTTTGCATCAGCTTTTGTTAAGCCTGAGTGAGATGCCATTGCATCAATTAATTCTGCTTTGTTCATTTTTTTCGTTTTTAGTTAGTTTAGCTTTTATGAATTAAAAATGTCCTTTAACCATTGCAAATATAGGTTATTTCTAAAAAAAACCAAGCTATTTATACGAAAAGTACTGATTTTGTTGATAAAATGGGCCTGTTTGTTAATAACTTATGCTGAAAGGCCTGTTTTTACTGATGTTTTCAAAGGTATCTTTCCGGATTTAATGTAAAGGATGAACCCTCGAAAAGTCGTATCCCCGTAGAAAATCCGCTGTTTTCATGCGGCTTCTGCCTGCAGGCTGCATGGTTTTAATATCAATAAACCCTTCATGGCAGCTTACCTTCAAATAGGTTTTATTGTCGGAAAAGAGTTTTCCTGTAGGGTGATCATGTTGTTGAATGATGGGGATGGCATGAAAGATCTTCATATAAAATGGCTCTTCGGCCACATCATCGAATTGGGTGAATGCACCCGGAACGGGGTTGAGGCCTCTTATTAGGTTACAGATCTCAACAGGAGTTTTGTTCCAGTTGATGTTGCAGTCTTCCCTGAAGATCTTGGGCGCTTTTTTCAGCGTTGAAGTATCGGATAACAGGTTTTGCTGGTCGATTGTTTCCACTTTTCCTTCATCAATCATGCGCAGGGTTTCAGTAACCAGTTCTGCACCAAGGATCATGAGCCTGTCATGAAGCGTCCCGGCAGTGTCATCGGGATAGATATCGGTTTCTTTTCGTGCTATGATCCTACCGGTATCAATTTCTTTGTCCAGAAAGAATGTGGTAACTCCTGTGCGGGTTTCGCCATTGATAATGGCCCAGTTGATGGGTGCAGCTCCCCGGTACTGAGGAAGCAGCGATGCATGCATGTTGAAGGTGCCCTTTGGTGGTAATGACCACACACTTTCGGGCAGCATTCTGAAAGCCACCACTACCTGCACATCGGGAGCTATTTGTTGTAGTTGTGCCAAAAAGGAAGGGTCTTTCAGGTTTGGGGGCTGCAAAAGAGGCAGGTCATTGTCTAATGCAAATTTTTTTACCGGGCTGAACTGGATCTTCCTGCCTCTTCCGGCAGGCTTATCCGGTGCAGTGATTACTGCGGCTACATCATATCCCTTGCGCAGGATGGCCTGCAATGAAGCTACTGCAATTTCAGGGGTACCCATAAACACAATACGGAGCCTGTTTTTTCCGGTCATTTTTTCGTCTGGATATAGGTAAAAAAAAATCAGGGTTCAAAGCAGGCTGCCTTTCATGTGGCAGTTTTACCCGGAACCCTGATTGTTTTACATTCAGTTTAATTTGGAGGGTTTGTGATCGTCATCACCGAAAGGGCCATCATCATCATCCCTGAAAGGACCTTCATCATCGAAATCATCGTCATAATCATCATCAAAGGTGCTTTCCCAGAGGTCATCCGGATCAAATTGCCCCAAATCATTTCGCAGGTCAGCCATTTTAATGGCGGTAATAGCGGCTTCATCGCCTTTGTTACCATGCTTGCCACCGGCCCTGTCTTTAGCCTGTTGGAAGGTATCAGGGGTAAGCACTCCAAAAATTACAGGTACTTCAGTTTGCAAACCCACCTGGGTGATGCCATGAGCAACAGCATTGTTGATGAATTCAAAGTGCCTGGTTTCGCCCTGTATCACGCAGCCAATACAAATAATGGCATCGGGAAAAAGATTCTCTGCCGCGTATTTGGCCGCCAGTGTAAGTTCAAAGCTTCCCGGCACATACTTTATAGTGATATTCTCTTCCAGGGCTCCATGCTTCATCAGGGTCTTTACTGCGCCATCGCGCAGAGCGAAAGTAATCTCATGGTTCCATTCCGAAACAATAATTACAAATGACATATCCGAAGCATCGGGTACAGCATTAAAATCGTAGTCGGACAGGTTTTTTTTCTTCTCTGTCATACAACTGGTTTATTTGCCTTTTCTAGTTTTGTGCTATACGGGCTCTAGCGATATATTTTTCAATATTGCGGCCCTCGGGAGTGGCGGAATATTCTTGCTGAATGGTTTCATAAGCTTCCAGCGCCGATTCGTGGTCTCCCATCATTTCATACACCATGCCCAATCTCATAAGGAAGGTAGGAGTAGTAAGTTGATTAGGGCTATGATCTGCTGCTTTTCGGTAATATCTTGCAGCATTGTCCTGTTCTTCAAGTTGAAGGTAAGCATCGCCAATGGCGCCATAGGCCATGGCACCCAAAAACTGGTCTCTTTTTTTGAAACGGTCCAGGTGATCAATGGCTTCATCGTACTCGCCCAGGTGCAAATAGCTTACCCCTGCATAGTAATGGGCAAGATTAGCGGCTTTGGTCATACGAAAATCAGAGATGATATCCAAAAAACCAAGGTGTGCTCCATCGCCTTCCAAAGCAAGACGTAAGCTATCCTGCTCAAAGAACATTTCTGCCATATACATCTCTTCACGAGCTTCTTCTTCCCTTGGCTCCAGGATCAAACGGGTATACCCGATATATCCCCCAATGATGATCACGATTGCGGCCACAACGCCAATAAGAATGTTTTGATTGCGCTCAATGAACTGTTCACTTCTGCTGAGTGCCTCTTCAACGGCTACAATATTCTTTTCGCTCTGATCTTGTTTTTTATCTTTCTTCATTTGATTTTGATTGAATAAATTGTTGATTGCGATATGACTGTATTTTGTTATTTGATTTTACTCCTGTGGCCAGCCTGTCTATCAATAACTAAAGTTTGTTAAGGAAAGGCTGTTTCAGCCTGCAAAATTAAGCTAATTTTACGTGCTACAAATATTTTCTTGGTTTTTTTTGAAACCCTGCTAAGAGGTGGCCCTGGACTATTGTTATCTTTGCACGCAATAATGTTGTATCTATTCTGTTATTAAGTGAGCATGGGCAAAGGAGAAAGCAATGCTACCCTGCCCGAAAGCAATTGGCAATGAAGAACAAAACAGGCAATTTTTTTCGCAACTGGGGTTTTGCAGGCCTGCTGCTCGCAGGCTTCGTGATGATCTTGCAACTGCAATCCTGCAGAAATGATGAATATGACACTTCTCCTTCGCTGAAGCTGGAATTTAGTGCCGATTCGCTTCTCTTCGATACGGTTTTCACCACAGTAGGTTCATCTACAAAATTTTTTAAGGTATACAACCGGAACCAGACCCGTGTAAAAATATCGGATATTACCCTTGCCGGCCTTAGTGAATCCTACTTTCGCATCAATGCCGACGGGCGGTCCGGCACCCAGATCAGCGATGTTGAGATTGGTCCGCGCGATAGTCTGTTTGTGTATGTTGAAGTTACTGTAGATCCTACCGGGCAGGATCTCCCCCTGGTGATTGCTGACAGCGTGGTGTTCAGTCTGAACAACAATGTACAGGATGTAAAACTGGTAGCATGGGGGCAGGATGCAAATTTCATAAGACCCAACTACCACGACACCGTTTTTGATATTTCCTACCACAGGATCACGGAAAATACTTTGTGGTCAGGCCCCAAACCCTATGTTATTTATGGTATACTTTGGGTAGAACCCAATGTTACACTGGAAATTGCTGAAGGAACAAATGTGCATCTGCACCACCGTTCAGGGATGATCTTTCGGCCACGCTCGAGTTTTAAAGTAAAAGGTAGCCTGGAAAACCCGGTGATGATACAGGGCGACAGGCTTGAACCAGCTTACCGCGATATTCCCGGTCAATGGGGATATATTTGGCTGATGGCCACCAGCCAGGAGCATGAAATCGATCATGCCATTATCAAAAACGGCACTTACGGTATCGTTATGGATTCTATTGGTAGTTTTACAGAGCCTACCCTGCGCCTCAGCAACACCCTGGTGACCGGTATGGACCAGACAGGACTCGAGCTTAATGGGGCGTGGGTAGAGGCGGAAAACCTGGTGGTGGCAGATTGCGGAGTGCATGCTATTAAGATGCAATGGGGCGGAAATTACAGCTTTAAGCATACCACTGTGGCCAACTATTACAGCTGGCAGGGAGCTATAAGGCAAACTCCATCTGTTGTCATCAACAATTATTTTGTGGTAGAAGGTACTGTGTACGAAAGACCCATTGAGCAGGCTTCCTTTGCCAATTCCATTATTTACGGTTCATTGCAGGAAGAGGTACTGCTCGATTTTTTCCCCGATAACTCGCAGGCTGTTTTTTCTTTTGACCACAGCCTGGTAAGAACTTCTCTCAATATTGATATGCCCTCACATTTCCAAAATAGCATTTTCAACCAGAACCCACGCTTTGTCGGTACCCAGGACAATGATTTCCGGTTGATGGAAGACAGCCCGGTAATAGGGGTGGGAAGTGCAGAGATCGCTTCTGATGTGCCTTTCGACATTCTTGGTAACAGCCGTGCCGAAAGGGTTGATCTGGGTGCTTACCAGTATTATGAAATTGAAGAAGAAGAGGAAGAATAAAAAGTTGCCGCCAAATTATTCTTCAGGCTGGCCACTGGCTTCCAGTAAGATGAACTCCATGCCTTCAGGCATCCGGCTTATATCGCCTGTGCGTATATTGTACCGGAATCTTACAGGACTGCCCACTATGGGGCTGGCATTTTGCTGCACATGGCGGTTGAGCAAAAATTCAAAAATGTAACGCGCATTGCCGTTGCCGGCAAATTCCTGCAGGCTGTAAACATCTTGCAGATCCATAATGTACGATGAGTATTCATACAGCATCTCACCTGTAAACCCCCTATACCTGAACCTGCCTGAAACATCATCAGAAGTGTAAAAAGTACTGAAAAGCACTTCCATTCCCCCGTCAGTTTCCTGGTCATCCACTTCGATAAATTCAAACCATGTATTTCGTTCTACTGCGCGAAGCAGAAACTCCTGCCTGTATAAAATGGTATCAATCAGCGCCCTGTCAACATGCGGATAATCCGATTCTACCAGTTCTGTTTGTGCCATGGTAAAGATAAACCGCTTACCCGGGAATGACAGGAAGCGGTCGTATGCATCGGGTGAAAAAACACGTACAGAATATTCTGCCAGGTTCTCCTGCAGAGATGTGAGAAAAATACTGTCAGCTACCGACACATCTACTCTCGAAAGAAAATAGCTTTGATCAATATTTTCTCCATCTGAGGTGGTTTCCTGTTCGGGTTCCATTTCGTAGGGATAATAATAAAGGAAAGAGGCTGGTGGTGGAACAATCATTACGGCAATGTTTTCTCTTTTTTCAAGAAAGTTCTGAGCAGTTTTCTTTCCCGGCATACAGGAGGTGACCAGCAAAGCTGGCAGAACCAAAAGGATGCTTGCTTTCCCTGTGCGGAGGCGTATGGTAAAAATGCGACGAATGATGCCTGAAATCAGCATGAATGGGGTTAGGTAAGGTGTGTTGTTTCTTTTCAAATTAAAGTCTTTTTACTTTACGTTGATTTGAACGGTGAGCAAAAATAGCCTGCAAATCTGACCTGTAACAAAAAAACCTGCCTGTCGCTACAATGTTTA
This sequence comes from uncultured Bacteroidales bacterium, assembly GCA_964453995.1. GTDB lineage: Bacteria > Bacteroidota > Bacteroidia > Bacteroidales > UBA7960 > SKVR01. Next base: position 33,810 of record CAYVQC010000025.1, on the reverse strand, counting down.
ATTATGCGGCTTGCTTTTAGAATTCTTATGCATTTATAAACGATGTATTTGCTTTATTATTTTTTGTGTCTGGCAATTAAAATCTATATTGATCTGCCGTTCTGACAGGAAGGGGACTTTTATCACATTAAACCTCTTATGGGCAATAGTAGAATCTTTTGGGTCAGGATTGCCGTTTGTTGAAGAGCTAAAAAAAGCCCCCGGCTTTCCCCGGAAGGTGTTTCCGGTAGGCGGGGGGGCTGCATTATAGTGTTCGGCAGGTACAGTTACTCTGTCAGGGCAAGTTTGTCCCCGATCTCTTTGCCATACCTGAAACATTGTTCAAATTCATTTTCATGGGGAGTGAATTTGACAAATACACCTTCACCCATTACATCAAGTTTGAGGTTTTCCAGGTTGCTGTTGATAAGTTTTATAGCTTCGCCGCTCCATCCGTAAGATCCGAAGGATCCTGCAATTTTGCCTTTGTCGCGAATGGGGCTTATAACGGCAAACATCCGGTAAATAGGAAGCAGAATATTTTGGTTTATGGTGGGGCAGCCCACAATGATACCTTTACTTTTGGCAATGCGTTCGTCGATATCGCCCAGCGACATATTTTCAATATCGGCAGTTTCTACTTCAAAGTCTCCTGCCGATCTTATTCCCTCGGCTATTTTCTCTGCCAACTGCCCGGTATTGTAATAGGCTGAAACAAAAGGAATGAAAACATGCTTCTTTTCGGGTTGTTGCAATGCTTCCCGCGCCAGTTGCTCTGAGCGGTCAACCCATTTTTCCCATTGGGTGAGCAGCAGGGGGCCATGGCCGGTAAGGATACCGTTGATCTCAAGCGGTCGGATCTTTTCTATAGCCTTGATCATGAATTTGCTGAAAGGTTTCAGGATCACGTCAAAATAGTATTTGAAGGCATCATCAAAATCGCCCACCTGGTCGTCAAACATTTTATGATTGCAATAGTGACAACCAAAAGAATCGCAGGTAAACAGATATTTGTCTTCTTCCAGGTAGGTATACATAGTATCGGGCCAGTGCAGGTTGGGAGCAGAAATAAACCTCAGGGTTTTATTGCCCAGATCCAGGGTATCTCCATCTTTTACAATGATGTGCTCAAAGGGCTTACCAAGAAAATCCTTCAGGTAATTGATGGCGATGCGGCTGGCTACTACTTTTGCCTTTGGAGCCAGCTCCAGCAGCTTGGCCAGGTTACCGCTGTGATCGGGTTCGGTGTGATTCATAATGATATACTCGATCTCGGCCGGATCGGTTACCTGTTTTATCTTGGCAATATAGGTATCCCAGAATCTTGCCTTGCTGGTTTCGATGATCGCTTTTTTGTCGGCATTGATAAAATAACTGTTGTAGGTGGTTCCGTATTCGGTTGACATAACCACATCGAAGGTTACAATATCATAATCCAGGATACCAATCCACTTTACATCCTGGTTGATATCAAGAACCTGGTTGTCGGGTACTTTTTGATCTTTCATTGTTGGCGATTATTTTAGTTTATTTATTTTTCTTTTGGTGCTGCAGGAATTGAAAACCAAATGGATTCAACACAATAATTTTCAGCGGGTTATTCAAAATCAAGCGTTATCTGCTTCTTCCCTGGAGAATCAGTTCCGTCCTCTTTTTTGCTAACATTTGTACTCTCAGAAGGTTTAGCTATTGCCTCTGATTTTTCATCATCTTCAGCTGTTTCATCGGTCATATGGGTACTCTCCTCTTCTGATGGATCGGGGGTAAGAGGTTCGAGCCATTCCACCGACTCCACCTCGCTGGCAGAAAGTCTTTTCCCTTTGGCTTTGTATCCTTTCACACCAATGAATTCATCCACATTGATCTCCTCATCGGTTTTTTGTTTTCTTCCTCCGGTAACCAGGTTTACCTTCAACTGGGGATACCTTGCTACGGAAAGGGTGATAAGGCGACTGTCGGGATGGTCACCTATCAGGCTTTGTATCTTTTCTGAAAGCTCGGGCTGGAATCTTTTAATATAGTATTGACCACTTTCCCCATCCAGGTATACCAGTGTGATGATCCGCTCGGGGTTGAATTTTTCGATCAGCAGGGGGTTGGCATCGAAATGGCCGGAGAGATCATAACCCAGCGTACGGTAGTTGCCCGAGGAGAAAACAGCAATGATCTTATCATCTCCCTTATAAGCGCCAATATATTTGCCTCTTTTGTCCACATTTAGGCGCAATACATTTTCATCGAACCATATTTTTAATGCGCTTAGGGTGGAAACACCCTGGTCTTTGAGAACAATCTTCCTGATGTGATGCTTTGTGAGAAGATTGCCTCCCGCATTGCGCCCTTTGATGGCCAGATCGCTGAAATCGAGATCGAAAACGGGCTTTTTCAATTTGGGTTTGTAGCGCAGGTGTACGGTTACCGTTTCGGCTTCACCATTGGGGTTGGCGGTAAAATAGATCACTTTCGACCCCTTGGTACCCCTTGTAAGTTCGTATTCCTTATCGCGGGTTACACCTTTTACAAAGAATCGTTTCATATACGCCGGGCCGTTATTACCATCCTGGTAGATCATGTTGTATATGGTGCGATCGTCGTTTTTCTCAAAAACGGCAATGTGGATGATATCCTTACCCACAAACGATTTGTCGGCAACTTTGGTTACCAGGAAAGTGCCATCGGATCGGAACACGATGATATCGTCAATGTCGGAGCAATCGCAAACAAATTCATCTTTCTTCATTGCTGTACCGGCAAATCCTTCTTTACGGTTTACGTACAGCTTAACATTGGCCACTGCTACGCGCGTGGCTTCAATATTTTCGAAGGAACGGATCTCCGTTTTTCGTTCGCGGCCTTTGCCATATTTTTCCTTTAGCTTTTTGAACCATGCAATGGCGTAATCGATCAGGTGGTCCAGGTGATGGTTTACTTCCTGGAGTTTTTCTTCGAGGCCGCGCATGATCTCATCGGCTTTAAAAGTGTCGTATCGCGAGATGCGTTTGATCTTTATCTCGGTAAGACGGATGATATCGTCACGGGTTATTTCACGGTAGAACTGCTTCTTGAATGGTTCAAGGCCTTTGTCTATGGTTTCCAGTACCGATTCCCAGGTTTCGCACTCTTCAATATCGCGGTAAATTCTGTTTTCGATGAATATTTTTTCAAGGCTTGAGAACAGGATCTGTTCGAGGAGTTCATTTTTCTCAATTTCGAGTTCCTGGCGCAGCAGCTCAACGGTATGATCGGCTGAAATTTTCAGTATCTCACTCACTCCCAGGAAACGTGGTTTGTTACCCTCAATAACGCAGCAGTTGGGGGATATGCTTACTTCACAATCGGTGAAGGCATAAAGGGCATCTATGGCCTGATCAGGAGAGATATTGGGTGCCAGGTGCACGAGAATCTCTACATGCTGGGCCGTATTATCCTCAATTTTCCTGATCTTGATTTTTCCCTTTTCATTTGCCGTTACTATACTGTCGATCAGGCTTACGGTAGTGGTAGCGAATGGAATTTCTGTGATGACCAGTGTTTTTTTATCCTGAATGCTGATTTTGGCCCTGACCCTAACCTTTCCACCCCTGAGACCGTCGTTGTATTTTGAGAAATCAGCCTGACCCCCGGTGGGAAAGTCCGGGAAAATTTCCACCTCCTCACCCTGCAGGTAGCCCACCGAGGCATCAATAAGTTCAATGAAGTTGTGGGGGAGTATCTTGGAGGCCAAACCCACCGCAATTCCTTCTACGCCCTGTGCCAGCAAAAGGGGAAACTTTACGGGTAAGGAATAGGGTTCTTTGTTTCGGCCATCATAAGAGTTTTTCCAGTTGGTGGTTTTGTGATTAAAAACCACTTCGAGAGCGAATTTGGAAAGCCTTGCCTCAATGTACCTTGGGGCGGCGGAGCTGTCGCCCGTAAGTATATTACCCCAGTTTCCCTGGGTATCGATAAGAATATCCTTCTGGCCCAGCTGTACCAGGGCATCACCTATGGCGGCATCACCATGGGGGTGATATTTCATGGTGTGGCCTATTATGTTGGCCACTTTGTTATATCTTCCATCGTCCAGTTCCTTCATGGCATGAAGGATACGGCGCTGCACGGGTTTCAAACCGTCGCGTATCTCGGGTACTGCCCGTTCCAGGATCACATAAGATGCATAATCCAGGAACCAATCCTGATACATTCCGGAGATCTTGGTTACCGTTTCGGCAGCATTGCTATCGGCAGAGGCTGAATCTGCCGAAGAATTTTCCTGGTTGGATTTATTCTCCTGATCTTCAGGGGGTATGTTGTTGTTTTCGTCCATGAACTGTATTCAGCGGGTTAAAAATTTTCAGGGTGCAAAGGTAATGATTCTCGGGTTCTCCGGTGTACAACCGCTGCGATAAGTTTTCCACAGGCTTATACACCAGCGGTTTTGAAGCAAATAATAGTGTTCTGGGTGGTAAGTCGTGTTTCCTTTTCCCAGGAAGAATTTTAAGTGCCTGGATATCCCTTACTTGAATAAACGGAGTAAAACCACCTCAGCCACCAAAAATAAAAGCCCGATGAGCAGGAACAACCGCCACAGGTGCCGGCCGCCTTTGAGCAATTCCATTTGCCTTTCCAGCGATACATTGCCTGGCTCCACAAGGTAGATATTTTCAAAATCGCGGGATATATCACTCAATTGTTCACTGTTAAGACTTTCAAGCATTGATTCGCGCCGGTCGTAATTAAAAGAGAGGGTTCTCATCAGCTCGTTATTGGTGCCAAGGGAATAGTTGCCATGGTTTTGCACCTGGTTGTGCAAAAGCAACTGTATGTTGTTTCCCAGGTTCCTTGATTCGGGAATGATCTCCATCTGGTTGCCAGATATGGTAAACAGGCTTCCTGCTTCTGGCTGGTAATTTCGTATCAGAATGGTTTCTTCCTGGCCAATGGTGTAAGACAACGGATAAAAAGTACTGCTGTGAAGGGCAATATTGTAAACGGTAGGGACAAACATGGCGTGACGGTGGAAATTGCTGAAGCGATCATTTGCTGCAACAGCCGACAGGTACACCATGCCCTGGCCCGAAGGAGTAGAAGTAAAAAAGTAATTACCATTTTGCAATTGCATAAGGTATTGTTCGCGTCCACGGGTTTGGCGTTCAATAATATAATACTGGTCCACTGAAGGGAGATCGAGGTTTTCGGGCAGCCGGTCAAAAACACCGCCGTAAATGGTATGCAGCTCATTAAGTGCGGTAACCCTGGTGGGTTGGTCATCTTTGCCATCATAGCCTGCCACCTGCAGGGCTGAGAGCAATTCATTGTACGAAGCAAGATCAGGGTTTTCAGCCGGGAAAATAAGCAGGTTGCCTCCTTCTGACACGTACCGTCGTAATTCAGCCGCCAGGCCGCTGCCAATGGCCGTTACCTCGTTGAGGATGATGAGGTTTTGGCTGCCCATCAGCGAATAATCGATGGCTCCTACCTGCACATTGCGCAATATGAAAGTAGTATCTGCAGAAAACAAAGCATTGAGGAAACGATTGGGTGAAGCCTGGTTGATCACCATAACCGGGATGTCCTGGCTGAGGCTAAAGCTGAAGTAGTAGCGGTCATCGAAGGTTACCGGATGGTCGGTGATCTCCACAAACCCTTGTTGCAGAGGGTTATCACCCAGTGTATAATTGAGAGAGACATCAGCATGGGAATGGGGACCCACCGAAAATGTTGCCACCGATCTTTGGGTTTCGTTGATGAAAAGACGGACGGGCTGGTTTTCAAGACGTTGGTCGGAATCATTATAGACACGTACATCAATAGTGATCACCTGGCCGGCCAGGCGGACAGGGTTTTCAATCCATACAGAGTCGATAAACAGGTTGTGCAATCGTTCTGTATGAAAGGGAATAAAAAAGTAATCTGTTATAGAATCAGGTTGCAATTCATCCCGGTGTGCTGTTATTTTTTGGAAATCACTAAGAATAAAGGAAATCCTGTTGTTGTTCCCGGGACCTTCGCGAAAAAGATCGGTTTGCCTTTGCACCACCTCAGGAATGGTGCGTACTGCGGGTGAAAAAGTTACTTCGTTAAGCATACGTAAAAATTCATCGCGTGAAGTAAACCTCTGGTGGCGGGCTTCAAGGTCGTTGGTAAGCAGCTGAAACTGGTCTGTGGGTTGAAACAGCCCAACAATATCTTCACCGGTTTGTCTGGCCTGTTCCAGCAGATTGCCTATGCCGGGACCGGCCTCCATGCTGAAGGAGTTATCGATATACACACTGATCAATTGTTCACTGGTGCCTTCGTCAGCATCCCTCAGGGGGATATAAGGCCGGGCAAATGCCATTACCAAAAAAGAAATGGCCAGGATACGGCTGAATAAAACCAGCAAATGCCTTAGTTTTGCCTGCTTTTGCGTTTCATCACTTAGTCGTTGTAAGAAGCTGATATTGGAAAAATATACCTTCTTAAATCTCCTGAAATGGAACAAATGGATAATGATGGGGATGCTAATGGCAGCAAGAGCAAGCAAAAACCAGGGATAAAGAAAAGTCATATGGGTTCTGTCATTTGAAATGATCGAAATTCTGCAGCTGGGCGAGAATTGACAATTTTCTACGTTATTTTAACCAACAAAAATAAGCTTTATTGTTCATTGGCAACCCCGAATGAAAATGATCACAGTAGAAAATATCTAAATTAGCGTTAAATGTCAGGCATGTGAAAATGGACTTTTTTAAAATTATAGGATCACTAAATATTTTAATTTGTACCTTTAGCCCCCGGTTTCAATCTTAAAATAAATCAAAACAAACGATTAGAATACTCTTTCCCCTAGCCATTCATCGCGTGGATTAAGTAAAGAGATAATTTTCAAACACACACAATTCATTAAATTAATTCCAGTTATGCGCTTCAGTAAATTTACCCTTATGCTTAATATCCTGTTGCTGTTAGTTGTATTTGCAAGCCCGGTATTAAGCCAAAACGTTATTGCCCCAAACCTCGAACAACGCCTGCAGAAGGTAAAATCGGGAGAAAAAATCCGTATCAACATCCGGTTGAGCGAACAATATGATGCAGGCCTTTTGGCTGAAAAAACACGTGGCATCGCCGATAAAGAGCAACGCAGGAGTTTGGTAGTCAGCGAACTGAAAAGCTTCAGCAAGGAGAGCCAGAAGGATCTGCTGGCATTTCTTGATAGTCAGCAGAAAAGTATGCAGGTAAGTGATGTAACCCCGCTGTGGATTGTAAACCTTATCAACTGTTATGCAACCCCTCAGGCAATTGAACAATTGGCCCAAATGCCTGGTATTGCCCGCATTGATTATGATATGATGCGGCAGGTGATTGAATTGGAGCAGCCTGTAGCACAGCCCGACAAACTTGCTGATAAGCAAACCATCGCCTGGAATGTAAACCTGGTGAATGCCCCTGCTGCATGGGAGGAAGGTTTTACGGGTGAGAATGTTATTGTGGCCGTATTGGATACAGGGGTAAATGCTGATCACCAGGACCTGGAAGGCCGTATGTGGATGCACCCCGAATATCCCAACCATGGATACAATTTTGTAAACAACAACGATGACACCAGTGACGGACAAAGCCACGGCACGCACTGTGCCGGCACTGTAGCTGGGAATGGTACTGCGGGCACTGCTACCGGTATCGCACCTGGAGCCACCATTATGGCACTCAAAGTGTTAGGGAATGATGGTAGTGGAACTGAAGCCGGGGTATGGGCTGCCATCCAGTTTGCCGTGGATTATGGTGCCCAAGTAATGAGTTTGTCTTTGGGATGGCAGCACTCATGGAATCCTGATCGTTCGGCATGGCGCACAGCTATGGTAAATGCAATGAATGCCGGATTGATTGCTGCTGTAGCCTCCGGCAATGAAGGGGGTTGGGGTGGCCAGGCACCACCTGCCCAGGTAAGAACTCCCGGCGACTGCCCTGCCCCCTGGACGCATCCCGACCAAACTGCTACAGGAGGAAACTCTGCCGTGGTTACTGTAGGATCAACTACCAATACTGATGCTATTTCCGGTTTTTCAAGTAAAGGCCCCGTTACCTGGCAAAATATTGAACCTTTTAATGATTATGCCTACAATCCGGGTACAGGTTTGATCCTGCCTGATATTGTAGCTCCCGGAAGCGATATACTATCCCTGAGCAATACAAGCAATACAGGGTACACTGTTAAAAGCGGAACATCTATGGCAACCCCTGCCGTAGCAGGACTGATGGCCCTTATGTTGTCAAAAAATCCTAACCTCACTCCTGAGCAGATCAGCCAGATCCTGGAAGAAACGGCACTGCCTCTTTCTACCAACAAAAGCAATACTTTTGGCAGCGGTCGTATTGATGCTCTTGCCGCCATACAGGCAACTCCCTTCAACGGCATCAGGTATGTCAGCCATACCATAAATGATAGCCAGGGCAATGACAATGGCAATGTAAATCCGGGTGAAACCATTAGCCTCTCTTTCTCTTTTGAAAATCCAATGGAAGAGGCCATCAATGATGTTACCATGGTACTGCAGTCAGAATCTGAATTCATTACCATTACTCTTGAAACAGCTGAACTGGGCGATTTCCAGCCTGGCGAAATACGAGAGTTCAATGATATTTTCACCTTTGAAACTTCAGAGATCATTCCCGGCAACTACGATATCTCCTTTTCTCTCGTTGCCGTTTCGTCTGAAACTCCTGACCTGTCCTGGAGCAGCACCTTTGAAGAGCCGGCATACGCTCAGCAGCTTGTTTTCCTCGATGTGTTTGTAGACGATAGTGAAAGTGGAAACAACAACAATCTTCTCGATCCGGGCGAAACAGCAACACTGGTAATTGGCCTGCGTAATATCGGGCAATTGACTTCAGAAGATATCAGCCTTACCCTGCAAACTGACAGCGAATGGCTCACCCTGCACCAGACCGATACTATGGAGCTTACTGCCCTTGAACCCGAAGGAGTAGCAGAAGCGCAGGTGGTTGTTACTGCATTTCACGAAACTCCCCTGGAAACATTAGAAGATATAATGCTTACCGCTGTGTCAGGCTTATATGAATATGAAGAAACTCAAGTGCTGTCCATCGGCGTTGCACCTGTATATTCAGAGGGAAATATTCCATCAACATTTAACCAAAATCCTGAGCCCTCCAGTAATGCCATCGCCCCCGGTGTGCTAACGGTTACCATTCCTGAGGATGCCATTATTACCGGGGTAGATGTTGAATACGACATTGTTTCCACCGGCGGTGCCTGGATCAGTGAGCAGCGCTCAATCCTCCGGTGTGTTACAGAAGGAGGTACCTCAGAGGCTGCTATTACTTCAGGTACTTCAAGCAATTCCGGCGGTACAGTGGAATATGAACGGCAGGACCTTACTATTGCCAATGATATTACTGGTGGTGGAGATATTACTTTCGAATTGCATGTATTTCGTACCTGGGGTGGAAGTGGCTCCAATACGCAGTATGCCTATGTTCCCAACAACACCTGGAAAGTGATCGTACAATACCAGCTTCCACGGTACGAAGCTACTTTTAAGGTGTCCAACCAACTGTCTGAATATGTGGAAGATGCCGTTGTAACGATAGGCAATACCGAAAAAACAACCGATGCAAACGGTGAAGCGGTTTTTATGCTTCCTCAGGGAAATCATTTCTTCACTGTTACTGCCGACAGGCACCGTCCCATACAGCTGCAACCCTTTGAGCTGATAGAAGAAGAAGAAATAATCCAGGTAGAACTTACAAGGGTATTCCTTGCTGCTTTCCAGATTGGAGATGTTTTGGGCAATGAGGTGGAAAATGCCCTTATCTATGTTGAGGATGAATTGATAGAAGGCGTCGAACTGGATGACCTCGATAACGGCATTTACCCTTTCAGGATCGAAGCTGAAGGTTATGCAGTGTATGAGGATTCCTTCGAGATCAATAATGATGATATTGCTCTTGAAATTATCCTTACTCCGGTATATAATGCCACATTCAGCATATGGGATCAGTGGGGCAATGAAGTAGACCATGCTGTAATCACCATTGAAGACCAAACAATGGAACCGGGAGAATACCAGATCGACAATTTAGTTTCGGGAGAGTATAATTTTACAATCTCAGCCAACAGCTTCTTTGATTATGAAGGGAATTTCGAAATCGACTATGACCACCTGGAAATTGAGGCAATTCTTGTTGCCGATGGCACACTGATCAGTGAATTGGAGGTGGATGCCCTGAGGATTTACCCCAATCCGGCCCAACGTACAGTAACCATTGAATTTACTGCCCTGGAAAATGTGAAGTACCAGGTATCTCTCATAAACCACCTGGGACAAACCGTGCACCAATGGCAAAATATACAACAGCCCGGCACTGCAAAAATTGATATGGATGTAACGGATTTGAATCCCGGAATATATTTCATCCGTATTGACAATGGCTCTGAAATGATGCACCATAAACTCATTGTTCAGTAGCCTGTCGGGTTTGCAAAGATTGCTTACATACATAAACGGGGGACTGCCAATGGTGGTCCCCTTGTTGTTTATTGGAAATCAGCTTGTTATTCCGCAGTATTAAGTAAAGAGGAATCAGGAATAATGTACGTTATATTGGCGTTGCTTTCTTCTCAGAACGTCGTGCAAGATTTGAAGCCACAATGCTGATAACAATAATCTGGAAAGCATGATAAAGCATGACCGGAAGCAGGATGATCCCTACCGGGAATGAGGCAGGGAAAAGAATACTGGAAAATACAGTGCCATGTATTAGCGATTTTTTTGTACCACAGAATTGAGCTGTAATCCGGTCTTCAGTATTGAACCCAAGTCTTGCTGCAAAATATCCTGTGAGAAAGAAAACCATATAGAAAAGGGTTACGGTGGCCACTGCGATGATTGCCAGATCAATTATGGCAACAGAGCTGAAAACCTTTTCTTCAAAGGAAGTAGCAAAGCTTTTGTAAATGATCAGCAGGATTACTGACTTGTCGAAGGTAGAAAGTTGACGGGAGTGCCTTATGGCAAAATTACCCCAGTAGTTGTGCATCATCAAACCGATGAACACGGGAATAAGTATCCCAATAATCAGATTTATATATATGGTTCCCAGGTTGAAATCCCCTTTGGCCTGTTGCAAAAACAAGCCCATCCACAAGGGAGTAATGACAATCCCCAAAAGTCCCGATATACTGGCATTGAAAATGGCTCCCGGAATGTTTCCCCTGGCAATGGATACCATTACCACCGAAGATGAAACTGTGGAAGGCAGTGCCCCCAAAAAAAGAAATGCCAGCCATATGTTGTATCCATCTTCTGTTCGGATCAGAGGATAAAAGGCAATTACCATCAGGGGGAAGAACAGGAATGTGGTGGACTGCACCAGCAGGTGTAAACGCCAGTTTTTCAGCCCTGTTTTAATCTTTTCGGGGCTAAGCTTCAGTCCATAAAAGAAGAAGATCAACGATATACCTATGGTGCTGATCCTGTCTATGGGTATTGGGCTGGTTTTGCTGCCCCATTGCGGAAACATCCAGGCCAAAAATACCACCAGGATGATTGCTATAACAAATCTGTCGATTTTGAAATACATGGAGTATAATAAACCGTTCTGTGCAAAGAAACGAATTTATTTATTAGGTAGGGCATGCGGGATTGCATTAAGGATGGAAAAGGTAATTACCCTTATCTTCTTTTGTGGCATTTATCATCTGGGTTTTCATTAGTGATTATTCCTGTAGAACCATTTGCAGCCTTTATAAAAACCATAATACCGGGAGTTCATATTCATAAACATCAGGTAGGATATGAACTCCCGGTACTACGGTACAAAGATTTTAATGTGGTTGTTAGATAGATATGTCTTTTGGGTATTTACATTATTAAGCCAGGTTCTGGCACCGATGATTAGCCCATGGGTGTGAGAATATAGCTCCACCGAATCATCAGGATACTAAGCACCAGGGTGGATATTGAGAAAAGGATGAGTAAAGTCCTTGTAAAGGCTGATAAATCCGGCGTCTTCCAAATCTTTCCTGCCAGAAAAGGAGATATTATACCTCCCAGCACTACAAAATGGGCAGCAATGCGTTTTGTATGTGCCGGGATAAAAGGCCATTCATACATTGCTGCTAACTGCACAATCTCAAGGGCGGTAATGGCTATAATGCCCATGCTTACTGGTACTATTATCACCATCAACGAAAGAACAGGAGCCCCAAATTTTATATAGGCAGGTATGTTTTTGCGAAACCTGAAAAAGCTACCAATCAATACAATAAAGGCGAGCAATGTTGTTGCAATCATTGCATACAGGATGGTTTCAAACCGATCCCAGAAGTTAATTTTTTCGTAGGAGAGCACTCCGAATGGGCTCATTACATGGCTTACCTTTCCATCAGTTCGGCCAAAGTCAATGATACTTCCCCTTTCATTGATAAACTGATCTTTTTCACTGTCCTTGAGGTAGTATGTTAACGGATTATTACCTATGGAAACCTCAATGGAATTATCGGTAAGAGGTTTTACAGAGACGTAATTGTTGGGCATAATAAAAAGTGCTCTTTCAAACCGTTTGTAATCGCGGCGGTTATTCAGGAAATGCCCCTCAAACTGGCTGATATATCCATCTGCTGATTCAGCTTCGGGAATTTCCGCTACATGAATATTGTTGATCCACTTTACCAGGGTATCGGGCAGGGCTCCGGATAAAGACCTTGGGGGCTGGGAGTTTGTATTTACAAAAATTCCAATATTGCGGTCAGGAAGTATTGTGAATGAGGTGATAAATCCTTTGGTGCCACCGCTGTGATATAACAGTTTTTCACTTAACAGTTCACCCTCCACAATACCATACACAACATCGGGTGCGCCTGTACGATCGGTATATTCTCTTGTCCGCATTTTGGCAAACGTAGCGGCAGAGAGTATTGCGTGCCCGTCAACCACGCCATTATTGAGGTAAAACTTAAGAAGCTGGGCCATATCATTCGCTGTGGAGTGTATTCCGCCGGATGGTGCATGAGGCCCGATTTCCATGTAGTTAGTAACTTTTGGGGTATCTTTTTTGAAAGTGTGAGGGGTAGCCACTCTTTCCAGCAGGTGGGCAGGAAATGCTTTACCCTGTCTGATGGTAGTGCTGTTCATTTGAAGAGGTTGGGTAAATTCTCTTTCAAAAAAGTCGGCGAAGGGCATGCCTGCTATATCTTCAACCACCTGGGCTGCAAGTGTTGTGCCCCAGTTGGAATAGGATGTTCGCTCACCAGGTGCATAGGCACGGTAGGGTTCATCGCGCTTTAGAGCCACAGCCATAGGAATGGGCGGATCGTTTCGATGGGTGAAAACCAGGAAGGGATCGCCGAAACCTGCTCTGTGATGCATAAGGTGGCGCATGGTTACAGGGCCACCGGGGCCGTCAGGTACCTTGTACTCTTTCAGGTACTCGTTGATGTCCATATCCAGATCAAGAAGGCCACGATCATAAAGAATCATGGCTCCAACCCATACAAAAAGCTTGGAAACTGAGCCTATCTGCACCAGTGTGTTCTCTGGCGAGAGGGGGGTCTGATCTTCAATATTTTCAACACCGTAGCCTTTGGAAAACAACAGGCTGTCGGGCGATGCTATTGAAACCACTGCGCCCGGAATATTATATTTCTTCATGTATTGTTCTACCACTCCATCTATGAAAAGCTCCAGGCTATCCATTTTGTGGGGTGGGATGTTTACCTGGTTTTGTGGGAGGGAAGAGCCGGAATCTGTCAAGCTGTATTGGGCGAAAGAATACGGTGGAAGTACCGTGAGAAAGAAAACCAATGTGATCATGGAAACCACTTTTAGAATCTGGGCAGATATGCCTCCCATCATCAACATTTGCTTTTGCGGATTGCTAATAAACCATTCCATTTACCAAAAATTCAATTGAACATATAAAAGCTGAAAAAGAAGATTTCACCAGGTTCAATGTATGGAATGATCCTCGCCTGCCCAGCATGATAGTTCTGTTCTGCATGGGCTCCCCAGGATTACAGTTCTCAGGGAAGGGATGTTGCCGCAGCTTCAGTCTTTCAGATCATTTCATTAACATATACTTTAAGTTACTAATTTTATTTATAAAATTAATATTAACATTCGTTAAAGTAGTATATGGTGGGATACTGTTTTAAATAAAAAAAGCAGCTTCCTGTTTGAAATGAATGCCATCCTGTGTGTTTTAAATTGCAAGAAGATTGTAGATGCTTATAACAGAAAATGGCAGGCCAGAGAAAATCTCAGGCTCGCTCCCAGGTAACGCGAAACCATCAGACCGGCAAAGGTGAGCTATACTTCTTTCAACCCTCCCAGTAAAGTAGGCAGCCACTCAGAAACAGTGGGATGGGAAATTACGGCCTGTTGCAGAACGGTATAGGGAACATCTGCATACATGATTTGTAAAATACTGCTGATGATCTCATCGCCTCCCACCCCCAAAATGGCAGCACCAAGAATGCGCTGATTTTCAGCATTAACAATAACGTGCATCATTCCACGGGTTTCTCCTTTTTCATTGGCACGTGTTACTTGGGTCATGGGTATCTGGGCTTCCATGAGTTTGTATCCTTCTGCCATGGCCTCTTTTCGTGTCATCCCTGCACGGCCCAGCGGCGGGTCGATGTAGAGATTATATGCGCTGATCCGGTCTGATACTTTACGATTTTCACCGTTCAACTTATTGGCGGCAACAATCTCATAATCATTGTATGAGGTATGTGTAAAAGCCCCCTTACCGTTACAGTCGCCCAAGGCAAAAACGCCTTTTATATTTGTTTCGAGATAATCATTTACATTAATATATCCGCGGTCATCAGTCTTTATTCCCCCAGCCTCAAGATTCAGCGTATCGGTGTTGGGTCTGCGGCCCACACCTATCAACAGATGGGTGCCTGTAACCGTGGGGTTTCCCTCCCTGCAATCCAGTTTCAGGGTAATGGAAGCATCATCATTTTGTACTCCTTCAGTGCAGCTGGCATTGAGGCGAAACTCAATGCCTTCTGCCTGCAGGAAGTCAAGGATATTTTTACTGATCTCACTGTCTTCATGGTTAATAATGGAAGATGCTTTCTCGATGATGGTAACTTTGCTGCCGAACCTGCGGAACATTTGCCCGAATTCCAGCCCGATGTAACTGCCACCCACAATGATCAGATGTTTGGGCAATTCCTCAAGCTGCAATATGGTTTCGTTGGTCAGGTAATTCATATTCCTGAATGGCTCCGGGATTATGGGCCTGGCGCCGGTGTTGATGTAAATTTCAGAAGCGGTGAGTTCTTCGTCATTAACTACGATCTTTTTTTCTCCTGAGAAGCGGGCTTCACCCTTAAAAAAAGTGATGTTTTTTTCTTCTTTTATGCCGGAAGTGATTCCGTCAACCGATTCCTGCACGATTTTATCCTTACGGTTTTTTATCTTTTTTAAATCAGCAGTTGCTCCTTCAGGTATGTTTATTCCCAGTTGTGCGCCGTTGCGGGCATCCCAGATCCGGCGGGCGCTGGCCACGTATGCTTTGGTGGGAGTACATCCGTTATTGACACAGGTGCCACCAGGTTTATCCTTTTCAATAAAAGCTACTTCGTTTGCTTCAGAGGCCAGTTTAAAAGCAAGGGCTGTTCCCGCCTGACCAGATCCAATAATGATGGCATCAAATTCTTTCATTACTGTATATGTATTATGTTTTTAAATATTTCGCTGTATGAAGCAGTCCGGTGTTCGTTGAGTTGTTTTGTATCATATTGAAGTATTTATCGATACCTAAACAGAAATAAAAATGAAGTTAATGCCTGTAAGTACGGGGGAGGAACACCTGCATTTATCACGGGGATAATCATTATAATGGTCTACTTCTCCATTATTATACCATAAAACCATAAAAAACCTTCTGTTACAAGAGCATGCAAAGCCTTATCAGGAATCATGGCAATTGTTTCTTTTATTAAATCCGCAAAGACATAGCTGTAAAAGGGGAAATAAAATCGCAAGTGTGAAAATAGTTCTACAATAGATTGCTCAGGAAGCAGGTTGGAAGCAGCGAAATACATGAATGCAAAGAAGCCGCTGTAGATCGGAATGAGAAATTACCGGATTAAATGTACCTTTGCCCAAAAAATTACAAGAAGTGACATTTCAGGATCTTAATCTCAGTAAACCCCTGCTGAATGCCCTCATTGATATGGGTTTTGAGCAACCCACCTCCATTCAGGAAAAAGCTTTTCCGGTTATCATGTCGGGTAAGGACGTGGTGGGTATTGCGCAGACAGGAACCGGAAAAACCCTGGCTTATCTGCTGCCTGTTCTGCGCCAGCTTGCTTATTCTGAACAGCGCCATCCGCGCATCCTGGTTATGGTTCCCACAAGGGAGCTGGTGATACAGGTGATGGAAGAAGCACGCAGGCTTACTGCCTACATGTCGGTAAGGATTGATGGAGTGTTTGGTGGGGCAAATATAAACACCCAGAGCGAACGCATTTACCAGGGCGTTGACCTGCTGGTAGCCACACCGGGGCGCTTGTTCGATCTGGCTATGCGAGGAACATTAAGGCTTGGCTCAATACAGAAACTGGTGATAGACGAAGTGGATGAGATGCTTGCCCTGGGTTTCAGGCACCAACTGATGAGTATTCTCGATCTGCTGCCCGCGAAAAGGCAAAATATGATGTTCTCAGCCACATTGGCCGATGACGTGGAAACTATTATTAAAGAGTATTTTACCGAGCCCGAGTGGATCGATGTCCAATTTCGCGGCACACCTATCAGCCGCATCAGCCAGATCCTTTATCGTGTGCCCAACTTTGCTACCCGTTTCAACCTGTTGAGCCTGTTGCTGGAAGATGATGAGGTTTTTGAAAAAGTAATGGTGTTTACTCCGTCACGAAAAATTGCCGACAAGATCTTCAACAAGCTTACTCCAAAATATGGCGAACAGCTGGGAGTAATCCATTCCAACAAAAGCCAGAACCAACGTTTCAACACCCTAAACGATCTCAGGGAAGGAAACATCCGCATCCTCATATCCACCGACCTGGTAGCACGGGGTGTAGATGTTTTTGAAGTAAGTCATGTGATCAATTTTGGCCTGCCGGAAATGCCTGGCGCATATACCCACCGCATAGGACGAACAGGGCGTGTAGATAAAAATGGTATCGCTATTTCTATCATTACCAATGAAGAAGAACCCATACTCCAGGCCATTGAAGCATATACCGGGTCAACCCTTACCGAGATGGAACTGCCGGAAAACCTGGTCATCAGCAAGGCAGAAGACTGGGATGAAGACCTAAAACCCATGGCAGGCGACAAAGCTTATCTCAAACCGGTAAAGATAGCTCAGGGTGGCGGTGCATTTCATCAGAAAAAGGAGAAAAATCTTAAAACCAACCTGGGTGGTCCTGGCCGTAAAAAAAGGCTTGCCGCCAAACAGGGTGGAAAGAAAAAAAGAAAATAGATTGTATTGTCTTTTTCAAACACCTGTGACGCAGTTGGAAAGTAGCGCAGATTTGTTATGGATGCATCTTCAATATTAGTGTCTGTGAACTACTCACACCAAGCCTTTCATTTTTTTAATTAAAAGACAGTAATACCTTGTTAACTGGAGTACGATCCCGGACAAGCCCAGAGGTGTAATCCCGGGATCTTAAATCGCAACGTCTGAAATTCTAAAACATTCCTTTCACAAACTCTTCCACGCTGATGTTGTGAAAATACTCGTTGAAATGTATAGTGTGGAGCTTTTCACGTAGAGCTTCTTCATTATGGGCGACGCCAATGAGCAGGTTTTCTACTTCCCTGATATCATGTTTGTTGAAAAAATCCCCAAAGATCTTTATTTTCTGTATCCGCCCCTGGTTCACATTCATGTGTATTTCCACAAATCCTCCCTCGCTTTTGAAAGCTTTCTCAAGGTCGTATTTGGGTGAATGACCGAAATTCCATTCCCAGGTGCCATATTTGGTTTCCACCATTTTATTGATGTTCCGGATATCATGTTCCGAAAACTCATAAGGTACACTATCTTCGAATTTTTCCATGATATGCTCCATAATGGTATCACGGAATTCCAGCACATCCATTTCAACGGGCAGGTGCTCACTGATGTTGGTAACTCTGCTGCGAACGCTTTTTACTGCTCTGTCCTGGTACTTGAGCGGGTTCACCTTCAAAGCCAGGTGCAGATCATTCATTACCGATGAAAACAATAAGGTGCCATGTCGCAGGATTCGGTTCTTAAATATGTGTTCGGCATTGCCGGAAAACTTCTTCCCTTCAATGGTAAGATCGTTACGCCCTTCAAACCTGGCATCCACACCCAGCTTTTGCAGAACTTCGAGGATGGGAATGGTGTAACTCCTGAAATCGGCGATCTTATCCTTTCCTTCACGGGCATTCATGATAAAGGTAAAATTGAGATTGCCGAGATCATGAAATACTGCGCCACCCCCTGATAAGCGACGGATTATTGTTATGTTTTTTTCCTTTACATAATCTATATTGATTTCGGCAAGTGTGTTTTGGTGCTGGCCAACGATAATGGCGTTTTCGTTGCGCCATAGCATGAAACAATCATCGGTAAAGTTTTTCAATACATATTCTTCAGCTGCAAGATTAAAAGCAGGATTGGTGTGTTCGTGGGCAATGCAATACATGGAAAGTTTAGAGTTTAAAGATTTGAGTTAATTACTGTTTTTTTGGCTTCACCCTCAACTGATGGTGTTTGGCAAATGTGTTGGTAATAACAAACAAGCTTTAGGGATGTTTGCTGTAAAAAGCATGATGGTGCTGGATTTGTGGCAACAGTGTGGTAATTGGCAACTTCCCTGCTATGCAAATCTTTATTCTAAAAAAAAGCGGCGGAGCCACTGGTGTCCCGCCGCATAGTCTATCAGAGAAAACCAGGAATATGGGTATCCCTTCCCGGCCTCCTCAAAACAAGGTTATTTACCGTATGATTACTTTTTTCATCAGGTTAAGATGGTTTACCCTAAGCATATACACACCAGGTTGCGTACCTTCCAGGTTGAATGAAAGTTTGATCTGCCCCTGTTGGTCCACCACTTTGCGGGCAACTTCCCGGCTGTCGATGGTATAGAGCGTTACTACAGTTTCTTGCTGACCGGTATGTTCAAACTCTACCCACAGCTGGTCCTGCGCAGGATTGGGATAGATACTCACCCCGGCAGGCAAAGCCATATCCGAAACAGATGTTTTATGCTGAAAGAATGCGGTTAGTTGCAGATGGTCGGGGATCATAAAACTAAACAGTGCTTCGTTAGATACTACCACTCCGTTTTCATCCTCCCAGTGCACAAAATCGAAATCTTCAGCAGGAATTGCTTCCACAGTAACATCGGTATAATGGTCGTAGGTACCATCGCCACTCACTGTTCCGCCATTTGCTGGTTCTGCTGCCAGTAACAATTCATAATTGTTCATGGCAAAGATTGCATGCAGATGATGGTGGTCGGTAATGTTGTAAATGACCAAAGTATTATGATCTGTGTCCACCTGTTCCATTACGGAATTATCATCCATCAGTACATCCACCATATGTGCCCCTTCCAGGTGATCGAACTCAACGGTAAGGTCTGCTCCATGCTCAACAGTGGTTTCCTCTTCCGGATCAATTGTTCCGGGTCCTTCGGTGGAAAAGGTGATGGTGTAGGTTGCCACTTCCGTAATAAAACTTACCGGGCCTGTCCACTCGCTGTAATTATCGGTATCGCATGTTGCCCTCACGTAAACATCATAAGAGGTTGATTGGTCCAGGTTATCAAGTAAAAAAGTCGTTTCGGTGATATCCTCAATAAGGGTTCCTTCCGTATTGATATCAAAACCTTCAGCCCCATAGACGAGTTCCCAACTGCTTTCTGTTCCCTGGGCTGTCCAGGTAACAGTGGCAGAGTTGCTGGTAACCTCTGAAAACAGGATATCCACTGGTGGGTAGCACTCTATCATTTCCTCCTGGTAAATGGCCACATCATCAATACTCCATCCGTTGATGCTGTAGGTGTTCTCTCCGTGGGCCCTGAAGCGCAAGTGGAAAAGTTTTCCCTGCATGCCCGGAATCATCATCCCTTCCACCAGGTGTTCAACTTCACTACCTCCTACACCTTCACTGGAAAATGATTCCAGCTGCTGCCATTCATCTTCATCAAAGGCTTTGTATTCCACCGACATATGGTTGATGTCGTCATTGCTATAGTTATCGAGGAAAAGCACAAAGTCAATCTTTACTGCTTCATCCGGGTTTTGGGCATTGAGCAGGGGGCTGGTAAGAGCGAATGAATAGCCCACCAGGGAGGGATTCCATGCAAAAATGGCATAAGGAGCACCACTGATGGAAGAGGGGGGGGAATAACTTGATCCGAAATCCCAGTTTCCCTGACCCAGAGGAAAAGACCAGCATTCTACCGATCCTGATCCGAAGGTTTCGGTAAAAGGCAGTGAAAATACATCGCAGATGGTAGAAAAAGAAGCCGGACCAACCCATACGCTGGCATCATTTTCCTGGCACCATGCCCTGACATAAACATCGTAGGGTGAAATCTGCTCAAGCCCTGTAATCTGGTAAGAGGATTGCGTGATCCCTTCTGTCATGGTTCCATCGGTATCGGGATTAAAGCCGGCAGGTCCCCATATCAGGTCCCACTGGGTTTCCTCCCCTACAGGTTGCCATTCAACCTGGGCTGTGGTAGCTGTTATCTGACTTACGTCAAGATCTACAGGTGCAGGACAGGTAGCCAGAGTTTGTATGTTGAGGGGCCCGCTCCAGGTACTAAGGTCTTCATTTCCACAATCGGCGCGTACATACACCTGGTAATTTGTAAACGTTTCAAGTCCTTCCAGTGAATATACTGCAGTTGGCAAGCCACTTACAAGGGTTCCCCCGGTATTGGGGTCAAAGCCGGGGGTGCCCCATACCAGATCCCAGGTGGTTTCTTCACCAACAGGTATCCAGCTGATGAGGGCACTGTTGGTGGTGATTTCAGCAGCCGTAAGTTCTGTGGGTTGCGGGCAGGAGAAAGAATAAACATTAAAGTTGTCAATCACCCAGTAGTTAATATTATAAGAATTTTCTCCCTTTGCCGTGAAACGCACCATAAAAATTGTATTCAGCGCATGAGGGGTTATATCAACAAAGTGCGTTTCCCATGCAATATCGCCCTGGGTATTGTCGAAGCTACTAACAGTAATCCAGTTTTCGCCATCATAAACCTGTACCCATAATTCTTCTACCGTTGCATTGTCGTAATCGCTGAGCATGATATCAAATTCCAGGGCAATGGCATTTCCGGGAATATTTCCATCCAGTGGCGGGCTTTCCAGTGTGTATTCATAATTGGTAACAGCAGGGCTCCAGTTGAATTCAATGGCGGGAGCAGGGTTGCCACGATTCGAAACCATATTCCAGTTTCCCTGCCCATTGGGAAATGCCCAGCAATAGGGTACTTCGCCACTGGAGAAATCCTGGGAAACAGGTAGAGTGGTAACCCCGCATTGGGTGTAGGTATGAGCGCTGCGTCCCAGGGAGTATAAAGTGTCGGCATCTACCGACCAGAGCTTGTAATAATAGAGCGTTGCAGCGCTAAGTTCATCATGAATAAAAGCCTCTGCATCACCAGCAAACAGCACCTGGCCACCTCCATCTATTTCCTCTCCGGGTTGGTAGATGACTCCCTCTTCAGGGATGCCAAAATCTCCTGTAGGGCTCCAGGCGAGCAATACATTATCTGCGGTTTCGTTTTTGAGCCAGCTTAGATCAATCTGTGAGTCGCTTGTTCCCACTGCTTCAAAATCCGTTGGGTTGGAAGGCAGGGATAGGTAGAGTTGCGAAAGGGCAACCGCATGATGTGCATTGAGGCGGCCTGCCCCCAGCTGACCGATGAATCCGGGGTTGACTCCATAATGGTTGTCGGTGGTATTGACCAGGATGTCAGCTACATCTTGCGGAGAAAATTCGCCATAAACAGAGGAAAGCATAAGAGCAACCACACCTGATACGTGTGGACAGGCCATGGATGTTCCCTGGTAATAACCATACTGGTTGCCGTTGAGAGTGCTCAGCACCCCGCGCTCGGTAACGGTATTCGTTTCACCACCGGGTGCTGAAATATCTACCCAGGAGCCGTAGTTGGAGTACCAGGATTTTTGATCAGTATTGCTGGTGGCTGCCACCGAAAAAGTGCCAGTGTAGAACCCGGGATAATAATCACCGGAGGAATCACTGTTGCCGGCAGCAAAAATGGTGATTCCACCGTCCATGGCATCACCGCCACCATTGATGTTGAAATAATCAATGGCATCAAGCACGCTCTGCTCAAAAAAACCAGGGGAGGTGTAGCCCCATGAGTTTTGCGATATGGCCGCTCCATTATCAGCTGCATAAATGGGTGCAAGGTGAAACCCACCATTGTCAGAAGCGGCAAATACCTGGCATGACATGAGTCTTACCCCGTCATTACTGCCCGATCCACCTGCCACTCCGGCTACTCCCAGGTTGTTGTTACTCACGGCAGCTATGGTTCCCGCTACGTGAGTACCGTGGTTGTGGGGTTCTATATTGGGTGTGTTGTTTACAAAGTTGAAACCAATCTGGTACCACATATTCCCTTCAAGATCATCGTGAGTGTGATCGATACCACCATCTACAATGGCAACGATCACTGCTGTATCACCCTTTTCCAGGGACCATGCTTGCGGAAGACTGATATCAGAACCGGGAGTACCATTCTGCTGGCCGGTGTTCTGGTAATGCCATTGGTTGTTAAACTGCGGATCGTTGGGAGTCCATGTGTCTTTTTGCTGAAGCTCTTCCTGGGTTACAAAAACGAAATCTTTCTCATCGTGTGTGCCAATGATCTCTTTTCGCAGCACCGGTTCGGCAATCTCTATCTCACGAAGACGGGCAAACTCTTCAACCACTGAGGGGATGTGGGCTTTTTCGTCGAGCTCCAACCGGTACCACAAATGAAATCCCCATGCTTTATGCCTGGGGGTAAATCCATCGCGGAAGGCAGCAGAGCTGAAATGCTGTGTTGCACCCCGAACCCCGTATAGAGCAGTGAGGCGGTCAACATTTTCCATATGAAAACGAACCAGGCCGTCTTTTTCAATAGCCATCGGATGGGTTTCAAGATGATTTTCATAATCCATCCTGAATTTGATCACTATGACCCCTTTTTTATAATCTTTTTCCTGGAGTTTCTGGTAATCCAGAGTGGGGCGTTCACCCCTGGTAACTTTGTATGTTCCGCTGGAAAAGATCCATGAGGCGGAGCAAAGTAGCAATAATAGCGTGTAAAATAATCTGACCTTCATGTTTTTATTTTTTGGGTTTGGAGCATAAAAATAGTCAAATTATTTATAATTACATGCTTTATTACAAAAGCGGTAATGTCGGCTCCAATTGGGCCGCAGGGTAGATAATTCTCTATAGGAATACGGGAATATCAGAAACAACGATAATGGCAGAATGCCTGGGGATGGAAGTATACTGCCCCTTTCCCGTTTACTAAGATAGTGCTATATTCATCAATTGGCCTGTAATCCTGGCCACATCAATTTCAATGGATTTAAGGGTGAACATGAGTTCAGCAAGCTGGTTTTCCACCCTGATGGCTGTTAACTGGGCCTGTCGGAATTCAAAACCGCTTATGGCACCTAACTCCAGCTGTTGTCTTGCAATATCGAGAGAACGGTTTGCTGCATCAAGGCTTTGCTGCAGCATACGCACTTGTTGCATGAAAGCTTCATAGCGGTTGCGTTGCATTGCCAGCTGGGTTTCCAGCAAAACCCGTGTATCTGTTTCTGCTATTTGAGTGTTTTCCTGTTCCAGTAGTACATTCTTAATACGGGTATTTTGTCTTCCTCCCGAATACAGATTGAACCGCACACGGATCCCAAATTGTCCGCCATAAGCAGTGGATGACTCCAGAAAACCCACCTCGTTAACCTGATTGCTGTAGGCATAATTGCCAAAGACACTGATGTTGGGGTACCGCATTGCCCTTTCTATACGGAGGTTCGATTCTGCGATCAATTCTTCCAGGCGTGCCGTTTCCATCTGGCTGTTGCTCTCAAGGGCTTTTTGTAAAAGTGATTGCTGGTCTTCCAGTCCGTTGAGGTCGAAATCAGAAACATCGGGAGTGACCACCTCGTCCAGGGGAAGATTTATCATCCTGCTGATCTGCAGTTGCAGTTCCCTGATGATCATTTCGCGATGGTTTACAAGAATGCTGTCGGCATTGTAATCAATAAGTGCCTGGTGATAAAAAAGGGCATTGCCCGTGCCTATACTTCTTGTTTGTTCTTCCAGGCGAAGCCTGAATGCGGATATTTGTAGCGATTTTTGCAGCGATTCCAGTACCTGTTGTTCTTTCACCAACTGATAATAGAAAACAGCAAGATCGGAAACCGTTTGTTCCACAAAATATCTGGTATCCACCTCGCCCAGTTGTTGCAATGCTATGAGTTTCTGGCGTTGTGCAAACATACTGAAACCGTCAAAGATGGTCCAATCCAGCTCAATCACAGCGTCCTGGCGGGAGCTGCGTGCATTGTCGCCACTGCGGGATTCGCCATTAAAAAATTGTTGTTCGGTATTCTGAATACCCCAAATCTGATCGGCGCGGATATTAATACCTGGCAGGAATCCTGCATTGCCTAATGTATTATTGTTGGCAGCCATTTGTTCCTGATTGCGAACAATCTGCAACTGGTAGTTTTCTTCCAGTGCTCTATCTACCAGTTGCCGCAGGGACATATACTGTTGAGATACTCCCACCGTGGTAAGTAAAAGAATCAGGATACAAAATGTGCTAATCTTCTTCCACAACATAAGATTTGTTTTTGGTAGCAATAAATGAATAAAGTGCGGGAATGATAAAAAGGGTAAGTACCAGGGAGAACAGCAATCCGCCAATGATGGCCACCCCCATGGGTATTCTGCTGTTGGCAGCACCACCCAGTGAGATTACCAGGGGGAGCGCTCCCAGGACGGTGGCAAGACTGGTCATAATGATGGGGCGCACCCTTTCGGCAGCAGCAAGCAATACTGCTTCCATTCTTTCCTTTCCCTCCAGGCGTTTTTGGTTGGCAAATTCCACGATAAGGATACCATTTTTGGTTACAATGCCCACCAGAACGATCATCCCAATCTGGCTGAAAATATTTATGGTTTGGCCGAATATCCATAATGAAAGCAAAGCACCAGCCAGGGCAAGGGGCACTGTAAACATAATGGTGAGAGGGTCGCGGAAACTCTCGAACTGTGCTGCCAGGGTAAGATAAATAAGCAGAAGGGCAAAAATAAATGCCAGCAATAAATTGTCAGCGCTTTCAGCAAAATCGGCAGAAGTACCGGTAAGTGCTGTAAGGAAGGTTTCATCGAGCACTTCGGCGGCGATCTCATTCATCGCTTCAATACCGTCTCCCAGGGTATAGCCCTCGGCCGGTGTAGCTGATACGGTAGCCGATGAATATCTGTTAAAGCGGAGCAACTGCGGTGGAAGACTTTCCTGCCTTAAGGTCACAATGTTTTCCAGTGAAACCATTTCTCCCGAGAGGGTTCTAACATGTATGGCAGAAATATCCTGTGGAGTGGAACGCTGGGAGCGTTCGGCACGGGCAATGACAAAGTATTGCTTTCCATCCCGTATAAAGAACCCTACCCGTTGTTCACTGAAATAAGTTTGCAGGGTTTCTGCCACATCTCTAACGCTAATGCCCATATCCATGGCCTTGTCGCGGTCAATATCCAGTACGATCTCAGGTTTGGTAAAACGCAGGTCCACGTTTACGGCATCCAGCATGGGATGTTCGCGGGCCCGCTCCATAAAAACCGGCAGATACTCTTCCAGCCGTGCAAGGTCAGGAGCCTGCAACACATACTGAATGGGTTGTGCCCTTCCGCCGCCCTGGCCTCCTCCAATGGTGGGGGGCTGCACAACAAAGCTTTGTGCCATGTTGTACCTGGCCAGCAGAGGACGCAAATCTTCGGCCAGTTCCATTTGTGTTCTTTCCCTGTCACCGGGCGGATGAAGTTTTAACCGTAAAAATCCCGTATTCACCGATACGGAAGCACCAAAACCGGGAGAGGTAACAGAAAGCAGGTATTGTATTTCCGGAATGGTATCCAGCATATCCAGGAGCTCCAGCTGGTAGGCATCCATCATTTCATAGCTGGTTCCTTCCGGTGCAGTAGAAAGGACTATTAGCGAGCTTTTGTCATCCTGTGGTGCCAGCTCAGTGGGCAAATTGTTAAACAGCAGGTAAATTACTACCCCCATTACCACAATTACAGGAAACGACCATATCCTGTATTTCATAAACCTCTGAAGCCAGGATGGGTAATTGTTGAGCACATAATCGATGGGCCGGCGTATCCCCCTCAGGAATGCATATTCTCTTTTGGATTTCTTCAGCATTCTTGATGAGAGCATTACCGTGAAGGTTAGGGAAATAACAGTGGAAATGATCACCGCACCAGCTACTACCATGGCAAACTCCCTAAACAATCTGCCGGTAAGGCCCTGGAGGAAAAACAGGGGCATAAAAACACTTACCAGGGTAACTGTAGTTGAAATGATGGCAAAAAATACCTGCCGTGCACCTTTGAAAGCGGCCTGGATGGGTTTCATTCCCTGTTCAATCTTGGCATAGATGTTTTCCATCATTACAATGGCATCGTCTACCACCAAACCGGTGGCCAGCAACAGACCCAGCAGGGTGAGCACATTAATGGAAAAACCTGAAACATAAAGGAAGATAAAACTACCAAGGAGTGATATTGGAATGGTAATGATGGGGATAAAGGTAGTGCGGAAGCTGCGCAAAAAGACAAAAATGATAAACAACACCAGCAAGAATGCTACTAAAATGGTGTATTGTACATCAGTGATGGAACTTCGGATGCTGTCAGTAATATCCAGGCCTACACCAATGGTTATATCATCAGGGATATCCCGTTTCAGCATTTCTACCCTGCTATAGGCTTCATCCACAATCTCTATATAGTTTGAACCGGGTTGGGGTTGCATGGCAACTCCTACCATGGGCATGGCGCCGTTTCCACGCAGAATAGAGTTTTCATTTTGTGCGCCCAGTACGGCACGGCCCAAATCGCGCAGGCGGATGATGGTGTTGTCGCGCCGGGCAACGATCATATTGTTGTATTCTTCTTCAGTATTAAGCCTTCCGTAGGTTTGGATGGTAATGTACTTGCGTTGGCCTTCAACCTGCCCTGAGGGGAGTTCAACATTTTGTCTTCCAAGGGCATTGCGAATGTCCATTGTAGTAATGTTGAGTGCCTGCATCTTTTGTGGGTCGAGGATCAGGCGCATGGCATAACGTTTTTCTCCCCAGATATTGATCTGGCTCACACCTTCAATGGTTTGAAGGCGTTCAGCAAATATATTCTGAGCTATATCGGTTAGCTCCAGCAAACTCATGTTCTGGCTGGAAAGGGTAATGGTGAGGATGGTTTGTGCATCGGCGTCAGCTTTTGAAACGATGGGCGGATCGGCATCGGGGGGGAGGTTGCGAACTGCCTGTGCCACACGATCGCGCACATCGTTGGCGGCATTATCAAGATCGCGGGTCAGCTCAAACTCAACGGTAATAGTGCTTCTGCCTGTGGAGCTTATAGAGCTGAGGCGTTTGATGCCATCGACCCGGTTGATGGCTTCTTCAAGAGGCTCAGTAATCTGCGATTCCATAATCTGGGCATTGGCACCGGTATAGTCGGTACGTACAGTGATGATGGGAGGGTCAACACTGGGATATTCTCTAACACCCAGGCTTAAAAACGATACCGCGCCAAAAATGACTATGGCAATGGCCAATACCGTTGCCAGAACCGGTCTTTTAACACTAATGTCGGATATTGTCATCGTCCGGCCTCCTGATTAAGTTCGGTAATGTTAACCGGGCTGCCATCACGCACCTGCATAAGGCCGGTTATGAGAATGGTATCACCGGGCTGGAGGCCTTGCAGGATTTGAACCCTACCGGAGGTACTGGTACCGATTTTTACCTGTGTTTTTTTTGCTTTGCCCTGGTTCACTACAAAGACGATTTGAGCATTGAGCTCAGAAATAATAGATTCGGAAGGAACAAGAATTGCTTCATTGTTTTGTTCCACCTGCATAATGACCTGTGCAAAGTCACCAGCAACCAGTCTTCTGCGGTCATTTTCAAGCACTCCGCGCAGGCGCAGGCTGCGTGTATTAGCGTCAATTACCGGATCTACAGCATAAATACGGGCATTGATGGTGTCGCCGGCAGCAGAAGAGATCACCTGCACGGTAAGGCCTTCTTTGGCCAGTGAAGCATAGCGTGCCGGAATAGTGAAGTCTATTTTAAGTTTCTGGTTTTGTACCAGCCGGGTTATCATATCGCCCTGCGACAAAAATGCCCCCGGGCTGAAATTGCGCATGCCCAGCTGCCCGGAGAAAGGGGCTTTTACCCGGGCCAGGTCAATACGTACCTTGAGTTCATCAATCCTGGCTTCAAGATCACTCACAGTTACCCTGGCCTGGTCAACGTTCTCTTTGCTGATTCCTTCAATTTCCAGCAGGCTTTCGCGTCGTTGCAGCTCTTTGCGGGCCGTCTCCAGCTGGGCTTCCAATCCATTTTTCTGCGCCTGCCAGGTGCGACTGTCAAGCTCAACCAGCAGGGCACCTTCATCTACATATTGGCCCTCTTCAAAATGGATCTCCTGAACGTTTCCAGCTACAGCTGCCTGTATTTCTACATCCTCCCAGGAGCGCAACTCTCCCGTTGACCGGATATGGATGGCATATGGCTCCGGTTGGGCCCTGTAGCCCGCTGCATTGATGGTGCGTGGTGCCTGCTGATTGCCGGGGCTTTCAGAAGAACAGGAAGGTGCCAAAAAAAACAATGGCAGTAAGAGGTAGAAATACCTCGTTAGGATGGATGAGAAGTTGTGTGTGTTAGGCATGTTATCAATTTAAAATAAACAGAAGGTAGGATAGACTTGCTTATTAAACTGTGCGTTTCGCATAGTTTGTAAACAAGATAGGTTGATGATGGTTTTAAGGCTAAAGTTTTTTTTAACATTAGGCCCTATGTCATCGATATCTGATTTCTGAAAAGAAAAAGACTCTTGCGGAGGGATCGAGGGTGTTGCTGCTTTAATTGAAACGTTTTAAAAAAACGGCCACAGTAAACAGGGTCATAAGTGCAATAGCAATAAATGCAGCAGTTACAATAGCAGGATGACTTCCGGCCCTGTTGGCCACAATGCCGGCAAAGGCCCATATTACCGCAATTCCCAGGAAAGGATTATTCACCCTGATCATTGTAAGGGCAGCAATGATAAGGCCGGCAGCAATGAGTATGATGGTCCAGTTTTGATCTGATATGCCCCATCCGCCCCATTGGTAGTTTACCAGCAAAGCGGTAATGTTGGCAATTGTGGCAATACTTATCCAGCCCAGGTAAATACCAAAAGCGGCCTTGATAATCCCTACTGGCAGGGTTCTTATCTGCAATCCAATGTAAACAAGGCATACCAGCAAACCCAGCATAATCAGAACCGAAAGCGGAAGTCTTTCATAATGCCAGGCCACAATCCATAAGGTGTTGAAAAGTGAGCTGAGGGCAAACGCCCAACCTATGGCCCGCACTACAGGTTTGTTGTTTTCGAAAAACTGAATCACCACAAAAATGGTTAGCAAAAGATAAATGATTCCCCAAATAGAAAAGGTAAAACCTGCCGGTACAAAAAGATTGGGGTATTGGGCCGAAAGCTGTCCGGTGGTTTTATCATTGATGGGAAGAGCATTGGCAAGATAATTTGTAAAAACCATTGCCAGGAACGTTACTACATTAACAATTTTCAACAGCATAATACCTTGGTTTTGGGTGAATACTCAAATCTCGTTTGTATCGGGCCACCACCATGACCCGTTTTCCCACCTTATGGCGGAAATATCTGCATCAAATTCAGATCTGTTAAAGGTAATGAATTTGTCAGGTGTGCCCAAATGAATTTTAACATTTTCCCCTTTCTTGTTCAGGAAAAGATGCAGTGCAGGTTGGTAATACTGCGCCAGGCCGCCCGACTCGCAAATCACGGGCACATCAGGGCCGGTATGTTTTAAAAGCATCCCGATGGCTTCACAGGTCGCGGCTCTTTCTGTAAATAGTAGCAATACCTTTTTCGCCCCTGCTGCAAGAAAACGGGAACTGTCCTTTTCTTTTCCGCTGAATATTTCCTGGTATAAAACAAATCCGTCACCCCTTTCCAGCAAGGGTAACGGATAGTTGAGTGAATGTATATGCGGCGTGATCTTTACGGCAATAATTTCCAGGTGGGCAAAACGGCTGATGAGCCGGCTAATAAGGGTTGTTTTTCCTGTGTTTTGCCCGGCCCCGGATACCAAAAGGAAATTCCTCAGTTGTTTCATGAGGCAAATATAGATTAATTTGCTGGCTCATCGGCTCTTTGGCGCAGCGATTCCGATTCTTCACGAATGGCCCTGAACTCACTTTTCTCGCTCCACCGGGGCCATTCATCGGTATTCGCGAGGTCTTTACCGGTATTGAAGAGCAACCAAAGATTCTGGTCCAGGCCCTCCCAGTCCCACATTTCGTGGATAACATCAAGGGGCGAATGGTATCGCATTTGTCTGTCCAGCCGAACTTCCTCTGCATAGCTGTCGTTGCGTCCTATATATTGCTCTCCGCTGTTGGCATAGATCATGGGCACACCCTGCCGTACCAGGCTGAAGTGGTCGGAGCGGTAAAAATATCCGCGCTCGGGGTTTTTGTCAGGTACCAGTTTGCGGTTCTGCGCCACGGCATGGCGCTGCAGGATGTCTTGCAAATCGGAAGAACCATACCCGATTACAACCACATCGTGCGTAGGTCCGTAGGTGTTCAACCCATCAATGTTGATGCCTCCGGCAGTGGTTTCCAGAGGAAACAAAGGGTTCATTGCATAATAGCGCGATCCGATCAGGCCCGATTCTTCGGCTGTAAGGGCAATAAAAGCAACCGATCGCATGGGTGGGGGATCCATGTTGGCAAAACGCTCGGCAATGGCCATAAGGGCAGCAGTGCCGGTAGCATTGTCAACGGCACCGTTATAAATTTGTTTCCCTTCTTCGGTTTCCACTACCCCCAGGTGATCCCAATGCGCCATGTATAATACGGTTTCATCGGGATAAACGCTTCCTTCCACGTAGCCGGCAATATTGTAGGATTCTGATTGGGAGTATGATACATCAAAGCTCACGGTTGCGGCCATTCCCAACGAAAAAGGCTGGAAGTCATGCTGAAGTGCCATTTCCCTGAGTTGGTTCAGGGTAAATCCGGCTGTTTGAAAAACCTTCCGGGCCGATTCCTGGTGCAACCAGCCCTGCACCAAAGTGGCGGGCTCGCCATTATTTCCTCCTACTTCGTATTGCGGGCCCGACCAGGAGTTGCGCACCACATCCCAGCCATAGCTTGCAGGTTCGTTTTCGTGTACGATTAATATTCCGGCAGCTCCCTGGCGGGCTGCCTCTTCATATTTGTAGGTCCACCGGCCATAATAGGTCATGGCTCGTCCGGTAAACAGTTCAGGATCTTCCAATTCGTAACCGGGATCATTGACCAGTACGATGACGGTTTTTTCTGCCACATCAATATTTTTGTAGTCATTCCAGTTGTATTCCGGAGCCACAATGCCATAGCCGGCAAAGACAAGTTCGCTGCTGTCAAGCTGAACTTGCTCCACCTGCCGGGTTGTCCCTACCATCATTTCAGTTAAGTAGCTGAACCTTAAAGAGTCGCTACCATTACTGATGATCAGGTCGGAGAAGTTGCTTCCCTCAATTTCAAGCAGGGGAACAGGCTGGCGAAAACTACCATCATTGGCCGGTTTCAATCCTATCCTACGAAATTCGGCTTCAATATATGCCTTGGTTTTTTTGCCACCGGGAGTAGTGGGTGCCCTACCTTCAAAATTGTCTGAAGAAAGGGTTGTAACCATCTCCTGGTAGTTTTCACTAAAAACTGGAATATCGGGCGTTTTCTCTTCCTTGCAGGATGAGAAAATCCATCCTGAGAAAATCAAAGAAAGTACAACAGCGGTGAGGTGTTTTATTTTTCTCATAGCTTATGATTATGTGTTGTTTACCAATCAATTAATCCCAACAAGCCGGTTAATGGTATTGTTTATCTGCCCCGGCACAATTGGGAAGGCTGTTGTCATGGTTTTACTCTTATAAGTTCTTAGCCATGAAACCTGTGATCTAATTTTCCATCTTTACCAGCAACCTGGCAATGCGTTCTCCCAACTTTTCGCCTTTTTGGGTAAAGACATCATCGATGGGTTGTTCGCCCGGAAAAGGAGGCTCTCCGCTAATACCTGATGCGCCGAAGGGGGCAGTCCAGTCATCACCTCCCATAACAATCATGTTGAAGATCAGCATGGAGGTAAGAATGTTGAGCATCGTTACCTCCTCACCAGCTGAAATGCCTCCTGCAGTTACAAAAGCGGCTCCCAGTTTATCTTTCAGGGGAGACCCTTCAAACGGCCAGTTGCTGATAAACTCCTGCACCACCGGTGCCACATTGGCATTGTAAACCGGTGAGCCCACAACAATGGCACCCGCATCGAGCAGATCTTTTGCGGTGGTGTTCTCTATCCGCTTTAACACTACATTGATGCCTTCAACTTTTTCGGCACCCCGGGCAACAGCCTGCGCCATTTGTTCTGTATTGCCTGTTTTGCTGTAATAAGTGACCAGCACAGTATTTTGACCCTGCAAAATGAAACAAGAAAGAATCATTGTTAAGGAAAAGAACAAAAAGTTTTTCATAATAGTATTTTTTTAAAATGAAAGAACGAATTGAGAAAAAAGAAGAGAATGTATGCCCAATCCGAAACATTGCCTGGTGGGCATTTGCATTCTATTTTAATCAATAGTTGAAATTTTCAGGGAGGAGGTTCAGGGCTGAAAAACTCTACCTTCCCACATTTCGGACATAAATACAGATCAAAAGATTCGCGATTGACGAATAACTCGAACAAATTCCCCCAGAATCCCATTTTGGGGCCTTCGTGAAACTTAAATTCACCGGAAAACATCATTGGAATATGGCACCGCAGGCAGTCAATCTCACGCGAACCTTTCACAAACTCCCGGATCTCCATTACCTTTTTTTCGGTAAAGCTGTAATTGCAGTTCCAGCAAAGCTGAAAATTGTTTTCAACTTCAGACTGACAGGAAGGGCAGGTTTTCATAATCTGAAAATTTGAATAAAAATAAATCCATAATAAAGCTTTTTATAATCAGGTAAAGCATCTTCAAAACCCCGGTGAAAACCTTCTACCAATTATTGCATGTACACACTGACAGCACCATCAGTATCCATCGCTTAATTACATTAATAACATCAAATAATTTTAAGAATTGGTATTCGCAAGAAATCTAACTCCTTCCACATGGTGATTATAATCATACTTTCATTTTCCTGTTAAAAAACACCCCATCGGCACTATTTCCTTATCAACCCAATACACTTTAGGGATTGTCGATGTTGAATCGTTAAAGGTATAATAATTATCTGTCACCTATTACCAATGTTTGTATTTATGCAAGATTTACCACCGGCAGTGATTTAGTCAAAGTTTAGATCAAAGCGGGCTTTTACAGGCAATGCACAAAAAAACAGTAGTGTCCGGTATAAATATTTCGTCCCCTACGGGACTTAATGTGATTTCTTAAATATTTATCTACCAACATATTGTCCCACAGGACAGTCCCGTTAGGGATTAAATACGGGTAGAAAAAAATAAGCCCTAAAATTGCCAAGTCCC
>CAYVQC010000024.1:0-58034 GCA_964453995.1 uncultured Bacteroidales bacterium | reverse complement strand
TCACACACAGCCTGCAGGCCCCGGTGGGGGTGAGCTTTTTGTGGTAGCACAGGTGAGGAATGGCGATACCGTTATCTTTTGCCACCTGGAGCAGGTTTGCTCCTTCAGGGGCTTTGATTTCTTTGTTGTCGATTGTGAGTGTGATGGTCTTATTCATGGGGGTATATTTTTTTATTTTTTAACCGCAAGGGGCGCAAGGGTTTGCGCAATGAGCGCAATACAATTCAAAGATTGTTTACTACTCTTTTTACTCCATTTTAAAACAGCGATGTGTTGAAATTTATCAATAATCCTAACTTGCATTTGCTTAGTTTTAAATACGTTAGAGTTTGTGCAAGGTGTAAATCTGTTAATCCTTCTGATGCCTTTACTTCAATAATCAATTTACGCTCAACCCACAAATCAATCCGGTACCCTGCATCCAGCTTTTCATCCTCAAATATCAGGGGCAGCTTTTTTTCTTTTTCTACCAATAATCCTCTTTTATTTAAAGCATAAAACAAGCATTCCTGGTATGCCTTTTCAAGCAATCCCGGACCTAACTCCCGATGAATTCTCAGCCCCTCCTCAAATACTATTTTCGCCAGCTCGTTTTCAGTCATTTTTTCTTATTTTACACTTTGCGCCTCCCTTGCGCCCTTGCGGTTCAGGAAACCAGCTCAAGCGTGAAATACCGCGCCGCCGATTCCATGGGCAGGATGGGCGACTGGCCTAATGGGCAAAGAGATGTGGATGCAATCATTTTGCTGTCTTTCACCAGTTTCTGCACAAGGGCTTCCTTGTCTTTGACGCCGTTTTTGAGCATCTCCAGGTCCCTCACCATCATAGTAGTACCCACCCGGCAGGGAACACACTTACCGCACGATTCATGCTTGAAAAAGCGCAGACATGAACGTAATGCCTCATACACAGAATCATCCTCATCCAACACAATTACAGCCCCGGAACCCAGGGTTGCCCCCTTTTCCTTCAGATTGTCGTAAGTCATCTTTTCATCCAGCATGCCTGCATCCACAAAAGTGCCGGCAGCACCCCCCAAGAGGGCTGCTTTGAATGGTTTTCTGCCTGACATACCCCCGCACAGTTCATCGATGAGCTGACGCAGGGTGATCCCCAGCTCCACTTCATAATATCCGGGCCTGGCCACCTTTCCGCTTACTGTAAAGATCTTGGTACCCTGTGAGCGCCCGGTGCCGAATTGCCGGTACCATTCTTTGCCGTTTTTTACGATTAGGGGTACATTGGCCAGGGTTTCCACATTGTTTACCAGGGTGGGAGCGCCAAAGACTCCTTTTTCGGCGGGGAAAGGCGGCTTGATGCGTGGGTTGCCCCGTTTACCTTCCAGCGACTCCAGCATGGTGAGCTCTTCACCACACAGGTAGGAGCCTGCACCCAGGCGGATCTCCACATCAAAATCGAATCCCGAGCCCAGGATGTTTTTTCCCAGGTATCCGTATTTGTAAGCATCGGCAATGGCTTTGCGGGTTTTGGCAATGGAATCATAATATTCGCCACGAAGGTATATATATCCTTTGGTGGCACGAATGGAATATGCCGCTATGATGGTGCCTTCCAGGTAAAGATGGGGGTCCTGCTCCATGATCACCCGGTCTTTGAAAGTACCGGGCTCACCTTCATCGGCATTGACTACAATGTAGCGTTGTGGGCACGCCTGGCAGGAGCGACTTGTAAAGCGCTGCTTCATCCCGGTGGAAAAACCTGCCCCTCCGCGTCCGCGAAGGCCGGCTTCCAGCATCTCATCAATGATGGAAAAGGGTTCCATGGTAAGAGCCTTTTTCAGTCCCTCGTAGCCCCCCGCTGCAATATATTCGTCTATGCTCTCTGGGTTGATCTTCCCTATGTTCTTGAGTGTGATCCGGGTTTCTTTTATCATGATGGTGATATTTTTTAGCGTCCTTTGCCATATCCCCTGCGATCTGTGCGGTTTAATTATTTAACCGCAAGGGACGCCAGGGAGGCGCATGGAGCGCATAGGATTTATCTGTATTGTGCAATAATATCTGTGATCCGCTCTTCCGTCAGGTTGTTGTAAACCTTGTCGTTGATCATCATGGAAGGGGCTTCCTGGCATTGGCCCAAACACTCAGCAACTTCGAGGGTAAAGAGTTTGTCTGGTGTGGTCTCACCACTTTTTATTTCAAGAACCTTTTCCAGGTGGCTGACCATTCCTCCTGCTTTTTTCAGATGGCAAACGGGAGATATGCAGATCCTGATGATGTATTTTCCACGTGGCTTAAGGCTAAGCATGCTGTAGTAATCCACCACACCATACACAGAGCTTTTGGTCATGTTCAGGTAGCGGGCCACCATGTCCATCGCTTCATGAGTAATATAATTTTCAGGGTGATTGTCCTGCAAATCATGCAGGATATTGAGCAGGTTGTCCTGACGGGGTTCGTGGCTGCTGATAATTTCCTGTTGGTTCATGTGTTTTTGGGTTTGGTCCACTGTATTTCGCGGGTTTTCATTAATTGGGATTCCGGTACCTGATATCCTTTTGCTGCGTGCAACCCTGTAACTTTTCCGAAAATATGAGGATCAAATTTGTGGGGTTAAGGACTCTGATGGGTAGAGGGATTTGATTTTTAATAAACCTGAGAACAACGGTGGTGTAATTTCAGGCTGTTAAAGTACAAATATTTTTCAAATCCGAATGTCTTTGAGAGCTTAAAAACCTTGGTTCTCAGATATTTTTATTTAGACTGATTCTACTTTACCCTCATCCAGGTATGCCAGCAAGAGGGTAAGGTTGGGGTAGCCCAATTCGCGTATGATATTGCCGTAATTGCTGATCTGCCTGTGATGTAATGGGTGGGGAGCTCCGGTTTTATAATCAATCACCACAGCAGTGCCTTCAGCAAGGATAACCCTGTCAGCCCTGAAGAACCGGCCCTGGTGATCATACATTCCACATTCATTTTTTCCTTTGGCCTCTTTGGTGAAGTATTTTTCCAAAAGAGGATGGGTAACGATGGCAAGGATCTTCTTTCTTATGGTTTCAGTTTGCTGCCTGTCTGTGATTCCCCGGTTGTAGTATTGCTCAAGTACTTTGTCAATATCTGAAGGTGTATGGATCTGTTCCATAATCTCGTGGATGAGAGAACCTCTGCCCGAGGGGGTGGATTGATCGGGTTGGAGTTCTGCTTGTCTTGATCGTACAGCAATCTTTCCGCTCCATGGATTGCTCATATAATCGCCGAAAATGGCGGGCTGTTCCGGATGTTTCACCGGCCTTTCCTCAACCTGTTGGCGGAGGATTTGATTTTCTCCGAAGGAGTAACTGGTTTGTGTTTCCTGCCATAGGTTTTGACCCGCCAGGAACAGATGGAGCAAACCGGCCATATTTTTATCTGAGAATTTTCCTGAATCGGGATACCGGGTACTAATGAACAGTTTTTCCACTGCTCTTGTGAAAGCCACATAAGTTACATTGAGAATATCCAGCAGGGTTTTGCCCTTTTCCTGTGTCCAGATGGGTTCATAGGGTGTACCTTCCATGGCCGAAGACAAACTGAGCCAAGCCACCGGCAAAGGATGGGTTTCTTCCATAGGTGGCAGTTCTACCCATTCACCTTCCTTGCCCAGTCTGCCAAAATCCTTATCGGCAAAGGGGCATATCACCACCGGGAATTGTAGTCCTTTGGATTTGTGGATGGTCATGACCTGCACTGCCTCAACCCCTTCGGGTACCACCACCGAGTATTTGCCGGAGTTTTCGCCCCACCACTCCAGGAAATCGGGTAGTGAAGACACAAACCTGTTGTTGTATTCGAAGAGAACATCCATGAAA
Organism: uncultured Bacteroidales bacterium; assembly: GCA_964453995.1. Classification (GTDB taxonomy): domain Bacteria; phylum Bacteroidota; class Bacteroidia; order Bacteroidales; family UBA7960; genus SKVR01. Next base: position 54,223 of record CAYVQC010000024.1, on the reverse strand, counting down.
AAAGCAATAAACGGATCGGTGGACTGGCCGGGGAAAAAGCCTTGCAGGATCTTTTCTCCCAGTTCGTAGATACCAAGGTGTCGTGCCTGACCAAAAGCAAACGCGAATCCTTTCTCTTCCAGGAATTTTTCCAACTTTTCCAGGGAAAGGGCCGGTCTTTGATTTTCGGCGGTATGGTGCTTCAGCTGCACGAGCAATGTGTGCAGATCTTCTACGAGGGAGCCCGTTTTTACCAGGTATTGCAGCATTTCGGTAAGGCTGATCTCATCTTCGCTGTGGTTGATGAGTTTCATCACTGCCAGAATAAAGTTTACTTTAGCCGATTGACTGAGCAGCAGCGATTCGGAAGATATTACGCTAAGACCATTTTCCAGCAGGAACCGGGCTATGGCACTTGCTTCGCGGTTGGAACGGCACAGGATGGTGATGTCATTGAGAGGATGGCCTTTTTCCCTGAGTTGGGTTATGGTTTTCAGGATGTGTTCATGGGTATGGCCGGTGTAATCCAAATCGCGTTCGCGAACATCACCAAGGAAGTCGATCTGAACAAAACCCCCCGATTTGGCAGGGTGCTTTTTCTGTTCGTGGCCCTGGTAAATGGGACGCAGACCCTCGGGAAGGGCTTGTTTGGAAAAATGGAAGAAGTCGTTGTTGAAGTCGATGATCTGTGGAAGTGAGCGCCAGTTTATATCCAGGGGAAAAGGCTGGTAGGTGCGCTCCAGCGTTTGTTGCCATTGCGGGCGGTTTTGTGCCATGATGGATTCCGGGATCATGGGCAGGCTGGCAAATTGCTCCACATCGCCGTTGCGCCAACGATAAATAGCCTGCTTGCCATCACCTACCACCAGGTTGATATGATTTGAAGCAAGCGAATTGTCAATCAGGGGAAGCAGGTTTTGCCACTGAAGGCCCGAAGTATCCTGAAATTCATCGATCATAAAATGGTGATAGCGTTCTCCAATGCGTTCATAAATGAAAGGAGCACTTTCCACCGCAACTACCTCTGAAATCTTTTTGTTAAAATCGGAAATGTGCAGCATGGAGTTTTCCGATTTTATCTCATCGATCACCTTTTCCAACTCACTAAGCACTGCCATGGGGAAAAGATGTTTCTTTACCAGCATGAAAACCTTGTACAATGGCAGTTGCTCAGTGGTAAGCAGGCTGATTTGTTCAAAAAAGCCGCGCAGGCTGTCTTTGATGGAGTCTATAGCTGCTTTGATATCTGCCGGGGTTTTGCCACCGATCCATTTATCTTCCGCTATGGTTCTCTGCACCAGGGTATTGGGTTGGATGTATTTTACAATGGGTTCCTGAACCAGCCTTTTAAAATACATACCTATTCCTTTGTTGCCCTGGTAAAACATCTGCGTGGGCACCTGGTGCTGATCCATCAGGTCGCAGGCCTGCCTGGCAATATGTCTTACCTGTGCTTCGAAGTGGCTGATGCTGCTGGAAAGTTTGCGGTGGATATTGCTGAAATCCTCAAGGGTAAGGTTTTTAAGCTTATCAACATAAAGAGTACCCTTTTCATCCATTAATGTTTTGGCCAGCCGGCCCATGTCATATTCAATATAGTGGCTGCGTTCTTCATCGGTGCGCGACTCAATGTATTCCACCAGCAGGTTGGTAAGAATGGGCTCTTTGCCTGCCCGGCTGATGAGCAGGTCGATGGCCTGAGAAAGCAACTGGTTCTGGTCGAGCTCCACATCGAAATTGAGGGGCAACCTCAGGTCGAAGGCAAAGCTGCGGATGATGCGGTGGGCGAAGCTGTCGATGGTGCTTACGCTGAACTCGCCGTAGTTATGCAAAATAAGGGTAAGGGCTACCCGTGCATTGTGAATGATCTCCGATTTGGGTAATGAAGATTCCTTCAGGATGGCTTCCAGCAGCTGGAGGCTTTTGGAAGGCCATTCGTTTTCATTTTTGCCGGCAAGCGCCGAAAGGTCGCCCAGGGCGGCAATGATGCGTTCCTTCATCTCTGCGGCAGCAGCATTGGTAAAGGTAATGGCCAGGATGTTGCGGATGCGCGATGGATTCTCCAGCACGATTTTCAGATATTCCTTTACCAGGGTGTATGTTTTACCACTGCCTGCCGATGATTTGTAAACGATGAAGGGTTTGGTTTGCATGGGCTTTATGGGTTTTGGCTGAATGGGGTTGTATTATTTTTATTGCCCGGAAGGTTTACGGCAAATTTTTCGGAAATGTAATTATCGTAACTCCTGCATACCTCAGAAGCAAACCCAATTGCATAGCCGATGATGGATTCCCATTGGCCGTGGGTTATCGTGGGCAGGTGTTTGGTAGATATGTTTTGCTGAACCAGGCCAAAAATAAGTCCCGCATTGAAGTTATCGCCGGCACCAATGGTGCTTACCACTTCAATTTTTGGTGCAGGGAAACAGGCAGTATGAAAATCGCTTTGCAGATAAACCCCGGCTGAGTTTTGGGTGAGGATAAGTACCTTTCCTTTCAGTTGGGGCATTTGAGAAAGCTTTTTTGCTGAAGTTTCACCAAAAATGATCTCCATGTCTTCATGGCTTGCCCTTATAATGTGAGCCAGCTGCATATTTTCCAGGATGAAGGGACGCAGCTTCTCCAGCTGATGGGCGTGGGGCTTTCGGAAGTTGGGGTCGTACACCAGCAGTGTACCTGCCAGTTTTGCTGCATTGGCTATGGAAACCATCGTGGGGCGTATGGCCGGGTCGATGCCGAAAAAGGAGCCAAATAAGAAAATGTCATCAGAGGAGAAAGGGGGTATTTCCAGTTGCATGCGGGTAGGGGGGTAGGACTTGTAGAAGTCGTAGGCTGCATCACCTTTTTCATTGAGAAAAGCCAGTGCCAGGGCTGTTTTCCCCTGGGTGTAGCGATGCACATAACGGGTGTTTACCTGGTTTGTTTCCAGGAAACCGACTACCAAATCTCCGATCTGGTCGTTCCCCAATTCAGACAGGAAATACACTTCCTTGCCGGCCCTGCCCAGCGAAACCGATGAGTTGAGCATAGAGCCCCCGGGCCGCGCAGCTTTCACCTCTCCCTTGTCGAAGATAATATCTACAAGACTTTCTCCTATGGCGTAAATCTTTTGCATGGTAGTTTTTCGTTTGGGCAGGATACAAAAGTAATGTTTTGACAGATTCAGGAATGTGAATGGTTGCAGATTTACAAAAAGGTGAAAGGTGGAAGGTGGAAGCTAATCAACCAATCTGGGAATCGACAGGCCACGGGTTAATGAACCAGACCCCCTGAACCCCTTGAAGGGGGAATTGGCGCCCGCCTTACGGAATATATCTTGAACATAAAAACTGCTCACGAATATAAATTTAATTAAAATTGGTATGCACATCCTTACCGCACTGCCCGTTAGGGGGTAGGGGGTATAGTGCATACCAGTTTAAGCATCAACCCAAAAAATCACCACGTGATTTTTAAAACTGCGTCTCTTGCGGCTTTGCGAGGGGAAAAAGAGGGGTCAGACGAGTGGGAAGTTGTCCAGACGATAAAAAGTAAGTGGTGGGTCAGAAAGAAGAGAGAGAAATTGCAGATTATGCCTGGTTGGGCGATTGGGTTGTGCGGTTTTGTATTGCAAAACAGGAAACCCTTCCTTACCTTCGCTGTCGTAATCAATTCCCGGTTGGTGTCATGGAGATACCCATCCGGCGATCCTTCAAACTATCTTAATGGCACATCAGGAAGATCAGATCGGGAAAATCCTGGGAAAGCTCGAAGCTCTTGCACGCAGGCAGGAGGAAGTCTCGCAGGAAATCTACCGGCTCCGTAAAGAAATCTACCGGGTAAAAACCGGATTATCACAGGACCATAGTGCAGAGCCCGCTACCATGAAACCTGAAGAGATTGCTTCTCAGCAGGTTATCAATCCTTCTGGGGAGTCCATGAACCCACCTGTTAGCGATGAGAAAACAGGTCAGGAACCGTATACGATTCCAGCCCCCCCGGATGTCAGAGCCGCTCCCCGGGAGAACCTGGAGAAATTCATCGGGGAGAACCTGAGCAACAAGATCGGGATCATCATTATGATCATTGGTGTGGCCATAGGTGTTCGCTATACCATTGAAAACGAGTTGTTCACCCCCATAATGCGTGTTATGGCGGGTTACCTTACCGGGGTTGTATTGTTGGCCACAGGATTGCGATTGCGAAGGAATTTTGAGAACTTCAGTGCCGTATTGCTCAGTGGAGCCATGGCCATAATGTATTTTATCACCTGGTTTGCCTACGACTTTTATGCCTTGATTTCCCAGGTGCCTGCTTTTGTTGCCATGCTGATCTTTACGGTATTTACGGTACTGGCCGCCCTGCGCTACAACCGGCAGATCATAGCTCATATCGGTCTGGTAGGGGCCTATGCTGTCCCTTTTCTTCTGAGTGGAGAATCGGAAAATGTTGTATTTCTGTTTGTTTATATGGCCATTATCAATACCGGGATCTTTGCTGTTTCAGTTAAGAAATACTGGAAAGCATTGTTTTATTCCTCTTTTGGTTTTACCAACCTGATATTTTTATCATGGTTTCTTTTTAGCTACAATGAAAACGGGCAGTTTACCATAGCACTGGGCTTTCTCTCTCTTTTTTTTATTCTCTTTTATGCCAGCTTTCTGGCCTACAAACTGCTTCGTGATGAAAAGTTCGGCATCCACGATGTATTTCTTCTTCTGGCCAATTCTTTTGTGTTTTATGGCCTTGGAATGGTTATGTTGTATGATCATTTCGAATCACGTAATATCCTGGGATGGTTTACGGCAGGGAATGCGTTGATACATTTCGGTGTAAGTGCATTGGTATATTTCAGAAGACTGGCCGATCGCAACCTGGTTTTTTTGATCACCGGGCTTGGCTTGGTATTCGTAACCCTTACTATACCGGTAGTACTCGAGGGCAATTGGGTGAGTTTGCTCTGGGCAGGCGAAGCTGCCTTGCTGTTCTGGATTGGCCGTACCAGGGGTGTTCCCTTTTACGAAAAGCTGTCATACCCGCTTGTGGCCATGGCTTTCTTTAGTATAGCTGTTTCATGGGGAACGGAATACCAAAGCAATTCTCCATCCGATATATCCACCAGGATAACCCCTTTGTTTCATATTCACTTTCTGAGCTCATTGGTGTTTACGGGAATTATCGGCTGGATCAACTATGTCCATCATAAGAAAAGGTTTTCAACACGCTGGCTGCAATCCGGTAGCCATGTACCTGTTATTTCAGTGTTGCTGTCAGCCCTACTGCTTGTTTCGCTTTATTTTACATTCCGGATGGAAATTGCTCTTTGGTGGGATCAACTCTATGCTGAGTCTGGTTTGATTATTTCTGAAGGAGAAAGTGGAATTCCGGTTGAGATATATAATGAAGATTTGAAATATTTTAAATCCATCTGGATGATCAACTATACGCTTGCATTTTTGTCGGTACTTGCGTGGGTAAACCTGAAATGGATCAAAAGCAGGGATCTGGCCATTGTCAACTTTGTGCTGAACGGAATTGGCATAGGATTTTTCCTGGCTATGGGGTTGTATTTGCTTGGCCTCTTGCGCGAAAGTTATTTGGCCGACCCGACAGGGAAGATTTACCATCAAAGCGTTTTTTACCTTTTCATCCGTTATGTCTCCTACGCCTTTGCAGCTTTGTGTTTGTTGTTTTCGTGGAAGTACACCAGGGAGGCAAATATGCTGAAAAGACTCAAAGTGGTTTTTGACATAATAATTCACCTGGCAGGGATCTGGGTAGCCAGCAGTGAACTTATCCATTGGATGGAAATTGCAGGTGCATCGCAACCCTGGAAATTTGGCATTAGTATTTTGTGGGGAGTATATGCCTTGCTTCTAGTGGTCCTTGGTATCCGCTACCAGAAAAAACATCTGCGAATTGGAGCCATTGGCCTCTTTGGCATTACCCTGGTAAAACTGTTTGTGTTCGACATCTCCCATCTGGATAATCTTACCAAAACCATCCTTTTTATTTCGATGGGGGTTCTGTTGCTTTTCATTTCCTTTTTGTACAACAAGTACAGACATCTGATTGCATCAGAAACTTAAAAACTGAGTAGTGAAGGTTTACATTTTTGTGAAAACAATTGGATTATGAACATGGTCAATAAACTTGATAAACTATTCGGGCCTACAGGCACTACTGCAGGGATCGTTATTTTTGTGGCTGGTCTGATAATGATGTACTATTCCTTTTCTGCACTTATCCTTGTATTGTTAGGCGCTTTCGTAGGTTTTACATTTACAGCGGCAATAATAGACCCACACAGAAGGAGGGTAAAGTATGCCTGGTTTATTTTCGGGATGTGGCCCACAGGGAAATGGATTGCCATAGACCCGGAAATGAAACTGGGGATAAGGAAAAGTAATGAGGTATGGAGAACCTACAGCCGTACCAACCAGATCCTGGATATTCCTGACAGGGATTATCGGGTGCTGCTGTACGATATAAAAGGGAAAGTGATAATGCCCCTTATCAAGGCCCCCGATAAAGAGTTGGCACGGCAGGCAATGGAGGAGGCTGGCAAGCTGCTGGGTATCCGGCCGGTACAACCGTGAGAGAACTGAATTGCTATTCCGACTTCAGTGCATCTACAGGATTGCTGCGGGCAGCTTTCACTGTTTGGCTGGCAATGGTAACCGCCACAATCAATATGGAAGCACAGCCTGCGATCAGCAGGTAACTAAGCGACATGTCAATCCTGTAGGGATAATTTTCCAGCCACCGGTTCATGGCATACCAGGCAATGGGCCAAGCAATGATGTTGGCCAGCAATACCCATTTTACAATATCGGTAAAAATGATCCTGGCAATTTGCCATGACGAGGCACCCAGCACTTTTCGAATGCCTGTTTCCTTGCGTCGAGCCATAACCATAAACGACGACAGGCCAAAAATGCCCGTCATGGCAATGATGATAGCCAGCAATGAAGCATAATTCAGAATTTTATTGTTATTTTCCTCCTCGCGGTACATGCCATGGAAATAGTTTTCAAGGTACCATTCGCTGAAGTGGTAGTTGGGGTCGAAAGAAGCCAGGGTTGTGCGGATGTGCTGCATGACCTGGTCGTGATGATCGGGAGAAAACTTTACTGATACAAAGTAGAATGCTTTTGAATAGGCACTGAAAATAACAGGTGTAATTTTGGTGCGCAGGGAAGAATTATGAAAGTCTTCCACTACGCCAATGATTTTTCCTCTTCTTTGCCACATAACCACCTCAGTGCCTGCGGCCGGAGAAAGTCCCAGGGCCTGGGCAGCGGCCTGGTTTATAATAAAATTATTAAGGTCAGTAGCCGACTCAAAATCAAACCATCGCCCTTCTACAAGCTTCAATCTGTAGGTTTCAAAGAATCCGGGGCCGGTGCGGATCTCATTGATGTTGATATCGGCAGAGGCCGGATCTTCAGCTCTTCTCAACGACATGCCACTGCCGCTGCGGCCCGGATAGGTTTGTGATGTGGTTATGCTGATGATTCCCGGCGACTGAAGCAGTTCTGCGCGTAGCGCCTCCATACCATTTACAAGCCTGTCGCTAAGGCCGCCAAAAACAATGATGTTTTCGGATGAGAAGCCCAGATCGGCATTCTTCATATAGTGGATCTGCCGGTTGAAAACCATTATGGAAACAATGAGGATAACCGAAATGGCAAACTGCACCACCACCAATATGATCCTTAACAAGGGGTTTTTGTGCCCCCCACGGGCTTTCCCGCGTAGTATTTCGGCCGGGTGATACCTGGAAAATAGCAAAGCGGGAAAGATACCTGCAAGCATACCCACAAGGGGTATCGAAATAAGCAAAATGGGAAGCAAATTGCCTGTAAAAATGTAAGACAGGTTGAGGTCCCTGTCCAACAAATTGGAAAATGGCCTGATGGCAAGCTCGGCAAGTACAATGGCTGCAGTAAAGGCCATGATGCTTATAAGGATAGCTTCTCCCAGGAATTGCGATACAATGTTGAATCGACCGGCACCGGCAACCTTGCGTATGGCAGCCTCTACAGCACGCTTCTCCGATTGGGCTGTAACCAAATTGATAAAATTGATGATGGCTATAAAAAGGATGAAAAATGCCACCGCCATGAAAACATAGATCAGCTCCAGATTGCCTCTCTGCCCTGTATCATATCCGTACCTTGGGCCAAAGTGAATATCGTGCAGCTTTTGCAGATCGTAGGAGATTACATCACGATATTCAGGTGGATACATCTCCAAAGCATGTTCTTTTATGATCCTGAGGATGGACTGTTCCTGCTGAGCATCCATCGGTTTTGTGGTTTTGAAAAAAACAAACACATCATTGGAAAAGCCCCTGGCAAAGTTGGGGTCGTATGCTTCAAAAGATTGAAGGATGTTGAACCGCAAGTGTGTATTTGAGGGAATTTCCTGCACTACAGCACCCACTTTTACGGTTCTGAAACGGTGGGACAAGCGGCGCAGTTCAGTGTCCATAAAATGGTGACCCAGTTCAAACTCCTGGTTTATAGGATCGGTATCGCCAAAAATACGCTTTGCAAAGTCAGAGGTAATAGCCACTGAAGAAGGGTCGGTAAGGGTTTGATGCAGATTGCCGGAAAGAACATCAAAGGAAAAGATATCGGCAAAAGTGGAATCGGTCATCATAATCCTTATGCTGCTGTATTCCATGTTGTCTTTTCTTACATCGTAAACCTCTGGTTTCATCCGCAGAGCACTTTCTACCCATGGCGATTGTTCTACAAGCATTGCCGCAGTAACGGGCAGGGTGCGTGGCAGAACTCTGGGCTGATCACCGCCAAAAGATGATATAACCCGGTAGATACGGTCGCCCCCCTGGTGAAAGCGATCAAAAGACACCTCATGTCTGATGTAAATAAGCAACATGATAAAAGCAGCCATACCTGTTGCCAGTCCAAAAATATTTATGAAACTGAAAACCTTTTGCCTGGAAATATTGCGCCATGCAGAGACAAGATAATTCCTGAGAAGCATACCTTTTTTATTTTACAAGATTGGAAAATACAACATTCTTATTCAGTCCTTATGGCATCCACCGGGTTTTTCCGGCTGGCGATAAAAGTATGGTAGCTTACGGTTACAATGGTTATGGTTATGGCAATAGCAGCAGCAATAAGATAGGGGCTTGCTCCCTGGTTGATCCGGTAAAAAAAGGTGTCTAGCCACTGTTCAAGCAGCAACCAGGAAACAGGAGCCGCAATGACAATGGAGATCAGAATCAGCAGGCCAAATTCTTTGAGAAACAACACAAGGATACTCCATCCTGAAGAACCTAATACTTTGCGTATGCCCACCTCGCGGCTTCGCTGGCGGGTCATAAAAGATGACAATCCATACAATCCTAAAAAGGAAACAATAATGCATACGAGGGCAAATACGGCAAATATTTTTCCCAGTTTTTCCTGGTAGGAAAATGCATCGCGGTAGTTTTCACCGGGAAAGTAAATATTGGGAATAATGTCAGGTTCAAGACTGCGTAAAGTGGCTTCGGTATGGGCCACTGCCTCCTGCACTTTCCCCTCATCATAATGAATGCTGATATAATTGTAATCCAGATCAGCATCGTACAATTGTACCATAAAGGGGGTAATCGGGTTGGTAAGGTCCAGGTAGTTGTGATCCTTCATTACCCCAATTACTCTCACATGGCGTTGTGGCGTTCCGTCGGGATTAAACTGCCAGCTGATTAGCTTGCCAATGGGATTTTCGTGCCATCCGAAGTATTCTACAGCAGATTGGTTGATGATGGCAGCAGCACCTCTTTCGGAGGGGAGATCGTCGTCAAAGTTGCGTCCTTCAAGCAGGGAAATGTTATACAATTCAAGAAATTTATGATCCACAATATTGCTGGTAATCTTTCCTTCAAACAAACCCGCCTCCACCTGTGCCTGTATGGCAATGGTGTTGTAGCCACCCCCGGGGAATGACGATGATTTGGTAGTACCCAGGATATAGGGGCTTTCCAGCAGCTTGGTTTCTATGGTTTCCAATCTGCTCTCATCATTGATGGCATGAAGGGACAGCACCATGCGGTTGTTTATCTGTATGCCTTTGTCGCGGTTGTAAATGTATGACAATTGATCGCTCACTGTAAGTGTGCCGGCAATTAGCATGATAGAGATCGCGAATTGAAATGCCACAAGACTCTTTCTTAATGCCGCCGGGCCTGTTTGGCTGTTGCCGGAAGATCTAAGGATTTGCACCGGTGACATCCTGCTGAGGTAAACCGCAGGATAGAAACCAGCCAATAATCCGCTGATCAGGGTGATGGCAATGGCTTGCAGAAGGATTTTTCCCTCCAGCAGGTTCATGGCGGTGAAGTTTTTTCCGGCAAGGGTGTTGAATCCCGGAAGCAGTATTTCTATTAAAAGCAAGGAAAGCAATAATGCCAGGAAAGCCGTAAGGACCGACTCTGCAAGGAATTGTCTTCTTATCTGAAAGGAAGTGGCCCCCGAAACTTTCCTGATTCCTATTTCTCTGGCGCGCACACCCGCCCTTGCGGTAGCCAGGTTGGTATAATTGACGGCTGCAATGATTACCAGGAAAATTGCCACCACTCCCAGGACCATCAGTGTGGTGCGGTTGGCAATGGGGGGCGACATCAGGATGCTTTTAAACCTGGTTTCTATAAGCGGCGTAGCAGTAAATTCAGCCCTTGCACTCAGCAATTTGCCGGCAGGCTCTGTGTAGAGAGAATAAAAGTTTTCCAGGTTGCCGGTGATCGATTCTATGGCAACATCAGGAAAAAGCAACAGGTAGGTATAAGTAACATTGATACTCCAGAAAAGATCCGGGCTGACGGAGTAGGCGTGGTCAAGGGTAGAAAAGGATATAAGAGCATCGAAACGCATATGTGAATTGTAGGGAACATCTTCAATAACACCGGTAATGGTATAAGGGGTGTTGTTTGCCCTTATGGTTTGTCCTACCGGGTTTTGGGTGCCGAAGTATTTTTCGCTCAAGGTATGGGTGAGCACTATGGTGCGTGGTTGCGAAAGAGCTGATGAGGGTTGACCATATATAAAGCGATGTGTAAAAACATCAAACACCGTTGAATCTGCATACCAGAAATCGTTTTCAATGAATTCTGCAGATTGGGTTCGAACATCAAGATTTGCTATTTGCTGGAATCGGGTGTATGCTTTGATGTTGCTGAATTCATTTTTTAGTGCAGGCCCCAGGGGCGTGGGGGTAATGGCCAGGTGGTCTGTTCCCCCGCCAAGGGTATAATGTCCTTCCACCCGGTAAATATCGTCATAGTTGGCATGATGACGATCGTAAGAGTACTCGTCATTGATGAGCAGGGCAATCAGTAAAGCCCCTGTTATTCCCACCGACAGGCAAAAAATGTTGATGGCAGCGTAGGCTTTGCTGCGCATTAGGTTTCGCCAGGCTGTAAGGAAGTAATTTTTAATCATATCCGGTATTGAAGGCAGAAAAGAGTATGCTGCGCATTACATAAAATTGTGTAAAGCCTTATCTTTTGTTTTGGTTTCAAAAGATAAGGCTTATCTGCCGGAACAGGGAAAAATTCATTTCCCGGCTACGGAGGTTAGCACAAATTCAGTGGTTTTATCTTCAGTAACAATTTGACCGTCGAACAGGCGGATGATCCTTTGTGCATAAGAAGCATCTCTTTGCGAGTGGGTTACCATAATGATGGTTGTTCCGTTTTTGTTGAGCTCTTCCAGGAGGTTCATCACTTCATCGCCGTGGGTAGAGTCGAGGTTACCGGTTGGCTCATCGGCAAGGATAATGTGAGGTTTTGCCACAACAGCACGGCTAACAGCAACCCTTTGCTGCTGACCACCGGAGAGCTGGAGGGGGAAGTGGTTTTTGCGGTGCATGATCTGCATTTGATCCAGTACCTCTTCTACTCTCTTTTTTCTTTCTGAGGAGCTGTACCCCAGGTATATCAGTGGCAGTTCCACATTTTCATATACGCTAAGTTCATCAATGAGGTTGAAGTTCTGAAAGACGAAGCCGATATTTTTCTTCCTCAGGTTGGCCCTTTGCTTTTCAGAGTAGCCCGATACTTCGGAACCCAGGAAATAATATTGTCCGCCCGAAGGATTGTCCAGCAGACCCAATATATTTAGCAGGGTAGATTTGCCACAGCCCGATGGGCCCATGATTGCTACAAATTCACCCTCGTTGATTTCGAAGGAAACCTTATTCAGAGCAGTGGTTTCCACTTCTTCTGTGCGGAATACTTTGGTTAAATCTACGGTTTTGATCATGATATTGTTTTTTAAGTAAAACTTTTTGAAAATAGTGATTTTTTTGTGATACTGTGTGTTCTCATCTGAAAATTAGTTTGTCCTTGCCACCAAATATGTCATAGGATGAAACAATGACCTTTTCTCCGGGCAACAATCCTTCAATGACTTCGTAATGGTGGATATTCTGGCGGCCAATGCGTATGGTTCTTTTGATTGCTTCATTGCCAGAGGGATCGAGAACATAAATCCAGTTTCCCCCGGTTTCCTGGTAAAATCCACCCCTCGGAATGATAATGGCATCGGCTACACCGCTGAACTCAAGCCTGAGTTGTATGGTTTGTCCGCGTCTAATGCCCTGGGGCACATTGCCGGTAAAAAACAGGTCTACCTCAAAAGCTCCACCCGAAATGTTGCTGTAAATCTTTTGAATTTCAAGGCTGTAATTTTCTCCGGCATAATCAAACTGGGCTTTTTGACCAACATGCGTGCGGTTTATGTATCGTTCGTCAATACGCGCCCTGAGCTTATACCCGTCAAGTACATCGATCTGGCCAAGATTATCTCCTGCATGCCGGGTTTCGCCAATTTCGGCGTTGAATGAAGAAAGCTGGCCCGATATGGGGGCAGTGATGGTAAGGTTTTTCAGGGTTTCATTGAGCATGCGAAGGTTTTCTTCCATACGGTCAATAGATTCCCTGATTTGTACCATCTGGGTTTGGGTATAAATAGAATCGTGCTTCATGGCCCGGTAGGAAATGTCATATCTTTTTTCAGCGATACGATATTCTCTTTCAGCGTTTTCATACTCTTCGGTTGAGATATGTCCCTGCTCAAAGAGACCTTTTTTGCGTGTGTAGTCTGCTGTGGCAATCTCTTTCTGGTATTCAAGATCAGCCATTTGCCGTTCCAGGGTGAATTTATTTCTCTCCAGGTTCAGTCGTGTGTTTTGGTAGTTGTTCAATACTTCAAGCACCTGATTTTCCTGGAACATATAGTCTTTTTCGATGGTTGCATTGGTGAGTCTTAATATGGGATCACCCTTATCAACAATAGCACCATCACGCACAAATATTTCCTCAACCCTTCCCCCAAAAACAGCATCAATATAAATTGTGACAATGGGTTGTACTATCCCATCTACAGGAATGAACTCCTGGAAACTGTCTTGTTGAACTGTGGCGATCGTTATTTTATCCTTGTCAACATAGAGGCGGCTGCTGTTATCCCTGAAAAACAGAAGATAGATGATAAACAGTGCCAATATACCTGCTGCTGCAAGGATTAAAACTCTGCGAAGAGGCCATTTTTTCTTTTTGATAATACGATCCATATTGGTTGCTTTGCTTTTTTTTGCAGTGAAGAAAGCTAATTTTATGCCATCAGCTCATAATAACTGAAAAACAAACCCTTGCAGAAAACGACATCTGTTAAAGGATTTTGCTTTTGTCCGTATGCGTGCACTTGCTGTATTGAAACCGAACAAGTATTAAAGGCAAAAAAAACAGGTGAAAACCGCTATTGCTAAATGACATATTTGCGTTAAGTTTGTCGGGGCTTAAAGTACAAAAAATGTTTTGTATTAATTCATTTCGATCCCCCAGGTTTAGGAAAAAAAGAATAACTCTCATAAAGTGTCCGAAGATATCAATAGTTCAAAAAGCAGGATCATCCTGGCATTAACCAGTGCTATGACGAATCCTGACAGGCACCTTGCCAGAGGAGCTATTGAAAAATTTGTTTCCAGCCTGCCGGAAGTTGTTGTTGGCGACCGCATCTTGTTTTTTCTTACCGATCCGTCAGAAGATACTTTCTCTGTACACTGGGAGTGGCACCATCCGGATGTCTTTCCCGTTAAAGATCAGCTTCAGGGTTTGCATTTCAGAGACTATATGATATGGGGAAAATTCAGCCTGGAGAAACCATTTTTTCAAATTAGTGATACACGAAACATCCCTGATAGTTATCCTTTTGACAGCAAGCTTTTCAGAGATACACAATGTGGGTCGTTCATTCAGAAAGCCCTTATTACCGATGACCAGAAAATTGGTTTCCTGGCATTACTCAAAAGGGAGCCAGGATTCAGCTGGCAGCCTGAAGATATTGATTTTCTGGGGGTTTGCAGTGAAGTTGCAAAGTGTTTGCTTCTCAGCGTCAGATCTTCTGAAGCATCCGGTAAAGGCAAAGCTGAAACCGAAACTCCTATACCGCTTAAGCTTCAGGACCAGAGCCTTTTTTCCGATTCGGGAGACCTGCTCGACAAGGTATTTGGCAATCTGCACTACGGTGTTGCCATGTTTGATTGTAACCAGCAAAAATTTGTGTACTCTAATATGTGCTTTGCTGGTCTTTTCAATGTTTCAGATCCGCAAAGGTTTTTGCCGGATGAAATTTTTGAGATATTCAGGAATAACGGTTATAATACTTCTGACTTCTTTGCCCCGGATCAAAAGGAGCTGGTTAAAGACTTTGCCCTTAGTTATAACGGGAAGTATCTCAATGGCACCATAAATCCCGTAAAAGGTTCTCACTGGGTAGTGATGACTGTTAATGACATTACCCCTATTGCCAATTATGAAAAGGCAGAAAAGCATTTTAACAACCAACTGCAAATCCTCAATGAAGCAGCAGTAAGTATGATTGTTTCTGCCAGCGATACCGATTCCATGCTGAAATATATCGGGGAAACTGCCTTTCAGCTTGCCGGCGATGCCATTGTACTGGTACATAAATATCATCCCGAAGAAGGATACTTAAAAACAATATTTGTTAAAGGCATTGGGTTTTCCATTGATGTTTTGGCCAAACTGCTGGGGAAGCATCCGTTGGGCAAAAAGTACCCCCTTGAAAAAGAAGGTGGCCATTATAATGAGATCATAAATACAAAAGCCAAAGAAATAAGGGGAGGGGTAGAAAGCTTGTCTTTGGGAACCATTGCCAGCCCTGTTGCTACCAAGATAGAAAAAACCCTCAATATACATAAGGCCTTCAGTTGCGGTTTATCCACAGAGAATATACTATTTGGTACTATAACCTTTCTGCTCAGACCCGGCCATGAAATGAACATTTCAATTCTCGACACCTTTGCCCGTATGGCATCCAACGCTCTGCATGCCATAAGGGTAGGCCATAAGTTGAAGAAGACAAGCCAGGTACTTACAGAAGCAGCAAGTATTGCCAAGGTGGGTTATTGGGAATATGATTTTGCGAGAAAGCAGTTTTGTATCAGCAGGCGATTGTATCATAAAATTGAGAAAAACCCTTTTAAAACTCAATCTGCTGAATTTCAAGATCAGGTAATGCTGCCCATAGATGTTTTTTTGAAGAAATATGTAAGCAGGGAAGATGCCTCGAAGATTGAAATGGCACTTGGCAATGCATTCCACAATCAAAAAAAGAGGAATTATACGTTTGACCTTGAATTCAAAATTCATACACACGACAATGAATCAATAGATGTTTTTACCAGGGGAGTGGTACAGGGAGATGGCAGGATTACTGGAGTAGCGCAGGATATAACCGGCATCAGGAAGGTAGAAGCCAATCTGGAACAAAGTGAGCAAAAATTCCGCAATCTGGTAGAACAATCTCTTGATGCTATCGTAGTGGTGCAGGATGATGGCATCATAACAGAATGGAACCCCAGTGCCAAAGAAATCAGTGGCATGGAAGCCGAAGATGTGATAGGCCGTTATGCCTGGGATGTGGAATCTGCGATGATCTTTAGCCCGGTAATTCAAAAGGAAGGAAGCCTGGAGCAATATCAGCAAAAACTAAAAAAACGGTTTTTCCGGTTCTTTCAAGAGAGCAATTCGGAAACCCCTAATACCAGTGAAATCACTATAATGAACCATCATGGCGAGGTCAAGTACCTCTCTGTCACCAGTTTTGTGTTCAGTGCTGATCAAAGAAGATACCTGTGCCGGATTTCAAAGGATGTAACCCTGGAAAAACAAAAGCAGGAGAAGGAAAAACAGGAAGAGATAAGCAAAAAAGCCGCAAGGGCAAAAGATTTGTTTCTTGATAATATGAGCCACGAAATGCGCACCCCATTAAGTGGTATCATTGGAATGACGGATATTCTTATGCATACACGCATGACCCCGCAACAGGAAGAAATGCTCAAAGTTGTAAAAGAATCTTCCGATAGTCTTTTGGAACTGATCAGCAATATCCATGAATTATCGCGAATAGAAGCTAAAGGGGTGATTGTGCAGAAGAAACCCTTCCGGGTAAGTATGCTCATGGAGAAGACGGTTAGTATTTTTAAAGCTTCGGCCTTGCAAAAAAGCATTGCACTTTCTTCTAAAAATACTACCCCCGAAGATGTTTTGGTAATGGGTGACGAATTCCGTTTAAGGCAGGTATTAAGCAATCTCGTGGCCAATGCCATAAAGTTTACGCCTGCAGGAGGCAGGGTTGAAGTAAACGCTTCATCCACCTTAGCCAATACCAATAGCATGGATCTTTGCATTGAGGTCACAGATACAGGTATTGGGATAGAAAAGGAAAAAATTCCCTTGCTTTTTGATAAATTTACACAGGTTGACAGCTCTTATACCCGCGAATATGAAGGGGTTGGGATAGGGCTTTCCATAAGCAGGGAATTGATGAAACTCATGGGGGGAGTAATTGGAGTTGAAAGTGAGCACCGCAAAGGGTCAACCTTCAGCATCAAAATGAATATACCTTATCTGAAAGAATAACGGGTCTTTCCTTTTCCCATTTTTCAGACCATCAGACAGAGTATTACCCAATCCACTTATTTTAACAGTCAACATCTGTGTTTTCCAGGTCGGCAAAAAAACATAATCTTTTTGCGGGAGGATTCTGCGGGTATAGTTTGTTACCTTTGCAAAAAATCAATACCGTCAGGAAAAACAGTCCGGTTAGACTTGCCTGGCACTAATTGCTAAAATGACATCATGATGAATGATCCGAGATTAAAAGCTTTTTCGCAATTGCTGGATATTATGGATGAACTAAGGGCCAAATGTCCGTGGGATCGCAAGCAAACCATGGAATCCTTGCGTCATCTTACCATTGAAGAAACATACGAGCTTGCTGATGCTATTCTTGACAACAACCTGGATGAAATTAAAAAAGAGTTGGGTGATCTGTTGTTGCACATTGTGTTTTATGCCAAAATAGGAGAGGAGCAGAAAGCATTTGGTATAAAAGAAGTAATTGAAGGGATTAACGAAAAGCTCATTGTGCGCCATCCGCATATTTATGGAGATGTGACAGTTGCCGATGATGAAGAGGTAAAAGAAAACTGGGAAAAGATTAAAATGAAAGAAGGGCGGAAGAAGGTACTTTCAGGAGTGCCCCGCACATTGCCGGCAATGGTAAAAGCTTACCGGATACAGGATAAGGTAAGGGGGGTAGGGTTTGACTGGGAACATCCTCACCAGGTGTGGGATAAGGTGCAGGAAGAGCTCAATGAACTGAGGCATGAAGTGGAAAACAATTCTTCACCCCAAAAAATAGAGCAGGAATTTGGCGATCTGCTTTTTGCCCTGATCAATTATGCACGTTTTATTGATGTAAACCCCGAGAGCGCGCTGGAGCGCACCAATAAAAAGTTTATTAAACGGTTTGAATACCTCGAAGAGAAAACACGTGAAGCCAACAAAGACATGCACAGGATGTCGCTTGACGAGATGGATGTTTTCTGGAATGAGGCAAAAAACATGGAAGACCAATAAGAAGATTGTTCTCAATTGAAGTGAATGCCCGCAGAGCCAGGTGGGTGCGTAGCTTCATTGAACAACCTTGTATGCCTTCGGCCTAAAGAACCGCTTATTGCACAAATTGCCCTACAAAAAGGGGTGTGTTGAATTTGTTTTCCTTAAGAATAAAGATAAAAGGACGATCAGCAATGAACTTTTTGGGTTCATATCCCGGTGGCTCCACCGGCATGGAGGTAGTAACCACAACAACAGCCGTTGCTGCCGCCGCCTCCGATCCTTTTTCGTCAATTTCAAAAAATACCTTTTGTATTACATCACTAATCAAAAGGTCCTTCTGTCCGCTAATTCCCGAAAAATCAGCCCTTTCGTCAAAAGCAACAACCAAACCGGCTTCTTTTAATTTATCTACCAGGGCAAACCGCGATTCAATTTTAAAAGGAGGAATTTCCATGATCACAGTTTCGGCGCTCAGCTCATCAATGATTTTACGATATAGTTCTGCATCGGGGATATATTGTGAAATATCCGAAACCACCTCCTCATTGGGCCTTATGAGAAGCAATGACAAATCTGGACTTTTGTAAGGGAGCTCCATGGCAATAAAATCATCCTGCTCGTACCATTTGATCCTCTCCAGTCGCTGGGTCATGAAGTCTTTCTCTGTTTCTGTTCCTCTGGAATTGGTAAACATTTTTTTTACGGTTTGCTCCTTTTCAAAGGGATATCTCCAGTCTGACTTGATATATAGAGCATTTACAAGTACCAGTCTGGTAAGATCCGTAAGCAAGCCCCGGGGAATAATATCCTGGATCCTGTTGCGGGTTATGTTTTCCACCCATTCGTTGATGATTTCTTCGGTTTGTCCGGGATTATTGCGAAAATCTACTTTTTCAAAAGCTCCTGCATGCCATTGTATTACATCATTAAGATATGAATCCCTGACCTGGTATGTTTGCTCCAGGAATACTCTGTTGGCAAGGTTGAAATCCAGAAGTGTGTCCTGTGAAAGTTTGCTCACTTGTGAAAAATAAGTATGATAATGGGGGTGGAAAACATCAGGTTCATAGCTGAATCCGAACACCTTGCTCATTTGCTGCCGGGTTTGCTCTCTTGCGCCGGAATAAACAATAGCCATGGCCATATTCAGCGATGCCGGAGAGTATGAAATATTTTCATTTTGTTGTTCAGCACTTAGTTTCTTATAGAACCCTAAGGAGAAATCATTTAGCTCATAAATCATCTTATTCATGATTTCAGAATCAGTATTCATATTTTCGGGTAAATTGGGCATATCAGTTTCCTGGGGTATGCCTTCGGATTGTCCGTCTGCCCTGCCTTGCATATTCTCAGATGTATCATGACCTGTGGTGGAGCGGGTGTTGCAGGAAACCATTAAGCTTGTGAAGGCGATCAGTATTAATATTGCTTTTTTCATAGTATCTAAGTTTTTTCAAAGATAAAGAATACAACCAAACCAAGGCAAGTTGTTTTTATCAATAATCTGCATTATGAGTATCCGTAATGTGCAAAACCTGTACCACACTTGTTTGATGAATCTAATGGTGTTATTTTTGATGCAATGACCCATGGTTTCCAATTTTCAGAATTTTATAAAGTATGTTTTTTTGTTGCAAAAAAGGTTGTATTTTTGGGCCCGTCAACAAATAACAATAAACACCTTACAAAATATTTTATCATGAATATTCCCGATGATTTAAAGTACACCAAAGATCATGAATGGATCAAGGTAGAAGGAGATACTGCTACTGTGGGTATCACCGATTATGCCCAACACGAATTGGGAGACATCGTTTATATAGAAGTAAATACTGTAGGCGAAACCCTGGAACAGGAAGAGACTTTCGGAACCATTGAAGCCGTAAAAACCGTATCTGATCTGTTTATGCCGGTATCAGGAGAAGTAATTGAGTTCAATGAAGAACTGGAAAGCAATCCGGAAATAGTTAACAAGGAGCCCTATAGCGAAGGTTGGATTGTGAAAATCAAGCTTTCTAATCCATCGGAAGTGGATGATCTTCTTGATGCTGATAGTTATAAGGATATTCTTTAAAAAACCAGCCATCACCAACAAAGTCCATATCCAGGATAATTCCCCCATCCAAAAGGAGAATTGAAAGGGATAAACGTTCATGAGAATAAAGTACTTATTTCCTGCACTGATTTGGGTAGTCGTCATCTTTTGGGTAATAAGCATGCCTCCATCAAGCATTCCCAGGACATCTCTTTTTCAAATCCCTCATTTTGATAAACTGGTGCATTACGGAGTGTTTTTTTTATTTGGGATTTTTCTTAGTTATGGATTTTTCAAACAAACTGGTACACTAGTAAGCAAGAAACACTATACTTTTTCCCTGCTTATTGGCGTTATATATGGAGGAGCAACCGAATGGTACCAGTTGAATTATGTGGCCGGCAGATCGGGTGAATGGCTCGATTTTGCTGCCAACGTTGCCGGATGTATAACTGGCCTTTTAGCTTTTTATTGGGTAAAGACGTATCGCCCAGGTTTTTTAAAATAGGAATCAGCAAAAGATATTGTTAAAAAATTCGTATATTAGCAGGCCCTAAACAGTTATCTTAAAAGAAGGCCTTAACTGTATAAACCAATATAAATAAACCCTTTTTATGGAAGCAAAAAAAACACCAAAAGCCGATCTAGAAAACAAAAAGCGGTTGTTCCTTCAGATTGGGATCATATTAGCACTCGTTGCTGTGTGGACCGCTTTTGAATGGAAACAATATGAAAGGCAGGTTGTCGATTTGGGTCAATTGGATATTGAGATTATTGAAGAGGAAGAAATTCCAATTACCAGGCAGGAAACACCGCCCCCACCTCCACCACCAGAACCCTCACAGGAGCTCATTATTGTTGATGATGATGTGGAAATCGAAGAAGAATTTACCATTGACACGGAAGCAACTGTATTCACAGAGGTAGAGGAATTTACTCCCATTGTTGTGGAAGAAGAAGAAATAGAAGAAGAGCAGATTTTTACCATTGTTGAAGACGATCCTGAATTTCCAGGAGGCCAGGCTGCTCTTATGCAATATCTTCAGACCAACCTCAGGTATCCTACCATGGCGCGCGAAGCCGGAATCCAGGGTACAGTGTTTGTTACCTTTGTAGTGGAACGTGATGGTAGCATTACCGATGTTAGAGTACTCAGAGGCGTGGGTGGAGGTCTTGATGAAGAAGCTGTTAGGGTTGTACAAAGTATGCCGGCATGGACTCCGGGCCGCCAAAGGGGTCAGGCCGTAAGGGTACAGTTTAACCTTCCCATACGCTTTGTATTGAATTAATCAAAAAGAATTTCAATAGTTACAATTAGCAATTGCCCTGCTGAGCTGATAACATCAGAGCAGCAGGGCAATTTTTTTTGTGGCAGCAAGATTATGCTTTAACACTCTGATTGCTTACAAAATTACCGAAAAGGTATATTTTAAGTAAAGAGAAAACACAAGAATCTTCAGACTTAGAAGGGATTATCCCTTATCTTTTTTGTGAAGGCGAGGTTCCCTGGCTGGGGTCTTTTCTGATTCGGGAAGATAGAAAACCTTCAGGGTACATTGTTACGTATTCTTTGCCAAATACGCGATTATGAATAAGGGTGTTTTTATAGGTATCAAAATCAAATCTGCCATATTTTCTGTAATACAAAGTAATTATACTTGAGGTAATTACTATAAATGTTGAATACAGAATAGCCAGCCAAAGCATTTGACTTTGCACAGGCTCAGAGAAGCTAAGCAATATTACCGCGAAGGCAATGGGTCCGTTTTGAATGCCGGTTTCCAGAGAAATTGCTCTCTGCGATATGGGATACATCCCAAACAGTCTTGAAATCCAATAGCCAAAGAAAAAACCGGCTAGACCCAGGCCAATCGCTCCAATATAAACTTCTGCGGGTGTTCTCAAAAACAGCCCGCCGTGTCTTAAAAAGGCAGTCCCTATCAGGTAGATCACCACGAGCATACCTACAAAGCCTGCTGTATCCTCAGCAGTTTTGGCCCAATCAGGCGATTTGTAACGTAGTATCATGCCAATAATTACTGGTACTAAAACCAGTACTAATGAGCTAATGATATTGCCTGTGGGGATCACAAATTCTGCTGTTGACCCTGTAGCCTGTATGGTAGCAGTCAGTTGTGTGGTAAACTCCATGGTATAGAGTTTAAGCAGCAGTGGCATCATTAGTAATGCCAGCAAGGTTGATGCTGTGGTCATGGAAATACTCAGGGCAACAGATCCACGGGCAAAATAAGTAAACATATTTGAGGTAGTTCCTCCCGGAAGGGTACCTATAAGTATTAAAGAGATAGCAAATGCAGGATGTATTCCTAATACCTTTGATAGTGTGAAAGCGATCAGTGGCATAAGTCCAAATTGCGATACAAACCCAATTATTACTCCTTTGGGAGACCTTACTACTGCCCGAAAGTCATTGATGGTAAGACTTGCTCCCATGCCAAGCATGATTACAAATATCATGATCGCAAGCAAGATCTGATCGTGTGCATATAGCAACTGAGTGTTGAATTCCATGATTTACTGTTTGTTAGAAATTGAACCATTAAGGAATATTTCCTCTATGATATTTTGATATTTGCTTGTAACTACATGCCTTCTAATTTTATGTAAATTGGTGAGCTCGTGACCTATTTCAAACGCATTTGCCAGTACCCTGAAATCCCTAATTTGCTCGTATGATTTAAATCCGTTTGATATGGAGGTCATTCTTCTGATTTCATCCCGTATAATCTTTTGAGCTTCAGGGCTACGTGAAATATCTTCGATGGATTCTATATTTAAACCTGATTTCTTGAATTCAGCCAGATGTGGTACGATTAGCGCACCCAGAAATTTTTTATCCTGTCCGATAACCATACATTGATCAATATAGAGGCTTTGCTGAAGTCTCATCTCAATGGGTTCGGGTTCTACATTTTCACCACTGGACAGAACAATCGTGGCTTTTGATCTGCCGAGAATTTTCAGGCAGTTGTTGTGGGTAATCATTCCCAGATCACCAGTTCTAAGCCATCCATCCTTAATGGTTTGGTCTGTAAGTTCCTGATTTTTATAATATCCTTTCATTACCTGGGGTCCTTTAACCCATATCTCCCCCCGAAGGGATTTTCCTTCATAATTTAGGTTGGTATTGGGATAGAGAATCTTCCCGGTTTCGGGATGAGCAATCCTGATCTGTGTGTCTTTAATGGGAGGGCCAACAGTTCCTACAACAAGATTATCCATAGAACGCACTGATATTACAGGGGCTGTTTCTGTCATGCCATACCCTTCCAAAACCGGGATACCCACGTTGTTAAAGAACCTGTCGATATGGATCGGGAGCGCTCCTCCACCTGAAATCGTTGCCCTCAATGAGCCTCCGGCTCCAAGCCTGATCCTTTCGAGTACCGCGGCATTGAAAAAGCCATACCAGGGAAGTACAAGTAACCACCTGGCAATCTGCAGAGGCATGAGCAGGGTTGTTTTCCAGAGAGGCTGTTTCTTTGTTTTAAGGTTTTTCCCGGTAATAAAATACTGCGAGTTCTTGTATTGTTTGGCCAGGAAATAGGCGATATGAAACAGTGCCTGCCTTACCGGATGCGACATTTTAACTCCTTTTATAATTCGCTCATGGAGCTTTTCCCATAACCTAGGAGCAGAGGCCATAAAGGTCGGCTCAATGGTGCGCATATCTTCTCCCAGGGTTTGTATGGAAGAATAATATGTACAACCCCCAAAACTTATGGTGTACATTTCTATAACTCTCTCGAAGATATGCCATATAGGTAATACCGAGAGGACACGATCGTTGCAGTTATAATCGCCGGGCAAGTTGATAACCTGCGAAACCATGTTATTGTGTGTAAGCATAACTCCTTTGGGCTGGCCTGTGGTACCTGAGGTATAAATGAGGGTAAACAAATCATCGGGCTTCACTCCTTCCATTCTTTCCTCGGCTTTTCTGTCGCCAATAGCCCTCATTGCCGCTCCCATCAGGCGGATATCCTCCAGTTTCCTAACGCCATCTTTCACGTTGGCCCGGGGGTCAAGAACAATGATTTCCCTGAGCATGGGTAAGCGGTCTTTCAGGGCAAGAATACGGTTTTGTAACTCCTCTGTTTCAGCAAAGGTTACTTCAATTCCGGCATGGTTTATAATGTATTCAAGTTCGCTGTCAGTTACATCGCGCCCCCTGGGCACATTTGCTGCACCAGTGATTTGAACGGCACAATCAGATAATATCCATTCGAAACGATTATCAGAAAAAACGCCTACATGATCTCGGGCTTTCACACCCAGTTCGATAAGCCCTGTTGCCAGGTTTAAACCCTCCTCGTAGAGTTTTTCATAAGAAACAGGCTTCCAGTCCAGGGCATTTTGCCTGATGGCAAAGGCAGGAAGAGAGCCGAACCTTTGGGCTGCTTCCTGGTACAACACTGCCAGGTTCGCAGGATGAATTCGATGTTTCATAACACGTGTTTTACTGAGTCTTTAGCGGGAATGGTCTTTTTTTAGGGTAGTTTGTAACATAAATAATTTTAACTGAAGGATAGTTTAGTTCTATTTTATTTTGATATTATCAAACAAGATTTGAAGGTGCAAATTTAATTTAATTGTACGTTTAAATTAAAAAAATGTTCATTACCATGGTTGAAAAAGTGCTTATATGCACTTATGTTTTTGTAAAACAGAATATAAAGTGGTTTGCATTAGAGCAAAAAACAATACAGAATGTCTGGTAATTCTTTCTTAAACACTGGTTTTAGCTGGCGGTCGTACCCGGTAATCTCTTTAGCCCCCTTTACAATAAAAAAAGAAGCATTACTTTTGAAATTGTAATTCGGGTCATTTTTTGGTAACAAATACTTTTTTTGCAGAACCATGTTCATTAGAAACATGATAAACTGATACGCCATTATGAAAAGATCATTTCTGTTTTTTATCGTTTTTTTTCTTGTTTTAACCGGGTTTGCAAACTCATTAACTGATTTGGATCTGGCCAGCCGGTTTCGCCATCATGTGCGCATTCTTACCTCTGATACTCTTCAGGGGCGGGGGCTAGGCACCGAAGGGTCACAACGGGCCAGGGATTATATCGTGGAAGCCTTTGCTGAGGCAGGAATTAAACCCTTTGATGAATGGGAAGAGGAGTATATTCAGCCGTTTAGCTTCAGGCAAGGCCTTGCCTGGATTTCAGCTTATAATATTGCAGGCTATATTGAGGGTACTGATTCGGTGTTGAAAAATGAATTTATTGTAATAGGTGCTCACTATGATCATCTTGGATATGAGATGGAAGATGGAGAAAAAACCATATACCCCGGTGCTGATGATAATGCTTCGGGTGTGGCAGCAATAATAGAATTGGGAAGATATTTTTCTCAGCATCCTGATCTTCTTGGCCGTAGCCTGATTATTGTAGCTTTTGATGCAGAAGAAAGCGGACTGGTAGGATCAGGGTATTTTATTGATCAACTTCCTGTACCCATAGAAAAAGCAAAGCTAATGTTTAGTTTCGACATGGTTGGGATGTATACAGAAAACAATGGATTGGAACTCAGGGGTATTGGTTCAATGGTTGAGGGGCGTGAACTGGCAGCCCAAATTGCTGTGCAGCAAAACATTGAATTGCGCAATACCAGTTCAAATATTGAAAGGAGAACTGATACAGCCCCTTTCGGGGATGCAGGAATTCCCTCTGTTCATGTTTTTACAGGTACCAAATCACCTTATCATAAGCCCGAAGACGTTTATCAATTGCTTGATTTTGAAGGAATGAAACGAATTCATCAATATATGACTGTTTTGATCAGGGATGTGTCGCGTCAGCAAAAGATCGATGCGGAAGCTTCTTTAATTGCGCATGCAGAGGCTGTAAAAAGCGGATCAATTTCAAAAAGAGCGTCAGTCGGATTCCTTGTGAATACGGGTTCAGGTTTCCATCGGTATACCGAAGAGTTTTACCGTGCAAATTCAATTTTTAATATTTCCACAGGGCTGTTTGTTCAAATTCCGCTTACAGATGGGATTACCCTGCAACCGGAAGTTTTGTATGATCTTAACGGGAGTAAAGTTGAAGAAGGGGAGATGTATCGTCATTCGCTGTCCTTTCCGTTCAATGTACAGATTGGAATGGCCCGTACACCTGATAATCCGGTAAGGACCTATGTTTTTGGCGGGCCTTATTACCGTTATTCTTTTGCAGGTAATACTGCAGGCACCAGATTAGATTTTCAGGTATATGATCAACAGGAATGGGGATACAGTTTCGGTATTGCTCTCGAAATATTTCAATTTACTGTAGGATATACCTACAGGAGAGGCATCAATGGTTTGTTTCTGGATGAGGGACAGCCCGAGATCCTGCAGAGCAACAAGTATTTTACAGTAGGGTATAGCTTTTGATGATCCTATTTATGTAATTATCAGGCCTGCTCAGGCAAACATTTCCCGAACTTTCCTGAGCGCTTCCATCAACTGATCTATTTCTGCCCTGGAATTGTAAACTGCCATGGAAACTCTTACGGTGCCGGGAACACCAAAATAATCCATTACGGGTTGTGCACAATGGTGGCCGGTTCTTACCGCAATGCCCAGTTTATCTAGAATGGTACCTGTATCGTAGGGGTGGATATCATTAAAAACAAAAGAAATCACAGAGGTTTTCTCTGGGGCAGTACCAATAAACTTTATGTTATCGAGGGTTTGCAATTGTCTGGTAGCGTAATCGAGCAGGTTATGTTCGTGGGCAGCAATTTCATCGAGGCGCAGATAAGATATAAACCTAATGGCAGCTTCCATGCCCAGCACATCGCCGACATTTGGTGTTCCTGCCTCAAACTTGAAAGGAAGCTCGTTGAATGTTGTTTTTTCGAAGCGCACTTCTTTGATCATTTCACCGCCTCCCTGATAAGGGGGCATTTGGTTGAGCAAATCTTCCTTACCGTAAAGAACACCCACACCCATGGGGCCATAAAGTTTATGTCCGGAGAAGCAATAAAAATCACAATCCAGATCCTGGACATCAACTTTCAGGTGCGACATTGCCTGGGCACCATCGATAAGAACAGCTGCATTCTTTTCATGGGCAAGACGGGAAATTTCTTTCACCGGATTGATCGTTCCCAGGGCATTGCTAACGTGGGTTACTGCCACCAGCCTGGTTTTTGGGCCCAGGAGAGATTTGTAGGCTTCCAGGTCAAGAACCCCCCTGTCGTCCATAGGAATGATTTTTAAAGAAGCACCATAATCATCGCAGGCAATCTGCCAGGGAACAATATTGGAGTGGTGTTCCATGGCAGAAATAATGATTTCATCACCTTTTTTTACAAACTTTTTAAAGAAAGAATGCGCCACCAGGTTGATGGCTTCGGTGGTTCCTCTGGTGAATATAATCTCATGATTAAATGCCGCATTAATAAACATCTGAACAGTATTGCGAGCCTCTTCGTAGGCCTCGGTAGCCTGTTGGCTTAAGAAGTGGGCCCCACGATGAATGTTGCTGTTTTCGAGGGAATAGTATTGAAGTATGCGTTCAATTACAGCTTTAGGTTTTTGTGTGGTGGCTGCATTATCGAAATAAATGAGTGCACGGTTGTTTACCTGCTGCTGTAATGCGGGAAATTCACGACGTAACTGTTCAGTATTAAAGGGCATCAAATTAAAGTTTGCTAACATCAATATTAAACACGGTGGGTTCTTTGCTGTTGCAATGCAATACACACTGATCACAAATGGAAAGCTCTCCTTTGAGGCGTTTTTCAACCATATGATCAATTCTTTCACGAAGAGGTACAATGGATATCCTTTGAACAACTTCCGCTGCAAATGCATACATCAGCAGCATTCTTGCTGAGCGTTCAGATAGTCCCCTTGTGCGCAGATAGAACATTGCATTGGGATCGAGTTGCCCTACTGTGGCACCATGGCTGCATTTTACATCATCGGCATAGATCTCCAGTTGAGGTAAGGCATTGGCCTTGGCATCATCAGTGAGCAGTATGTTTTTATTATTCTGGTAAGCAAGAGTTTTCTGAGCATCTTTACGAACCATGATTTTACCACTAAAGGCAGCTGTAGCCTCGTCGTCAAGAATTCCCTTGTATAGTTGTTCACTTTGGCAGTCGGGTGCAGCATGATCAACAAAGAGTTGATTATCTACATGCTGGTTGCTGTCAACCAGGTAAATTCCGTTGAGTTCTGCCTGGCAAAAGGGGTCTTCCAGGGCTACATTGACCATGTTTTTGGTAAATCCGCCATTTAGTACAAGAGCATGTGTGGTAAGCCGGCTTTTTTCTTTTTGCCGGAAAAAGCTGTTGTTAACCACCGCCGAATTATGTCCTTTGTTTTGGATTTTGTAGAAATCAAGTTCCGCTTCTTTTTCCAGGTAGGATTCGGTAAGACTGTTGGTAAAACTCAAATTGTGGGTAAGCGAATGGTCGCAGTGCACCAGGGTGAGTTTACTGTTCTTTTCCTGTACCACAAGATGCCTGATATGGGTCATCAACGGATCGGGAGAATTGATAATGTTGATGAGCTGAATGGGTTTTTCAACATGCACGTCTTCGGGCACATAAATGAAGATGCCATCTTGGAAAAAGGCGGTATTCAAAGCTGCAAGGCCTGGCTGGGTAAGGTCCGCAGCTTTGCCAATATGTTTTTGCACCAAATCGGGGTATACCTCAATGGCCTTGGCAAGACTGCCAATAATGGTTCCGTTGCTTAAGGTTGTAAGGGGGGCGTTTTTGTAAACATACCATCCGTTAAGCAGGGTTATGCTGAAGGTATCAAGGTCGTATACGTCGCAGGAGAATATTTTTTCAATATCGAAAGGCCTGCTTTGGTTAGAGAAGTCAAAATTATATTGCCCCCTGAATAAGGGATCAAGACTGGTATACCGCCAGTTCTCCGTATCAAGGGTTGGGAATCCGTCTTGTTTTACCAATTCAATGGCTTTAAGCCTGAGTTTGGTAATACTTTCAGGCTCATTCGCCTTAATGGTATCGATGTTTTCGTTAAAGAGGCTGATCATCAACTGTTCAGCAGTAAAGTTGTCAGTAATATCCGGCATTTCTGATAGATTTGGTATTTACAATTCTTGCTGTATGCCTGCGTCTTTTCTGACCCATTCATACCCTTTTTCTTCCAGCTCAATGGCCAGCTCCTTACCACCGCTTTTCACAATACGGCCATCGTAAAGAACATGAACAAAATCAGGGATAATGTACTCGAGCAATCTTTGGTAGTGTGTGATGACGATGGTTGCATTTTCGGGCTTGCGTAACTTATTTACGCCATTAGCCACAACTTTGAGGGCATCAATGTCGAGGCCGGAATCGGTTTCATCCAAAATGGCAAGTTTGGGTTCTAGCATAGCCATTTGAAAAATCTCATTTTTCTTTTTTTCTCCTCCGGAAAAACCTTCGTTTACTGATCGGTTGGTGAGTTTTGAGTGAATATCAACAAGTTTTTTCCTTTCTTCCATCATTTTGAGAAACTCTGCACCACTCAATGGTTGGAGATCGTGGTATTTTCTTTTTTCATTGATGGCTGTGCGCAGAAAGTTAGCCATGCTAACACCAGGAATTTCAACAGGGTATTGAAAACCCAGAAAGATGCCTTCCCTTGCCCTCACCTCTGGATCCATTTCCAGCAAATCTTTTCCCATGTAGCTTATTTCGCCCTGGTCTACATCGAACATATCCCGCCCTGCAATAACAGAAGCCAATGTACTCTTTCCTGTACCATTGGGGCCCATTATTGCATGTATTTCGCCGGTTTTTACCTCGAGATTAAAATCTTTTAGTATTACTTTACCATTGATAGAGACTTGCAAATTTTTTATACTTAGCATTATTTTATAGTTTACTGTTATCAATCATACTTTTTATTCGGTCCAGATTAGCGGCATACTTCTTAAAAAACTGGCTGGCAAATTCTTTAAAAGCAGCATCATCAAATTCTTCCAGTTCTTCCATTAATACTATTACCCTAACCTCTTTCAGGTTCATATCTTTGAGGTCGGCGAAATGCTTCTCCGGAATAGGAATTTTGTTGAGCTCAACTTTGGATTTAAATGCAATTGACTTCATAGTTTGAGTTTTAAAAATAGTGTTGGGAAGGGGAAGAGGGGTATTTAACCCACACTTCCTTCCAGGCTTATGGAAAGTAATTTTTGGGCTTCTACGGCAAATTCCATAGGAAGTTTGTTTAGTACTTCTTTGGCATATCCGTTAACAATAAGGCCAATGGCCCCTTCCATATCAATGCCGCGTTGCAGGCAGTAGAATAGTTGGTCGTCGGATATTTTGCTGGTGGTAGCTTCATGTTCTACAATAGAAGATTTGTTTCCAACCTCTACATAGGGGAAGGTATGGGCTCCGCATTGATCGCCAAGCAAGAGTGAATCGCATTGTGAGAAATTTCTTGCATTTTCAGCTCTTCGCGAGGTTTTTACAAGGCCCCGGTAGCTGTTATTGCTTTTTCCGGCAGAAATTCCTTTTGAAATAATAGTACTTCTCGTGTTGCGGCCCAGGTGTATCATCTTGGTTCCGGTATCTGCCTGCTGGTAGTTATTGGTTACAGCCACGGAGTAAAATTCGCCAATTGAATTATCGCCCATGAGCACTACACTGGGGTATTTCCATGTAATTGCTGATCCGGTTTCGACCTGGGTCCATGAGATCTTGGAATTTTCTCCTTCGCACAGGCCACGTTTTGTCACAAAATTATAAACGCCTCCACGTCCTTTTGAATCTCCTGGCCACCAGTTTTGTACCGTAGAATATTTTACTTCAGCATCCTTTTTGGTAATGATCTCAACAATGGCGGCATGCAACTGGTTTTCATCGCGCATGGGAGCGGTACAGCCTTCCATATAACTTACGTAGGATCCTTCTTCTGCCACAATAAGGGTCCGTTCAAACTGTCCGGTATTGGCAGCATTGATACGGAAATAGGTGGATAACTCAAGGGGGCTTCTTACCCCTTTGGGGATGTAGCAAAACGACCCATCACTGAATACAGCCGAATTGAGGGCAGCATAGAAATTATCGGTATAGGGCACCACAGTTCCCATGTATTTTTTTACCAGGTCAGGATGCTTCTGTACTGCTTCGCTAAAGGAACAAAAAATAATACCTTTCTCTTCCAGAACATCTTTAAAGGTGGTTGCAACCGATACGCTGTCCATAACTGCATCAACAGCTACTCCTGCCAGTTGCTTTTGTTCATGCAAAGGGATGCCCAGTTTCTCGAAGGTTTCAAGAAGTTCAGGGTCTACCTCATCAAGACTTTGGTATTTTGGTTTCTTTTTGGGAGCCGAATAATAGATGATATCCTGGAAATCGATTGGCGGATAGTTTACATGTGCCCAATGAGGTTCCTTCAGGGTTTTCCAGTGCCTAAAAGCCTTGAGACGGAACTCAAGCATGAATTCGGGCTCGTTCTTTTTTGCAGAGATAAACCGGATGGTATCTTCTGTAAGCCCCTTAGGTGCCTGGTCCATTTCAATATCTGTGTAAAAGCCATACTTGTATTCACTTTGTGTTACTTCATCAAGTATGCCGTTATTTTTGTCTTCTGCCATGGGCAATTTTGTTTTTGTTTTATATACAAACCCAACAATACGGGAGAGGTTATGTTGATGTTTTTATTCTTATTTAGATTGATTTTAAATTGCAGTGCAAATATACGAAACACCTTCTACATTTCATAGTAAACTTAGCCACTCCCCACATATTGATCGGATCCGGACACCATTGCCTTATTTGTTTAGATCAACTGTAAGGAGAACATTTTTAATTGGCTCATAACAAGCACGCTGGCTGATATGGCACAATTTTCCCATAGTAGTTAGACAAAAGTTACAGATATGGTATTATCATCTTTTAAAACTTCCTTGCGAAGCCTGACAAGGTACAGATTTTATACGTTACTGAATATTGTGGGTTTTAGCCTCGGGCTAACCCTTGTTATTTACATCGGATTGTATCTTTACGAGCAATTTTCATACGACAAATGGTATCCTGAGCATGACAGGATTTACAGGGTTGAATTTGGTGACTGGGCCCTTCTGGGTCCGGTTTATTCAAGGGTTATCAGTTCTTCTTCTGCAGACATTGAACAGGTATTAAGGGTCAATAATAACTTTGGCACCAATGCCCCTGTTACCCTGGAAGATCAGCCAAATACCTTTAGAATACCCTCTCTTTTACTGGCTGATTCATCATTTTTCGATTTTTTCCCCTTTCAGTTTCTTGCAGGCACTGCGCAAACAGCCTTAAAAGATAAATTCAGTATAGTGGTTACGCGAAGTGAGGCAGTTCGATTGTTTGGTAGCGTTGATGCTGTAGGAAAAATTGTTCGGTTGCACGATCGGCATCCTCTTACTGTAACCGGTGTGATTGAAGACGTGCAATTGTTTCATCTAAAATTTGACGCTGTTACTTCTTTCAGCCTGTTTGAAAATATCTATTCTCCTCAATACATGGAGAGTACAGGAAACTGGAATCATAACACGTATATAAAAACCCACCCGGAAGCCAATCCGGAACTCATTGCGCAAAACATTGAAAAAACAGCAATAGACTACATCAACGAATTGTTTGGAACTGTTCCGGACTGGAATATCAATCTCAGGCCCATTGCTGATATATATTTTACTGATGCGAAAATGCATGAGTCGATGGTTGTTCATGGCAATAAAACGGTTTCTTATGTGCTGCTCATTATTGCAGTTTTTATTCTTGGTATTGCAGTGATAAATTATATGAATCTTTCTACTGCACGTTCAGCAGGTCGTTCCAGGGAAACAGGAATAAGGAAACTTTTGGGTAGTACCAGGAATGGCCTTATGATGCGGTATTATGCCGAAACACTCCTGATTACGTTTGTTGCTGTAATCCTGGCTTTGTTGCTGGTTGAAGTATTCATGCCTTTTTTCCATTATGCTACCCAAAGCCAGTTAACATTATCGGATGTGGGCCTGGGCAAATTTGTTGCTTTTTTGATAGTGGCGACATTGATTGTTGGTTTTCTTAGCGGGATCTACCCCGCACTTTATTTGTCGAGGTTTCAGCCAGTTACTGTACTTAAAGGGGAAATGGTCAAAGGGAAAAATGCTGCTTTTTTCCGCAAAATATTAATTGTTTTTCAGTTTACCATTTCTATTGCGCTCATAGCAAGCACTATAATTATTTACCTGCAAATAAACTTTATGAGCAAGCATGAAACAGTTTTCCCTCGTGAAGGAATTATACATTTCCGACTGAACTCCAAGATAGACAGGTCATGGGAAAGCTTTCAATCCACTTTGGCATCTCATCCCGATATTGGTGGCATCGGCTTGTCAAATTCCATTCCAGGATATGTCAGGTGGCAGGAATCTGTACAAGTGAATGGGGAGATATTTCAGTTTACATTTTGGCCGGTAACTCCTGAGTATTTTGATATGTTGGGAGTAGAATTGCTGGCAGGCCGTTCTTTTTCACGGGAAATGGCGTCGGAAGAAAATTACGCTGTTTTGGTCAATGAGCAATGGCTCTATAAATCGGGGCTTGATTTTGAGACTTATGAAGATGTTCTTGAGCAAAAAATTGGCGACAGGTACAAAATAACCGGTGTTATCCCTGATTTTCATTTCAACTCTCTCCATGAAGTCATAGGGCCATTGATGCTTATTTGGCGGGAAAATGCCGTAGTAACAGCAAGTGTAGAGATTCTGTCTGATGATTATAGCCCGGCACTGGATCATATTATTAGCAGCTGGAATGCTATCAGCCCGGGTGACGTGATCGACTATCGCTACCTGGATGATAGTATCGGTAAGCTATACAAGGAAGAATACCGGCTTGGATCTATATTGATCTCATTCTCGGGCTTCGCCATATTCATTGCTTGCCTGGGACTGATTGGATTGTCATCATTTATGGTAGAACGCAGGGCAAGAGAAATTTCTATCAGGATGGTGCTGGGGGCAACGCTGGTCAACCTTATGAAGCTTCTTACGAAAGAGTTTCTCATTTTGATTGCTATTGCTCTTGTTTTGGCCATACCATCCTCGTGGTGGGGTATGCAGCAGTGGCTGGGTACCTTTGCTTACCGGATTGACCTTACCTTCTGGCCATTCCTTATTTCCGGTGGAATTGCGATTATACTAACAGTAATAATAATGGGTTACCATGTTGTAAAATTATCACATAGCAACCCATCTGAAGCTTTACGTAAGGAATAACAGCCTCTTTGTTTTAGCGTGGTAAAAGTCAGCTAACGCTGGTATTTTCGTTTACTACGAGTTTAAAACCTTTTCCGTGAACATTCAACAGTTCAACATTGGGGTCTTTTTTCAGATACTTTCTGAGCTTCGCAATGTAAACGTCCATGCTTCTGGCATTGAAGTAGTTATCGTCCAGCCATATCTTTTTCAGAGCGAGGGAGCGGTCGAGTACTTCATTGGTAAAATCGCAAAGCATTTTCAGCAGCTGGGCTTCCTTTGACGTTAATTTTTGCTCATCGCCTTTGTATGCGAGTATCTGGCGCGAAAAGTCAAAAGTATAATCTCCAATGTGGAAGAAAGTTTTTTGAGAGCTGGAAGCGTCGTCAAGATTTGCCCTTCTAATGATGGCATTGATTCTTAACAAGAGCTCTTCCATACTGAAGGGCTTGGTAAGATAATCGTCTGCACCGATTTTCAATCCTTCAATGATGTCTTCCTGCATGGTTTTAGCTGTTAAAAACAGGATAGGTACCTTTTTATCAATTTTACGGATATCTTTGGCCAGGGTGAAACCATCTTTTTCGGGCATCATAACATCAAAAATACAGAAATCGAAAGATTCCTTCAAAAACATATTATGAGCTTCTACTCCGTTAACAGCCAGTTTGGCAGGAAAGCCTTTTGCTTCAAGGAATGCTTTTAGAATAGTTCCCAGGTTGGGATCATCTTCTGCCAATAGGATTTTAATTTTTTTATTCTCCATATAAACCTCCTAAAAATAATTATCAATTTATGTTGTGTTATTATTCAAACCCAAAAGGGACAAAAATGCTGAAAACAGAGCCTTTTTTAAATTCACTTTCCAGTTTGATATAACCTCCGTGCATTTCTACAATTGCTTTTACATAGCTCAATCCAAGGCCAAAACCTTTCACATTGTGCACATTACCTGTTGAGATGCGGTAGAGGGTGTCAAAAATCTTTTTTTGATTTGCTTTGCTGATACCCATACCGTTATCTTTAACATGTATCATCATGCCCTTGTTCACATTCTCCGTAGATATTTTTATTTCAGGGCTTTCCGGGGAATATTTTATGGCATTGTCCAGCAAATTAAAAATCACATTGGTAAGGTGCACCTTATCCGCTTCCACAAAACTGAATTCAGCTGCCAGATGCGTAGTGATCCTACCATGTCTTGCTTTCAGCTGTAAGTCAATTTTTTTTATGGCATCTTCAATAACATCATGAAAATTAAAACCCACTTTGTTTAAGCGCAGTTTCCCTTTTTCCAGTTGTGCTGTTTGCAGTACTTTCTCGGCCATCATCCCCAGGCGTTCGTTCTCTTCATTTATTACGTTTATGTAGTTTTGATAGAGTGTTTCTGACTTTTGTACGTCTTTGTCGCGTAGTGCCTGGCAAGCAAGGGAAATTGTGGAAATGGGTGTCTTTAATTCATGAGTCATATTGTTAATGAAATCATTTTTTATCAAAGATAGTTTCTTTTGTCGAAATATGGTAATTATTGTGTAAGTAAATGAACTAATGATGACAAGAATAAAAATGGTAGATATGGCTGACATTATATTCATCTGCGTCAGCAAATATTTTTTCTGACTGGGAAAGTACAACAGCAAAAACTCCGGGTTGGCAAAAAGAACATTGGGGTATAGGCTGTAAATGTAATTGGACTCCATCAATTCTTTGGTGTATTTGCCGGTTTTTTCCGCCAGCATCACATTATAATTATGGTCGTAAATGCCAAATTCGAAAGAGATATTGATGCCTTGTCTTTCCAATTCTGTCTTAATTAGTGAATCCAGTGTCATTTGACTCGATTCTGAAGAAGAACTCAGCAAGATGTTGTTGGAAAATAAATCATCAAAAATTTCATTGACAATTTTTGTTCTCTGGAAAAACTCCAGAAGGGCATCATAGTTACCCGACATGCCGGGACTTGTTGCATATCCTTTATGGGTAGCATTATGTTGCCTGTTTTCACCATATATCGTGTCAAAATTTTGTTGTGTTCCTCTCCCGTATATATCTGCCTGCTGTTGAAAAGGATCTCCTTCCCAGCCTGACAAAAGATCGTCTATGGCATGATTTTCTGAATTGACAGCTCTGAGCACATCCAGGTAATATTCCCGGTTGATAGAATCGAGGGCACTGAAAAACCGGTTAACCTGGCGATCCTGTTCTTGCTTACGAACAATGGAATTGGCCATTTCAAGTTTGTTGTATTTGTAGATGGCATTGGTAATAGCCTCACTTACGCCTCTGCTGAAATTGGCTTCTTTTACAGACAGCGCACTGCTAATCCAGTAAAGTTGTATGCCAATGAGTCCTACCAGGGAGATGGTGATAATAACAATGACAAATATGATGACATTTTTCTTCATGAACAGTCTGATACAAATACGGCTTTTTTATATTGAAGATGCTAAAATTACAAACTCTAAAAGGCTTATGTTCAGTTTTTAACATAGTTTAATGTGCTGTTTTGCTATCATTTATGTCCTGCAAGTCAAGTAGCTGATTGTTTGTTGGTTACATTTACAGGGCTGACATGTTAATCTAAGTTAACTACAATTAACATTTTTTGGATACACATATAAGTAATTTCAAATACTTTTGTTGTCAAGGCAAACAAACATTAGTTAACCATCGTTTATTGGTTATTACAGTGTATTAGTTTTTGTGGTTATTTAATTGTGGATTGAACCGGTTGGTGTGGTTACCAGCCGGTTTTTTTAATGTTTGTGCTTTTCATTGTTTAAGATCAAAGAGATTTGAATCTCTCTTCTACCTTTTTCCAGTCCACAATTTTCCAGAACTCACTAACATAATCCGGGCGTTTGTTTTGATAATCAAGGTAGTAGGCGTGTTCCCAGACATCGCAAGTCAGCAGTGGGGTTTGTTGGTTGCGCAAGGGATTTTCGGCATTGGGCGTTTTAGTAATCTCAAGCCCACCGTTTTTTGTCTTTACCAACCATGCCCATCCGGATCCGAACTGGCTGGTCGCTGCATTTGCAAATTCTTTGGTGAAATCCTCGAAAGAACCAAATTTTTCCTCAATTGCCTTTAAAAGATCACCAGAAGGTTTCCCTCCTCCATCGGGTGAAAGACTATTCCAGTAAAAAGTGTGGTTCCAAACCTGTGCCCCATTGTTGAAGATTGCACCGTCAGCTTCCTTAATTATTTCCTCCAGGCTGCTTTGTGCAAACTGGGTTCCCTCAATCAACTCATTGAGCTTGTTAACGTACGTCTGGTGATGTTTTCCGTAATGAAAGCTGATGGTTTTTTCACTGATAACTGGCTCAAGCGCATTCATAGAATACGGCA
This sequence comes from uncultured Bacteroidales bacterium, assembly GCA_964453995.1. Lineage (GTDB taxonomy): Bacteria > Bacteroidota > Bacteroidia > Bacteroidales > UBA7960 > SKVR01. The sequence continues at coordinate 16,720 of CAYVQC010000024.1, read as the reverse complement.
GAGCGGGTAATTTGTGTGCCATAATTGCTTTTTTTTAGAATTAAACATATTAGGCGAAGGTAAATAAACCAAGGGCTTTTAACAAGTTTTATTCAGTAAACTCTTGTCTTTTTACTATTTTTATAGCATTAGTTAATAGATTTTTAAGTTGGGTTGTTTAATTCAAAAAGATTTACAGCTATGACAAAGAATAATTCAATTTTCTTAAGTGTAACCCTATTTTTTCTAATCCTTTTTACCTCCTGCGGGCCTTCAGCCGAAGAAAAACGGATTCAGGAAAAAGAAGACAGTATTAGGCTGGAAAATGAAAGGCGTGAGCTTATTGATCGTGCCAACCGAATGTATGAAAACAGCAGTGCAGATACATTGTCAAAAGCTGATACAGACACTGACTAAAAACGTAAGAAAACCTTATTGTTTTTTTCGCCAGGTGGAGAGGTTATGAAAAATTGTCCGGAAACGAACAAACTTGTCCGTTTGGATACAATAATGCTTTAAAAAAAACAGCATCATCTATGCAAGTAGTTGTATGGAAGCCACTTATTGTTTTTAGCACAAGTTTTGCATTCTGGGGCTTATTGTCAGTTCATCAATGTAAACCCTATTAGCTATGACACAAGTCTCTGTTGTTTTTTTCCTGGTCCTCCTGCTGAGTTTTATCCTTTCTCTTTTTTTGTAGGAAGAAGTATTCCAGCTTCCGGAAGGTTTTCAGAAATTCTAGAATTTGATGGGGTCAAATCCCTTTCCGTAAACCCCCATAACATTTGCCACAGATATAAAGGCGTCAGGATCAATTTGTTTGATGGTCCTGAAGACCAGATTGCTTTCGGTCCTTCTTACTACTACCATAAGTATATTAGCTTCACTTTTGCTATACCAACCTTTACCATTAAGCAGGGTAACCCCACGCCCAATTTCATTGGCGATCTGTTCGGCAATAAGGTCATGTTTTTTGCTGAAAATGAACAACTGAACACTTTGCCTGTGTCCCATCAAAACCATGTCAATGGCATAAGAGGCTACTGCCATCACTACAAATCCATAAACAATTACCTCTATGGATCGGAACAGGATGTATGAACTTGAAATGATTATTACATCCATTGAAAGAATGAGTTTACCAGGGCTTATATTCCTGTATTTGTTTATGATCATTGCTATGATATCGGTTCCTCCTGTACTGCCACCCTGCGAAAAAACCAATCCTACACTTGCTCCGCCCATAATACCCCCAATAATTGCCGACATGAACCTGTCAGAAACTATTGGCTCGGTTATATACTGTTGAAGGATACTTAGAAATACCGAAATCATAATGGTTCCATAAATGGTCCGTATACCGAAAGAAAGCCCCAGGCTCTTTATTCCAAGAATGATAAGCACAATATTGATCAGGAAAAATGTTACTCCCACAGGAAATCCTGTGGCGTAAAAAACAAGGGCACTTAAACCCGTTACCCCACCTCCTACAATTTCAGAGGGTAAAATAAATGCAGTCCATGCCAAGGCATTGATAAATAACCCCAGGGTAATCAGTACATAACTTTTTATGGAGTTTAACACAGGGGAATTAAATTTTTTAAGCTTCATAATATATTAAAATTTAAATCGTTATGTAATGTGCGACACAAACTGAGTTTGCAAAAGTAAGTAATCCGCTTCAATTAATTGTGAATAAATCTTTAAGCTATTCCGGATGAAGTCAACTTTTTTTATCTTTGGAGGTTTAATGTTTGGGCAGCATTTTTTGCTATGCCATGAAGTTTGAAATAAAATCTGTGTGATATGAATTCAAAATCATTAATACTGTTGATTTTTCTGCTTGCTCCACTTTTTCTAGCAGCCCAGGAAAACAATGACTCTTCATCAGAACTCTTAAAAGGAAAATATAGTTTTCTTTCTGCCAAACCTACATTCGGACTGCAGTTAGGAAGTAGTTTCACCACAGGACTTGGAGGACACTCCCTATTCTCTCATTCTGTTTCACCACAAGTACAGTTCCAGCCAGGGCAGCGTTTTAGCGTTGTTGTAGGAAGTGTTTTTTCCACCGGGAGTTTGTCGGGGGGTATGCCATTTGCTTCCCAGCCGGAAGGTAATGGCAGGTTGTATTCCAATACTATTTACGCCTATGGCGCCTATCAGGTAAATTCAAGACTTACCCTAACCGGTGGTGCCTGGACCGAAAGGAACAATATGAATGCGTTTTTCACACCACAGATGAACCCGCAGGCATTTAATACGAATGCCAGAGGGATGATGTTTGGAATGGATTTTCGGATCAGCGACAACCTGAGGTTTGGTGCTGAAATAAATGTATCGCAAGGGCCCAATGCATTCAGCCCCCTATATAATAATGGCCCATTTCAATCCAGTCCATTTCACCGGAGAAATCCCTGGTAAAGGATATTGCAAACAACCTCAAATCAGCACATTAATTTATAAGGAATAAAGTAACTTTAATTGCGGCAAAACCAAGTGTTAAAAAAAATATTTCATCAAAAATAGTTTTGGATTCTTCCAAAAATTGATTACTTTGGAGTGCTGAAAATTTTAATCATTTTTTGGTTGTTTTTATTGGTTAATGTTGTTTTTGTTTTGGTGGTTAAAAGGCAATAGGCGGGTGCAGGGCTCGCCTTTTGTTTGACCACCAAAATTTTTTTTGGGAGTTTACTCGTGGGAAATAAGTGTTAATTATTTTTTTAAAAGGCTTCCATGCCCAAAACATTTCTATCTACATTTCAGTCTTTTGCTTCCGGCATTCTTCCGCACCAGGTAATGTGGATCATGGAAAACCACAAGATGAAAGACCCTGAGAAGATTAGAATTCTAAATGTCCTTGAAAACAACCTGTTACATCCTTCCAGATCACTTGCCTTTCCCGTAGAGGCAGACAGGCGAAAGTATTCTTATATAAAGAACCGGATTATTGAGAAACTCAACAGCATTGATGTAGATGTTTTTTACCAGTGGCTTTGCGACATGGACAAATCCATTATGACAGATTCTCTTTCGCAGGAAGATGAAAAGAAAATTATAAACCTGATCCAAAATACCCAAAAACCCGGATACTATTTTCTTCGTTTCTTTGAGCTGGTGCAAAATTATCGTCATTTTCTGCTCATCAGGGTGCGCCAGGAAAACTACCAAATTACCGGTTCCTTTCTTGAACGTTTCCAGCCAATCTATGACAAGTGCCGGTCGATAAATCAAACATTGCATAATGCAACGCTCGATATTGTGCAGGAGTACCGGTCTTTTAGTGCAGAGAGCCGCAAATGGGAACAATGGCTTATTGATGTGTTTGAAGATGACTCCATTGATGGTCTCAACAGGTATTTTGCCATTGTAAGACTTACCTTTCTGTACTACGTTTACAAGGAGTATGACCGGTTGCTTGCTCTCTTTGATAAACTCGACAAACTATTTGCAAAGGGTGAATTTTACTCCCCCCGAATATTGGTAAACTATTATGCCAACCGGGTGCTGGTGCATACCCGTGAAAATGATCTTAAAAAGGCTGAATACTACGGTTTTCTATCTATCCGCTACAAAACCAGTGATTATTTACAATACCTGAATAACCTTTGTGCAGTACTTATGCGCAGGGGAAAAAATGAAGAAGCCCTGGCTTTGATGACAAATAGTTTTCCCGAGTTCAAAAAAACATTAAGCTCTCATAATCGCATAGGATTTGTGTCTTTTTATATCCAGGCCCTTATAAGAAATAATAAACCGGGGGAAGCAGCCGAATATGCCCGCTCATTTCTCGAAAATCACAAAAAAGATATCCTAAACACCCGGTGGCATCTTTTTTTTACCTCCTATGTGTTTGCATTACTTCAAACAGAAAACTACAATAAAATCCTTTCTCTCGAGAAAAAGTATCAACTACTTGGCAGGGAAGAGGCTTACCGTAAAAAAGCCGGCTATATTCCATCTTTCATTTGGATCTATCAGCTGGCACAATACAAAGAACTTCATATCACTTCTGAACAGCTTTGGGAAGCACTCTATGAAACTGCTCTACCCTATATCCCCGATAAACACAAATTTCGGCTGATGAAAGAAATGTGTCATGAGCTTATGCCGCATCATCCCGAAGTTTTTCAACGTTTGTTCGATACATTATTCAGGGAGTCAAACTACAAAGTCACACCTGGCTTTTCTGTTTGAAAGGCATTGAAAACCAAAGGCAATAGGATTTATGTTGTTGAAAAAGACACGAACGTCGCACTCATAAAATTTCATTCCTCCGTTTTTTCAGGCTTTTATCTGTATTTTATTTGCATCATCAACCGAAAACGTTTTCGCCATGAGCTTTTTTTACGTTTTTAATGCGGCAGCAGCTTTTATTAAAATACTGTCTGCAAAAGAAAATTGTAAAGCCATCGGGGCAACCGGTCTGGTTTTTCCCGAAAAATAGAAACAAAATCACCATACATTAAATCAGGAAGTAATATGCAAACCAGAGATGCCTATATTGTATCAGCCGCCCGAACACCCATCGGAACCTTTGGTGGTTCATTATCATCGCTAACCGCAGTAGAGCTCGGAATACATGCTGCTAAAGCTGCCATCAACCGGGCAGGGATAGACCCTGGTCTTATTGGGGAAGCATTTGTTGGGAATATCCTCTCGGCCGGCGAAGGCCAGAATATAGCAAGACAAATTGCCCTGCTCTCAGGAGCCAAAGTAACAGCACCGGCCACAACCATCAATCAGCTGTGCGGGTCGGGATTGAGAGCAGTATGTATGGCAGCACAAAGCATTATGCTGGGCGAAAATGATGTAGTACTTGCAGGTGGAACAGAAAGTATGAGTACTGCTCCCTATTTGCTTGGCAGGGCCCGGTTTGGATACAAAATGGGTAATGCCGAAATGATCGACAGTATGATCCACGATGGGCTTACCGATGCATTCGAAAAGTATCATATGGGAATAACCGCCGAAAACATTGCCGAAAAGTGGGGCCTCACAAGAGAGGAACAGGATGCTTTTGCCCTGGCAAGTCAGCACAAAACCGAAAAAGCACAGCAATCAGGCTTGTTTGATGAAGAAATAGTGAAAATAGAGATCGCCCAACGAAAGAAAACCATTGTAGTGGAAAAGGATGAATTTCCCCGACCGGGGCTCACCATTGAGCAATTGGCTTCTCTCAGGCCGGCTTTTAAGAAGGATGGAACAGTGACCGCCGGCAATGCCAGTGGCATCAATGACGGAGCTTCAATGTTGATTGTAATGAGTGGCGAAAAACTTGCCGAACTCGGCTTGACACCTCTTGCCCGGATCCGGTCATTTGCCTATGTAGGCCTCGAGCCCCAGATCATGGGGTATGGTCCGGTGGAGGCTTCCCGTAAAGCCCTGCAAAAGGCCGGATTATCGGTGGATGCTATTGAACTGGTAGAAGCCAATGAAGCCTTCGCAGCACAAAGCCTTGCCGTGGTTCATGACCTTAAGATCAATCCTGACATTGTAAATGTAAACGGTGGGGCCATTGCCCTGGGGCATCCTATTGGAGCATCAGGGGCCAGAGTGCTTACCACCCTGTTGTACGAAATGAAACGTCGTGGCAATAAAACCGGCCTTGCCACTTTGTGTATCGGGGGCGGGCAAGGAATAGCCATGATCGTGGAGCGCAGCTAAATAACTAATGGAAGTTTTATTGTTATACTTGCCATGGGGCAAAATACACTGTAAAAAAAATGAAAAGACTCACAAATCAAACAGCGATCATTACCGGCGGCGCCGATGGAATAGGCAAAGCAGCAGTTGAGCGTTTTGCAGCAGAAGGAGCTAACGTAATCATCTGGGACATGAATGAAGAAAAAGGAAGGCAAACTGCTGAAGAAATTTCTATAGAAGGGGTTAAGGTGGTTTTTGAAAAAGTCAATACGGCTGATTTTGATGATGTTACCCGTGCCTGCGAAAAAGCGATCAATGAATTTGGCCAGATTCACATCCTGATCAACAATGCCGGAATTACCCGCGATGCTACCCTGAAGAAAATGACTCCGGAACAGTGGCAACAGGTAATTGACGTTAATCTCAGTGGGGTATTTTATTGTGCAAAAGCCCTGGGCCTGCATATGATGGGTAAAGGCTATGGCCGGATCATAAATACCTCATCCGTAGTTGGGCTTTATGGCAATTTCGGACAAACCAACTATGTTGCCACCAAAGCCGGGGTGATTGGAATGACCAAGACTATGGCCCGCGAGCTGGGGCGTAAAGGAATCACGGTTAATGCCGTTGCACCGGGATTTATCGCTACAGAAATGGTAAAAAAAATGCCCGGGAACATCCTGCAGGGTATGAGCGATAAAACTCCCGTTGGGCGTTTGGGCAAACCCGAAGAGATCGCAGCAGCCTATGCATTTTTGGCTTCTGGCGAGGCAGCCTTTATCAACGGTGCCGTGTTAAGTGTTGATGGCGGTATTACCATTTAACCTGATTAGAGAGAGTTATGCAAAATGCTGTTTTACACTCCGTTGGTGTAGCCGTACCCGAAAAAGTTGTTCCCAATGCTTATTTTGATGAGCTTTTGGGGGAACCTGTGAGCGAATGGCTTGAAGAAAATGTTCATATCTATGAACGCCGCTGGCTTAATGACGACCAGGGCGTATCTGTGCTTGCCGTTGAAGCTGCTCAAAAAGCACTTGACCATGGAAATCTTAGTCCGGAAGATATTGATTTGTTGATCATTTCTACCGATACCCCCGAGTATATTTCTCCCTCAACAGCCAGCAAGGTACAATACCTCACGGGGATGAAAAATGCAGGCACCTTTGACATCAATACCGCCTGTGCCGGATTTGTTACCGCTCTGGATACGGGAGTAAAATATATTCGGTCAGATGAGAATTACAGGTACGTGATGGTTGTTGGTGCTTATGCCATGAGTAAGTACCTTAATATGCAGGACAAAAAAACTGTTACCCTTTTTGCCGATGCGGCAGGCGCAGTGATCCTGAAAGCTGAAACCGGTACAGATAGGGGTTTTCTCACTTCGCAACTCATTACCCAGGGGCAGTACTTCGATTATATGGGTATATATGCTGGCGGATCCTTTTGCCCTACAACCGAACAAGTGGTAAAGGAAAAAGGAAACCTGCTCCAGTTTGTGAAGAAGTTTCCGAAGGAACTCAATCCACAAATGTGGTCGGCTATGGCAAAAACTCTTTCAGAAAGGATAGGAGTAAAGCCTGGCGATGTTGATCACTATTTCATGACCCAAATCAACATCAATTCCATATGGGAGACAATGGACATGCTTGGTGTAGCCCGCGAAAAAGCTCCTACAGTAATGCATAAGTTCGGTTATACCGGTTCTGCCTGTATCCCTCTTGCTTTGAATGAGGCATGGCAGAATGGGCAGTTAAGACGGGGAGATCTGTGTTATTTCATTGGATCGGGTGGTGGATTGGCCTTTGCCAGTGCAGCATTCCGGTTCTGATTTTTAAATTGGTTGTTTTCATTAGAATTCATAAATATGATTCTTGCCTCGACATTTGCAACAGGTGTAATAGCATTGCTTGTGTTTTATGCTTTGCTGGTTTTGTTTTTCGTGATAAAGGGAGCCGTTAAAATCAAAAACATCTCCGATTATGCCGTAGGAAATATATTGTTCTCTCCCTATGCAGTGGGGTTATCCTTGGCTGCTGCCATGACCAGTGCAGCCACCTTTGTTATCAATCCGGGATTGATAGCAAATTTTGGAATAAGCGGGGTGATCTCATATGGCATTGTACTTCCTATAGCTGCCACCACAAGTTTGGTGGTGCTTACCAAGAGTTTCCGCAAACACGGAGCAACGGTAAAGGCTCTTTCCCTCGCCCAATGGATTGGTACACGATACAACAGCAGGCATTATTCCTTTTTTATGGCCCTGTTGTCAATGCTGCTTATTACGTTTATTGTGCTTATTGTAGTGGCTATTGTTAGTGTCATTGCCACTGCACTTAATGCAGATCCTGTTCTTGTTCTTACAGGTTTGGTTGTTTTTGTTTTTGGTTACATGATGTATGGGGGTGCCAACTCCATGGTTTATACCAATACTTTGCAGGCATTGGTAATGCTGGTGGTTGGGTTTATTCTCCTTTTTTCGGGTATGGAACATTTTACAGAAGGAATCGGCGGTTTTTTGCGCAAACTTGCTGCCATCGATCCTGCCCTGGCAAAACCCGTCAATCCTGCCAGCCCGCTGTTCCGTGATTATTACGAGATTATTTTTGCCCAGCTGGTTATTGGAATAGCCATTGTTGTGCAGCCCCACATCATTACCAAATCTCTTTTGTTGAAGAAGGAAAGCGATGTCAACAAATTCCTTGTTACGGCAGTAGTGGTAGAGTTGATATTTTTCTTTGTGGTATTTTCGGGATTGTATGCAAGACTTGCATTTCCCGACCTTACGTTTAACGGAGAACTCCTGAGAAATGACCAGATCATCCCGACCTATGTAGTGTGGTTGTTTTCTGATACCGGGCTGGGAGTAATGGTAGGCCTGCTGGTGGTGCTTGGGCTCATTTCTGCAGGGATGTCTACCCTGGAAGGGCTTATTCAATCTGTTTCTTCCAGCATCACTTCTGATATTGTAAAACCCCTGGTAAAGAAAGGAACGCTCAATGACAAACAGCTAATCTTTGCCAATAAAGCAGCTATCGTTTTCCTGGCCATCATCACGTGGTTTATTGCCCGCGACCAGATCCTCAATCCCAATCTGAGTGTCGCCATACTGGCACAAAACGGGGTCTATGCATACTTTTCAGCAGCGTTTATTCCGGTTATCTTTGGAATTTTCTTTAAGCAGATCAAAACCTATATCCCACTATCAGCAACAATTACAGCCATTGTGGTGCATTTTTCAGTGTATTATGGCTTAGGACTTTTGGTAGAGAGTTGGGGAATATCTCTTGGATTTTTCACCAAATTTGTGGTAGGAACCGTTAAAAACCCTGCCATAGCCGCTTCTACCGCAATAGCGATTTCTACGCTGGTGGCGCTGATTATGATGGGATGGGAAAAACTTAAAACAAGAAATAATTCAATATGAGTGCTTTCGACTGGTTTGCCAAATGGAATGTATATAATCCCGAAAAAATTGCCGTAGAGGAGTTTGAAACGGGAAGAGCTTTTAGTTTCGGAGAGTTGCACAGGCTTGGGTGTTTCCTGGCTCATGATCTCATCCATAAGAAAGGATTGAAGCAGGGCGACCGTATTGCCTTACTTGCCGAAAACTGCCTTGAATATATTGCCCTGTTTGCTGCAGCTCAAAAAACAGGACTGATCCTTGTTCCTCTCAACTACAGGCTTACAGCCCGTGAAATCGATTTTCTGCTCTCTGATTCGCAACCCCGTCTGATCATTTACGATGAAAAATTTAAAGAGAAGCTGGAACCTTCTTCTCATTTCAAGAATGCCGGTTTCACATTGCCCATGACCCGGCTGGAAGCCTTCTGCAGGAAATTTTTATCATCAGGAGAAGAAGTGGAATTCAACAATATTCCCTTCAACGAGAATCATCCTCTCTTTATCATATATACCAGTGGCACAACGGCATTCCCGAAAGGTTCTGTTTACACCCACAAAATGCTGCTCTGGAATGCCATTAATACCGAAATAAGGCTTGATGTTACCAGCGATGATCGTTCCATAAACTGCGCTCCACCTTTTCATACCGGTAGCTGGAACGTACTAATGACACCGTTTTTCTTACATGGTGCCACCACCATTATGATGAAAGGTTTTGATGCTGATGCCATTCTACAAATTATAGAAAAAGAGAAAATCAGTATTTTCTGGGGGGTGCCCACCATGCTGAAAATGATGGCTGAAAGTCCGGTTTTTGACAAAGCCAATCTTTCCTCCATGCGCTACATCATTGTGGGTGGGGAAGCCATGCCCATACCGCTTATCGAGTTGTGGCACAACCGCAATATTCCTATCAGGCAAGGATACGGACTTACCGAGGTAGGGCCTAATGTTACATCTCTCAATCATACTGATGCCATTCGTAAGCAAGGTTCAATCGGCACTCCCAACTTTTTTTACCAGGTAAAACTGGTAAATGAAGAAGGGAAAGAGTTGGCTGGCGCTGCCACGGGTGAATTATTGCTCAAAGGGCCCAACGTTACTCCCGGCTATTGGAACAATCCTGAAGCTACCGAAGAAACCATTAAGGATGGCTGGTTTCACACCGGAGACAGGGTGCGTCGCGATGAAGACGGATTCCTTTTTGTAGTTGACCGCATCAAGAATATGTATATCTCCGGTGGAGAAAATGTGTATCCTGCAGAGGTTGAATACCTGCTGCGTCAACACCCCAGCATTGATCACGTGGCTATTGTAGGGGTTCCCGATCCCAAATGGGGAGAAACCGGAATGGCTTTTGTCGTTCTTAAGAAAGATGGTATGCTCACTAAAACTGAAATGTTGGAATATTGCCGGAAAAACCTGGCCAAATACAAAATCCCCGGCCATATCGCGTTTGTAGAAGAGCTCCCTAAGAACGACGCCGGCAAAATAGACAGGAAAGCACTAAAGAATTTTAACCCTGCAAATCAATGACTGAATTACAAAAACAACACTGATTCAACATGAAGTTTGCGATTTTATTCAATTCAATTATTAACAACTAAAACCTAACATTATGAAAAAGAAAAATTTCCTGGCAATAGCCTTTATGTTTATGGCCGTTGTAGCCCTTACATTTACATCATGTACCGATAACGGCGAAAATGGTGATGACACCTTTACCGTAACTTTTGTTATCCAGGATGAAAATGGCAATGCAGTTGAAAATGCCGTGGTAACCTTTATGGATGTTGTAAAAGATGATGGTAATTATGTGTATGAAGATGTTGCCACAGGAGTGTATAATTACACAGTGGAAGCCCCAGGATTCCTCACTACAGAAGAATCGGTAACGGTTTCTGAAGATGTTACTGTTACTGTTACCCTTGCAGAAAGTGGCATTGTTGGCACCTGGGTTTCTGAGGGTGACAATGTTGCTCCTTTGCTGGCCGAGTATCTCGATATCGTTAAAATCGATGCTGAATTCAGAACTGATGGCACTTATACTGTATATTCCTATACATCGGAAGAGGTAGAAACAGTTTTTGAAGGTATTTACACCCAAAACAAAACTACCTACGGCCAGATATGGGAAATTACCCTCGAGCAAACTGTTCCTTCGGCGGTTACCAGCGAAGGTATTTTCGAAATTACTGTAAATCCTGCCGGTGGCCCACGCACCATGATGTATGAGGTGGTGCAAACCAATCCTTCACTGGGTACCGCACCCACAGCCGCAGAAGGCTTTGGAAGTTCAAGCGGAGGCACCCTGGGTGATACAAATATTCAGCACTATGTTGAGGTAGTGGAATAATTCATCTTAACGATACCAAAGGGGGTTGTCTAAAATAAAATAATGAATGAGAGCCAGAGCTCTTGCCTGATAAGGAAATATTGATTTTTCTTTGATTGTTCCGATGCCTTTCCAAAGGCTTGTGTAAAAACATTTTATTGTTAAGACAACTCCCCTTTTTTGATGGTAACTTTCTGTTTTTTGAAAAATAGCTATGATATGACAAAAATATTTACCCGGATTGTATTGCTGTGTTTGTTTATGCTTGCCCTGCCCATGGCGCATGCCCAGCTTTCACCACGTTATTTTGAAACACAGATTCCCGGCGAACCCAACAAGCAGTTTCAGTTTCTTGCTTTTTACATCAACCAGGGGGTATCATCAAACTTCTATCCCCAGAATGATTTTTTGCGGGGACAGGTATTGGGCCGCATGTTTGGGCGCAACACAGTAATGACAAGCGATACCGTTACCAACGGCTATATCGAACAAAGACTGATTCCCTTTTTCATTTACCAGCCCAGCCTTTTTGATGGAAAGGCCATCCTCAGGGCTGCCTTTGAGATCGACTGGACCTGGGGTGATGTATCCTATGGTGCAGGACCCAACCAGGGGGGCGCCGTGTCGGGCCACCAGGTAAATATTCAAACCCAGAACATCGAAATTGAATACATCCCTGCCACAGGCTGGATGATTAATCTTGGTTTGCAGCGTATGTTCGACAACCCCTATAATCCTTACCGCACCCTGGCCGACAAAATGCTTGAGAACGGTTTCAGGATGACCTATTTCGGAACCCATGCCGTAGGACTAACCCTGTATCGCACTGCTGATTTTCACCGGTTCAAGGCCGGATTTTTCAAATTCTATGAAAATGAGATTTTCAGGGATGATGATGTAAATATGTTTGAGTTTCAGTACGAGAAAAATTTGAATCAACTATGGCGTGCTGCCATTACCTCGCACTATATCAGAGACAGGGGAAATGGCCGTAGCGGTGTTTCTATTCTTGGACAGGGGCTCAACAGTCAGCTTACCGAATACAATGGCGTATTTCGTTTTCGCTTTGGATCTGCCCCTTATAAAGCAGATGTGCTTTGGCTGGGGACACATTTTTCCCGAAATGCTGATTACATGATCGACCGCTATTTCCTTAACGGGTTTTTCAATTACAACCTGGGCGATGTAAGGGTGCTGGGAGACAATGGCTGGCAACGAGGCTCATCCATTGGCGGTTTTGCTGCCAACCTCAGAATGGGCTACCGGCATGGACAAACAACGCATGATCGGGTTACTTTCGATCTGATGTATACCACCGGCGACGATAATGGAATTACCGATCAGCATTACAGCGGGGTAATTACCGGGAATACCTGGGCTGCTCCTGGTGGATTTTTTATCAACTCAGGTGCGTACCTCCTTTTTCCTCATGGGAATGTAGTTAACCGTTTTACTCCTGTTATAGCCGACCTTTCCAATATTGGGTACGGGTTTTTAGGTGGTACCGCCAATTATTCCAAAAGTATAATTCCCAACCGTTTCCAGGCTAAAATAGGCACTGCTGCTGCTATGAGCAACGCCACTCCTGTTGGCGGTGGCAACTTTATGGGCGTGGAAGCCAATGCCGGGCTTGTTTACAACCTGGGAACTTTCATGAGTATAGAAATGCATGGTGCGTACATGTGGCTGGGCGATTTCTTCGACAGTGCCGACAGCCGGTATGGAGTAGCTGTGAATGGCGGTGTACAGGGTGTAAGACCCGATAATCCCTGGACCATGTTTATTGTGTATAAATGGCTTATGTTCTGAAACCCTCTGTGTTATGCGAAAAATACTATTTACGTTAATGATACCAGCAGCTTTGCTGCTGTTCAACAGATGCGAAACCATGAAACCGGCAAACTGGCATCCCTACAGCAAAATAGAACCCCTCAACTCGTTTATGGAGCTGGATTATCCATTTGAAACCAAATGGGTGGTGCTCCCGGGTGGCGAACGTATTGCCTACGTAGACCAGGGGCAGGGCGATCAAACCCTGGTGTTGATCCATGGGTTGGGAAGTTACCTGCCTGCCTGGAAAAAGAATATCCCAGAGCTGAGCAGGCATTTCAGAGTCATAGCCCTTGATTTACCAGGATATGGCAAGTCTGGAAAGCTTCCTCACAGCGGCATGATGACTTATTATGCCGGTGTTGTCAATGACTTTGCCGAGGCACTGAACCTGGGAAAAATTGTGCTGGGAGGTCATTCCATGGGTGGGCAAATATCTATGGTTACCGCCATGTACTACCCCGAAAGGGTGGAAAAACTCATCCTTGCAGCTCCTGCAGGATTCGAACGTTTTACCGAAGGACAGAAGGAATGGTTCAGAAGTGTGATGACTGTTAGAGGTGTAATGCTTACCCCGGTTGAAGATATCATCTCCAACCTGGCCTTTAACTTTTATGATTTGCCCGATGATGCAGAGTTTATGATCACCGACCGTATTGCCATGCGATCGGCCGAAGATTTTGAAGCCTATGCTTTTGCTGTGGTACAGTCTGTAAACGGGATGGTGGATGAGGCTGTGATGGATTATCTGCATTTGATCCAACATCCGGCACTGATCATTTTTGGCGAAAACGACAACCTGATCCCCAACCGGTTCCTCAATCCGGGCAGAACCATTGATGTTGCCCGCACAGGAGCCGAACTTCTTCCCAACAACCAATTGCACATGATCCCGAAAACAGGCCACTTTGTACAGTTCGAAGCATCGGAAGAGTTTAACCGGGTGGTGCTGGAGTTTCTCAAGCAATAGTATTGCCAAAGGAAGAGACTTGCCCAATGTGCCTGGACATTTGTATTTTGTAATGAGGCACCCAATGAAGGAGCATTGCTATAGCCAATGAAAATCACACTTTTTGCTGGTTAAATGCTCCCATTGCCGTTATGCTTTAGCCAACGGTAACCATACCTGCAATTGTAATAGGTCAGAGATTCACCTGAGGCTAAAACAATTTATCCCGATTGGCGCCTAATATTGGTCAGGCCTGCCTCTTCTGCAGCAGTTAAAACCTCATTGTATTCGGCACGGGTAATCCGCCTGGAAATTTCAGGATACTCCAGCGCTTTGAATACCGGTGTGTATTGCGACATAATGTTTACATAGGTATTTTTGGGAAGATTCTCTCCGATCCATTGCATAATTTTTTCTGACCGGGCCACATTATTGGGCATCACCAGGTGGCGGATCATCAAGCCTTTATTGATCAGTCCTGCGCTATCTGCTGCAGGAACCCCTACCTGTCGGTGCATTTCCAGAAGTGCTGTTTTGGTAACCTCGGGATAGGACAACGCACCCGGCGAATACTTGTCGGCAGCCCCAGGATCATCATACTTAAAATCAGCAAGGTAGATATCCACCACTCCATCGAGCATCTGGAGTACATCCGGTTTCTCCCACCCGCAGGTGTTGTAAACCAGTGGCAGGCGCAGGCCTTTGCCAGCGGCAATATCAAGGGCTTTTAAGATATGAGGCACATAATGGCCTGGTGTAACCACGTTTATGTTGTGGCATCCTATGTGTTGCAGGGTCATCATCATGTCGGCAAGAGCGTTGATGGTATGACGTCGTCCTTTGCCCATCTGGCTTATATCGTAGTTGATACAAAAGACACACAACAGTGAGCAGTTGGTGAAGAAAATCGTTCCTGACCCGTTTTCGCCTACCAGTTCAGTTTCTTCTCCAAAATGAGGGGCAAAGGATGATATTTCCAGATCAGCAGTGGCATTGCAATCGCCCCGGCGCCCCCTGATGCGGTTTTTACCGCATTCACGCGGACACAAATCACAGCCATTCATCCTGTTCCAGAGGATTTCAGCTCGCGCCTTCAGGCTGCCGTTTTTATGCAGCTTTACATATTGGGGTTGGTAATCGTTATTTACTGATAATTGCTCCATAAGCCCGTCATTTGAAAATAATAGTCCTGCTGATCCTGCGGCAGGTGGAACGGCACCACTTAGCGCGATACCTCCAAGAGTTCGCAGGAAACTGCGCCGGTTATAACAATGGGGTTTTTTCATGGCTATTGTATTAAGGTATTTCAGAAAGTTCTGAGGGCCCTGCCCATAAAATTTTGGTGATTCCTAAAACCAATTTTGAATCCTGAACAAGTTTTTGGGGCATATCGGGGAAGTGTGCCAGTCAGGGTTTAAAATTACTTCCTTTGCGCTTAATTTTCAAGTGGTTTCGTTGTGCCTGTTGGCAGGTATTGTAAAAACCTCTTTGAAAAATGATTTTTGTCATACCTGCCTTGATTTTTTTTATATTAGTAAATTCAAGTTTTACTTAGTCTAAATAAAAACGAACTGCTAAGCCATGAAAACCAAATATTTAACAAGTCTATTAGTCCGGCGAAGCCGGTTTTTACCCTTGCTTTTCCTTCTTTTCTTTGTTCCTGCTCAGGGTAATACGCAAAACTCCTTTGGATTAAGGGCTGGGGGAGGGTTTAATTTTTTGGGACCAGGTTTTGAGCATGATTATCGCGAAAGATTGGGTTACAGCCTGGGTGTTACCAGCCATATACAATTGATCCCCAACCTTTATATCAATCCTGAGATCAACTATACACGCAAGTCGTTTCGTTATCTCCGGCCGGCTTTTCTTGACGAACAGCTTGCTGACAGTGATGTGATCGTAGGCCTTAACTACCTTGACATACCCATCAACGTGGGCTATGGTGCCTGGGCCCAACATGAGAATGGGGGCGATATGTTCATCTTTTTGTATGGCGGATTCCAGTACTTCCGGTTATTGAGCCAGGACAACCGTTTCAAAACCCGCGGCGATCAGGCTCCTGAAAACATTGATATTGGGGAATTTGATGAAATCCGCAAAACCGATTTGGGAATAAATATCGGCATTGGTATAGGATATAAATCTTTCTTTTTTGAGGGAAGGTACTTTTTTGGCGTTGTTTCTCTTTTCGAGAGCGACTATCTCGATGATTTCACCAATTCGGTTAACCTTTCGGTTTCCTACCGGTTTAAGCTGAATTAATAAGGAACAGCTCATCTAAGAATACTGCTTGTCCTGTATAAAGAATTAATTCCTGAAATTATTGACATGCAATTATCAATGAAACAGTGAATGCGCTCTTCTGATCTTCTGTCTGGCAGAATAATTAGAGGAAAGAGCTGTTTCGGGTAAAACCCGAAAAACCGGAATAAAGTGGTTCCGGTTTTCAGGCTTTGCAAAACAAAAAGAATAATTATGAAGAGTACAGTTTAATTTGCTTTTATGAAGCTCTTGGTTGTGGTTGTATTGTTTCCACTGAGTCGAATGTAATAGATTCCGTTTTCAAGTTCACCAATTTT
>CAYVQC010000023.1:8535-58041 GCA_964453995.1 uncultured Bacteroidales bacterium | reverse complement strand
ACGCTGAGCCTTTCAAAACGATTATCCAACTGATATTCAGTAGTCGTATAGATAGGTACAACCTCCGTAAAAAACTTTCGGGACAGCCTCTTTTTTTACTTATACGATTCTGATTTTACTCTTTGAGCTTTTCCACCAGACGCTTCATCATGGGAAGCATGGTTTTGGGGTTGGTACTGGTGATCAGATTTCCGTCTTCCACCCAATCATCACCATTGTAATCGGCACCAGCATTGATCAGGTCGTCTTTGATGGCAAAGAACGCCGTTACTTTTCTACCCTTTACAATTCCTGCTGAGATCATGAGCCACGGACCATGACAAATCGAGGCAATAATCTTTCCGGCATCATTGTGTTTTTTCACAAAACGCACAATTTCTTCATTGCGACGCCACATATCAGGTGCGTATCCGCCGGGAATCACCACAGCATCAAATTCCTGGTCTTTAACTTCATCAAAAGATTTGTCGGGGGTAAAGGTTTGGCCCCCTTTGCCCTGGTAAGATTTTTTCTCGGGTGCTACTGATACCACATCAAAACCCTCCTCTGTCAATCTCAGGTAAGGGTATTGAAATTCAGCATCTTCTATCATTTTCTCCAGCAATACAATTACTTTTTTCATCTTATTTGGGGTTTAAAGGTTATACAATCCTATACATTGTAACAGTAACAGCACCGAATTGTTGCCCCCTGGATTGGCACCAAATACCAGCACAACACATTGTGTTAAAGCGAATTGATCTTTTTTAGTAAAATTGCAAAATTCGCATTACTTTTATGCGCGCTTTCCGCAAAGGTTTTCAGAAAAAAAAGGATATTCAAAAAACTAACGTATGCTAAACATTCAAAAAAAACTCTCCAACACTTTTTATGCCCTTCTTGCGCTCCCCGCCACAGCCATGGGTCTTGGGCTTTCTATACAAATTGCAGCATTAAGCTGGCTGTTAACCTACCAGTATAATCTATCCATCAGTGATATTGGTTTGGTATGGGCTACCGGCCCCATCGCAGGGATTATCGGACAGGTGATCATTGGTATCATCAGCGACAATGTTTGGGTGATGAATGGCAGGCGCAGGGTTTTTATTATTGTTGGGGGTGTTCTGGCATCGTTGATGTTGCTGGCCTTGCCCAATATCGGGCTGATCCAGGTTGCATTGGGTATTGAAGCTATCCTGGGGATTGCCATTGTCATTTCTATGATTCTGGATTTATCCATCAATGTGTCATTCAATCCTACACGATCTGTAATTGCCGATGTTACCCCCGAAGGTAAGGAGCGTACGAAAGGATATACCTGGATGCAGACCATTTCGGGGTCGTTTGGGGTTTTGTCATACTTTGTAGGTGCAACCCTGGGTAATATTGCCCTGATTTATATCGGTGCTTTTGTAGTATTGGTTTTTTCTGTTATTCCCCCGTTTTTCATCCGGGAGCCCCGTTACCTTGGACGTTATGGAGAAGATGAAGACGAGATCACCAAGGCCCTGGAGATGGAGAAACCCACACCCCATAAGTATGCCACACCCATGGAGGTATTTCTAAACATCAGGCCCCTGTGGGGATTTCTGATGTATGGAATTTATGCCATCGTAAAACGATTGACGGGACTGGAATTCCCCGGGTATTATTTCGAGATATTTGCCTTTGGCCTCACGGGCATCCTCATCATTCAGGCATTGGCCAAAAAAGAAGAAGGTAAAACAGCAGAGGTGGCAGGAAAAATAGGATTTCAAAAGGTATTGGCAGCACATTCCTTTTCGTGGATTGGGGTACAGAGTATGTTTATCTATTTCTTTGCCTTTGTGGATTTTAGAATCCCTGATCTGAGCAATAATGCCATCGGATCGGTGGTTAACTGGAGCTTTTTCTCACTCAACCTGGTTGCTGCCATCATCCCCGTTCTTTTGCTGCAACCCCTGGCCAATAAATATGGCAGGGTAAAGACGCATACATGGTCGTTGGTAGTGATGGCTGTGGGCTATGCTTCTATACTGTTTTTGGGAAATTCCCCCTGGGCCATTTACATTCTGATGATGGTGGTGGGAATCGGCTGGGCTTCCATCATCAGCCTGCCATTTGCCATTATGAGCCAAAAGGTTGCACAAAACCAGATGGGCTTGTATATGGGGCTGTTCAACCTGTCGGTTGTGCTGCCTCAACTTGTTTCCAGCTTTGCCATTGGCGAGGTGGTTCAGGATGTAGCAAACAAATCGGTCTTGTTAATCATATGCTCAGTTACTGTGGGATTGTCGGCACTTTGCTGGTTTTTGGTAAAAGAAAACCGTATTGATGAAACCACTGAACCGGCCAAATAAAACATCTAAACGATTAATAATATAATCCGGAAAATCATGGAACCCCAAAACGGAGAAATACTTGTGTTAGGCGGCAGAGAATATAAAACCGTTGAGATCAACAACCAGTTATGGATGGCGGAGAACCTGGCTTTGCTGGTAAAAGACAGCTGGTTTTATGAGAACAATGCTCTTTTTGGCAGCACCTACGGACGATTGTATACCTGGAAGGCTGCCATGGAAGCTTGCCCCGAAGGCTGGAGGCTACCACTGGTGGAAGATTGGGAGAAACTGATCGATTTTTACAACGGAGAAACCCAGGCATATTACGCCCTGGTAAAAGGAGGGAAAAGCGGTTTTGACGCCATCTACTCCGGGTACAGAACATTGCAGGGAGACTTTATGAGCCTGGAACGGGCAGCAGACTTCTGGTCAGGAAGCGAAGCAGGTGATGCCAATGCCTGGCTGTTTTATCTGATCTTTAAAAAAGACAAGGTCTTTCGCATTATTGATGACAAAAGATGTGGATTCTCAGTTAGATACATTAAAGACCTGTAATAATTTGACTCTGAGCGCTGCTGCATTCATTCCTTGCAAGATAGCAGTTTTGTGCCGTCACATTCAGTGCGACATTTCCCCATGGCTATTTGCATCATCACTATGATAATGTAATGAATAAATCTTTGTAACGACATATTCAACACGGCAAGTCAAGTGCACGAAAACGATTTTATTCGAACCATAGAAACCCACCGGGGCATCATCTTTAAAGTTTGTAAAATGTACTGCCCACAGGATGATGACTGTAAAGATCTCTACCAGGATATCGTTGCGCAGCTGTGGAAAGCGTGGAGTGGTTTCAGGGGAGATTCAAAGATCAGCACATGGATTTACCGCATAGCATTAAACACGGCAATATCTGGTTTTCGAAAGCAAAAGAGAAATCCTCTTACAAATTCTGTGGACACTGAAGAGCTTAACATTGCGCAGGAGGATACCCGCAGGAAAAAGGAAGACCTGGAACTGCTTCATATGGCTATAGGAGAGCTCTCTGAGATTGAAAAGGGTATGATCATGTTGTATCTCGATGATGTTTCTTATGAAGAAATTGCATCTATCATGGGAATCACCCAAAACAATGTGAGGGTAAAAATGCTACGCATAAGGGAAAAACTAAGGGGTATTATGGACAATTACTAACACTGGGATATTTAATATAAAAAATGGATGAACTCAAGAAGCTAAAAAAAGTATGGGACACATCGTTTGCAGATCCTTCGGAGTCTCTCAATCATGAAGAACTCCTGAAGATCATAAGGCAAAAATCGTCAGGGCCGGTAGACAGGCTAAAAAAAAGCCTGTACCTCGAGATAGGCACCATCCTGGTAGTACTGCCATTGCTTGTTGTAGTTATGATCAAGCTATCACAACCCTATTTTATCCTCAATACATCAATTCTTATTTTGCTTTTTATAAGCACTCTGTCCTATTATTATATCAACCTGCGCAAGATATCCCGTATCTGGGAGGAGGGGCAGGAAAACCTCAGGAGTTCAATTGAAAGCACCCTGGCGTTGCTTAAGTTCTTCAGGAAAACATATTATTATATCAATATTGTTTTATTTCCTCTTGGCATTTACTTTGGATATATTCTTGGTTTCGGCCTCGGATCGGGAGGAGAGAGGGTAACAAGCCTTCTTCTTTTTCCCTCAGAGCCATTGTTTCTGAATATACTGGTTTACATTACCGCGGGTTGTATTGCATTTGTGCTGTTTTTGCTGTTGCTACGTTTTTGGGTAAGAAAACTTTACGACGTTCATATCAAAAAACTGCACCAAGTATATGCTGAGCTCACAGAAAATGACTCACCTGTTAAACCTGCCTGATTACGCTAATTATTTAAAACCTGTTGTTTAAGATGTTTTTCAAGCTCATAACCCATTCTCTGAAAATGTTCCGCCGGTCGGAGCTTTTTGGAAAAAGTCTCTTTGTGATCATCATAATGGGCTTTACCATTCTTTTTGTTCTTTTTCAACTGAATCTTGCCGGAAGGATGCTCCCCTCATTTCTGCAGGAGAATTTCCCCGAAAGGCAACCTGCCCAATGGGTATACGGCTTGTTGCTACCCATTATGCTGCTCGATCTGTGGATAAGGATGTTTTTCCAGGGCACTGCAGCCCAAAAGGTACAACCTTATCTTCATCTGCCTGTTTCCAGGGGGGTACTCACCATTTACTGGATCTTTAAATCCTGGCTGCATCCCATCAATCTTTATCTGCTGGTTTTTTTCGCTGCATTTATTCCCATGACCATAAACCCCGCATCGGGCAGCCATTCGCTGGGTTTACTGGCCATTTTTTTGCTGGTAGCATTTAACCAGGGAGCATTGCTATGGATCAAAGGCCTGCCGGGTAAGGTGGCAGGACATGCCGTGCTGTTGCTTGCATCACTGTTGGTTTTTTTTATATACCATCAGTATACAGATTCATTGATAGCAATATCTACCGATCTCTTCGTAAGGTTTGCCGAAGGTGATACGGGCACTATCCTCCTCTGGGCTTTTATTCCTGTAGCCATGCATCTTATTTTGCTGAGATACGGACATAAAAACTTTTATACGATCTCCGACCAGGCAAGCACACAAAAAGCTGTTGCCGGTAGCAACCGTTGGGAACAATTAATTGCGTCGGTGCCCGTGGTAGGGCCATTCTGGCTCCTGGAATGGCAATTGGTGAGCCGCAACCAGAGAAGTAAATGGAACTTTTACCTTACGATTCCCTATGCTACTGCCTTTGTGCTTTTCCTTAGCTTTTACGGCGGCGACAACATGGAATCCTTTCTGCTACTATTCTTTCTTTTGGCTGGCGGCTATGGTGCTTTTCACCTTCAACATGCATTTTCTTGGGAAAGTCATTTCTTCGATTTTCTTGCCAGCCGGCATATTTCCTTCTACCAAATGGCCAGGTCAAGATACCTGTTCTACCTGGCCTATGCAACCCTTCAAATGATAGTCATTATTCCTATCCTGGCCTTTATCGATCCGGGCATCGCCATTGCCTATTTAGGCTTGTTTTTGTATGCCTGTGGTTTTGGATACTTTTTCTATATGTTTATGGGGGTTGGAAATTCTACACGGTTAGATGCCAACGGAAGAAGCTCTTTTAATATGGAGGGCGTTACAGGGATTAAGTTTTTACAGGTACTGATTCTGTTCTTTTCCTTGTTGCCTTTCTTCTTGCTGGGTATGCTCCTGCCCACAGAACATGGCGCGTCTATTTTGCTGGGCATTACCGGAATAGTATTTATAGCCACCCACCCATGGTGGATCAAAACCATCAGCAGCAGATTCGAAAAAATGAAATACACCAAACTGAACCTTTACCGACAAAAGTAAACTGATATGCAAATAAAGATTACCGACCTGCAAAAAAGCTACAGCGGAAATATTGTTCTTGACATACCTTCTCTGGAAATCAAAAGCGGTGAACTGGTGGGTATCGTGGGAAACAATGGCGCCGGAAAAACCACCCTGCTGCGCCTGATCCTCGACCTGATAAAGGCTGACCGGGGATATGCAGAGCTGGACCAACGAAAAGTTAATGAAGATGACTCATGGAAAAAGCATACCGGCAGTTTCCTCGACGAAGGTTTCCTGATCGGCTTCCTTACCCCGGAAGAATACCTGCAATTTAATGCCGGTACTTACGGCCTGAATCCTGATGAGGTTTCGGCCCGGCTTAAATTGTTCAGGAATTTTATGAATGACGAAGTTATAGGTACCGGAAAATACATCAGACAACTCTCTACCGGTAATAAACAAAAAACAGGTATTATTGCGGCCATGCTTGTCGATCCCTCTTTGCTGATTCTTGATGAGCCGTTCAATTTCCTTGATCCCACTTCACAGATCGCCATAAGGAACCTGCTACGGCAAAAAAATGAATCTACAGGCAATACCATGCTCATTTCCAGCCATAACATCAATCACCTGGCCGATATTTGCACACGGGTAATTCTGTTGGAGAAGGGAGTGATCATCAAAGACATTTACAAAAAAGATCAGGCCAGACTGGAAGAGATTGAAGAATATTTTTCCAGCAGGGCCCAATAGGAAAACCTGGTATCAGTTTGTGTTATTTGTGCAGTGAAATGTATCTTTGTAGGTTGTTCCTGGAATAACATGCAGGGATCAACAGGCCTCATCAGCCGGACATTATTTGGAAACCTGCAAAATAAAGCACTGCTTTATGCGTATTAGTTTAGCATATTTCACAATTGCACTCAACAAGCAGACTTCCTGAAAGGGAGCATGTGGAGGATGATTTTTCAAGGTTTTTGTCTCCATCGTCAATCGAGATACAACGTAACACATTTGTTATTATGACGCACCATCTTTACGGGATATTTTTTGTGTTCATTTCCTCAATGTTTCTTGGGGTACAGGCACAAAACATTACATTTCCCATTGATCAACACAATGGGCAAAATATAGAAACCTGTTCGGGCTTTTTTACCGACAGTGGTGGCGATACCCTCACACCTTACAGCAACAATGAGGCATACAACGTTACATTTACTGCACCCCAGGATACTGAAGAGCCCCAATACATTAAATTCGAATTTGCTTATTTTGCATTGGGAGAGGGAGATACACTTTACGTTTACGATGGGACTGATGCCGGCGCTGAACTTCTAGCCACAGGAACGGGTACCAATCTTCTCGATCAAACGCTATGGTCAACAGGTGCCTCAATGCATTTCAGCTTTGTTTCATCTGAAGCTGATACCGCCACGGGCTGGTGGGCCAATATTTCCTGTTTTGAATTATGCGAGGCCTTTTATGTGGATGTAAATACCAACTCCGGTTCCTTCGACTTTTGCCCCGATGTGCAATCGGTTAGTTTTACTGCCAATGCCGGCTATTATGGCGGCTCCCCTGAAGGTGAGGGGGAAAACACCGGCTACCTTTGGAATTTCGGGGGCGATACTTTTCAAGGTGAAGCAGTAACCCAGAATTACGAAGGCCCGGGAGCCTATCCATTTCATCTTCAGGTAACCGATCCCGACAATACCTGCCTATTGGATACACTTTTCACAGTAAGAATTGCTACAATACCCACTTTTGAAGGTACCATGCTTTCGGCCGATACGGTGTGTGCGGGAGAATCCTTCAGTCTTATGGGAAATGCCAATGCCACAACGTGGACCGGTTTTCCAACAAGGGTAGACACTACTGCTTTTATCACCGAAGGACAACCATTTGTTTCCACCCTCACTTTTGATGTATTTCCCGAGGAGCAAGAGATTGTATTTACTGAAGACTTTGACAGGGTGTGTGTAGATATTGAACACGTTGATTTCGGCCACCTTACATTCTCTCTTGAATGCCCAAACGGAACCAGCGTTTTATTCAAAGACCAGAGCATTGGAGGGGCACACCTGGGAGAACCGGTCGTATTCAATGATTTTATTCCGGGCATTGGTTATGAATACTGTTTCAGTACCCAGCCCCAGCTGGGACCAATGGAAGAAACCGCATTCCAGTTTCATAATTATACCGACCAGGCAGGAGATGTATATTTCAATCAACCCTACCTGCCTGAGGGCAACTATACTCCGGCCGAATCATTCCAGGCTTTTATCGGTTGCCCCCTTAATGGCGAGTGGACCCTTACTGTAGAAGATCTGGTTACGGGCACCTCGGGCCATGTAACAGGTTGGAGTATGTTCTTCAACGAAGATTTCTATCCGGATTCCCTCATCTTTACTCCCCAGATTGTTGAAGAAGGATGGTATGACCAGAATGGGAATCAGCTGGGTGATAACCCGGTATCTCACAGCATTGATACAGAGGGAGAACATGAACTAACCTTCCGGATCCGTGATGATTTTAATTGCCTCTGGGATACTACTCTGGTAGTGTTTGTGCACCCATTGCCCAAAGGGGAAATCGTATCGGAATTTGAGATTCCCATTTGTGAAGGGGATTCGACCCTGCTTACCGTTGTGCCCGAATTTGCAGGCGACGAAATGAACTGGCTCTATCAATGGATGCTGGAAGGTGCTGACCTGGAAGGGCGCACCAGTGATACCCTCATGGCCAAACTTCCCACCAATTATATGGTAAGAGTTACCGATACCATCACTTCCTGCTTTGACTTTTTTGAACTCAACGTTTCCGAGCAGAACTGCGACCTGCGCATCCCCAATGTTTTTACACCCAACGGGGATGGAATAAATGATGTTTTTGAAATTGAAAACCTTGAGCACTACCCCAATTCTGTTATAGTGATATACAACCGCAATGGGAAAAAAGTATTTGAACATACCGATTACTACCTCAACTGGTGGGACGGTGGAAATCAGGCCCAGGGTACATACTATTACATCATTACCTATACCAGGCAGGAGAAAGAGAAGCAGGCCCATGGGGTAATTACTATCGTCAGGTAGGTAAAAATTGCATTCTCCCACCCCTTTCACAACCAATAATATCCTGGCTAACAGGATGCTACATAAATTTTACCGGTATTGCTTTGCCGGTAAGTTCTAATGGTTTATTTTTGGGGCTTCAAATCTTAAATCCAATCTATTGACTTTCAACAAAAAAAATCTATGAGTGAAAAGGACAAACCAAAGAACAATGGTGTTTTTAAAAAAATACTCGACAAGGTAGAGGTCGTAGGCAACAAGCTTCCACAACCTGTTACATTATTTGCCATCCTTATGGCAATAGTATTGCTGCTTTCCTGGATTTTCGGGGGGGTAAGTGTTTTACGCCCGGGAACAGGTGGTGAAAGCGGTGTCGCAGCAGATTACATTGTTGTAGAAAATCTGCTAACCAAAGAGGGAATACAAAGAATCTTTACCAGTATGGTTAATGTATTTGCAACCTTCCCTCCCCTGGGGCTGGTTCTTGTTGTTATGTTGGGTATTGGTGTTGCTGAACACACCGGTATGATCGCCGTTGCACTGCGGTTATTTGTTTCCAAGATCCCCAAGTATCTCATCACATTTTCTATTGTTGTAGCCGGTATGATCAGTTCCGTTGCTGCCGATGCAGGGTATGTCGTATTGATTCCCATGGGTGCAGCATTGTTTATGGGTATGGGCAGACATCCCCTGGCAGGTATTGCAGCAGCTTTTGCCGGAGTTTCGGGTGGATTTGGAGCCAACTTTCTGCCCACAGGCCTCGACCCGATGATCGCCGCCTTTACTGAACCTGCTGCCCAGATCATCGATGCCAGCTATACGGTAAACCCCTTGTCTAACTGGTACATCATGGCTGCTTCGGTACCCTTGGTGGGTATTGCCGGAACGTGGGTTACTGAAAAGATCGTTGTGCCCCGCCTGGGCCAATATAAGGCTGAAGGTGAAATGCTTACCGAAACAACAAACCATGTAACCCCACAAGAGAGAAGGGCTCTCAAATGGTCTTTCTTTTCAGTGTTGATCGTTCTGGTCCTGGTAGCTGTTGCCATAATTCCTTCCGATGGTTTGCTGCGCGGCGAATTTGATGAAAACACAGGCAGTAACAGTTTCAGACCATTTTATGATTCGTTGGTGCCCATCATGTTTATTATCTTTTTTGTGGCCGGCCTGGTGTATGGTATCGTTTCCAAAACCATCAAAACCGACAAAGATGTTTCTGACATGACCGCAAAATCAATGTCTACCATGGGACTTTATATTGTTATTGCTTTTGTGGCAGCACAATTTGTGGCATACTTCAACTGGTCAAACCTGGGAAGTGTACTTGCCGTTAAAGGATCGGAAGGCCTCAATGCCATCGGCTTTACAGGAATTCCCTTGCTGGTGGCCTTTATCATCATCGCATCTTTAGTAAACCTCATCATGGGAAGTGCATCGGCCAAGTGGGCATTGCTTGCCCCTATATTTGTGCCCATGCTTATGCTTATGGGTTATGCCCCTGAGGTTACCCAGGCAGCATATCGTATCGGCGATTCCTACTCCAATATCCTTACACCACTTCTGCCCTATTTCCCGCTGGTAATAGTTTTTGCACAAAAATATGACAAATCGGCAGGTATTGGTACTCTTATATCCATGATGTTGCCCTACGCCATTGCCTTTATGATTGCCAGGATTCCAATGTTTATCATCTGGATCAAACTGGCATTGCCTCTTGGTATCGAAGGCCCCATCTATTACGAGCCCGAAACACCAGGAACTGCTGTAATTGAGGTAGAAGACAGCTCATTGATGAACGAAACGGCAGCAAACACCCTACTGATAGATAATTTTCGGACAGAAGAAACTGAATCCGCTGAGTAAAAACACATTTTATTCATTACCAGGGAAAACCGGTTGTGAAACTTAATACACCAGCCTTATGAATGAACTGTGCCTGTTTGTATCAGACCTTCACGGTAAAGTGAACAGATACGAGAAACTATTTGACTATATTAAACAGGAAAAACCAGGTGCACTCTTCATTGGCGGAGATATTTTGCCCTCAAGTGTGCTTCATAGCTTCAGGGCCAGTGAAAATAAGCCCGATTTCATTACCGATTACCTGGCACCAAATTTTGAAAGATTGCATCAATCCCTTGGTGATGAGTACCCCCGGGTATTCATCATCATGGGGAATGATGACCCCCGCATAGAAGAAGAAACCCTCATGGCATTTGAAAAAGAAGGCCTCTGGGAGTATGTACATGGGAAAGTAGCCAGCTTAGATCAATTTCATGTAGTAGGATACTCTTTTGTTCCCCCCACCCCATTCATTCTCAAAGACTGGGAACGCTATGATATTGATCAAACAGTGCAACCCGGATGCATCCCTCCCTATGAAGGTTTTAGAACATTTAAAGCAGATGAGGTGGCTGCGGATACAACTATTGCCGACGATCTAAAGGTTTTGTGTCACTCTATCAGGCCTGAAAAGTGCATCTGTCTTTTCCACTCTCCCCCTTACCAAACCTCTCTCGACAGGATTGCACTCGACCCGTCAATAGCAGAACAAACCAAAACCGATGTATTTGTTGGCAGCAAGGCCATAAAAGAATTTATCCTGAGAAACAAACCCTACCTTACGCTTCACGGGCATATCCATGAATCATCAAGGCTTACAGGAAGCTGGAAGGAAACCATTGGCGATACATTGTCTTTGACAGCAGCATTTGAAGGACCCAACCTGGCAGTGGTGAGATTTGAGCTGTCCAACCTCTTCAATGCTCAGAGGATAGAGCTTTAACATTTGAAGAATAAACCTGTTCTATTTGCTACATTATAATTGCTGAATAATGCCCGCCAGCAATTGTGCCATTGAGAAAAAAATCATATTTCCTGTAGTTCTGTCAGTTGTTGGCCCGGGTTTCTGGCTTAATCTGCTGCGGTATGTTTATTGATGGTAGTTCTGCCTTAAAAAATAACTCCCGATCATAAAACAAAACCTTTATGTTTGGCAGCTGTTACAACATTACACAACCACCAGTCAAAGAAAAATAATATGGATCCCAACGCCGTAAAAAAACTTTATACCCAGGTAAGTGAAGACTTGCACAACCGCCGGGTACTTGATGCCATAGAGAACCTGAAAAAACTCATAGCTTTATCCGGCAGGGAATATTATAATGATCAACTTGCCCAACAATCGCTTACCTATAACAACATCCTTAAGCATTCTTTCGGAACGGTAAAAGATCCTCAACGGATTAAAATCTATCTCTACCTGAAGCGGAATCTATTGGAAATGGCCGACGAATTGCAGGAAACCATTCTTACAGATCAGGCTTCGGGTAATATTTACCATCTGAAAAAGCAATTTGACCGCACCAAAACAACAGAACGAACCCATGCCATGGCTTACCTGGAAAGCCTGGCTTTTGACAAAGAACTTTCATCAATTTTGGGAGAAGGGATAATCAGTGAAGAAAAGGAAATGATGTCGCATGATGAAGCCCTTGTAAAAATCTTCAACATCATCTGGCTTTCTGACAAATATACCGAAGAAGAAATAAAACTCCTCAACGCTGTTTGCGACTCCGAACTGCTGCCATGGTACGACAAAAGCCTTATTGTGAGCGCACTAACCCTAAGCTTGTTGCGGTATTTCGATGTAAATAAGTTTTTATTGCTCTTTCGTTTTGTGCAGGTGCGTGAGCAATATTCATGGCAAAGAGCCCTGGTAGGCATCTTTTTATGCTTTCTCAAATACAACGACCGGTTTTATCTGTATCCTGTACTGGAGGAGAAAACAAGGGAAATGGCAGACATGGACGATATGCAAAAAAATCTGGAAGCCATTCTTATCCAGTTTACCAAAACCCGGGAAACAGAAAGTGTAAGCAAAAAATGGAGAGAAGATATCCTGCCCGCCATGATGAAACTAAGACCCAAAATAGAGGAAAAACTTGACCTTGAGAATATTTTCAAAGATGAATTTGGCGAAGAAAAGAACCCCGACTGGGAAACAGTATTCGAGGATGCCCCGGATCTGCTGGATAAACTGCAACAGTTTACCGAAATGCAGATGGAAGGGATGGATGTATTTATGAGTGCCTTTTCCCAACTCAAAAACTTCCCCTTCTTCTACAAAATCAGCAATTGGTTGGTCCCGTTTTATATGGAGAACCAATCTATCCAACCCTACCTGAAGAATCCTGATGGGTCGGTAGACCTTACCCCGTTGGTTGAAAAACTGGAGAAGACCTACTTTATGTGCAACAGCGACAAATATTCTTTTTGCATCAATTTGGGGATGATTCCCGATCAACAAAAAAATATGATGCTCAATATGGCCAGTGCCGAAATGGAAAGTATGTCGGAGATCGAAAAGTCAGAAGGGCTTATCAACGAGTTTGCCACCACTAAAAGTATTTTTACACAATATTTTCAGGATCTTTACCGCTTTTTCAGACTACACCCCTGGCGTAGCGAATTTGACGATGTGTTTCGCAGGGAACCTGATATCTTTAATTCTGCCTTTATCCGGAATGTGATTACCGATTCAAAGACCATCCGCAATATTGCCGAATTCTATTTCGACAAGCAGTTTTATCCTTATGCTTTGCACATTTTTCTTTCGCTTTTGCAACGCGACAGCCAAAACACCGAGCTATTTGAAAAAATTGCTTTTTGTTACGAAAAGAGCGGAGATTTTCAGAATGCACTCACATTTTATAAAAAAGCAGAACTTATAGAAACCAACAGACTCTGGATCATCAGGAAGATAGCCTTCTGTTCAAAATTCCTGAACCACTGGGATGAGGCACTTTCCTATTACCGGCTGGCCGAGAAGCAAAACCCTGATGACATGAAAATACAGGCCAATATTGGCCAGTGCCTGATTCACCTCGAACAATACGAAGAAGCATTGCAGTATTATTTCAAAGTTGAAGTACTCGCTCCTGAAAATCATAAAATCAGAAGACCTTTAGCCTGGTGCTCTTTTGTATTGGGTAAGTTTGAAACTGCAGAGGATTATTTTAACCGGTTACTGGCAAAAGACCCTGAAAACAGGTTTGATCTGCTCAGTGCCGGCCATACCTTGTGGTGTATGAAGAAAGAACAACAGGCACTGGAAGCCTATAGAAAAAGCCTGGCATCCTTTAGCAACTTCCGCTCTTTTGAAACCGCTTTCCTGGAAGACAAAAAACACCTGATTAAACACGGCATTGATGAATTTGAGCTGGACCTGATGATAGAATATCTGAAGTCAGACCAAAATCAACCGGTGTAATCCATTGGCATTGTGCACTATACATCTTTCCCGGAAAAAAGTTACTTTTTTTCCATTTCCCACGCAGCGTTTTACCAACCTAATGCGTCTTAGGTATAGAACGCTCTTTCAAAAACCGGGGTTTTAGCCTTTCTGCCTTAAATATCAGACTTTTTTTATTGAACCAAGACTCCCCCAACAATCATAGCTTGTCCATTGGAAGGTACTCCGGTTTTTTTTATTGATCTTTTGTAAAAACCGACATATACATTCAGTTCTTTGCAGTATTGGTAAAAAGCTTTTTTCAGGAAGAAACTTGCGGTTATGTATCCTGGTGGTATCTTCAGCAAATACCATCAAAATGCCTGAGTTAATTTCCGCTTTGTACGTTTTGATTTCAGGGTTAATGAAAATGGCCGCTTTCCTATTGCGTTTCCCACTAAAGCAATAACAAGTGAGCATCAACATTAACCAAATCAGCAAACCTTTGCGGCCATACCCTGGGTCAAAACATTTTATAAAAGCAATTGCATTCTTCCTGCATGATTTTCTGTATTGGCAGGCTTGGATTTGGTAACCCCTGCACAACCAAATTTAGCCTGTCTTTTTTTTCTCTTTACCTCTTACATTGGCCTGGAATCAATGTGTACCGCCGGTTTTTATGAACCAATAATAATTAAAGACTGTTACTATTTTCATGATGTTTTTCTTCTGTAAAACATTCTGAACAGGAAAATGAAATAACACATTTCGTCATATTAGCTTTCGATGATAAAACAATTTCAGGCAATTATTGCTTTACTCATAACGGCAAGTACCTTTCTCTCCTGCACAAGTGACGAGGAAAAGGATTCAGCCTTCAAATTCGTCGATCTTGAGTATTACGAAACCTTTAACCAGGAAGGAACAGAAATCAATTTCCATTTCAGTACCGTAGAAACTTTCCCCTGCAGCAACTTTACCCTCCAGCTTCAGTTAAATTCATCGGCCCGGCATACCGACATTGAGATCTCTGATATTGAGGTACCCGATGTGTGTGTAACAGCCATCGGGCCTGCCATGCATACCCTGGTTCTGGGTAATACCGAAAATGTTACCGAAGATTTTACAATTTGGATAAATGAACACAAACACAACTTCAGATTGGAGATCAACCAGGAAAACATTATTGTACACAAGGAATCCCCCTTCGAAAACCACCTGCTATTTGCTTTTGATTCGCTCATGCGCATTCCTCATGGTACAGTATGGGGATATGTCTTGATTGATGCAGCAACCGATAAGAATGAAATCTATGACGCATTGATGGATGCTTTTTTTGCCGTGGGAGCAGAAGAAATGGTTTTGCCTGATGGAAATTATTATTATTTCAACATCCAGGATGATCAAATACACTTTGACAACGTAAAACAGCAAAATTTTCCCTTTTATTTTCGATTTGACCCATCGCTGGATACTCTGATCGAAACCTATTACGAGGTTATAGATAAATACGAAGATCACGAAATACAACTAAGGCTCTTCAATACCACAGGTGAAAGGTTTGTGATGTAGCCCAGTATTTTACTGCAATTAGTTCTTTGAATTGGTGACCAGGATGCCCGGCATAGTTTGTGCGGAAAAATTCTACAGTTTTTTTTACTTTTGTTTACGGCACAAATTCAAACTCGGGTGGATAAACTACAGGAAATCCTTAAAGGTTGTATCAGGAATAACCGGCAATCCCAAAGCGATCTATACAAAATGTTCGCTTCTAAAATGTATGGGGTATGCCTGCGCTATGCCGGAAATTCATTTGATGCACAGGATATTCTCCAGGATGGATTTGTAAAGATCTTTGATAGCCTGAAGAGCTATCGGGGTGAAGGTTCCCTGGAAGGATGGATGAAACGTATTTTCATCAACATGGCTCTTGATAAATACCGAAGCCGCATCAGTGTTCTTTCAGTTGACGAAATCAGCGAAGAACAAGACCTTACTCCCAGGGAGGCTTCAGCGATTGATACAATGTCAGAAAAAGAGATTCTTTCCATTATCAAGGAACTCCCTGATCAGTACAGAATGGTATTCAATCTTTTTGTTGTAGAGGGATATCCGCATGAAGAAATTGCGCAAATGCTCAACATCGGCATCTCTACATCACGTTCAAACCTGGCAAGAGCCAAAATGATTCTTAAGGAAAAAATTAGTTTTCAATCCAAATGGATTGAGAAAGCTATATAAGACATACGGATATGGATGGATTTGAAAAGGAAATTCAGAAAAAGCTTCAGGAGTTCGAGGTCGCTCCCCCTGAAGAGGTTTGGCATGCCATTGAAAGCAGGCTGGACCGTAAAAAGACCGGCCTGATGATCTTGCGCAACAGAATTGCCGCTGCTGCTGCCATTTTATTGTTAATCGTATCTGCTACCACATGGCTGCTCGATCCGCTATCTCTCAGAGACCAACAAATCAGCAGTAATACCATGTTGTCGCCTGAAGAACCTACTTCAAACCCCAATATTGCACAACCTGTTGCAGAATCTTCCCAAAACCCCACTCACCAAAAAGATAAATCTTCCGCATCATCAGCTGTGCCATCGGCTCCTGCAAACAAACCCTTGCTGGCAGAAATCAGCCGGGATGAGCAGCATTACGCCGCATCTGTGTCAGGCATTACCACTACTGGTACTGTAAAAACTTCAGCGCAAATAACGGCCCTTGCAGGCTTAATCCAAACCGATATCTTCCTCCCCGGGCAAATGAATGCCGGTTCACCAGCTCAAAGAATTGCCCCGCTTATCCATACCATGGCTGATAACAGTAATGTTTCAGAAATTGTGCTGGATGAACAAACCCAACCAAGTGCTTTTCAACCCAATGCATTTGGTTTTTCAGTTTTTTTCGCGCCTCAGCAATCATACCGGCACCAGTTTAGCACTACACCCAATCCCACCCTTGCATTCGAGAGTGAGATTATGACATTTGCCACCGGGCTGAATGCCTCTTACCAAATCCATAAACGCTGGGAAATTTTCAGTGGTATTGGTTATAACCGGATCGGGCAGCGGGTGCATGACATTGCCTCTTTCAGTCATCCTTCAAAGATGCCTCTCTATTCAGCCAACGGCGGTGTGATCAATGAGCATCCACAAAGTATGAGCACTTCAATGGGCGGAATTGTCTTTACAGACCAAAGCTTATATTTTGCCGATATCAGTTCAACCCGCATCATCACCCTAAAGGGAAGTTACGATGAATCTGTTGTGAACCTGTTGAATAAAACCGGTACTGGTCTGCTGCAGTATTTCGAATACCTTCAGATACCCATTGGAGCAAGATATAAGATCATAAACCGCACACTGGCAGTGCATGCAAGTGCTGCTATCAACACTCATTATTTATTGTCTGGTGATGTTTTTCTGGTGGAGCAACCCCAGCATGCGCCCGTTGGACGCAGTGTTGGCGTTAACAGATTCAACTTTTCCGGAACCCTCGGACTGGGGTTCAGCTACCCGGTTTCCAACCATTTCAGCATGCACGTTGAACCTGCCGCCACAATGTTTTTACGGCCCATCGGGCAGGTACGAAACCTCAGCCGCGAAACCTACCCCTACACATGGTCCGTTCTGATGGGTATTTCCTATAAACTCTGATAGCAATAAGATGCTTCCTTACGGTAGCTCTATTCGACTTTGCCAACAGGCATCAGATACAATACCCTGATCTCCTCGCCAAGATTGAGGATGCCTTCCACTTCCTCATCACGATAGGCTCCAATTACCACAGTGCCCATCTGCAGGGCAGCCGCCTGCAGGTGTACATTTTGCGATGCATGCCCTATCTCATTGTAAACGTATCTTTCTCCTCTTTCGCCGTAGCGCTGGGTGGTGCGTTCAAAGACAGCCCCAAAGATCAGCACAACAGCTGCTTCGCTAACCATAGACTGGCTTAACGAGGCACGGGTCAGTTCGGCAGAAACATCCTGCATCAAAACAGGTTCAAGGGTATGGCTGAAAGGATCGTAATGATATACCCCCTTTTCAAGTCCTGTTACATTGTTGCTCATAACATACATTTCCAGGGGGAAAGTAGCTCCTGCTGATGGTGCAGTGCGAAATCCCCTTTCGTTGGTTATGCCCTGGGCGCTCCACAGCAGTTGAGAAACCTCTGCCACAGACAAAGGCTCATTGTTGTAACTTCTTATCGACCGTCGGAGCATCAAAGCCTCTGTAAGGCTCATTCCACCAGTTTTGCTCGCCTCGGGTAGCTTAATCTTGTCTCCTTCCATAACAATCGGTTTTTCTTCATTGGTTGAATTATTGGCCCCTGTTTTCCCCGGCGTTATCCCCTTAAAAATGAGAAAGAAAAAAACACCTCCCACCAGCAGCAATCCAAAAATGGCCAGGATGTAACTCATTTTTTTCATGATTGTAACTTTAAAGTTTTTATATAACACAAAACAATTACCTGCGCTGTAAGTGTAAAGTCATCAGGCCTGATTGTTTGTAAAAATACGCCATTTTTTTTACTTCTTTCTTAAGTTGCTGTAGTCGGCTAACAGGAAAACTGCTGGCGGGTTTAACACAGGTTGTTTAAAGGGAATAACAACCGTAATTAGAATGGTTTTAAATTACTAAAAAGTGATTGTAAAATACCTAAAAAAACTACCTTTGCCGTGGAAAAGCCTGCTATTCAACCAATACAGACATGTTCCAATTAAATATTTCTTATTAAGCTGTCAAATTTCAACATAAAACCATCTTTACCATCCATGCACAAAATAGCACAACACCCGATCATTGAAATCAAAACACCAGGAAAAACTACTTTCCAATATAAAGGTCACGAAATAAAAGGAGAACAAGGCTTTACTATTGCAGCAGCTCTGCACCAGGCCGGTTTTCCCATCCATAGCCATAGTTTAAAAAACCGCAGCCGAAGCCTTGAATGCGGCATTGGGAAATGCGGGGCCTGCGAAATGCTGGTTGATGGGGAAG
Source organism: uncultured Bacteroidales bacterium (assembly GCA_964453995.1). Lineage (GTDB taxonomy): Bacteria > Bacteroidota > Bacteroidia > Bacteroidales > UBA7960 > SKVR01. The sequence continues at coordinate 39,082 of CAYVQC010000023.1, read as the reverse complement.
TGAAACGTATATGCATTACCCTTTGCGACAATGTAAAAGAAGTGGCAGAGATTCCTCACGACTATGTGGCAACTCCCACCAGGTATCAAAAAACAGAGGCCTTAAAGGTTTATAAAACCAAGGTGGTAATTGTGGGTGCCGGCCCTGCCGGATTGGCCACACGCGAAATACTAAACGAAAAGGGAGTGGAAAACATTGTGGTTGACAGCAATTCCGAAATCGGCGGCCAGTTCAACATGCAAACCCACCAGTTTTTCTTTTTCGAAAAAGAAAAAAAATATGGCGGACTCAGGGGATTTGAGATCTCAAGCATGCTGGCCGGCGATAACCATGACGGGATTATGCTGGACTGCACTGTATGGGATATCTTCGAAAACAAAAGAGTAGCCGTAAAAAACATTAAAACACAGGAAATATTCTATATCGACTGTGAATATTTTGTGGTGGCAACTGGTGCAGTGCCCTTTTTGCCCACTTTCCACAACGATGATCTTCCCGGGGTATACACGGCAGCCGTAATTCAGAAAATGATGAATACTGAGCTCACCCTGCTGGGAAAAAATATCCTTACCGTAGGTGCCGGCAATATCGGCTACCTGACCAGCTATCAGCTTACACAAGCCGGTGCACGGGTAAAAGCTATTATTGAAGCACAGGGACATGAAGGGGGTTTCCCCGTTCAGGCCAACCGGGTAAGAAGGCTGGGCATACCCATTATGCTTTCGCACCTTATCCTTGAAGCCATCCCCAACGATAAGGGAGATGGAATAAAGGCAGCCGTTGTTGCACAAGCCGAAAACTTCAAAGCCATCCCTGGTACCGAAAAAAGAATTGAAGGAATAGATGCCATCAATATCTGCACCGGGCTAATGCCTGATGATGTACTCCTGATCAAGGGAAGAGAAATGTTTGGAAGGAAATGTTTTGGTGCCGGCGATGCAGTAAGGATTGGAGAAGGAACCAGTGCTGTGTTGCGCGGCAAACAGGTAGCCTACGAAATCCTGGAAGGTATGCAAATGCCCTTCAGCTATGATGACTTCCTGCTGGTTTCCAAAGAATATATCGACTCTCAGCAGCATCCACACCGGGTCATTGAACAACCCTTTATGCCCTCAGAAAAACGAATGGAAAAACCCTTCGTTATTATTGATTGTCTTTACGGCTTTGCCTGTAATCCCTGTGCTTTTGCCTGTCCTTACGGGGCCATAACCAAGTCATCTACAAGTACAGTTCCTCATATCGATTACGACAAATGTGTGGGATGTATGGATTGCGTTTACCAGTGCCCCGGACTGGCAATCTTTGGTTATAACCTTCAAAAAAACACATTCTTCCTGCCCATTGAATTTGACATGACAGAGGGCGAGCAGGTATGGCTGGTAGATAATGATGCAAATAAACTGGGAGAAGGTACCATTCAGAAAATCCTTCGCAAAAAGAATAAAACGCATATTGCCCGCATTAAGTCAGAGGAGATGAAGCAGGAGGATAAACTCAAAGTAAGGGGTTTTATCATCAAGAGCGAATATCCTGAAAAGCCGGAAATGAAACCACACCAGGAGTCATTTATGAGTGATGTATTCATGTGTCATTGCGATGATGTGAGCTTCGACGATGTGATGCAAATTGTAGGCGACAGAACGTTTATTTCGGTGGAGGAGATCAAGCATACTACGCACCTGGGAATGGGCCCCTGCAGGGGCAAACGTTGTATACAGCGACTTAAGCAAAACCTAAGACCCAAAGGTGTAAGATTAATTGGAGGAAGTACGCCCCGTGCTCCCATGTCAAACCAGATCACCATGGGTGAGCTCTATCCTACGTCTGTTCACGAAAATGTTATTACCTCAGCCATAGGGCACAAGCGCAGAGTAGTTGAAGTAAAATCTTTTATTGCCGGTGGAGGTATCGGTGGGAGTTCCCTGTTCCGTTTTCTTGCAGAAGCCGGCTATGAGCCCGCCATGATCAACCACGGCTATGGTGGCTCGTGGCGGAATATCGCCGGAGGGCGACCCGTATTCAGCCTGCCCGAACTAACAGATATTGCAAGGCATAACCTGGAATTATTTGAAGATCTGTCAAGAGAGTTTGATATAGACTTCCGTCTGATCAATTATGTAACCTTTGCCCATGATGAGCAGATGTACAAAGCACTGGAAGACTCTATGGCCTGGCAGAAAGCAGTAATGCTAAAGCCCTCGCAGTTTCGCGATGAAATTTCGCCCTATTTCAACACCAACCATACAAAATATATGGCGGCCCTCAAAACCAGCGAATGCTGGCAGGCTACTCCCGGGAAGGTAATTGAAGCCTTGCGTCGCAAAGGAATCGCCCACGGTGGTACCCTGCTGGAAGATACACGACTGGTAGATGTTGAAAAAGCAGGAGATACCTATAAAGCCATCGTTATGACCCATGAAGGCGAATATGTGGAATATCATACCCCTGTTTTCATTAATGCCCTGGGTGCCGAAGGAGACAAATTCGCCAAATTACTGGGTATAGAAACCGGATTGTTCCCGGTAAAACACCAGGCTTTTATTACCCGCAGGCTTCCGATGATGGGAGTAAATGGCAAACCCCTTGATATGCTCATCGACCGACGCAACTACAAAGGATTTACCGCAGTATATGGCCAGCAGCTGGGAGAAACCGGCCAGGTGATCGGTTGTGCATCTCCTGCTATCGAACCACTGGAAACCGACAAAGATGTAAAAATAAACTCAAAAGAGTTTGCCGAAATTGTTTCAGAGATCTTCGTCGATTGGATTCCGGAGATGTCTGCTGCAGGCTTCCAGGCATTGTGGGCAGGCTATTACATTGAGCCGCGTATGATCATTGATGTGGAAAAGGGATTGTTCCTGGGACTGAGAGGACAAGGCTTCATGCTTGCCCAATATCTGGCCAAAGTATACGTAGACCAGCTCACCGGAAAATCTGTTCCCGGTTACTTTAACAGGCTGAAACTCAATGGTGATGCCCTGCTTGAAAAAGCCTTCAAGTAAGCATGTTAAACCATTAGAGAACCCTGCCAAACTCACGGGTTATTTTTCGATTATTATTTTTTATTTTTCAACATTAGTTGTATCTTTGCAGCCTTTGAAAAATAGATAGTACTTTGAAAGCATTGAAACCATTTAACATCGCATTTGTCGGGCTTTCCCATGGAAAACATGAATTTTCCTTTGAGCTTAATGATGACTTTTTTGCATGTTTTGAAGACACTCCTGTAGCAAAAGCAAAACTGGAGGGTAAACTCATCCTGCACAAAAAAAACAACATGCTCGATCTTGATTTCTTCATCAAAGGACAAATTGAGACTGAGTGCGACAGATGTCTTGAAACATTCTGGATGAAAATAGACACCTTCCGTGTTTTGTATGTTAAATTTGGCGACCACCGGGAAGAACAAAGCGATGAGGTTATCATTATACCTGCTACCGACAGCCATTTTGATGTTTCGCAATACTTCTACGAATTCACTATTTTGGGAATTCCTGCAAGAAAAGTACACGAAGAAAACAGTGTTGATCAAAAGGAATGTGACCCACTGATCATTGAGCAACTGCAGAAGTATATGTCAGGTAAAGATAAAAAAGACAAAGACTCTTCTACAGAAGCTACCGACTCAAGATGGGATGCATTAAAAAACCTGAAATTTAACTAGTACATTCATTTTATTAATTTGCTAAGATTATGGCACATCCAAAGAGTAAAATCTCTAAAACCCGCAGAGACAAAAGACGTACTCACTACAAAGCAACTGAACCAGCACTCACATCATGCTCTAACTGTGGTGCATATAAGCTCATGCACAGGGTTTGCCCCGAATGTGGATTCTACCGCGGACAAGTAGCAATAGAGAAGTCTGCTGCTGTATAATTATTCAAGGTGTGCTGATGGTATGCTGCTGAGTTTCCCTAACTTTGAAGCAGGAAAAAGTATACAGGAAGTCGCTTTTTTCAAAAAATAATACATCCGTGGAATGGGCAATACATTAAGGTGATTCTCGTTCCATGATTTGTATTTTAATTTTGTTGGAAACATGAAGATCGGTTTAGACGTAATGGGTGGTGATTTTGCCCCTGACAGCATTCTAAAAGGAGCTATCCTGGCACAACATGAGCTCAAAGATACTGATGATCAGATTGTTCTGATAGGCCCCGAAGATACAATCCACCAAAAATTCTCCGAACTCAATCAAGACCCTTCCACATTCAGCATCATTAATGCTACTGAGGTAATTGGTATGGGCGAACAACCCACCAAGGCTTTCACCCAAAAACCCGATTCAAGCATTACCAAAGGCTTCCGGCTGCTAAAATCAGGAGCCATTGATTCGTTTGCAAGCGCCGGCAACACCGGAGCTATGCTGGTGGGTTCAATTTACAGTGTAAATGTGGTGCAGGGAATCATCAGACCAGCCACAACCTCTGTACTGCCTAAAGTGAATGGAGGAGTGGGCGTTTTGATTGATGTGGGAACAAACCCTGACAGCAAACCTGATGTGCTCTACCAGTTTGGACTCCTGGGATCAATATATGCCGAGTTTGTTTATGGGATAAAAAACCCCAGAGTAGCCCTTTTGAATATTGGCGAAGAGGAAGAAAAAGGAAATTTACTTACCCATTCCGCATTTCGGCTGATGAAGGATTCAGTTGATTTTAATTTTACCGGAAATATCGAAAGTCGTGATCTTTTCACAGACAAAGCCGATGTAATCGTATGTGATGGTTTTACCGGGAATATTGTCCTGAAGCAGGCAGAGGCCATGTATCGCCTGATCAGGAAGCGAGGCTTTAGCGATGAGTTTTTCGACAGGATGAATTATGAAAACTATGGCGGAACCCCCATTTTAGGCATCAATGGCACGGTGGTTATAGGGCATGGCATTTCCAATGATATTGCCATCAAAAATATGATCCTGCTCTCAAAAGGGGTGCATGAAGCCAGGCTGGCAGATAGAATAAGTACAAGTCTGTCAAAATACACTCAGTCCAGGGTATTTAACGAAAAAGACACCAAGTGACAATAAACACCATTATAAAAAATCTTTTATGACAAAAATAAGGGCTGCAATAACCGCAATTCATGGATATGTTCCAGAGTATGTGCTTACCAATGCCGAACTTGAAACAATGGTAGATACCACTGATGAATGGATCACCACCCGCACCGGAATCAAAGAACGACGAATACTAAAAGGTGAAGGGCAAGGAACTTCGGTTATGGGAACCCACGCGGTAAAAGGTCTTCTGCAGAAAAGAGGGGTCAGTCCTGATGAAATTGACCTGGTAGTTTGCTCTACCGTAACTCCTGATATGAAATTTCCGGCTACGGCCAATCTGATCAGTCACAAGGCAGGAATAAAAAATGCATTCAGCTTCGACACCAATGCAGCGTGCTCAGGTTTTATTTATACCCTGGCAACAGCAGCCAGTCTTGTAGAATCAGGCAAATACAAAAAGGTAATTGTGGTGGGAGCCGACAAAATGTCGTCTATTGTGGATTATACCGATCGCCAAACCTGCGTCATCTTTGGCGATGGAGCAGCAGCAGTATTGCTCGAACCTACAACAGAAGAGATCGGTGTAATGGACCATAAGTTCCAGTCTGATGGATGTGGCCATATTCATTTGCATATGAAGGCAGGTGGTTCGGCATATCCTCCCACACACGAAAATATTGACGCCAGAGAGCATTATGTTTATCAGGAAGGTCAGGCGGTGTATAAATTTGCTGTAAAGAATATGGCCGATGTGGCAGTAGATGTTATCCAGAACAACCAACTTACACCCGAAGATATTTCATGGTTTGTACCGCACCAGGCCAATATGCGTATTATAGAGGCTGTTGCCCGCAGAAGCGGCGTTCCCATGGAAAAAGTAATGGTGAATATTGAAAAATACGGCAATACCACCAATGCTACAATCCCTTTGTGCCTGTGGGAATGGGAAAACAAGATGAAAAAAGGAGATAATATTATTCTTGCAGCCTTTGGTGGTGGATTTACCTGGGGAGCAATATGGCTGAAGTGGGCATACGATCCCCAAAAGTAATATTCGTTATTCCTTTAATTTCGAATTACTCTTATGCCGTGCACTGTCACGGCTTGTTTTTTTTTGGAGGTTTCTTTTCAGTGCCTCGGTAAGATCGACACCCGTTTGGTTGGCAAGGCATATTAAAACAAACAGCACATCAGCCAACTCATCACCCAGGTCTTTGTTCTCTTCGTCCTTCTTGAAAGACTGTTCGCCATAACGGCGCGAAATGATCCGAGCCACCTCTCCTACCTCCTCGCTTAGAATGGCCATGTTGGTCAGTTCATTAAAATACCGTACGCCGGTGGTGTTGATCCATTGATCCACCAGTTTTTGTGCTTCTTTGATTTCCATAAGCTATTCTTTGTTTTTGGAATCGATAACAATTGTAACCGGCCCGTCATTTACCAGAGAGACCTGCATCATAGCTCCAAAGGTACCTGATTTCACTTCCTTCCCTAGCAAACCTTCCATCTCCTTCAAGAATTTGTTGTACAACGGGATAGCAGTTTCAGGTTTTGCTGCCTTTATATAGGAGGGTCTGTTTCCTTTTTTGGTGCTCGCGTGCAAAGTAAACTGACTGATGACCATTACCTCTCCATTTATTTCCTGTACCGAGAGATTCATTATCCCCTGGTCATCATCAAAAAGCCTGATACGCGATATTTTACCACATAGCCAGGCAATATCTTCAGCTGTGTCCGACTCCTCAATTCCCAGCAAAATCAAAAGGCCCTGCCCGATATCAGAATGCTGAATATTTCCTATAGATACCGAGGCCTGTGTTACTCTCTGAATAACAACCCGCATATATTTCTTTTTTTATTCATTAGTTTCTGTAAACGTAAGGGCCTTCATGCCCTGTTGTCTTCCCCTGACAGCATATTGAGGTAATTCTGATACCGCGAGAGGCTTATTTTCCCTTCTTCCACACTTTCTTTCACCGCACAACCGGGCTCATGGGCATGTGTGCAATTATCAAACCGGCAAAGATTAAACAATTCCCTCATCTCAGGGAAATAATGACATAATTCCCAAGCCTCAAAATCCACCAGGCCAAATTCTTTTATTCCTGGTGTATCAATAACAAACCCGCCTATGGAGAGAGGAAACATTTCAGCAAAGGTGGTAGTGTGTTTTCCCTTGAGGTGTGCAAGCGAGATCTGTGCTGTTTTAAGGTTGAGTCCAGGCTCAATGGCATTGATGAGGGTGGATTTTCCTACACCTGAATGCCCGGAAAGCAATGTGGTTTTACCTTGCAGCAAATTTACAAACTGGTCGAGGTTGGTTTTTTCCTTTGCACTTACTTTTATACACTCATAACCCACAGCAGAATATATGTGCATCAATTGGTCAAGCAACTCCAGCTCCGGTTCATCATACAGATCAATTTTATTGAATACCAGGCATGCTTTTACACTGTAGGCTTCGCAGTTTACCAGGAAACGATCAATAAACCCGGTTGAGGTTCTTGGAACATGCAGAGTGGCAATCAGCAGAGCCTGGTCGAGATTGGCAGCAATAACCTGGCTCTTGCGGCTCAGGTTCGTTGATTTGCGCACAATATGATTTCGGCGGTCTGCTATGTGGGTAATCACACCGGTTTGCTGGTCCTTCTCGGGTACAAATTCAACAACATCGCCCACTGCCACCGGATTGGTAGAACGAAGCCCTTCGATTTTGAACTTTCCTCTCAAGCGACAATTCCAGGTCTGGTTATCCTCATCAAGTACCCTGTACCAACTTCCTGTAGATTTAGTTACTGTTCCTCTCTGCATCTTAGTATCTGTAGTATCTGCTTACAACAGCGTAAATGGTATATTGCATTCTAGTGCCTTTCATACTTTCCTTTCTCTAATTTTGCAATGTCATATGATTAATCCGGCCCATAGAAAAGCAAAATTTAAAATTAGAAAAAATAACCTTGTTGCCAGACAGAGATTTACCTTTTTTGCTGTAAATAAAGCAAACCATACAAGGATTAGAATTTGTTAACACAAACTACTAATTTACAAGGTATACAAGCACCATTGTTTCACTGTCTTTTTTATATCTTTGAATAAGCTAAAAACAGCAGGCTCTTTCAGGCAAGCCGCTAACACAGGAAAGCTTCTGCTTCCCATATCAACCAATCCAGAAAAATCAAGCATTTGATACGAACAAAACATACCATCAACTGGGGAATCATTGGCTGCGGCAATGTTACCGAACAAAAAAGCGGACCAGCATTTTACAAAATAAAAGGATCCCAACTGGTGGCAGTAATGAGGCGCAATGCCGACAAAGCACAGGATTATGCCCAACGACATAATGTTGACCGGTTTTACTCTGACGCAACCCAACTGATCAACGACAAAAAGGTTAATGCTATATACGTGGCTACTCCCCCTTCATCGCACAAGGATTATGCTATACAAGCCATGAGAGCGGGAAAGCCGGTATATGTGGAAAAACCCATGGCCTTAGACCACGCTGAATGTATGGAAATGAATAAGGTCTCAGAAGAAACGGGTGTTCCTCTCTTTGTGGCCTATTACCGCAGGATGCTTCCCGGGTTTGTGAAAGTAAAACAACTGCTGGATGAAAACCAGATAGGCAAACCGTTGTATTTCAATATCCGCTATTTCCGATGCGCAAGTGAGAATGATCTTAAGTTTCCGCGCCCATGGCGGGTAGTTCCGGAAGTTTCAGGAGGAGGTTATCTGCATGACATGGGTAGTCACCAGCTCGACCTTATCGATTACCTGCTGGGGCCTGTTCAGAAAGTATCTTCATATACCACCAACCAAATGGGCTATTATGATCCGCCGGATTTTATTTCTGCAATTTTTACCGGGAAAAATAATCTTGTCGGTAATGCGGTATGGCATTTTGCTGCTCCTCAAGGCACGAAAGAAGATGTTATCGACATCATTGGCGAAAAGGGGAGCATTTCATTTTCCTGCTTTGGTTTTACCAATACCCGTTTGACGATAAACAGCAAAAACCGCTATTTTGCCAACCCAAGACCTTCACATGTGCAACAACCACTTATTGAAACCATCGTATCACAACTTTTAGGCGAAGGCAAATGCCCCAGTACAGGCATTACTGCAGCCAGAACAAGCAAGCTGCTGGATTCTGTCTGCCAGATGAGCACCCAAACATATTAACCATGCAACTATGAGTCTGAAAATTGAAAATGTAACCCGCTTTTATGGCGAACAGAAAGCCCTTGACAATGTTTCGATGCAATTACAGAGTGGAGAAGTAGTAGCATTATTGGGCCCTAATGGAGCAGGCAAAAGTACCATGATGAAAATCATCACTTGCTATCTTCCCCAGAATATGGGCAATGTGTGGGTTTGTGGAGAAAATGTAAAAACTGAATCCCTGAAAATCCGTGAAATGGTAGGCTACCTCCCCGAACACAATCCTCTGTATCTTGACATGTACGTTCGTGAATACCTTGAATTTGTGGCCGGATTGCACAAATTGGGAAAGAGAACCCATCAACGTGTTAAAGAGATGATTGAGCAAACCAGCCTTGGCCCTGAGCAGCATAAAAAAATAGGAGCCTTGTCTAAAGGGTACCGGCAAAGGGTGGGTATTGCCCAGGCCCTGATCCATGATCCGCAAGTATTGATCCTTGATGAACCCACATCTGGGCTCGACCCCAATCAGCTGGTAGATATACGACAATTGATAAAAGAAGCAGGCAAGCATAAAACTGTATTGCTTTCCACCCACATTATGCAGGAGGTTGAGGCTGTTTGTAACAGGGTAGTTATCATCAACAAGGGAAAGATTGTAGCTGATGCCCCCACAAAAGAACTTCAACTACTCAATGAGAGCAATCGTGTAATAACAGTTGAATTTGACAAAGCTTACCCGTTCGATGAATTCAAATCAATTGAAGGAGTGATGGAAATCCAAAAGGTTAATGAAAAAAACATCAAAATCTTCACACAAAGTAAAAAAGACCTTCGCGGAGATATATTTCTGATGGCTGCACGCCAAGGGTGGATCATTTTATCTATGGGTTACGAAGACATCTCTATAGAGCAGGTATTCAGGCAGCTTACATTTGAGAATTAGTGTTTTCAATCCACATAGAATTGTTTACCTTTGCAAGTCTTAAAAAATTAACAATAACTATATATTAATGTGATCATGGGATATTTATTTACCTCCGAGTCGGTTTCAGAAGGACATCCCGATAAAGTAGCCGACCAGATATCAGATGCACTTCTCGATGAATTTTTACGCCAGGACCCAGAATCAAAAGTAGCTTGCGAAACCATGGTAACCACGGGCCTTGTGGTTTGCAGTGGTGAAGTTAAGACCCGTGCCTGGGTGGATATTCAAACCGTGGTGCGTGATGTATTAAAAACCATTGGATATACTGACTCTGCCTACAAGTTTGAAGCAGATTCATGCGGTGTTATTTCTGCCATTCACGAACAATCAGCCGATATCAACCAGGGTGTAGTGAGAGAGCGCGAAGAAGACCAGGGAGCCGGCGACCAGGGTATGATGTTTGGCTATGCGTCAAGAGAAACCGATGAATTTATGCCCCTTACCCTTGATCTTTCTCATATCCTGCTTCAGGAGCTGGCCGATATAAGAAAGAAAGGCGAGGTAATGACCTATTTAAGACCTGACTCCAAAGCCCAGGTAACAGTAGAATACGACGACAACCACAAGCCCATCAGGATTGATACCATTGTGGTATCTACCCAGCATGATGAATTCGTTCTTCCTGCAGGCCCGGGCGCCAACAACAGAAAAAAAGCGGAAGAACAGATGCAGAAGCAGATTACTGAGGATATTGAGAAACATCTCATTCCACGGGCTATGGCAGTACTACCTGAGAGGGTGGCACCCCTGTTTAAAAACGGCTACCGCTTGCTGGTAAACCCAACAGGCAAATTTGTAATTGGTGGCCCGCATGGCGACAGTGGTCTTACAGGACGCAAAATTATTGTAGATACTTACGGTGGCAAAGGAGCCCATGGTGGTGGTGCCTTCTCCGGAAAAGATGCCAGCAAGGTAGACCGCTCGGCCGCCTATGCTACCAGGCATATTGCCAAAAACATGGTAGCTGCCGGTATTGCCAATGAGGTATTGGTGCAGGTAGCCTATGCTATTGGAGTGGCCGAACCCGTTGGAATTTACGTAAATACTTTTGGAACGGCAAAGGTTGCCCTGTCGGATAAGGAAATTTCTGATAAGATCAGGGAGATCTTTGATCTTCGCCCTTATGCTATCATTAAGCGTTTTGGGCTTAAAAATCCCATATTCCTTCCCACCACAACCTACGGACATTTTGGAAGAACACCATTCGAAAGAGAAATAGAGGTACAGTATGAGGATAAAGAAACCTATACCCGCGAAGAAAACGGAGAAAGAAAGATATACAAAAAAGTTGGTTTCTTCGGGTGGGAAAAACTTGATTTTGTAAAACCTATTCAGGAAGCATTCGGGCTCTGATACAGCCTGTGCTTAACAATATAGGCATAAACACCTTCAGGCAACAAAAACCTTGCTGACAGTCCGTTGGCAAGGTTTTCTCTTAATTGGGAAGATGAGATACCGATCATGGGCGCCTTGGTCTTATGCAAGTTTGGGTATTCATTAAAAGCAGCGGTATCATACCCTGGCCGGGGATAAACATATACAGGAAACTGATCGAGAATCTCCCGGTAGTTCTTCCACTTATCAAATTCAAACAAATTGTCACCTCCTATCAACAATGCAAAATTATGTTCAGGAAACTGTTTTTCTAGTTTTTGCATCGTCTTGTAGGTATAATGAGGGGGTTCCATAGAGAATTCAATATCACATATCCTGTAGCAGGGTTGATTGCCTATGGCTATTTTCAGTAATTTCAAACGGGTTTGCTCATGGGTTCTTTCTTTTTCCTGCTTAAATGGATTTACCGGTGAAAGTACGAACCACACCTCCCTTACCTCCTCCAGGTTAGCAAAATACTCGGCAATGATCATGTGCCCGATATGCACCGGATCGAATGAGCCAAAATAAAGGATGGTATGTTTTTGGTCTTTGCCCATGCCAATTCAACTTAGGTGAGAAAATCTGAAATGGCAGCATAGGTCTGTTCAACAGCTTCATCCAGTTGATCGTTTACGATCTGTATGTCAAATTCCTTGGCCAGTCCCAGCTCATATCCAGCTTTATCAAGCCTTTTTTGCAGGCTTTCCGGATTTTCTGTACCGCGGTTCATCAACCTGTTTCGAAGCTCTTCGATGGACGGAGGTTGAATGAAAATGGCAAGAGAATTATCCGGATATTGTTTTTTAATATTCAATCCCCCTACTACATCTACATCAAATATAACATGCCTGCCTTTACTCCAAATCCTTTCTACCTCCGAGCGCAATGTGCCGTAATAGCTTCCCGGATACACCTCTTCCCACTCCAGGAATTCATCATTATCAATAGCTTCTCTGAATGTGTCGGCCGACATAAAATAATAGTCCCTGCCATCCTCTTCTCCCTGGCGCGGTGGCCTGGAGCAGGCAGAGACAGAAAACTCCAGTTGATCGAATCGTGGCAGGATGGCTCTTACAATAGTAGTTTTTCCTGTTCCGGAAGGTGCGCAAATGATAATGAGTTTTCCAGTGCCTGTTTTCATTGAAAATGATAGTAGTTTTCTTAATGGGTATTAGGTAGTGCAGAAAATGATGATTTGGGCAGTAAGACAAAAGATACCATGGGTAGTATGGTCTTCATTTTCTTATATTTAATCAAAGAACATTCATAAGTTGCTCCTTGATTTTCTCCAGTTCATCTTTCATTTGTACTACAATTTTCTGTATGGAAGCATCGTTGGCTTTGCTTCCAATGGTATTGATCTCACGCCCGATCTCCTGGGCAATAAAACCCAGCTTTTTTCCCCCAGGTTCTTCAGCATTGAGGGTTTCATTAAAATAATCGAGATGCTTTGCCAGTCGCACTTTTTCCTCGGTAATATCGAGCTTTTCCAGGTAAAAGATAATTTCCTGTTCGAACCGGTTTTGATCGGATTTTACATCTACGGATATGGATTCGAGCGACCGTAGAATCCGGTCTCTGATGTTTTCAATCCGCAGCGACTCGAATGGTTCGATGGCCTCGAGCAATTGCCGTAAAACAAGCTGCCTGTTCATGATATCATCATACATGTGCTTCCCTTCAGACGTTCTGAAGTCTATTACCTGGTCCAGAGCTTGTTGTACTGATTTTTCAATGGCTTCTTTTTCCTGCTGCCCCATTTCTTCTACCTGGGGCTTAAGCACTTCGGGAAGCTTTAACAGATCAGGCAGGAAATTATCTGAAATCTGCACATCAAGGTTGTGTGCGGTTTGCTTGATCTGTTTGAAATAGTATTCGAGCAGGGAAGAATTTATGGAGTATGCTGTACTGTCGGTGCTGCATTCCAGGGTGATTACAATGTCAACTTTGCCCCTGTGCAGGGCATTGTTTATCATTGTTCTGATGGGGTTTTCCATCTCCCTGTAGAGGCCGGGCAGTTTAACAGTAAGATCGAGGTTTTTACTGTTGAGGGTACGTATTTCTGTTTTGATGGCCCTGTCGGGAAGTCCCACGGTGGCTTTCCCGAAACCGGTCATTGATTGAATCATCTGCACAATTTTATATTGCTGCGTATAAACGCCAGGCAAGGATTATTTTTTCGATTTTTCTTCTTCAGAGAAACCAACCCTGTCCATTTTACCCCAGGTTTTCTCACCGATGAAATACTTAAAATTACCCCTGATACTGAAGAGCAAAATGAAGGGGTGGTAGAATATGGGCTCAAGCATAGAGGTAAGCAGCATCTTTACTACTTCTCTTTTTTTCTGGTAGCGGTGGAAAGACAACTCCTCAAAAAGAATGGCCCAGTGAGAAAGGGTAACAGCAAATAAATATACTACCCCCAGCAAAAGGAAGAAGAAGGGCCAGTTAGGAATTCCAAGAACAGCAATAATGATAAAGTAAATAATGCCAACAAACTCAAAGATGGGAGCAAGCCATTCGAAGAAAAACCAATATGGGTGCCCCATAACACCTAAAGACCCATATCGGGGGTTAAAGAACAGCTTGAAATGTAAGAACAAACTTTCCATGGTTCCCCTTGTCCATCTGTCGCGTTGTCTGCCCAATACTTTCAAAGTGGCAGGTACTTCAGTCCAGCAAAGAGGATCGGGAATGTAAATAACGGTATATTTTTTCTTTTGCTCAGACATATAACGTCGCATGCGAACGATAAGCTCCATGTCCTCGCCCACAAGGGATGTATTGTACCCACCAACTTTAACAACAATATCCCTGTTGAACATGCCAAAAGCTCCGGAAACCAGAAGCAAACCATTAAGTTTGCTCCACGCCATACGTCCCATAAGGAAAGCACGTGTATATTCAAGCACCTGTACGCGGGGCAAGAACCTGCGTGGAAGTTTTACCTCGGTAATTTTACCATCTTCCACTTTACAGGAGTTTGCAATACGGATTACCCCTCCTGAGGCGATAATCTGCCTGTCAGTTTCTTCAAGAAAAGGCTTGGCCATGATAAGCAAAGCATCTTCCACCAGAACTGAATCCACATCAACCACAGCAATATAGTCTTTTTGCGAGAAATTGATGGCCGCATTGAGGGCATCTGCTTTACCGCCGTTTGCCTTATCAATAACAATGAGCTTGTTGAAGGCTTTATTACGCGATTTATAAATACCCCGTATGTTTTGGGTTTTTATTTTTTCTTCGTAAACAAAATCTACCAGCTCAAGATCATAGGCCTTGATAATCTTTTCCATGGAATCATCGGAGCTGCCGTCATTTACAATAATCACCTCAAAATCATTATAGTGAAGTGACAACAGGCTTCGGATATTGTCGATAATGGTTTTACCTTCATTAAAAGCAGGGGCAATTACCGAAATGGAGGGTGCCATGGGTGAAGAAAGCAGTACTTTGTAATCAACAAAGGAGTTTTTCCTGATGTATTTTATCATGGAAAAGGCTGAAAACAGGGCCAGTGTCACGTAAGAACCAAAAATAAAAATGGTTATTACAATGATCCCATTCTCAACAACAAACTGTAAAGACCTGAAAAATTCTATCATGACTCCTGGTTTTGTTTTACATTAATAATCATTTTTTTTATCAGCTCATTATCACTATCCAGGAGCTTATTCAGGGCTATTTCACCCTGGGGTCTGATGCTCATCAGGATACTGATAGCCAGTATTCTGAGCTTAAATGAATTCTCCGGCTCCAGTATTGCCTTTTCCAAAAACGGAATATCACCTTCGGCAGCCAGAGGCTGAATTGCCAGCAATATTTCGTATCTTATTTTCCGGGGAATAAGGTCATCCATGCTCTTGATGTCCTTTTCTGTTTTTTCTTTTCTTCTTTGTTTTTCAAGAATGTCAATAAGCTTGAGGGTTTCACTATCGTACAGGATTTTCAAATCTTCAACATAGTCGGGGATCTCCAGCTCTTTAAGTGTTTGAACAGCTGCTAAGGCAATGTCGGGATTATCGTTGAAAATAAATTCTCTCACTTTATCGGCTGAATGAACATGCTTGAACAATTTGATCATTCGGAGTGCAAATATTACTACCGAAGGGTTCTTATTATCCAGCCATCTTTCAAATGATTCTATAGTAATGTAATGGTAAGTTAATGTATCATATATATTAACTTGTTCCCAGTAAGACAATTCATATTCAAGCTCATCAAGGAAGCCAAGAGGATCATCTTCAGAGAGTTTTACCATTGCCACTTGTGCTTCCATTCTGAGAATCTGATTTTTAGAATTGATGTACTCCCTGATCTTATCGTTGGCATCTTTAACGTCCATCTGGGCCAGTTCTCCGAATCCTTTGGATTTCAAAGACCATTTTCTACTGTAAACTTTTTTAAGTGAGTCTTTGTGAAGTTCCATATTAAAATACAGCTCTTTAAGCTTATCGGCTGCTTCACCATGGAGATTATTATGCAAATCCATTATTTCATCGATAAGCATCTGTCTGTTACGTTTTCTGTCAATTCCTCTAAACTCAACTCTTTCAATATCATCATCAAAAAGAAAACTTGCCAATTGTTCCTGGTATTCATTTTTCAATTCTCTTATCTGTTTTCTCTGTCTTGATTTTATTTGTCTATTGATCAGAATAGCAATAAATAAAACAATGATACTGAGCAGTAAATAAAAGAGAATCACGACCAAAATTTTCACCTTTAATGAGGCCTCACTATATCGATCCAGGAATGTTTGGAACAATGTTTTATCGCCTGTTTGGTTGGTAGATGAATTTTCTGCACCGTTAACAAGATAAACTAAATTTCCGAAACCGGTGTGTGTCTCTTCTATTCCATCTGCAGGAAATGCAATAAAAAGCTGCAGATTCTGTAAGACATCAACAGATAGTATTCCGGGATAACTCGCCCCGCCCCTGGCACCCTTTGCTTCGCTAATACCCGTGGTAACCAGTATCAGAGTTGCCATAAGGGCCAACAAAAGATGTTTTCTTTTATACTTCATTCGATTGGGTTTATTAGTTCAAAAATACTATTGGCTTAGAAGCGGTAGATTATCCCACCTTCAACAATGAAAGGATTGCCAAACAGTACATCTTTTTCGTAAATTTTATAACCAGCACCGATTTTAAACAGGAAGCGATGCGACAAATTCTGTTGGTAAAGCAACATTCCTTCTATCAGGGTACCGCTTAAATCATAGACCTGCCCCCCGGCAAGCTTATCGTAATCAGCGGAAAAACCTCTACCTACCACCAAGCTGAGAAAATGTTCGGTTGAAGAAAAGAACCTGCGTGCCGTCAAGAACATTGATGTTGTATTGGGATCATCACCCACGGATGAAAATGTAAAATATGGCCTGAATGAGATATAATAATTGCGGAAGTATTTGCTCAGCGATCCTGTAATGATAAGTAGGTCTTTGGTAACGATCAGGCTCTCTCTTTCGTCGAAATTAAGAATTCGAAAACCTCCGGAGAATTCCCACGATGCAGGCAGTGCCTGGTGTACTTCAAACCCAAAACGGGTAATGGGGAAAAGCCTTCTGTCGGGAGAAAACCCTGCATTAAGATAAAGATATGTTCCAGGTCGAACGGTAGGATATGCATCAGCTTCTATTTGCAGGCTATTGATATCATACCTGGAGGCATAATTGGCTCTGAAAATGACAGGCCCCATACCCTTGGTGCGGCGACCAAATTCTGCATAAAAGAGATGCCAGGGATCTACCTCCAGGTCGCTTTCGAGGAAATAGCTTCCCCGGTATCCTACCCCAATATGATTGACCAATCTTGAGGTTTCTATAGAATCCATCAGGTCTTTTGCTTCTGTGTAGGTGGGGTCAAGATCCAGTATCTGGTTGAGTAAAACTGCAGCAGCCAGTTCATCGTCTGTTTCTTTGAGAGACAATGCTTTGCGATAAAGAAGATGAGTACTGTTGGGATCATCGGCCAGGGCAATATCTAGGAATTTGATTGCTTCGGTATAGTCTTCGTACCAAATTAGAAGATCGATCAGGGCAAACAGAGCTTCTTTGTTGCCCGGATCTGTTTCCAGTACTTCCCTTAACAAATCATTGGCTTTTACAAATTCACCTTCCCATGAGTATGTGCGGGCTTTAAGGATTTTTACATCGTGGTAGTTCGGATATACCTCAAGAATTTGAGTGCAAATTTCTCGGGCTTCTTTGGTATTACCTTCATGAGCCATTTCTCTTGCCCTGAAAAACCAACCATCGGGATCTTCTGAAACAGGAGGTTGGCCGTAAAGAGAAGCACCAAAAGCTAAAAAAAGATATACCAGGCTGAGCCAGGTGAATACTTTAGGGAAGTAATTTACAGGGTACTTGTTTTGTTCTTTCATAAATAAGTTTTGATTAAATTACCCGGGGCTACCAGCGCTTTAAGCCTTGATATAATCACTTACGAAGCTTCTTGTGCAAAGATATCCTGCAAAACAATTCTATCTTTTCAGCAAAAACCTTTTAACTCTGATCGAAAGTTCATTGGGGCTGAAAGGCTTGGTAAGATAATCATCGGCGCCCAGCTTGAATGCCTCGATTATTGTTTCCTCATTACCTACCTTTGACAATACAATGATGGGAGTGGTTTTGCTTAGCTCATTACGGGTCATATTAATAATTTCAAGACCCCCTGTAAAGGGCATTAAAAGGTCAGTGATAATAAGATCATATTCTTGCGTTTTAATCTTTTCAGAAGCAACACGACCATCATTAGCCACTTCTACCTGATAACCCTCCCGCTGAAGTTTATGCTCAATGGCTTTGATCATCATGAAGTCGTCTTCACATACCAGAATTTTCATTTCTTTAATGTTTTAAATTGTTATATACAATTTTTTCATTTACCACCCATCGAAATTCTGTTTCCCTTTATCTGGGTGACCAATCAATAAAGGCAAGCTGTTAAAAAAAGTGTTTCAAAAATAAGAAAAAAAAACCCCAATTAGCCAAAAAATCAAATTAAATACCGCCTTTGTTGAAAAATAATCTTGTACAATATATAATAAGACCAATCGGTTAAAAATATGATATATTGAGCCTGCCTTCTAAAAAAATTCCAGGTTGGTAGCAATTCTTCAATTATGATCTTTGTCAAGAAGTTTTTCCAGTACAACGCGAATTTCTTCCATAGCCTGTTCACATACTCTTTCGGTTTTTTCAATCAAACCAGGAATCTGATGCGTATCTTTCACATGCGCCGAATTTTGCTCAATAGTTTCTACTTCCTGGAAAACCGAGCTAATCCCCATAAAAGTAAGTTGAGGCTTAAATTTATGGGCAACATTTCTTAAACTTTTCCAGTCTTTTTCCGCATAAAACTGCTTCATATCGTTTATAACACCCGGAGTATTCTCCAAAAAATAAGATAACATGCTTATTGTAAAATCATCATCACCTTCACTGAGCTGCTCCAGGTAGTCCAGATCAATTACTGAATTGGTTGGGTTATTTTTCTTTTCGTTCATTTCTATAGTCTTTGATAAAGGATTAGTATTTTTTTGCGCCACCCATTTTTCAATTTTCTTTCTAAGATCTTTTATATCATATGGTTTAGGCACATAATCATTAGCACCAGCTTCTATGCATTTTTTGGGAGCATCACCCATTACACTGGCGGTAATGGATATAATCGGAATATCTTTAACATCTTCAGGAAATTCATGACGGATAATCCTTATCGCCTCGTATCCATCCATAACCGGCATTTGCATATCCATTAGGATGATATCATAATATTGGTTACGCAATTTTTCGATAGCAATTTTTCCATTTTCGGCAAAATCAGCCTTAAAGCCAAACTTTTGCATATGCTTCCTGATTACCAGCTGGTTGATGTCTACATCTTCGGCAATAAGTACTTTCAGATTGCCAACTTTTTCTTCTTGTCCATTTTCGGTTACAATGGTTTCTTCACTTGCTCCTGAATGAGGGAATTGGTAAGGAATGGTAAACTTTACCCGGGTGCCTTCACTTTCGCGGCTAGTGATCTCAAATTCTCCTTCCTGAAGCTCAACCAATTGCTTTACAATACTTAGTCCGAGGCCTTGTCCTTTATATACCCGTTTGTCGTCCATCCTTTCCTGCTGAAACTTTTCCTGTATCAGATCGAGGTTCTCCCGGGCAATACCTGTTCCTGTATCTTTTATAATGAAAGAAAAAATGAAACCATTGGATTTACGCTCTTCGAGCTTACAAGCAAGCTCAATATCTCCCTTTTGAGTGTATTTTACAGCATTTTCAAGTAAATGAATTAAAATTTGTTTCAGCCTGAAAGGATCACCAAGCACAAATTCGGGCAAATTATTATCATAGTGCAAAGAGAAATTCAGTTTCTTTTCCCTGATCTTATCCCTGAAAATTTTTGCCAGTGAGTTTACAATGATTTGAGGGTTAAATATTTTGCTTTCAAACCTGATTTGCCCATTTTCTATTTTATTGAGATCCAGCATATCTTCAACCATCCGCATTAAAATTCCTGTGGCACTAAGAATATTTTCAAGATAACCACTTTGTTCCTGGTTCAGTTCTGTTTCCTCCAGTAAGTTTGACAAGCTGTAAATACTATGCAGTGGCGTTCTTAACTCATGGCTCATATTGGCAAGAAACTGATCCTTGATCAGCATTGCATTTTTAAAAGGTGTTATATCTGTTCCTATAGAAAGGTATTGATAGGGTTTATGGTTGTTAGCTCCCACAAACGGATAAATGACCGCTTCTTCCCAGTAGGTCTGATTGTTTACTTTCCTGTTGAGCACTTCGCCGCGCCACACCTCTCCTTTTTCGAGCACCTGCCATATTTTATCCAGCTGCTCTGCTGAAACTGAAGAGGCTCTTACATCGTCCATATTTTTACCCAAAATTTCGTCCCGCTTCATCCCCGATTTTTCCAGAAACTTCTGGTTTACATAAATAATCTGACGATCTTCATCCGCCAGAACGATTATGACAGTATCGTCAAGAATCTTCTGATATATACTCAATTCCTTTATTGAGTTAACAGGAATATAGTCGTGTAAATACTGGATCATAATTGTTTATTGGATTAAGTGCTGTGGTGTAATAGAAACTGAGGGCTACATAAACATGAGCAACTTATTAATGGCTAAATTATGAAAATTTATCAAATAAACGCTTAACATCTTCTGCCAAAGACGGGTTGATTTACTTTAACAAATTGCACTCATTAAAATCAACATCGACAAAATATATGAAACACCATATGTTTATGAAAATCCAAATATTCTTTGAAAAACCTTTGCAGGTCTTCAAAATCATATCTGGTTTGACCAGCGGTTTTTGGTTCCTTTCATGGAATTTCATGGGTATTTAGCTAATTATGCATACTTTAGCAGTGTTTTAAAGATACTATCTCTGTTGTACGTTAAGTTGAGGAAAAGGATATAACTATGGGCCAAAAATTTTTTGTTTTCTGCATCATTATCATTATCAGCACAGGAGCTATCCTGGGTCAGCGGTTTCATGGAGGTATAAGAGGCGGATTGGTTGCATCAGAGGTATCTGGGGACAATTTAAGCGGCCCTAACAAGCTGGGCTGGCATGCAGCAGCTTTTACCTTTACCAGAATAACAGATTACTCAGATCTGTGGCTCGAAATCATGTATATACAAAAAGGAAGCCGCTCGGTGCCTAATGAGAAAAACAATTTTTATGAATACAAATTTTATCTTCAGTACGTAGAGGTTCCCTTATATTATCGTATGGATATCGCCAGGTTTACAGATGTCGATTATCTTGATAAGTTATTGGTCAGCGCCGGGCTTTCTGTTTCAGTTCTTGTAAATTCATTTGAATCAGACGATGGCACTACTATATTTCTTCCCGGCGAAAAAGAAGATTTTCATCCTGCTGAACTCAATTTATTGATAGGTATAAGCTATCCCATCACTTCTTATTTCGATTTTACTTTTGGTATTACCAATTCACTTACACCACTAAGGCCTCATTCAGGAGGAGGAAAAACGTGGTATAACCGGGGGCAGTACAATACCGCCTGGACCTTTGGATTATCATATGTATTCTGGTAGCTTCTGTTAACCCTTTCGCTTTGACACAACCATCTCTTCACAAAACAGCCTTCCTGTTAAATATAACTAAAAACAACGCACACCTTCCAATTTAAATGTTAGACCTCACACCAAAATTCCTATCTTAGCCTTCGGTGTAACAGTAAAAACCTTCCCCAAAATGCTCAGTTTAACACATATTTCCTGTCACCGTTTAATTTTATCCATAGCAAAACCGTATATATTACCTGAAGTACTTTGGTAATATCCGCAATAAATCCAAAACCGGAATGTTTATTTTTGCGCAGGAACTTTAAAAAAGCTCATTCACTTTGCCTGATATTTCTAGCCAGGAACACACCAAATCAATAAACTACGGAACGCATACTTCATGAATACATATATATTTAACAAACATCCTCTTTTTAGCCTCCTGATTAAGGGTTTGTTTTTATCCTTTTTTCTTTTGATTGGTACTTTACCACAGGCGGTTGAAAAGGAGCCCGGAAACCAGAGCGAAGATCATGTTTTGTTTTTAGAGCAAGCATCAAAAGTTCATTTCAATCCTGAATATAAACAATACATTGAGCAAAGCATTGACCAATTGCTTCAAAGAAGAGGCTTTAACGGCAGTGTATTGCTTGCACATAAAGGGGAAGTTGTTTACAACAAAAGCAGGGGGTATTCCCGCTACAGGGGAAAAGAGGAATTTGCTGAAGGCCAGAATATTTTTCAACTGGCTTCTGTCAGTAAGCAGTTTACGGCATTTGCCATACTGATGCTTTACGAAAAAGGACTTTTAGGCATCGACGATTTTGTAGCGGATCACATTGAAGGTTTTCCTTACCCTACCATTACCATAAGACATTTGCTCAACCATACTTCGGGGTTGCAAAACTATTTTTATGTTATTGATAATTTCTGGAATAAGGAGCGCATTCCCAACCATCAGGATATGCTGGATCTGTTTATTAGCCGTTCACTGCCGCTAAATTTTACACCAGGCCGAAGGTTCAGCTATTCCAATACGGGCTATACTTTTCTTGCCATGATAGTAGAGAAAGTAAGTGGTCTTGGGTTTTCCGAATTTATCCAGGAAAATATCTTTGATCCGCTGGGAATGGAAAACTCATTTGTTTTTTCTCCATATACAGATCTTGAAAAAATCGGGGAGAAAAAAAACCTTACAAAAGGACATGAAAGAGTGGGAAGGTACCTAAGAGAAATTCCGGTTGACCCTATTGATGGGATTACCGGAGATAAAGGTGTTTTTGCCTCTGCCGAAGATTTGCTGATTTGGGACAATGCTCTGGAAAACAATCTCCTGGTATCTGAAGCTACCCGGCAGATGGCCTTTCTCCCAGGGAATCTGCGCAGCGGGTACCGGTTCAATTATGGCTTTGGTTTTCGGATAAAATATGCGGGAAAAGAAAACATTGTATACCACAATGGTTGGTGGAAAGGCTACCGTACTGCTTATATTCGCCTGCCGGGAAATACCCTGCTTGTAATTCTGAACAACACTACCGCATCCATCACCGGGCTTGAGCGCCAGATTACCAGGATTGCTAAAAACAGCCCCGTTCCTGTTTTTGCCGAACCCGAGCAAAAATACCTTATGGTCCCCGTGGCTAGTCTAAAGTAATTTCAGCCTGGTAATCTGCCAGGATACTTTTCATCAGCGGAAGGTAAAATGCCAGAAAGAAACCACTTTTGTCTGTAGGGTCATTCAGGTCGTTGAGAAACAACTCCAGGTATTTGGCCCCTTTCAACCTTACAAATCTTCGTGAAACAGGATTATGGCCAAAATCACCGGCTAAATAGTATTTCTTGCCCTTGTCATCATTAAGAATAACTGCCGGAAAACTCAGGGGTAATCCATTACTTTTCATTAATTCCTCCCCCTTTTCATTGAGATCAAGTTCGTACCAGGCAACGCCACGGGAAGACGGTGCCGTGGGCAAAGTAATATCAAACCAACCGGGATAGCTGATATTATCACTCATGCCATATTGCCTGCGTGCATCGGCCCCCGATCGTATATGTGGCAGCGCATTTGCAAGATGCTGATCCTGTTCCAGCACAAGTAGAGTCTGGTTTTCGTGTACAAGCACCACTCCTGGTTTGGAATAGTGCCATGGTTTGCCATATTGCTGCTCATACAGCGTGGGAATCCATCCGGGTAAGAAGCCATCAGGATGATCTGACCGCAAAGAATGGAAATAGCGCCCTGTCCATCCTGTCCACTCTATACCAAAAAGTTCCTGGGCACTTTGACGGTGGGGGTAAGAAGTAGGTGGGGCAAGGAAAATAAATTCAGCAATCACAAGCCGTTTCAACCGGTTCATTTGCTCAAGAAAATACAAATCCTGCCAGTTTAGCCCACCATAGATCTTTTCCACCTGGGTAATAGTTTCATCGGGTTTTGGCCACATGTTCGAGTATACTCCGTGGCTGTCAGCATAATATGCTGCATGATACTGGATAGCCAGTTGCTGGATTTCAAGATCCGTATACTGGGTAAGATCCCTGATAACATAAGTTTGATCATTAACCGGGAAAAAACCGTAATAATCAAATTCTGCCTGGTAATCTCTCCCGTTGGGTTTTACAAAACGATAGTGTTTCAGTACCCAATTCAGTGCCCTGTTTTTTACTTTCTGGCTGTTGTGAGAGGTTTTATCCATAACAAAAATGGAAACAGGACGTGGAGTGGTCAGCAACCACGAAAGCCATAATAAAAAAGGGATCCCAAAAATTATGGCCACCAGAACAAGTAAAGCCTTGTGTCTTTTCTTCACCTTGTGCAGTTTGTTAGTTTTTATTCATAGCTTGAAACGACAGCACACAAACCTAATATATCGCATTAAAGATAATAAATTATAAGGAATCTGTAATTCAAAGAAACAGATTAAGTATTCACACGAGAGGCACCTTTAATTTTACATTAATAAATCATTACCAATTCTTTAATTTTTTTTGTCGTTCAAACAACTACGACTCCCCATTCATTAACATCAGAAATTATCCCTACATTTGCACATCATTTTTTTACACAGGCCTTGAAAAAAGATTTTACCATTTTAAGCCTATCTTTCCTGCCCAGTGCTTCATTCGGAAGCATCTTTAACGGGCTGAAAAGTTCCACCCATTTCTTATCAGAATTCAATCAGCTATCATTTACTGCTCTATGGCAGGCAGATGCGTTGCTGTTTGGCATATCCCGCCAATCATTGATGGTTTTAGATATGGTTGTCAGCAGTAAGCTGTCAACAAATAGTTTAGTATTCCCTTCAAAACAATAGTGTAAGGCATCAGTAAAAACAACTACCCTATGAAAAACAGTGAATATAAGATCCTCCTGGTTGATGATGAACCCGATATTCTCGAATTTTTGGGATATAACCTTAAAAAGGAAGGCTACCAGGTTTTTACCGAAAGCAATGGTATCAATGCTATAGAAACGGCCAAAAGCATCCAGCCTCATCTGATCATCCTGGATGTGATGATGCCTGAAATGGATGGCATAGAAACCTGCCAGGAAATGAAGAAAATACCCCAGCTGGACAATTCCATCATCATTTTCCTTACCGCCCGTAGTGAAGATTATTCGCAAATGGCAGGCTTTGATGTTGGAGCAGATGATTATGTGGCAAAACCCATAAAACCTGCCTTGCTGATCAGTCGCATCAAAGCTTTGTTGCGCAGGTATTCAGCCAATTCGTCAGATAATGAATCAAATGTATCGATGCAGCTCGGCAATTTGGTTATCGATAAAGAAAGATACATCGTTATAAAATCGGATACGGAAATTGTACTGCCTAAAAAGGAATTTGAATTGCTCACCCTGCTGGCATCCAAACCCAATAAGGTTTTTTCCAGGGAAGAGATATTTTCTCGTGTTTGGGGAAACAATGTAGTTGTAGGCGACAGAACCATAGATGTTCATGTAAGAAAACTCAGAGAAAAGATCGGCATGGAATATATCAAAACGGTTAAGGGCGTAGGCTACAAATTTGAAGTTTGATCATCTGGTTATGAAGTTATCCACCTCACAACGCCTCTCTGTATATGCATCATTGGCTGTAATGCTGGTCTTTTCCATCATTTACACCACAACCACCTATATTTCAGGGGCAAAATGGAATGCAGGCGTATTTTTTATCACCAACATCCTGATCTTTCCTGTTTCATTCGTGATTTATAAATACATCCTCGATAAGTTTATTTATGACAAGATCAGGCTCATATATAAGACCATCCACGAGCTAAAGGCTCCCCGCAGGCAGCAAAAAACAGCCATCCTTAGCAAAAAAGACATCATAGAGCAAACCAACAGGGAGGTAGTTGAATGGGCCGAAAACAAAACCCGCGAAATTGATGACCTTAAAAAACTGGAGGCCTACCGCAGAGAGTTTCTCGGTAATGTTTCACACGAACTGAAAACCCCTATTTTCAACATCCAGGGTTATGTGCTTACCCTTCTTGATGGAGGTATGGATGATCCCAACATCAACCGTAAATATCTGGAAAGAACAGAAAAAAGTATTGACCGGATGATTTCCATCATCGAAGACCTGGAGGCTATTTCAAAATTTGAAGCCGGTGAAGTGGAACTAAAGATGGAACGGTTCGACATTGTAGCCCTTGCCTACGAGGTAATCGATCTTATGGAAATCAAAGCAGAGAAGAAAAATATCAGGATCTATCTGGCGCAAAATTATGATACGCCCATTGTGGTGCTTGCCGACCGGAAAAGAATCCAGCAAGTATTGACCAACCTGATCGTGAATTCCATTAAGTACGGCACTGAAAACGGACGAACCAAGATCAGCTTTTTCGATATGGATGAAAATATCCTGGTAGAGGTAACCGATAGTGGCACCGGTATCCCCCGGGAAGAACTGCCCAGGATTTTTGAAAGATTCTACAGGGGAGACCGCAGCCGTACCCGAAAATCGGGCGAAGGAGGATCAGGTCTGGGGCTGGCCATAGTAAAACATATTATTGAAGCGCATCATCAAACCATCAACGTAAGAAGTACCCTGGGAGTGGGCTCCACTTTTGCATTTACACTGAAAAAGGCAAAGACAGGGGTCAGTCTGAAAAGACCCGCCATCATCTTTTGAAAAATTGAATAAGATAGCATGCTATATTCCATGCAATTACAAAGAAGAGATGCCTTAGGTTTTAAACACAAATTGAAAACCAAATGGAGATTTACCGGAAGAATGAAAAATAGTTTATTTTAGCTGAACGTCCAAAGCGTTTCGTCTTAACAATTTGTTAACACAAAGCTAAGGAAAATATAATTGACATAAGAAAGCAAGATTACCCGGCAGAATGTATTTTTGCAGTCCTTTTGAAAAATAATGATTACACTTTTATAATCGCCTGATAGTTTAGTTTCATTATTTTAGTTTTCATTACATAACAAACAAATTCAAACACAAAAATCAACGAAAAATGAAAAGAACAAGAATTGTATTGAGCTTAATTTGCGCCTTGTTTCTGGCTATTCCACTTGGAGTATACTCACAGGGTACAACTACCGGTTCGCTCAGTGGTCTGGTAGTAGATGTTAATGGAGAGAGCCTTCCTGGCGCTACGGTAATTGCAGTTCATACACCATCCGGAACAAGGTATGGAACAGCAACTGATGCAGACGGAAGATTCATCATTCCGGGAATGCGTGTTGGTGGTCCCTATAGTGTTGTTGTTTCCTATGTGGGCTTTGGTAGCTGGGAAAGAGATGATGTTACCATCAATCTGGGTGCTGTTACCAATCTGAACATTACATTGGCCGATGAGGGTGTTGCCCTTGAGGAGATCTTTGTAATTGCCAAAGCAGGTTCGGTGGGGCAAAACACAGGTACCAGTACACGCATCGGCTCAGAAGATATTTCTTCTTTGCCATCAATCAACCGCAACCTGAATGACTTTTTGAGGTTAACACCTCAATCCGGTGCTTATGGCGGTGGGATTTCTTTTGCAGGAACAAACAACCGATACAATGCAATTTACATTGATGGTGCGGTAAACAATGATGTATTTGGTTTGGCAAGTTCGGGAACCAATGGTGGTCAAACTGGCATTTCGCCTTTCAGCCCCGATATTATTGACCAGTTCCAAATTGTCCTTTCTCCCTATGATGTAACCCTGGGTGGTTTTGCCGGCGGTGGTGTTAACGCAGTAACCAAGTCAGGTACCAATACTTTTCAGGGTACTGCATATACTTTCATGCAAAATGAATCATTTGTGGGTAAAACAAATGGCGTACTTGCTGAAAGGTTAGATATTGAAAGAGAAGGCGTGGATGAATTTAACGAAACCGTATATGGATTATCCCTTGGTGGACCTATCATTAAGGATAAGATGTTCATTTTTACCAACATCGAAGTGCAACGTGATGAAACTCCTGTTCCTTTTAACATTTCTGAATATACCTCTGAAGATGGAAGAGTAACTGAGGATCAACTCAATACCTTACGCAACTTCCTTATCAATGAGTATGATTACGACCCGGGTTCATTTGGCAATACATCCGACAACCTTGACGGGTTAAAGATATTCGCCAAATTAGACTATAACATCAATGAAACCAACCGACTTACCCTTCGTCATCAATTTACCAGGGCTGAACAATTTAATCGTTATGGAGGCAGCAGCCGTACGGTAAACTTTTCCAACAATGGTGTTTATTTCCCCAGCATAACCAACTCATCTGCACTGGAACTCAACTCACGTTTTGGAAATGAATATTCAAATAACCTTATCTTAGGTTTTACCACGGTAAGAGATGACCGTGACCCAATTGGTGATAATTTCCCCTATGTTTATATTGATGACGCCAACAGCGGCCTTATCAGGTTTGGTTCTGAAGAGTTTTCCACTGCCAATGCGCTTGATCAGGATATTTTCACAATAACCAATAACTTTAATATTTACCGTGGCGCACATAAAATTACCATTGGAACCCACAATGAGTTCTACAGCATTTACAACCTTTTCGTGCGTCAAAATTATGGTGTTTATCGTTTTAGCAGTCTTGATGCATTCTTGAATGGTGATCCTGCTTATTTCTTCACACGTAATTATTCATTGGTTGACGATATTACCGGTGATGGTTCTGCTGCGGCTTCTGATTTTAATGCCATGCAGCTAGGTTTCTATGCTCAGGATG
The DNA here is from genome assembly GCA_964453995.1 of uncultured Bacteroidales bacterium. Classification (GTDB taxonomy): domain Bacteria; phylum Bacteroidota; class Bacteroidia; order Bacteroidales; family UBA7960; genus SKVR01. Next base: position 10,288 of record CAYVQC010000023.1, on the reverse strand, counting down.
AGTATTCCGTAAATCGCAAGTTTACTGTTACTGCAGGCCTGAGAGTAGATATTCCCATCATTACATCAGACCCGGAAGAGGACACCTATTTCAACAATACTGCTCTGCCCAATATGCAGGCAGCTTATGAGATAGCTGAGGATGCACAGGCAGGTAAAGCTCCTGACGGACAAATTATGCTATCACCACGTTTAGGTTTTACCTATGATGTGAATGGAGATGGTAGAAATATCCTTCGTGGTGGTGCTGGTATTTTTACCAGTCGCATACCTTTTGTATGGCCAGGTGCAATGTTTAATAACAACGGCTTAACTCAGGGTCAGGTAAGAAATAACGATATTTCCGGAGAGGTCTTCTTTAATCCTGATTGGCAAAACCAGCCCACTAACCCCAATTTTAGTGTACCTTCAGGCCAGATGGACCTTTTTGTTAAAGACTTCAAGTATCCGCAGGTGTTCAGAACTAACCTGGGACTTGACTTCCAGTTGCCAGGGGGTATTGATGCAACGGTAGAGGCATTGTATACCAAAACCCTCAATAATATTGTCTATACTAACATCAACTCCGACCCGGAGGTTGATTTTACCTGGACCGGATCGCCCGACAACAGAAATGTATACGTGAATGAGGACATTGATCCTACTTACTCTGCGGTTTATCTTGCAAGCAATACTTCAGAAGGATATACCTATAACGTATCCGCAACTTTTGCTAAAGATTTTGACTTTGGTTTAAGGGCTTTGTTTGCTTACTCATATGGCGATGCATTTGCTTTAAGCGAAGGAACATCTTCACAAAACTCATCGCAATGGCGTGGACAGACAAATATCAATGGTCGAAACAATCCTGAATTTGGACGTTCTGATTTTGCCGTAGGCCATCGTGTTCTATCATCCCTCTCATATGCCGTTAACTGGACAAATGATGGTAATAACAAAACCACATTTTCCGTTTTCTACAACGGACAGCATGGAACCCCATACTCCTATGTTATTTCTGGTGGTGATGCAGAAAACCTCAATCAGGAGGTTGGTAGTACATCAACCAATAACAGCCTGGTTTATATTCCTGAAAATGCAAGCGATATCAATCTTATTCCTTACACATCAGGTGATGTCACTATCACTGCCGCAGAACAATGGGAAAATCTGAACAACTTAATTGAAGATGACAGATATCTGAGTGAAAACAGAGGAAAATATGCTGAAAAGAATGCTGCATGGTCGCCCTTCACCAGTATTTTTGATGTTGCAGTACGCCACGATTTTGGTTTAAATCTTGGCGGTCAGAGACATCGTTTTCAGGTTTCACTTGATATTGCCAACTTTGGTAATATGCTGAATAATAAGTGGGGAACTCAATACTCCATTCCAGGAAGCTTCAACAGATATTACCTGTATCAATTTGAAGGGTATGCTGAGGATGGTACTACTCCAACCTTTACTTTCAGAGAAGATGAAACCGGGCTTGACAGATTTGATATTGCAGGTCTTTCTTCGCGCTGGAGCATGCTCCTTGGTTTAAGATATATGTTCAACTAATCTGTTGATACTCCCCTAAAAAGAATCCGCCTTACAATCAAAGTAAGACGGATTCTTTTTTTTGGGTATTAGCGTTCTTTCAATAAACAGCAACCAACTAATGGTTTAACATCCCCCTGTCCCCTCCCCTTCAATCTGTGTTTCCGCCAACCTACTCACCCAAAGTAAAACAATGCATAAGAACAGGCAGAATAGACTAAAAACAAAAAAAA
>CAYVQC010000023.1:0-8435 GCA_964453995.1 uncultured Bacteroidales bacterium | reverse complement strand
CACTTATAAGACAGCCTCTTCTTTTTTCTTTTATCCCGGAAGGTCAAATACCGGTGCTACAGGTTGTAGTTCATCAATGACAACCGCAGCCACCCTCTCCGGGTTCTTTTTGCCACAATACCCTGAAGCCGGGATTTTCCATATGATCGTAATAGTCGATGGTAGCTTTTTGTGCTATTTCACGAGCATCTTCATCCAGCAGTACTTTTAACCCGTTAAAATCTTCGCCTTCACGCTCAGTTTTTGAAAGGTCGGCTATTTCAATACCCAGCTGGTGGCTGGAGCAGCATCCACCGCTTTGGGCAAACACTCTGATGGCCCCATTTTCGGGCATGTTTTCTCCCTTGAGAATATTTTTCAGTTCTTCGCTTGCTTTATCTGTGATTGTAAACATAATTGTTTTCCTTTTAATTTTTTATAGTTATTGGTTGATTGTTGTTCTGTACTTTACACTAACGTCAAAATTAATGATTTATTCACTCACCGGATAAACACCCTGCATGTTCTTTTGTTTACACCGCAAGGGCCCATCAAGGCCTGGAATCATTTTTCACTTTCGCATTGCTGACCAGTGCATTTCAGCAAAAGATATCAAATTTAGTTGTAATTTTGCAGGCTATGAAAAACATCCGCAACTTTTGTATTATTGCTCATATCGATCACGGTAAGAGCACCTTAGCCGACAGGCTCCTGCAGTTCACCAACACGATCTCCGACCGTCAGTTCCAGGATCAGTTGCTGGACAGTATGGACCTGGAACGCGAACGGGGAATTACCATTAAGAGCCATGCCATTCAGATGGAATATGAGCAGGATGGCGAAAAATACATCCTGAATCTTATTGATACCCCCGGACATGTGGATTTCAGCTACGAAGTATCCCGCAGCATTGCTGCCTGCGAAGGAGCCCTGCTTATTGTTGATGCTACCCAGGGCATCGAAGCCCAAACCATATCTAACCTTTATCTTGCACTGGAACACGATCTGGTAATTATTCCTGTACTTAACAAAATGGACCTGGACAGTGCCATGCCTGAAGAAGTATCAGACCAGATTATTGATCTTATTGGCTGCGATGTGGATGAGATCATCCCTGCCAGCGGAAAAACCGGTTTTGGAGTGGACAAGATCCTTGAGGCGATCGTAAGCAAAGTTCCACCACCTACCGGAGACCCTAATGCACCGCTGCAAGCCCTCATCTTCGATTCTGTTTTCAACTCTTTCAGAGGGGTGATCGCTTATTTCAGGGTGTTCAATGGCAAAATCTCGCAAAACGACCATGTTAAATTCATGGCCACCAAAAAAGAATATGATGCCGACGAAGTAGGGGTACTGAAATTAACCCAACACCCCCGCAAAACCATTTCTGCCGGTGATGTAGGCTACATAATTTCAGGAATCAAGGAAGCCAGGGAAGTAAAAGTTGGTGATACAATCACGCACGTTACCGGTGGCACCAAAGAACCTATCGTTGGGTTTGAGAATGTAAAACCCATGGTATTTGCCGGTATTTACCCGGTAGAAAATGATGATTTTGAGGAGCTGCGTACTGCTATGGAGAAACTACAGCTCAATGACGCCTCGCTCACTTTTGAACCCGAATCTTCTGCCGCCCTGGGCTTTGGCTTCCGCTGCGGTTTTTTGGGGATGCTTCATATGGAAATTGTACAGGAGCGCCTGGAACGTGAATTCGAAATGACGGTGATAACAACGGTTCCCAACGTTTCCTATCATGCTTTTACCAAAAAGGGAGAAAAGATCATTGTCAATAACCCTTCTGATATGCCCGGCCCCAATGTTCTCGATTATATTGAGGAACCCTATATCAGGGCCCAGATCATTTCCAAATCAGATTATATCGGGGCCATTATGTCGCTTTGCATGGATAAACGGGGAATCATCAAAAACCAGGTTTATCTCTCTACCGACAGGGTAGAACTCACCTTTGAAATGCCTCTTGCAGAGATCGTATTCGACTTTTATGACAGGCTCAAAACCATATCAAGAGGTTATGCCTCTTTCGACTATCATCCCATCGGGTACCGTCAGTCTGAATTGGTAAAACTAGATATTCTTCTCAATGGTGATCATGTAGATGCCCTGTCAGCACTGATACATCGTGAGAATGCCTATGAATTTGGCAAAAAGATTTGTGAGAAACTTCGCAAGCTTATCCCCCGCCAGCAGTATGATATTGCCATACAGGCAGGCATCGGGGCCAAGATCATTGCCCGCGAAACCATAAAAGCTCTCCGCAAAGACGTTACGGCAAAATGTTATGGTGGTGATATTACCCGTAAAAGAAAACTGCTGGAAAAACAGAAAAAAGGAAAGAAACGGATGCGCCAGGTAGGCAATGTGGAAGTGCCTCAATCGGCATTCATGGCAGTGCTTAAACTTGATGAATGATTTTTGGTTGAAACTGCTGCTAATTCCAACTGAAGATATTTTCCCAAAAAAGACTCTGGTTAGTCCGGGGTCTTTTCTTTTTTTCCACTACGCCCATCTGAACCTGAAACAACAATGCAAATCTCTCCCTTCAAGGTATGGGTAGAATAGTATTGGATCAGTTCTTCCAAACTGCCCCTTATGGTTTCTTCATGAATTTTGGTAAGCTCTCTGCTTACGGTTGCCTGTCTGTCCGTGCCAAGAAACTCTCCCAGGTCAGCAAGGGTTTTCAATAGCTTATGCGGCGATTCATACAAAACCATGGTACGTGTTTCTTCCTGTAGTTGCTCCAGGCGGGTTTTTCTCCCTTTTTTGACCGGAAGAAACCCTTCGAAACAAAACCGGTCAGAAGGCAAACCGCTATTTACCAGTGCAGGCACAAAGGCAGTTGCCCCGGGCAGGCATTCTACGGGAATACTATTGCGAATGCACTCGCGTACCAGCAAAAAGCCAGGATCAGAAACCGATGGCGTACCGGCATCACTTACCAGGCCTACCAAGGCTCCTGCAAGCAATTTACTTATCAGCACCGGCAGGGTTTGGTGTTCATTGTGCTGATGGTGCGACATCATCTTTACCTTTATTCCATGATGCTGCAGGAGAATTCCTGTTTTACGGGTATCTTCTGCCAGCAGCAGATCTAGCTGGGCAAGTATTTTTACAGCCCGGTAAGTGATATCATCCAGGTTTCCTATGGGAGTGGGAATTATGTACAAATGACCCATTTCTCAGGTTCGTTTGGCTTGAGGCTATAAGAATAAGAACTGCACCAGGACTTCGTTCATTACATATACCTGCGTTGCACAATATTGGCAAATTTCTCAATGGTTTCGGCCGAGCGCTGGCCATCCCACTGAAAATCCTCGGTATACCTGTTGAGCAATTCAAAGGCTTCCTGTATGGAAGAACAGTTGTTGAGCTGTTGAACGGCGTCATTATAGGCTTTCAGATCTCCGCTGAAAAGCTCATTGATGAAGAGAAATTTTTCATTAATACCGATAGCCTCTTTAATATTGGCAACAGGTTTTTGCTGCATTCGTGCCCCTATGCTTTTGTCATCACGGATCTGGGCAAGTCTTTCATGGATCGAGCTTTTTCCGGCAGAATACATCTCTCCCACCAATTGTCTTGGTGGATCAGCAGGTTTGGCTGATCCATTGCCATTGCTGTCCCGGCGCGAAGCAGGGGGTACTATGGAAGCAGGCTCCTTTGTTTCTGATGCCACAGTGGTGCTGCGCACTTCATCCTTTTTCTCCTTTTCCTTCTCTTTTTCAGGTTGTATTTCCTCTTTCTCCGGAACTTCTTTAACGGGTTTATCTTCGGTAATGGTTGTAATGCCTGGGGCTACCGGATCTGAGTCTTCAACGGGTTCTTCCTTTTCGGCAGGTTCTTCTCTGTGGATATGAGGTATTTCGCCCAAACCGGTTTCTTCTTCATCATCTTCCGGTTTGTGCCCTGCAGGATGATCGTCTGGTGCAGAAGGTTCTGGTTGTGGCTTTGATGGGGGAATTGATTCTTTCCTCATTCCGACCGGCTTTTCTTGGGGTTCTTTCAGAAAAGATGAATCCATATCTGCTTCGGTATACTTGCGCAAGCGATCCATTTCGCGGTACAATAACCTGATATCTTCCATGGCAATATCAATGTCCACGAGGTTTCTTCTTCCTGACTGTTTTTCGATCATCTCAGACCGGCGAATAATACTTTCCAACAGGTTTATGATGTTCTCCTTCACTTGTGTAATACTCATAATATGATTTGTCTGTTTTGGGTAAAAAATAAAAGCGAAAAAATTGAATTCTTATTGTGGTACAAGGTTTATATTTGCAGAGGTTTTCCAGGTACTAAAGCATCCATGCTTAATGAAAACCCGTAAAGTTAACAAAGAAAAGTAAAAATCCTTTCATGTTTCTTGAAAAAGATATTGATACCACCCGGGGGTGGATAGAGGTGATTTGTGGGAGCATGTTCTCAGGAAAAACTGAGGAACTGATCCGCAGATTGAAGCGTGCAAAAATAGCACGCCAACGCGTGGAAATTTTTAAGCCAGCCATTGATGTGCGTTATGACGAAGAAAAAGTTGTTTCGCATGATGCCAGGGAAATCATGTCTACTCCGGTACCTTCATCTTCCAATATAATCCTGCTTGCCAATGAGGTAGATGTGGTGGGGATTGATGAAGCCCAGTTTTTTGACGCAGAACTGCCCAATGTCTGCTCTCAGCTGGCCAACTCGGGCATTCGGGTTATTGTGGCAGGACTGGATATGGATTTTAAAGGAAAACCCTTTGGCCCTATACCACAGCTGCTCTCTGTTGCCGAATATATCACCAAAGTGCACGCCATTTGCGTTAAATGCGGCAACCTGGCTCATTTCTCCCACCGGATCGTACACAGTGATAAACTGGTTATGCTGGGCGAAAAAGAATCTTATGAACCCCTTTGCCGTCAGTGTTTTAAAAAACAGCCCAAAAATTGAACATCCTGTTTTTTTCTTAAATTATAATGCTTTTTTCATCATTTATAAACATTTTATAAGTGTTTTTGGTATTTGCCTACCCAAATAGTTTTATTAACTTTGGTATACCTAAACTTAAAAAAACAACATTATGAAAAAAACAAGATTGTTTCTTTTTGCTTTAACAGCAATGATTGTCGCTTTTAGCGGATGCAGCAAAGACGACGAAGATGATTTCAGCATGGTTGGAACATGGACCCAGGAATCAAGTCTAATGGTTATTGACCTGGGAGATGAAGACTTAGATAACTTTACCTTTGAGGACAATGACCCTGTAACCATCGTTTTTGAAGCCGATGGCACAGGTACTGCCACCGATGATGGCGTCAGTGAGGATTTCACCTGGGAACTTACGGGCAATACCCTGGCCATTACCGACCCGGTGGAAAACTACACCATGAACCTCACCCTTACAACAATGACCGATACAAGAGTTGTAGGAGAGCAAAACCTTACCCAGGCTGAACTGATAGCCATGGGCGGCCTGAGTGAAGAGGAGCTGGGGCTTTTTGAGAGTTATCCCGACCTTACTGCTGAGATTACTATTACTCTTGTAAAATAAGGGGAAGTTTTTTTCTATAACCTAAGCAAGAGGCTTTATCTTAATGATGGAGCCTCTTTGTTTTGGGAGATGAAATGTATCTTTTCCTGATGTCAGGACAATACAGAAGAAATTAATTTACGGGTATATTCATTGGATGGATTATTATAAAGCACATCGGCCTCACCACTTTCCACTATAACCCCTTTCTGCATCACCATAATTCTATCCGACATATACTTAACTACTGACAAGTCATGGGAGATAAAAATGTAGGTAAGATCAAATTCTCTTTTCAGATCGTTGAGCAAATTGAGCACCTGGGCCTGTACCGAAACATCCAGTGCTGACACAGACTCATCACAAATGATGAATTCAGGATCGAGGGCCAGGGCACGGGCTATACAAATACGCTGGCGTTGACCACCCGAAAACTCATGTGGGTAACGATGGTAATGCCTGGGCTCCAACCCTACCCTCTCCAGCAGGGAGATGATCTTTCTTCTGCGCTGCTGATCATCAGCACCAATATTATGTACGCGCATGGGCTCCAGTATTGCGCTACCCACCTGTATGCCGGGAGTAAGGGAAGAATAAGGATCCTGGAAGATAATCTGTATCCGCGGCCTGAGCTTACGAAGCTTTTCTTTCGTAAGGCTGGCAAGGTTGGTTCCTTTATAAATCACGTCTCCTTTCTGGAAGTCAAATAGCCTTAGCAAACTACGGCCAAGGGTGGTTTTTCCACATCCAGACTCCCCCACCAGCCCGAGAGTTTCTCCCTTAAAAACCGAGAAGCTCACTTCATTTACAGCATGAAACCACTTACGGGGTTGGCCCCACAACCCTTTTTTTACTGCAAAGGCGGCTGTGAGTCCCTTTACCTCTAGCAAAGGCGGCTGTGCATATATCTTTTGATGACGAACTACACGTTGAGCCGGATCTTCCGGATGAAACATTGGAATATCCTTCCCTTCAGCCGCTTCAAAGTCAGCAACAACGGGCAAGCGTTCAAGGCGTACATCGGTGCGTGGGCGGCACGACACCAACCCCCGGGAATAGGGATGCTCCGGTTGGTGAAATACCTGCGACACACCACCCGATTCCACTACACGGCCTTTGCGCATGATGGCAGCCTGCAGGGCAATGGAATTTACCACGCCAAGGTCATGAGAAATAAACAATACACTCATGTTGTGCCGGGTCTGAAGCTCTGCTAACAGGTTTAGAATGCTTTTTTGTACCGTAACATCAAGCGCTGTAGTAGGCTCATCTGCTATGAGAATGGAAGGATTGCACGCAATGGCCATGGCAATCATCACCCTCTGGCGTTGCCCACCCGATAGTTCATGCGGATATTTTTTGAATACGCCTTCAGGGTCTGGCAGTTTTACCTCCTCAAATAAGCCAAGTACTTTCTTTCTGGCTTGCTTCTCACCGGTTATCCTGTGCCACAAAATGCTCTCCATCACCTGCCATCCACAGCGTTTCACAGGGTTTAGCGAAGTCATTGGCTCCTGAAAAATCATCCCGATATACCTGCCCCGGATGTGTTGCATTTGTACTTCCCCCTGCTGCAGCAGATCAATGGTGCCAAGTTGTGGATGATGAAAAAGAATTTCTCCTCCAAGAAGCCGGGTAGTTCTTCGTGGCAGCAACCCCATAATGGCAAGTGCAGTTACTGATTTCCCGCTTCCCGACTCACCCACCAACCCCAGTGTTGTCCCCTGGGCAAGATCGAATCCCACCCCTTCAACGGCATGAGTAAAACCTTCATCCGTTTGAAAACCGATACTAAGTTCACGTATACTAAGAAGGGGCGAAGAACTCATGGTGCTGATTGTGTTTTTGATGACGATGTTTTTTGAAGGGAAAACCCCCTTACAGGGAATCCTGGTTTGCCCCTGCGAAGATACAAAAAGCAAGAAAAAGCCCCGGCAATAAAATTGTCGGGGCACCAATCATCTAACCAAAACAACATGAAGAAAAATTACATTACTAAATATGCATGTTTTTTATCCAATCTGATATTTTTTTCGACTAACGAGGGTTAATTTTTGATTTTAACAATGAAAAAATTATGCCAGAAATGCATGCAATTATTTTGTCTTTAAAAATGACGCCTCAATAAGCTTCATGCAGTTTTTTTGCAATGGTTTGCGCAAACCTACTATTGATTTTTTTGAGGATTTTTTCCACAGCATGCGTTAAAAATCCACAGCCTCAGGGTTAAACGTCCATTCGGGAAATATTATTTAAATTTGGAAAGCCACCAGATGCATATTTTTCAACCAATAATCCTGTAATACCAAATTTTTATTGTAACCAGAACATATGCAAAATTTCATTCGTAAACTTACAACTACGCGGAGCATTATCATTCTCATCCTCGTTACGCTAATGTTCAACCTCGCATTTGCCTGGTATTCGTCGGGTATAGCTACAAGCATTCCTGATACACAGATTTTTTATACAGCTGAGGGACTCTATGAGATATTTACATCCCTGGGTGAAGCAGGAAGGTCTGCCTACCTGACAGTCACTCTTTTGCTCGACTACCTTTACCCGGTAGCATACACATTGTTGCTCGTTGCCCTCATATACCGTCTTTCTGCGGGCAAAAAACAACTTTCATTGCTTCCCCTGGCAATCTTCATATTGGATTACCTTGAGAACACCACCATCATCTTATTGCTCCTCCATTATCCCGGCGAATTACCCTGGCTTGCCACTATGGCCGGGTTTTTTACCCTTTTCAAATGGATCATGGTGATAGTATGTGTTGCAATTGTTGTTCTCCTGGCTATCAGGAAGCTGATAAACAAAAAAAAACAGGGATCAGGGGGATTCTACCAGCAGAATGGTACTGTAAAAAGAAAAGGATGAAATAAGAAACCCCTGATCATGGATCGGGGGCCTTCTCAGTTGACCG